>MDVS01000011.1 GCA_001940645.1 Candidatus Heimdallarchaeota archaeon LC_3
TCGGCGCCAACGCCTTCGGAATTTGAATAGAGGCCCTGAATTTTACTTCAAGGTGACCCTTATCAGTGTTCTACAACGTCGGCTACCTCAGCTGAGGCTGGACTGTGGTCCACTTCTGCGGGAACCAGCTATCACGCGACTTGATTGGTCTTTTGCCACTTAACTCAGATCAACAGAACTAATTGCACTTAAGTACCTATTCGGCCTTCCACGCTCCTTTCGAAGCGATTCAACCTGTCCAAGCTAAGATCGTCGCGTTTCTGGTCTTATCCCTGTGACTCTGGCACTTTCATACCAGCATCCTGGCCCGAAGGTTACGATGCATTGGTTTCCCTGTGCTTTCGGAGATAGCTCCTTAAGCTTGCCACAGAAATAAACTCCCTGGCCCGTGTTTCAAGACGGATCTAGCAACTCCGCTCGACTCAAATCGTTCATTTCGTTACCGAAGTTCACTACTTCGAGTTTCTAAGCTTTCGAGCTGCTAACGTTCTATAACCATGTGATTTCAGGCACTTTTCACACGCCTTTCGGCGGACTTTTCACCTTTCGCTCACGCTACTAGTACACTATCGCTTTTGGGGAGTATTTAGGGTTGCCAGTTAATGCCTGGCATATTCACGAGGAATTTCCAATCCCCGCTACTCTGGAACCAGTTCTACCGCCTAACCACTCGTTTACGGGGCTATCACCCTTTATCGCGGATCTTTCCAGATCTCTTCAACCAGCTTATAGTTGGTATTGAACCGGCCCAAACACCACATTTCCCATAGGATTCGGTTTGCCCTTTTCCCTTTTCACTCGCCGTTACTAGGGGAATAACTCTTGTTTTCTTTTCCTCCGCCTACTAAGATGTTTCCATTCGGCGGGTTCCCTTACCATAGTCTGGTATAACAAGCCGGAGCTTGTTAGGAAGTCCCATTAGGTAATCTGAGGATCAACGGCTACATGCGCCTTCCCTCAGCATATCGCTGCTTGTCACGACCTTCTTCGGCTCCCAAAGCTAGGCATCCATCACATGGCATTTGCGCAAGACGGCCTTAATATCTAGTGTCCCATTTCGTCTCAATATACGGCGAAATAGATGAACAATTGACTTTCGTTGAATATCTAATTTTCTCTTACCTTTCAATAGGAGATGATCGATATTTTTCAACAAAAGTTTAATTTTTCAGAATAAAAGAAATTGAATTCGTAAAAAAAGCATTTTCTGATTTTTTTGTCTTGCGTATTTGGTTATTCATCCTTTTTTTTTAAAACCCTGTCACCAGAGTCCCTCCGTTACCGGAGAGGATTTCGATTGCGCATCGAAGCAAAAATGCTTCCATACGATTCGTAACATCTCTGTTGTAGGCCATTGGTATCTAAACGTTTGTTGCCTACTTAGCAAACGTTGCACTTGCAATTTTCTTGGTAAGACTATTGCAACGCCGAGTTTTAAGCTTCCTTTAACAACTTAAAAATATATTGTTTGAACTTGGTGAAATGTCGCAGGAAAGACCCTTTATATGCCGCTATTTATCAGATTTATTTATCTCTCCATTGTCTAGTTCCCTTTTAATTTTTTAATCGAAATTAGAATTATGTTTTTTTCATTAAGACCATAAGACACCCTATTATAATGTCCAGTAGTCTCATCTTAAAGTCCTTTTTTTTGTGAATTTTCTAAAAGCACAACTTTCTTTTGGGTAATTATTGATTATTATTGGTTATGTTCTCTTAATTATTGAACTAGTTTTATTCAGTAGATTAATTCTTGGAAGTTACGTTTTTCTTCTTTGATGACCAAAATAAAAGTGAGGGAATTTTATAAGAAAATTATACTAACTCAAATGGATATGACTATTAATACTTCTTTTCAGAGAGGTGATAAATCCTCACCAATGGAAAAAAACATTAGAGCAATTAGAAATTTCCCTATAAAGAATATAAGCTTCTTTCTATTTCTGTTATTAGTTAATATTAATCTTATTTCAATTGATGGAAGTTTTGACAGTGATAACTCTTCTATTGAAACTTTTAAGAGAAATTTTTATTTAGAAGAACGTTTTTTAAAATCAATTTTAAAGGATAGTAGCGTTTCTACAAATTATTCTTCATTTGATCCTCCTGTAATTGAGAATAGCATTTTCTTTGTTTCAGAGGAAACTGGAAGATTAACAGAAGAACTTTTTCAAAACAATAATATTACAATATCTGATCATGAAGAAAATAGTCTTTTTTCTATAATTCAAACCAATCTAACATCATTACAATATGATAAAAGAGCTACAGGGGAAAATATATCAAATAATAATTTTTGGTTCAGATCCTCAGATGGATTATTGGGTCCGAAAAGGCTTGAAGGTAGTGTAGAGCTAGATTATACTAATGTAATTGAAGGAAAGGCTAGTACAAAATTTTCAGTAACTACTAATACTAGTTTAAATTGGTATTCAGATTATCAGTTACCTGGCTGGATTGATAATGATATTCCTTCAGCTTTTAGCCATAACAGTTATATTTCCGGGGCTTTTCAATTTAATGCTTCTCGAAATTTACTTGATCATCAATACGGATTCAATAATTGGTTACGTCTAATTTTTGATAACGATAATTATGCTATAAACATTATTTTTAATCGATCAAGTGGTTTAATCGAAAATATTTCTTCATTTTATAGGAAGACAAATCAAGATTTTATTATAAATATTGTTCTCGGTTCAAATGATGGTAATCAAGATGTTTTAACGTGGAAAGAAGGAGAATGGGCACGATTCAGTGTTAACTTAACTGGAATACTTAATACAATTTATCCATTAAGTTCATCATTACGTTTAGAAGCAGAAAAAGCATTTTCTAATCTATCTCTTTCAATTCTTGACCTACAATCTTTTGCATTTGAAAACGGGGTAGTAGAGTTTAGATTAGATGATTTTCACTGGATTACAACCTTCTCAGAAAAAGATGAGATCGATTGGGAGCAAAATAAGAAAATTTTTGTAGATACTAAGGGGAATCCACTAGAAAATAGCAGTAATTATGGTTTAGAAGATTTTTCTTGGTTAACAAATTCAAGTCAATGGAATCTCTGGTCTACCGATAAAAATTTTATTCTAAAATCACCAACATCTTTTTCTCCATTTAATCCTGTTTGGGAATATAAAAAACAGACATTTTATTATTATAACCAATCATGGGTTGATAAGATAAGGCCAACAGAGTTTTTTCACTTAGATTTAACCTATAAAATTGATTCAGAAGGATTTTTTGTGACATCAGATAATACTTCCACCCAAATCATTTCACAACCATTGTTATTACTAAGTGTTTTACAATACCCAACACTAGCAGATCTACCCAACATTGATGTGACTTTTACTTTATTGAGATTTCATCCTTTTAATGAAAGTAATTCACTTGAAATAATAAAGGAAAGTCGTTATTGGAAAAAGCAAGATCATCTTGTTGAAAATATTTTTGAAAATTTACAGCATTCTTTGATCAACTCTACGCTACTTTCAAATATTAAAAATAATTTCGTTTCTTCTTATTTTTGGGAATTAAACAAACAGAAAATTAATGAGGATAACGAGTTACTTGAAGGTCTTTCTAATTCGATCTTTGTAGAAATTCTGTTAGATGATTTTCCCCAGATTAAGGAATCATTAATAATACCAAATTTGTTATTTGGACGTCAAACTCCAATAATAAAAGTTTTTGAAAATGGAATACAACTTGAATTATATATTTCTTCAGAAAATTTGATAAGTTCCTTTAAATTTATCTCAGAGATAGTTGCTTCAGATTCGAAGTCAATACTAAGTCATAGTATAGTATTAAACGAAAAAACAGTAATATTTATTCCATGGATTAAAACACCCAACAATACTGAACAAATAACTATTAAATTATACTTGTTGATCCAAAATATTGGGATTGGTTGGATTGAAGAGACATTTTTATTTGACAACCCAAACAATCCAACTGCTTTACCTCTAACAACGATAACAATATACTCTTCTACAGAGAATAATCAACTAACAAACACATCAAACAATTCAAATAATTTAATTAATTCAAACAATGAGAACTCAATTATTCACCGTCCTAATTCTATTTTTAATTCAGAATCAAGTAGTATCGCTCTTTACGGATTAATGATAATTGGACCAATATTCGGGTCGATAATTTATTTTAAACGGAAACAACGAAGTAAATTGTATAATATGATATATGATGAGTAATTAATATGATCATTAATAGACAAAAATCTTTAAATTTCTTTAGAAAAGATCAAGTTATTAGAGGATCAACCCATTTTGCTATTATCATCTTAATTTGGATATGGATTTGGGTGATTGAGGTAATATTATTTAGATTTGGATTTTTAAAAATAAGCCCTGTATTAGTAATTCCAACCAGCTTTTCTTTGAATGTTTTATTGTCATATCTTATGAAATTTGTAATTATTTTGATTTATTTTAATAAAATTAATCATAATGTTAATTTAAGCAATAAATTGCCTTTAAAGCTTATAACAAAAAAATATTATTGTTTAATTCCAAGTTTAGATCTAGTTGCTTTTGGTTTCGAATGTCAACTTCCTACAACAGATCAAATTAAAAACATCGAAAGTATTAATGATTTCGCTCCATTTACCATAGAAATAACTTGGGAGACTGGAATTTGCAAGATCATTTTTTATCGATCACGAATGGAAAAATCAAATAGTGAATATGTTCAAATCTTTCATTTCTTAGAAAAATCATTTAATAACACTAAGCTACTATCATCTATGATTTTAAAAGATCTATTTCAACTAAGTTTAGTAAAGAAAATACAAAATCAAAAAAAAATGGAATATATATCGAAAAATGAGGAATTTTCGGAAATTATTAGATCAATAAAATCAAATAATGAGTTTTTATATGAAAATCGTCAAAATGAGGAATTTAATTACAATATTGAAATCCAATCAATAATTTATTGGCAATTTAGTAAGGAATTTTTAATAAAAATTTGTAAAACACTTAGATTCTCTCAGAACCTTTTAGAGGATTTTTCATTAGGAAAAATTATCTATAATTTATCTACAAGCGTGGATTCAGAGAATCTAAACAATACAAATATTACAAATTTTCCCTCTCTTGGACTTCCTCCCTTAAAATGGATAAGAGAGAATGAAAAACAACAAAATACTCAATTATTACTATATATTTTCAACAAATGGATGTTTAGAAAATTTTTCCCAGGTAGCAATAACATTGCTGAGAAGAATGATAGTAAACCTAAAATAATTAGTAATATTAAAAGTAAAAACGAAATCAATTTACAAATTCCGAAAAATGATCAACTGTTAAAAAAAAAAGATTTAGATCACAATAAATCTAAGAAAAGAAAAAAATCAAATGAAATAAATAATGTTGAGCCATATGAATTAAGAAAAAGACAAAAATTAATAAAACTAATTGAAAATCAGCCTGAAATTGTATCTAAGAAAAACAAAAACAAATTAAAAGACTATGTGAAGGATGTCAAATCTAAAACTTTAGATAATGACTATATAAAGAAATATAATGATATTTCACCTGATTTAGAGGAAATAAAGACTAATTCCAATTTTAAAGCTGCTTTAGACATATTTAATACGAACACACCTTCTAATGTTAACATGGAAATAAAACTTTCAGAACAAAATGACTTTCTAAATTGGAAATTTACTGATTTTTGTAAAAATTTTTGTTCAAAATTCCAGGAAATGTCTAAAATACTTTCATATCCAAATGGTGTTTGTTTAGATTTTATTGCTCAAAACAATGAAATTAGAAGAACTCTTATTTCAAAGGTCAAGAATATTGACTCAGATCAAAGATTATTTATTTTATTAACTTCTACAGTAAAAGCAGAAAAGTTAAACAGAGATAGAACTAGTTGCTTATTCAATTCTTTACAGAACCTACCAGATGAAGAAAAATTACTAACATCGGAAGTGAAGTACCTGGTTTTTAAAGAAATTTTCTTATAGTAGGTATTTTATCTTCTAAAAATAATTTAATAACAAAGAAAAGGTATTCCTGATTAAATAAAAGAAAATTATTAATTTAATAAGAAGAAGACCACTATTACAAACTTATGAAATCGTTATCAAGTTTTTGAGCAAATGATATTTTCGAAATAATTATTATGGTAATTTTTTAGCTTTTTTCCAGCAGTGTCCTATTTTTAATAGCAATAAATAGAGTTTATACTCCTGTTTTATATCCTTCTGAAAATAAATTAATCATGTACTCAGAAAAAAATAATAAATTCAAACAAATTATTCTTATTGGTGTTGTAGATGATACCTACAATTGAAAAGTTAGCTCAAAAAGCAAATGCTAAAATCGCTATAGGCGTAAGTAACGAAGATAGAATGCAAGAGAGAACAATAAGTGGTGCACTCCATGTATTCAAAAGAGGTTTTGCTCAACCCATATTGGTTGGTTCAAATATCCATGAAGTTCCAGAATTACAAATAATTAATACTTCTTCTCCAGAAGAAACTTTATTGGACCTTCTAATATCAAAAAAGGTACAGGGAGCAGTAAGAGGGTCATTCAAAGCACATGCTATAATGAAAGCTCTCAAAAATAAATTGAAAGATTTCACAGAGTCAAATTATATTCGAATAGCATTAATTCAGAACTCATTGACGGATAACATGATTTATTTATCCCCTGTTGGAATTGAAGAGGGACGAGATATAAATTCAAAAAAATTAATTGTGTCAAAGGGAGTGGAACTACTTAAATTAATAGGTAGTACCCCAAAAATAGATGTTTTAGCAGCAGGATTATTTCCCGATGATTTAGGGAGAGATTCATTAGCAGATGGGACAATAAATGATGCAATTGAAATTGTAAGACAATTTAAAGAGACCAAGGAATTCGATATTACCACAAGTGGAATCACATTTGAAAAAGCTATTGAAGAAGGAGCTAATCTAATAGTTTCACCAAATGGAATAGCAGGAAATCTTTTATACCGAACACTAGTACATGTAGCTGATTGGAAGTCATTTGGTTCAGTTTTAGCATTTCAAGATTTGAACTTTACTGATTTTGTTTATATTGATACGTCCAGTATTGGTACCGTTCATGAGTATAGAAGAGCTTTGACTTTTGCTAGCGCTTTATCTAGCCCAAAATAAACAAAATTTATTAGGAATATTAGAAATTCAACTTATAACATATGAGGAATGATGAAATGGACGATGAAAAGTTAATGAATAAGGCTGTAATAATGAATTATCCAGTTTTAAAAGATACTGACACATTAGTAAAATCTATAGCAAACTTCGAATCCTTCCCATATAATTGTATTATAATCCGAGATGAAAAAGAACATTTTCAAGGATTATTGACAATTGATAAGCTAATCAACTCTTCAAACTTAAAATCATCTATTAAAAAAGAGATTACTAAAATTCCTTTTTTAAATTTATTTAATCCTATCGAAATTGTTAAATTATTTATAGAAAAAAACGTGGACTTAATTCCAATTCTCGATAAAAACAAAAAAATTACTAAAGTCATTTCAATTAAAGATTTAGCAAATAATCTACTCCAATCTGTAGACATTGATATTAATTCTATAACAGAAACCTTTTCTTCATCTATTTCATTATCTGATCCCGTAGATCATCTATTTCCATTAATTAGGAAATATTATTTCGACATTTTTCCTCTGTATGATTTAAAAAGCAAGAATGAAGTAAAGGGTATTGTTAAAATTAAGAATCTTGTAAAAATCCTCCACGATACTGAAAGTGATACATTTGGAAATATTAAAGGACAAAGAAAAGGATTTTCAAGTACTATTGAAAATTTTACAGTCTTATCTCCTTCTGATTACACTTTAATTTTAGGTTCTTATCACTCAAGTATTGATTTAATAAAAATGATGATAGAAAACCAGAGTAATAACCTTATACTTGTCGATAAGAATAATGAATTAAGAGGCATCATATCCTTAAAACTGATATTAAAATATTATCTAGATCACTTTGTCGAGAGATCATCGAGTTTTGTTTTAAGAATTTTAGGTGCTCCTGATAAAAATATTGAAGCAATTGCTAGCAAAAAGGTGAATATCTTATTAGAACGATATCATGAGTTTTTTGGTGAAAATTCAGTACCTGAAGGGAATGTACGATTCAGAAAAATTGAGCATCAATCAAAAGCGGGAATGTTTTCTTATGAAACAGAAATTCGAGTAGCGTTTGGGAAGGGAAAAGAGGGGATTTATTCTGTTTCTGCAACAGATTGGGGAGCTGAAAAATCATTAAACAAATCATTTAGAAAACTCTCAAGATTAATTAGTGATAAGAGAAAAATTGCTAAAAATTATTCAAAGGGCTCTCCAAGAACAATAAACTAACGAGAGTTTCTTTACAAGAGTTTTTTATTTTAATAAACAGAATTCCTGACTAATTTGGCCCTTAGTTTTAAATCTAGAAGAATATTACAAATTCCTTTCTTATTCTAGACTTTTTTAATTGAAATTTCCACAATAATAAATACCCTTAAAATTAAAAAGAAGATTGATTAAAGGACGATTTAGAAGATAATATGTATGTAGTTTTCATAATACGTCAATCTATTACATTTTCTTTATTATTCGTGGTTATTTATAATGGTACGAACATCAAAAGGTACACGGTTTCGCACAAGGAAAGTTTTTAGAAAAAGTCCCCGAGAAAGAGGTCTTCCTCCTTTAGGACGGATATTAAGTGAGTATAATCCTGGGGACAAAGTAGACATTATCATCGAACCTAGTGTTCAAAAAGGCTCTCCGCATAGGAGATTTCATGGGAAAACTGCAAAAGTTGAAAATAAGAGAGGAAATTCATATATTTTATCCGTAAATGACGGAAACAAAACCAAAACAATTATAGCAAGACCTGAACATATTAGAAAACATTCTGATTAAATTTTAATTTAAAAACTAGCTGTGAGAAAACAAATGGCACCAAAAATTCTAAGTGAGAAAGCAATTCCAATAGAAACAGTTAAGGAATTGCTACGAAAACGAAGTGAAGTTGCTGATTTAAATTACATTCAAAGAATCACCTTGGATTTTGGCCATAGATTTTCTGAAATTTTCCCTCAAAATGAAGAAATTATAGAAAAAATGGGTCAAGATTATAATTTAACACGTGAGGAAAGTATCCAACTCATTAATGTTAACCCTGCTTCATTAGATGAGATAAGTTTAGTCTTAGAAGATAAAATTACCAGTGAAGAAAAAAAGAATTTACTGGATTTGATTACTGAGCACAAGGAACAATATAAACCATTAGAAGGGCAAGATCTTCCCACTAACATAAGTACAGCCAGTTTTGAAGAAAATGATGGTAAGGAAGAATATCCTGATAAAGAACCTACAGATACTGAATCTTAAATTAAATTATTATTTTTCCTGAAAATATTGGGCGGAGAGAGATTTTCATCCCTCAAAATATAGAAGGAATTTGAATTCGAGGAAATAGCCAAAATCCCTGATTATTTCACTCCCGGCCTCTGATTCCCGAAACCAGAATCATACCAAGCTAGACCATCCGCCCATTCAAAGTTATAATTTTGAAATTTAAAAATACTAATTTCAGGAAATCAATGGAAAAAAAAGCTATACTAATCAAGTTGAGAGATGATTGAATTTAAGTTTAAAAAAAAGAATTAAGATAAATTATAAAAAAGTGATACAATTTTAGTATTTTATCAAAATATGAAATGATTTTTAGAGCGAGTATTGATATTTATGCAAGAAATTGAATCTATTATCAACCAATTATGTGAGAAGACAAAAAAAGATAGATATGAAATAAAAAAAATGATAGAAGATAAACAAGTTAAATTTAAACATCAAATTTCAGAAATTGCGGCAGCAAAAATTATCGCTAAGGAGTTAAATATAGAATTATCTCAAAAGACTAAGAAAACAACCAATATTGATGAAATACTTCATTTTCCACCTGGAACACCAGATGTTTCCATCATCGGAATAGTTTCCAGAATGTATTCTCCTTTAACCTTTAATAAAACTCAAGGAACTGGAAAAGTTCAGCATTTTTTATTAGCTGATAACTCCGGGGATGTGAGGATTATTTTATGGGATGGCATGGTTGATTTAGTAAATAAATTAAATTTAGAAATAGGAACTATTGTTCAAATCTATAAAGGAATAGTTAGAATGGGAAAGTCCGGTGAAAGAGAGATTCACCTTAATGAATTATCTAGCATACAATCATCTTTAAAGGAAAATCATGAAGAAAATTTACCTAAAGTCCTTGAAAGGATCGAAACTCCAGATAAAATTAAAATTGAAAATAAAAATAAAGAAATTGATATAAAAGGTTTAATTTCATCAAAAGGGGAAATAAGAACATTCCAGAAAGATAATAGAGAAGGAAAACTTTTGCCTTTTACTCTTTCTGGAGAAAAAAAGCATGTAAAGTTAATTGCTTGGGGTGAAAAAGCTGATGAATTTACAAATTATAATATTGGTGACGAATTATTAATCCAAGGATCAGTATTAAAAATAAATCGAGAAGATCAGCCTGAAATACATGTCAATCGTAGAAGTTTAGTGAAAGTGATAAGCAAAAATAACAAAATTCCAGAAGGTGCTATCACAACTAATTTGAAAATGAATATTCAATCTTCTGATAGAACTATAAGCAATAATCGTGCTGGAGAAAAAGAAACGGTAAATTTAATTGAATTAGAACAAAAACCTTATTCGAAAATTATTGTCAGAATCTGTTTTGTAGATCAGGCAAGATCTTTTACACGTAAAGATGGCAATATTGGACATTTGATACGAATAGGGGTTTATGATTCAAGTGGTAGTAATGTATTGGTTCTGTGGGATGAAAAAGCTCAAGAAGCAGAAACATGGACAATTAACTCAATAATTGAAGTTTCTGATGTATATTTAAGAGATAACCCTCGGGGAGGAAAGGAAATATATATAACCAGATCAGCATCAATGAAAATAATAGATGAGAATGGTAATCAAATTCCTAATAATATCCCAATAATTCCAATTAACCAATTAAATAGAAACTGGAAAATTGCGAGTATTTCGGGAAAAATTTTAGATATAAGCGAAACAAGAGAATTTACAGGACAAAAAGATGGAGTTGTTGGTCAAGTACGATGGTTACGTATTGTTGACAAAACAGGTACCATCAGAGTAGTTGCTTGGAACGATCAAGTATTAGAATATGACTCTTTACAGCTGGATGAACTAATTCAAATTCATATTGCTTCAATACAAATTCAAGAGGGGGGTCTTGAACTGCATTTGACAATAAATAGTAAGATTGAGTCAAACAATAATTTTAGTCAACCTTTACCGGAATGGGCCGAACTTTCTAATATCATTGTTCCAGAATTTCCATCTCAAGGATTTCATATTAAAGAATTTTCAAGAACTACAACATTAAATCTAGATTTAGAGGATCCATATGTCGAATTAAGAGCAAGAATAAAACAACTCGGGGATAGAGAACCGTATTATTTTGCTTGTCCTAAATGTTCTCAAAAAATTTCTGATGATTTTTCTGATTCAGCACAATGCTCCTCTCATGGTGAACAAAAACCAATACCCAAATTACGAATACCAATTGTTCTTGATGATGGATACGGTACTCTCTATACCACCTTATTCAGTCCAACCGCTGAAATTTTGACCGGTATAATTGAACGTAATCTGATGAAAATTGATAATTTTGATGAATTAACTGATAAAATTAAAGACAGCATTTTAGGTAGAGATTATATTTTTCAAGGTATTCTAAAAGAAAGAGTTGTTGGAGAACCACCTAGAAAGACCTGGAATTTTAATGTAAGAAATGTCTATAATCCAAATACTGTTTATGAAATCAATATGCTTTACGACAAATTAGAAGAAGAGGAAAGTTAATTCAGCTTTTTTTAAAAAAATTACTTTACCAAGGTGATCGTAGAACTTTCATTAGTGCACGTGGAGCTTCATCGTAACTACTAACAGCAACATATTTTCCAGCCCCTAATCGAGCTAAATCTTGGCAAACACGCATTCCCCATTTTTTACCAGGCAAATTAATAACGTGAAGCTTTTTGAATTCTCTCGCCAAGTATCGAGGATCCTTACCTTTGTTGTAAACTCCGTCAGTAAATAATATCGCCCATTTAAATCTAGTTTTTAATTTATTTAGTTCTCTAGCTCCAATTTTTAACGCATCTTCAATATTCGTATGTCCAATAGCTTCAAGATCTAATATCCTATCAACTATGTCTTGAACTCTAATATCTTCATCAAATTTTTTAATTAAGAATGCTTTAGTGTTAAAAGCTACAACACTATAATCATCCTTTCTCATAGAATATGCCATTATTGCAGCAGTTAAAGCAGCATTAATATTTCGTTCCCCAAACATAGATCCTGATGTGTCAAGAATTAAAACTCCACTTTTTTTCCTTTGAACTCTATCAATACCTACAATATCATCCATACCCAAAACTGGAATCCCTTCGGGGTATTTTTCCATTGTTTGCTCAATTGTAGCTTCTAAATCAAAATCCAATCCTGGAGAATAGAGAGAACGTTTAAATAAGTCTCCTCTCAATCCTTCTCCAGCAATACGAAGGGATTGTTTTAATAAAGAAGTTCTTGCTAGTCTTCTAAAAACTCGTCTACGTTTTGGATCTAAAACTCCTCTCATAACAAAATAAAGTCTTGAAGAAACAACTCCACCCTTGCCGGCAATGCGACCTAAAGAGGTCAAACTATCTAAATCTAAAGTATTTGAAACAGCATACCTATTAATTTTAGCTAAAGATACTAAAGCGGGAAGATTTTCTGATTCTATAGCTGTTTCAGTTAATCTTTCTACTGCTCCACTATCCATCTTATTCATTAAAGGCATAGAACGCCCTGATTCAATAACAGATTTTAATAATTCTTCTTCATCAGCTCTTCCAAATAATCGAATTTGTTTAGAATCCCGGATTGAAGAAGATCCGGGTCTATCAATAAAAAACTCGGATCCTCCTCACCTTCTATTACTTTTTGCGTAATATCAGCAATTATGTCTTCAACTGAACTATCAATTCCATCTTCTGGCTCTATTTTGGTAAATAAAGACATTACGGCAATTTCAACTAAACTATCAAATTTTATATCATCTATTAAATTTAATATCAACCCAAAATCAATAGCACCCCTTATCGAAGCACCCTTTCTCAAATCAGGATGTGATCTCGATGATCGACATATTTTAGTAACAATTTTAGCTATATCTGGTTTTTTTTCCAAATTAGCTAGGTCCGTAACTATTCGTAATTCATCTTCATACGATTGTCGGGTCAATTTAATCCAGACAAATCTGTCTTTGAGTGCCTCTGATAGAACTGTTGTCCCAATATAACTATCAGGGTTTTGAGTTACGACAACAAAAAATTTTTCTTTAGCTTTAATAGGATCCAATTTAGGTAACGTAATTGTACCTTCATCTAAGGATGGGAGAAGTACATTTTGGGTACCTTCAACTAAACGGTTTGCTTCATTAATAAACAATATTGAACCCAATTCCATTGCTTGAGTTAGTGGACCGAAAACAAACGCATCACGAGTCCATCCTTTTTCAACTACTAATGGAGGTTCAAAATACCCAACCATTTTTGCTTCAGTGTAACGTTCATCCCCATCAATTCTAATGAAATCTTGATCAAAATAATTTGCTACTGCTTGAGCTAAAGTTGTTTTTCCCACTCCTACTGTTCCTTCAATAAGGACATGGCAACAAGCAATTTTAGCCAAAACTATTTGCTTTAATTCTTGTTGCCTGCCAATTATTCCATATTTTTTCTGGATATTATTGATAGTTTCGTCTATATTACTAATACTTCCATCTAAAGAAGACATTTTGACCACAAAATTTCAAATGATAGTGAATTGAAATATAATCTTGAAATTAAATTATTTAGTACGATAAATAATATTTATTATATTCAGCCTTAAAATTAAGTTGAAATCTCTTTAAATTAATAAAATTTTTGTTATATATAAAATTCTACATAAACGCCGAGGGTGGGATTTTCAAAAATTTGAAAATTCAAATTTTATTTGAACCCACGAGGCTCTCACCAGTGGTTTACCCAAATTATTGATTTTCGAGACCACCGCTATACCGAGCTAAGCGACCCCGGCTTTTATGCAATTTTTATTAATTTTCATGCGGGAGGGGAGATTTTAACTCCCGAACGTCTACACGACAGGAATCTGAATCCTGCTCCTTTGAACTGGCTCGGATACCCCCGCGAAATTTATAATTAATGTAAGTTTTTAATGTATTAATACATTTTTTCCTATTTTCTAACAAGATTAATAATTTAAAGGTGTTTCAAGTAAAAATCTATTATATTATTATGCAAATAGTATTAAAAGTAATATGATTTAAATATTCCACGAAATGAATTGAAATCTTTTAATTTATAGTGAATTATGAATTATCAAAAATTTCTTTATTCACGCAAAATTCTGGTTTTTTATCTGATAAGACCTTCAGCATTTCTTCAACAACGATAGTTCCGGCTCTTTTTTGTGCCTCTTTAGTCGAAGCACCAATGTGTGGAGACAAATGTAATAATATTTCATTATTTCGTAAAAATGAATTTTTGGGGAGAGGTTCTTCAGAGTATACATCTAAAGCTGCCCCTCTAATTAATTTTTCTAATAACGCTTTTACTAAATCATTTTCATTGATTATTCCACCTCGACCAAAGTTAACAATTAGAGCTGAAGATTTCATATTTTTAAAATCATCATACTGAATCATATTTCTGGTTTCCTCTGTCAAAATGGCATGAATAGATACAACGTCTGAAGAAGATAACAATTCATCTTTAGAATTTAATAAATTTATATTGAATTTCTTTACATTTTCAGCAGATATGTAAGGATCATATGCTTGAACATTCATTCCAAAGGCCTGACACCTTTTAGCAACTTCAATTCCTATCCGACCTAGGCCAATTAAACCTAATGTTTTACCAAATATCTCCGTACCCATTAACTTTTTCTTATTCCATAATCCTTCTTTCATTGTTATATCAGCTTTAACTAGATTTCGTGACAAACTAAGTATTTGAGCCACAGTTGCTTCTGCAACAGATATAGTAGACCCTTGAGGTGCAAATACCACTGGAATTTTTTTCGAAGTAGCTGTTTTTACATCTATATTGTCAACTCCAATCCCTGCTCGTCCAATAACTTTGAGATATTTTCCTGATGAAATTACTTCAGATGTAATTTTTGTTCGTGATCTCACTAGTACAGCATCAAATTCAGAAATTTGCTCTAAAAGCTCAACAGGAGTCAATTCATTTTCAGTAACTTCGTGTTGGTTCTTTAATAATTCAACTGCTTCTTTATCAATTATATCAGGTATTAAAATTTTCAAAAATATTTCACCAAGATTTATTCGTTAAAAATAGTCTAGATATTTATTTTAACAGACAATGGATACTAAAATTAATATATATCAGTGGATAACTTATGATTTTCTGTTTAAAAAAAGATAATTTAACAATTATAAAGTATAAAAAGGCCCGATTAAATGAATAGATTAAACTCACTATGAAACATTTTATCTTTTAATCAATTGTTATATTTATAAGCTCCAAGTTAATAAATAATTAACTTAATTGGTGCAAATTCTTAAATAATCCTAAATGATACAGTTGACGTGTATTACTGTTAAGTTTCAAAGGTGTGGTAAGATTAATTGCCGATGTTCCAATGGTTATCTTCATGGTCCTTATTTTTGGTTAATAATATATAAGAAACCAACAAGATCTAAAAAAGGCAAATACAACTGGATTTACCTTGGAAAAGATAATAGTAACATTAATAATAAGCTTAAGTCGTTAACATTTACTAAAAACTGGGATCATCATCAATGGAGTGCTTTAGATAACAAAATCAAAAAATTAAAATCAAATACCAAAAATAAAGAAAAAAATAGTATAGAATTGCCCAAGTAAGAAAAATTATTGATTTTTAGATTTTAATATGTGTTTTTTCCTAATAAATTTGAAATATTGAAATGCTATAGATTCTTTTGAAGGTATATCGTAGTTAAAAGATCGACACAATTGTATTTCACCTTTGTTACAATACAAAAACCGTTGTCGCTCTCTCAAATGGTGAATAAGTTCAGAAAAATTTTCATTTGAAATATTTAACATTCTTGATATTTTATAATCATATTTTCCGTAGAATAAAATTGTTATACCAGTATTTGATATAACTGATGATTCTAATATTGGATCTGTTGCTACAAATAACATAGAGACCCCATAAGCTCTAGCTGTCCAAGTAGACATACCTAATGGTGTACTTAACTCATTTTTACCATTATAGTTCACAGGAACCAGTTTTTGTGCTTCTTCAACGATTATAACATTTCTAATTGAATCAGGATTCCTAATCTTTCCTCTAGTTTTTCTAATATAATTGATAAAATAGTAATATAATACATTCACTAATGTTTTTCTAATCATATTGTTTTCAGTTTCTTCAAATAAACTTAAATCTATAATAATATTATTATTCATTAACAAATTATAATTTATATTTGAATTTTCAACATTAAAGCACTTTCCTGATATTCCTGAAGTTAAAGGATGAATTCTATTCATCAGACCAGCGACACTTAATTCTAAATAAGCTCCCTGAATTCCTAAAATTTTCGGATTATCAATGTAATTTAGAAATTTATTAAAATTTCCATTTTCACTTACAGTGATTTTTATAGCCTTATATAGAATACGCAACATTTGAGGTGTGGCACTTTCACCAACAATATGTAGAAATAAGGTATATAAAAAATTATGATGATCTTCTTTATCTAATCCTTTTGGAGTTTCGAATATGTTCAGATATAAATTAAAAGTTTTTGAGCCTATTTTGTAATAATGTATATTTTCTAAATTATTCGACAATGATTGAATATATTCTCCTTTAGAGTCTAAAATCAAAAAATTAATGTTAGTTTTTGAAAATTGAACCAATAAATTATATATGAACCTCGATTTACCTTGTGATGTTAGGCCAAAACAGCTGATATGAGAAGCTAAATCAGATTTTGTAATATATTGTTTGAATTGTGGAAACCAATTAGGATTAATTTTAAAACCAATCGGAATTTTATTTGAATCATTTTCTTCGCCTTTTGAGGTGGTATAAATATTATTAAGAGAATTTGTGTCAAATTTGCTAATATCTATTTGTGATATAAGATTTTCAGGGAATTTAAGAAATTCATATGTTTGTGTTAAGGAGAAAAGAGTATTATCTAGTTGTTTTCTAAAAAAAAAATTCCATTTTAACAGAAAACTTAATTTTTTATCTACTTTTTTTAAATGATAAAAAATCTCATAAAACTCTAAATAATTGATTATTTGTCTTTTAAACGAATAAAACCTTTCTTTTTCACTTTTCAATTCATTACTATTAAATAATTTTATTTGAACTTCTAGTTGGATTGAGAAGAAAGAATTTCTTATATTACCTGATTTTAATGGGACTATTCTAAGTATTATTGATCCAGATGCTTGAAATATTTGATAATAACTAATTAAACTTGAGATAAAGAAATTACTTCTTTCTTTTGAAATATTCATTTTTTCAGTAGAATTATCAACCTTTTCATAATTAATTTTTAATTTATCCAAGCTTATTAAAATAGAAATTTTTTCAATTAAATTTCTTCTTTCTGCTTTTTCTTCTGTATTAATATCATTTTTATTTAAACTGAGTATATCCTTTTTATCTCCAACAGATAAACTATCTATAATAGAGGATAAAAAGTAGAAAACATCTTTTTCACTAATTTTACCTTCTTTATGAAGTTTCATATTAGTTCTGTAGAAAGAAACACGAATAATTGAAATTCCTTTAATAAATTTATATTCCAAAAGTAATGGAGATAAAGATTTTAAAATAGGAGATAAATCATACCGTTTGTTATTATTAAAAACGGACCAGGGTATTTGAACTAGCGACATTGATAATATCAATTATGATATTCGAATCCAAATATAAGCACCTAATTTTAGATTATTAGAATTATTCGACTCGTTTTAATTGTAATATATTATTTTCCCTTAAAAATTTATATTCTGGAATTTTTTTAAGTTCTTTCGAATTTAACATGTATTCTAGATCTCTCTTAGAACCTCTACGGTTTAATACTTCATCACTAAATAAACGAGCTAGATAAGTTGACACAGTTGAGGAAGAAATATCACCAAGATATTCCTGATATAATGAATGAATATCTTTAGCTGAAAACCAACCATATTTATATGTTGAGCGTATAAGTAATTTCATCTTTTCTATTTTTGATAAATTTTCAATTTCTATTGTATCTTCAAAAAGATCTCTTTGTTTCTGATCACTTGTGATTTTTTGAGGTAACCAGGTTTCCTGAGAAAGTTTTTCTTTTGAATTATCAGTTTCAATATTCAAAGATTTTGATAAATCACCTATAGCACTTATAAAATCTTTTATTTTATCTCCTTCATATGATAACTTAATAGGTTGTCCTCTGTTATCGTTAAGTGTAACAGAGATTTTATCATTTTCCTGGTTTGAATTTTTTTTTGTCATTCCGAAAATATCACTTCAGAATATTTTAATAACGTAGAGCAGTGATTAACAAGTAAGATAAATTATTGTGAATATGGTCGGATTAAAATTTAAATATATTTCGTATTTTAGATTTTAGAAGATGAGAATATAAACTCTTCCAGTGAATTGAATGTTTCATTTATGAATTTTAAATTTGAATTAAATTTTAATTCATTTAACATAATACACATATTTATTTTTGAAAATTTTCGTGAATTTTAATTATAATTCATATTAAACATTTAAAAGAATAAATATAATAAATTTTTTTATTATTAATAGAATAAATTATGCACCATACTCGTTGCCTCAAAAAAAAAATAATTTCTAACTTAAGAGAATGAATAATTCAATACCCTCTCTCTCCACGAGTTCTATTGGAATAATTTTATTGTGTTGTTTTTGTTCGTACTTTAAGAGTCTTACCAAATATTATAATTTAACAATTATAATATTATATTATTAATAACACATATCCACAGGAAACTCAGGGGTGAAGGTGTTCAGAATCTATTTAATTAAAAAATAAAGGGAAATTCTTTACTTAGGGTCTGATTATAAATAACAATTGATTATTTAAACTGTATTATAACTTTTTTATTCTTCTATAATAGGAATTTGATAATTTTCTAATAATTATTGATAATTTTCTTATTTCCACTCGAACATTTGGTAAGATTAATTAATAAAAGAATTTTGGATAAAATTGCACCAAAGGAAAAAAACTGAATTGATTTTAGATAATTATTTTTGAAAGAAGGTATTTATTTAAAAAAAAGATAAAATCTTTTTGAAAATTAATCACAAGATAGTTTAATTATTTTACTAATTATTCACATTATTATCTTATCAATCATCTATTCTCAGTGATCATGTGAAGAAGAATTTGTATTTTGGTGTGAAATTACCGATGAAAATTGAAATAAAGAAATATTGACAAGTCGGGGTTAATTACGTGTAAAAATGAAAAAATTACAATGAATGGATATAAATTTTAGTTACAATTTGAATAATAATTTTATTTCACAAAGTAAAAAGTTTCTATAAGTAATTTTTTTTTAATAGCACATTTAACTAAATTTGAGATATAATTTAGTTTCTAATTTTTAGTAATTATGTATAATGCCATATTTAATCAATGATTAAATTATACAATGCAATTTCGAAGTTTTATTATTTTCATTTTTAGAAAATTCATCTAATAATAATTGAAAGGTTGTATTTTTATTCAAAATAAGGAAAAACGACTTATTTTTCCCGAACTACTTATTTTTTCTTAATTTTACTCAAATGAAAATTAAATAGTTTATTAAACATATGATTGCTATAATTTACGTGTTTATTTTTAATTTGCAACTAATTTTACATTTAAATGAAAATTAGAGGATTATTCTTTTTTTTTTGATTATTACAACTTATTTTATAAGACACTGTTCAGAAGGGTTAATCTCCACTCGAAAGCTAGGGGTGTTTTTTCACATATGTGAAAAGGTTGAAATTACATTTTTTGTGCAAACTAGATAATTTTCAATCTTTTCAAAAATCAATGTGAAGAAACAGAAAATTTCAATTGTGATAATGTTAGTAATTTCAAAATAAATAACATGAAACATAATATTACTTTGTAATATTTATAAATTGATTTACTATTTTTCATAAAATGGTCAAAAAAATCTTTTCTTTTGATTAAATGGAAACTATTTTGGAAACAAAATTTAGTTATATTAAAAAATACATAAAGATTTCTAATTATTTGAATAGCATGCCTTCTGTTAAACTCGAACAAAAAAGGAAAAAAAATAACGATCCGGTAATAAAATCTTCTAATGAATCTATCGACATTGAACAAAAAATTACAAATAAAACCGATAGAGATGTTACTAAAATTTTGTATGAAAGAGGTTCTCTTACACGTGGAGAAATGGTAAAAGCTACAGGAATAGCTAGATCAACTTTATTTGATTCTTTGACACGATTAACATTAAAAGGAAAAGTAACAAAATTTTCCCAAAAATCTTCAGGTCCAGGTCGGCCTAAAGTAATTTTTAAATTAACAGAGATTTAATTGTTTTTAGAAAAAATTTTATCAACCTAATTAATTTTCATTTTCTTTCATAAGAGATTTAAACTCTCGCACTTCATAAGGAAAAACGATCCATGTTTCTTGTGAGACTTTTTGTTCATAATAATCTGGAATGGTAATCGTCTCTGGTTTCATGAAAACTGAGGCAATTCTTACTTCTTTAGCTCCTAACCAGTCAATATAACCTTTAATAAACTTCAATGTTTCACCAGAATCTGAAACATCATCAACGATTAATATTGTCTGATCAAAAAGAGATTGATGTAATTCTTGTAGTAATACAGGTCTTTTAGATCTCGTTCCGATGCTAGTATAAAATTTCGTTGTCAGAGAAACAATATCAACCCCCATTCCCTTGGAAGTGTAAATATCTGATAAAACTCTAGCTGGAAACCAACCACCTCTTGCTACAGCTACCATTGAATCGGGAATAAAATTAGTGCTCTCAATTTTCTTATATAAGTTCTCCACCATGTTATCAAGTTGTTCATAACTTATTTTCAAATATTCAGTTTGACTCATAAAAATCACATTATACAGAATTTAAATGAAGACTAGTTTTTAAAGGAATGTATTGAATAAAGTTTTAATTGTCTGGTTTTGAATAATAATGAACTTTTTAAGTTAAATTAATAAATATAAGTACGACTTTTTAATTACACATGCAGTCGATGAAAAATTTTACTGAAAAGAAAATTATTAAAAGCAAAATTATTCTAAAACATTCATTTTAATTAATAATTGTTTAAGGTCTGAGATCTATGAGTAGAATTTTTGATTATTACTTTGATAAGGATGAAAACAATTCTGTTGCAGTTCTACCAGACTTTTTTTTAGATATTTTAGTAGATCCAAACTTTTCTTATAAAGAATTTCAAGAGAAAATGGATAAAACGTTTCATCGTGGTGGTGGAAACATATTGGGGTCATCATTTAATTTTCTCCCAGGAGGAAATGGAGGTAACGTCGCTTTAGTTACAAATCAGCTTGGAATGGAGACATATTTTATAGGAGAAACATCTGGACTAGGATTTGAGTTAATTAATTATTTCTATAGAAGTAAAGGAATTAAAATATTTTTCAACACATTAGGAGAATTATCTGCTTCCTTTATCTTAGAATTCAAAAATAAATCTGGGAAAACTAATATAATGGTATCCTCTTCAAAAAGTCTTAGAAATTATGGTCCAAAAAAATTAAGTGATAATCAAATCAATGTCATAAAGCAATCTGGGTTTGTATGTATAACCAATTTTCAAAATTCAAAACTTCTAGATTTAATTAATTATATATTTGAAATAACTGATAAAAATCAAATTGTTTCGATCGATTTCTCTGACTTGTCTCCTCACAAAAGTAGAATTAAGGAAATTTACGAGTTGTTCACTAATAATAAAGATCGAGAATTTATAGTTACTGGAAACGAAAATGAAATAGCCATGCTAGCTAGTTTATTACCTAATTCTACCAACAAAGAAATTCAAAATACAGATTTGGACCATATCCTTTTATCTTTAAGTAAAACTTTTCGAAACATCGCTTTTTGTTTACATTCGGCCGATTTTTCATCAACTGCCATTTCTGGTAAACTTTTATCAAAAGTAAAAACTCTTTCTTTACCAACTATCAAAAGAGCTACAGGTGCAGGTGATTCATGGCATGGTGGACTTATAACAGCTATATCCCTATCAAATTGTAATCAATTAGGCATAATTACTAAAAATCAATGGAAAGAAATTATACAATTTGCTAACTATGTGGCAGGATATTGGGTATCTATAGGTTCACCAGGTTCAATTTCTGAAATTAAAGAGTGGATTGAAACAATTTCAGGTGTGTAAGGCTTTTATTGCTAGCTTAGTGATTGAATTGACTAACATTGAACTTTTAACTAATTCATTGTGTTTAAAGCATAATTCAGGATTTGATCATCCTGAACGTCCTTCTCGGATTAAAAATATTATTAATTCATATAAAAAAGAATCTTCCTTAATACAAGAATACAATTTAACTACCAATGAATTGAAAAATGATGAAAAGCTATTTGATTTGATTACCCAGGTGCATTCAAAGTATTTGATTAATCAGTTAGAATCTTCACAAAAGAAAAACCAAACCTTCTTCAATTTTGATTGTATTGCTAATAAACATACTTATTTTGCAGCTTTATCCTCAGCTAAATTAACATCTATAGCAGCTGAATTATCAACGGTAAATAAATCAAATTTTGCTGTTATTAGACCGCCCGGTCATCACGCTACATATTCAGACATGAGGGGGTTTTGTTATATTAATAATATAGCAGTAGCTACAACTAACTTAATATCAAAGAGAAAAAAGGTTGCTATTATTGATTTTGATTATCATTATGGAAATGGAACTGCGAACATTTTTTATGAGAACCCAGATGTACTTTATATCTCAATTCATGCTGATCCTGCTATAAATTACCCAAATTCAGGGTTTTTTAACGAAATCGGTGAAGGAGAAGGAATGGGACTTAATATTTGCATTCCCCTATCTTTTGGAAGTGGAGATAATGAACTCGTCGGTTCTTTCATTCAAATTATTCTTCCATTACTAGTTGAATTTGGACCAGATGTAATCGGAGTTTCAGCAGGATTTGATGGATATTTTAATGATCCAGTTGGATTAGGATTTCTTATGTATACAAATCGTGGATACAATAAAGTAGGTCAAATCATTCATGATTATTCAGAAACAAATAGAACACCAGTTTTTCATGTTTTAGAAGGTGGATATGATATTTTTCGCTTACCAAAATTAATAGATAATTATATTCTTCCATGGAAAAAGCAAAGAAATAAAAATTTTTCTACAAAAAGTTATTATCAACTTTCTGGAAAAGAAAAACTCAAGAAAAAAGAAAGAGATATGTTTCTTAATATTAAAAAGTTCTTAAAACCATTTTGGGATATATAGATTTCCAATCAAGGTGAAATATCTATCAAAATTTTTTAAGGATTTATTGTCGGATATAAACTCAAAAAAAACACATATTTCGACTTATTACTGATTTCAAGCTTTTTTCAAGCTTTTTTCAAGGTTTTTTCCGTGAAAAAGATTATGAAATTAAAAATTAAAATTTTTTATCAAAGGAATATATTTGAATGCTGCGTCAATCTTTTATTTAAGTAGATCTTAGTTGAACTATAATTGGTATCAATGAGTGATTTACCAATAAATATTAAAAATGAATATTCAAATTATAAGATAATTGAGTCAGATAATGACTTAGAAAGATCAAATCTAGTGGAAAATAATATATTTGTTCAAATTGAGGAAATTTCTGAATCTATTCAGAAAATAACAACCCGAAGAAATGAATTTACTCGAATTATTAGACTAGTAAAAACTACATGTATCCCCTCATCAGTCATATTAAATAAGTGTTTTTTCCCTAAACAATACATTTTTTCAAATATACCTAAATCTCAATTACACGGTCTTTCCATTGCTGGTGTAGATGGAGGAATGATTAAACAATCATTTGCAGGAGTTAATATTATCGGCTATCGTGCAATTGGTGTCGTTTTTAAATTTGGAAGGCAAAACATTTCTCGTTGCTATTATTATCCCAACAGAAATCCTGAAATATTATTAAAAAAATATCTAAATCCAGTATCAAACTTGGAATGGGATCAAATTGCATCTTATCTAAGAGCAAATCAAGAATTAAAAATTGCTTACAATTTAGTAAAAAAAACAAATCTAAAAATTGATTTTTTATTAATGGATGGATCCTTTAGAGATGATCCAAATTTAGGAGTAAATCTCTACAATAAAACGCTAATAAAATTGAAAAATCAATATAATAATCTTTTAAGAAAATTGTTTGACAAAATAAATGAAAAAAGTGTTGTGATTGCTTGGATTGTCAAAGATTCAAACCTGAGAAACTTTACATCCGTAATTTCATCCATTATTCCTCATTTATCTGATAACATTCATGAATTATTGTCAATTGAAGTCGAAAAAATACTTCTTAGCCTCAATGATCAAATATTGATGAATTATCTACTGTCTCCTGGCCAGAGATCATTTATTATCACCAAGGATTTACATTCACGAACTAACCAATCAAATCAACAATACAATAGTTACAGTTTTTTTTTAAAAGTAGTACCTTTCGATATCCCCCTTAGAATTGATTTCAATATACATAATTCAGATTTGAATGATTATGAAAGAGTTAAACTACTTGTGAACAAGATTTCATCGATCGTTTTTCTTTTGTCTAATATTTCATCCGAATATTCTTTTCCTAGTCCTTTAATAGAGGCAGATGCTAGAGCTAGAATAAGTCAGGAAAATTTTTCTTCTATTACTGAACTTATACAAAATAAATTACCAGGAAATTTTGAAATTAAAGGTCTAAAAAGGTCAAGATCCCCATTTAAATTCAATTTGTAAGGTGAAATTTTGCAAATCTCGATCTTCGATCCTTTATCGTATCTACAGGAGTTAGGTGCTGTCATAGCAACACAAAATTCTCCCTCTACAACCCTTGTTGAGGGAGTATTAAAAAATGAAAATCTGAATGTTTCTAGAAGTGAATTATTAGAAATCCCTTATTCATCTGAAAAAATACTTATTGTGATGGTTAAAGAAATTCACAAATCCAATAGTTATTATTCGAATGCAGGAGTTCTAAAAGAACAAGAATCTTATTCTAGGTTAAATCAAGACTTGTTTCCTATAAAAGAATGGGATACTACTTTTCTAATTTTGAATCCTATCGGTGTTTTTAGTAAAGATGGAGCCAAAAGAATACTCTCTCCTGTAAATCCTGGTTCAAAAATTTATAAGGCAAGAAGTGAAATATTAAAAGATTTTTTTGGATTTTCAAGTGAGAAAGCAGGTATTAATTTAGGAAATCTAGTTTCTGGTAAAACTTCAGTCATTTTAAATTTCTCAAAATTATTACGAAAACATTTAGCAATATTAGCAATTTCAGGTGCAGGAAAAAGTTATACTACTGGTGTATTATTAGAGGAAATAATCAAACGACCAAAAAATTTAGGAAGACTCCCGATAATTATTATTGATCCTCATGGTGAATATTCCTATTTAGCAAATACTGATTTTGTGAAAAATTCACTTAATTCATTGGTAACAGTTTATCCTGGGAAATATTTTTCTATCTCTTCTGAATCAATTACAGCATGGCAAATTCGAGAATATTCCCCTGATTTTTCAGCTGTACAAGTACGAGAACTTGATAGAATAATAAATCAACTTAAGAAAAATAAGAGCTTACATTCGTTTATGGATATCATTCTAGAAGTTGAAAACAGTTCTATTTTAAATAATAGAACACGCGAATCTCTTCTAGGATGGTTAGATGGGCTCTTTAGATTTAGAATTTTTGGGTCAGTAAATTTCCCAATAATTGAAGAATTACTTAATCCTGGTCAAATTTCAATTATTGATTTATCTGATATCCATTCTTTAAGGAAAAAGCAAATTATTTGTGCATATGTAGCTAGAAAGGCTTTCGAATTAAGACGCGATAAAAAAGTTTCTCCATTTTTGTTAGTAATAGAGGAAGCACATCAATTTTGTCCTGAACAAGAAAGTTCCATATCTAAAAATATAATCGAGACAATTGCAAGAGAAGGGAGAAAATTTTTTGCGGCTCTTTGTCTGATAAGTCAAAGACCAGTAAAACTTTCAAGTACAGCATTGAGTCAATGCAATTCACACTTGATAATGAAAATAAAAAATCCCTATGATTTAGATTATATAGGAAGGCTATCAGAAGGTATTGATCGTGATACACAAAACATGCTGCCTGATTTAGAAGTTGGCGAGGCATTTTTGGTTGGTGAAGCAGTAAATCATCCAATTTTAATTAAAATAAGAAAGAAAGAAATAACTGGAAATCCTTATGACAATAATACTATCGAAAATGAAATTTTGAAATACGAAAAACAACAATTATAACGCGAAGATTTTTTCTTTTTAATAAATTAATAAAAATCAAGTTAAATTCTTAAATTAGTTTAAAATTTTAATGATGATTTATGATGGCCCCTATCATTGACCCAGAACTTATAACAATAATTATATTCATTTTAGGATTAATTTCAGCAGCCTTGATTCTTATATATTCAGCAATATTGCCAGAGACAGATGATAACGAAGAAGACGACTTTTAATCAAAAATGATATCTTTAATTATTATCCTTTGAAATTTCCGCTTATTTCTTATTTAATCCTTCAACCATTTCAATTAAAATCTTTTCTGGATCCTTTGCTTTTACGAATGCTGATGCAAGTAAAATTCCTTCAGCATTTAGTTTTATGGAATCCGAAACATCTTTTTGGTTAGATACACCAGCACCTACAATGGTTTTAACTTCTTTAAAGTGTTTTTTTATTAAAAAAATTGTTTCCTTGATAATTTCTGGCTTTGTGGAAACAGAAATACCACTACCTATCAATTCCGGTGGTTCCATTGCTATTGCATCTGGCAAACAAGCAGCCAGACCTAACGATGTCTGAACATTATTGGAACAAGCTAAACTGTACATACTAAGATCTTTACACAAATTTATTGATCTTTCTATATTTGCTATAGTATCTCTATGTTCTGAATGGTTGATTAGTGTTCCTTCAACCCCTATAGATTTCAAATTTTCTGGTATTATCCAACCAGTATGTGATCCTGCATCTCTAGCATCAATTGATTGAGAAAACACTGGAATATCAACCTCATCAACAATTTTAGCTAGTAAAGGATGCTGTGGAATAATAATAATAGTACAGTTGTATTCTTTAGCGGTTTTATTAGCAATTTTTGCGAGATTAATTCCTTTATCGCCACTTGATTCAACATATGTTTTACAATTAAGAAAAATTGCAGGATATGTAATTTTCATATTTAAATCAACCTAGTACTTTAGATTAAATATAGAAATTTAAACCTAATAAAGAAAATTTCTCAAGAAAAGAGGTAGAAATAGTTTTTATTTATTTTCTCATATACATGGGAGCTCTTTCGTGAGTATATTTGAAGTCGTTTGCAAAAACCTTTTTAGATTTGTAATATTTTGCCAATCTCCGAATTTTAGACTCAATAAGGTGAAGTCCCCTTTTCCCATGGATATCATTTTTATGTTTTTCAAGATGAATTCGAAGATTATATGCCTTCCTAACCAAATTTACAAAATCTTCTGGGAAAGAAGGTTGTAAATTGTTATCTTTCATAATATCCGTTATCGATTTTCCAGTTAGCCTTTTTACTACTGGAATTCCATATTGATCTCGTAATACAGCTCCTATTTGAGCAGATGTAAGTCCTTCACGTGCTTTTTCAATAACTAATTTATTAATTTCCTCAGAATTATGTTCAATCCATTGAGGAGTCTGTGTCCAAACTGGTTTTTCCGAACCTGCTTTTCCTTTCCGGTGTACGTGTATTCTTGCCATTATTAATACCCCAAACTTCATTCCGATAGAATAGAGGTTGTTTTATTTATTGAACTACTCATTTATTATTAGTAATAAACGAAAAGTTACATATTTATTCAGTTTCATTTAACTAAAATGATTTCGTATCTTTCAATAATAAGTTTTATAATAAATAGAAATCCCACTCAACCGAGGAAAAGAATTTGAAAAACAATATTCCTATCCAATTCTTTAAAATTAAAATAATTATAAAAGATGATCAAAAAATTTTAAAAATTTCCTCAGATAGTATAAGAAATGAAAACAGTGATGTTTTACTTTTTAAGGATCAAATACAAAATTTTAAAGGTAAATATCTAATTAATGAATATAATTTATCTAATAATTCATTATGTTATGAAATTGGTCCAACTAAAATAAACACGTTACAAAATACCGTAAATGATTTATTTAATCATTTTGAATTAGCAAAAGAAATTACTAAAGCTGCTGATAATATAAAAGAATTTAAACCCATTTTGTAATGACTTTGGATTTTTGAACATCCACTTGTGTTAACGGATAAATTTTACTACAATTATCTAGTAATTCAGAATTTAGGTCTCCGTTAATCATTTTAATGACATATTCACTGAATTCTAATTCTTCAGCAGTTTTTGTGATAATTTCTATCATGATTCTCCTTATTTCATGCTTATGTGAAGATTTAGCTCGACGAATAGTAAATGCAGTTGCGGTTACTCTAATTAATATGTTATCTTTTGTTGTAACATTAACTATTGCATCAACTCTTGTTCTTCTCCTCTTCACTAAGCTCCTTATATAATCATGAGCGTAAGAATGTCCTGAGAATTTAGTTTTAGCAGTTGTTCCAACTACATCAGTAATTCTAAATAGTAATTTTACGTAGATTAAGCTATACTTTTGTGTAAGATCACTTAAAGGTACTTCGAGAATTCTACCTATTAAATTTTTCTCCTCTGTTCCAATTGTCTCTCCGATTGGTGTTCCTTTAGATATTTGACCTATTTCTAAATTATCTGGTGATACTATTGTAAAAAATTGTTTCAAACTCCATTTATCAATTTGTTTTCCTCTACCCGCCTTTCCTCGTTTTTGTTTTGAACTCAATTAATCTGCTCCGAATCTAATATTTGTAATCATTTTAATTATAATACTAGAAATTTATTTTCTAGCATTTTTTTCATTTTTCAACTAATTTTTATATGAATGCTTATATTTGATTAAATAATAAAACTTTGATGTAGACTGGAACATTTGTTTACTAGATTTTTAATTAAGCATCTGCTAATAAAACAGAAATAAAAAATTTTAAAGATAAATAATAGTAATTAACGAATTGATTTTAAATAAAGCTTTTAATTATAATATTGGGATAATCTATTGTAAGCTAGATTAATTTATTTTTATTTCTTTAATGAAATTATCTATAAATTGCTGAAAAATCTATTAGAAAATATAATTATTGGATTTAGATAGAGAGCATGTCTTTTTCTTCGAATTTTGAATCTGATTCATATACACGACAAGAATTAATTTCACAAACAGAAGAATGTTTTGAGGAAGCTAATTATAAAATTTCAAAGATTCAAAATAGCTCTTGTATTGATATTATTGCTGAACAAGCGAATGATACAAGAATTAAAGATTATATAGTAGATAACAAGACCAATATAAGAGTTTTTTTGAAAATTTTGGGAAATTTAAACACTTTTAAAGATAAACAGTCAAAAGATATACGATTATTGAGTTATATTGGTGGGGGAGTGCCATTATTAATTGCTTCACGCTATGCAAAAAACAAGCAACTAGAGAACGGAATAGTTTACAATAGATATACTATTTCATCGATAAATTTTAAAACTTTAGCTTTATTATTAAAAAACAACATTAATCCAACACAAATTGCAATTAGGGGAAAAAATGAACCACTTGTTTCAATCAATGGATTAGAACTTGAAAATTTTGTAAAATCTTTAGAGAATTTCACTCAACAAGAAATCTGTCAAAAACTGAATATTTCTCGTCAATCCTTAACTGCTTATCAAAAAGAAACAATCAAACCAACTATAACTAAATATAAAGAAATAGTAACATTTTTAGGAAACAATTTATTAGAAAGGAGTTTTCAAGAAATAGATAAGAGACTACGAAAGCCGTTAGCACTTTTTGTGACAAACAACAATGATTTGGATATTGATCATAAAACCTTCAATGATTTAAACTCTATAACGAATAATGATTTGAAAATTAAAATTAATACTCATCTAGAAAAGCTGAAATTTAATAAATTCTGGTTTCAAAGTTTACCTTGGGACGGTCTTATTACATACCAAGATAAGAAATCACCTGATATGAATAATCCCTATCAAGATACTTATACACGAAAAGTATTTACGGGAGTAGTTGATAGCAAAACTGAACCAAATTTATATAAGAAACGACTTGAAAAATCTTCAAAGATATTTGAATTTTTAAATCAAACAGGAATTTGGCTCATTGATTCAGATGATTTATCTAATATTGATGAAGATAATATTAATACAAAAAACATTTTTATCATGTCAACTGAAGAATTTTTTGACATTAAAGAGTCCAGAACGTTGAAAAGACAAATTAATGATACTTTGCAAAAGAAAAACCAAATCGATCATTAATTATTTCTTTTAATTTGGATATTTGATATAATTTTCAAAAATAAACAAAATAACTTAATTTTTATTTTAAGCTTTCTTTGAGTCATCTCCATATTCTTTGAGTGATTTAATCATTACTCTTATCATATCAAATAAAATTTCAATTTTTCTAAAACTATTTGATAAAAACATTTATGGTTTAAATTTGGAGTAATTAATTGTTATGATATCAGAAATAAAAGACAATCAACTATATTTTTTTATAGAAGTTGATGATTCAAAATTTTCAACACAATTTCAAGATAATTTTGTATTAACAGTGTCTCAATCAGATCCTCTTACTTCCTCGGAATATATAGGGTTATTACCTATTCGAAAAGCTATTCAAAATCCAGAAACAGTGTTTTACAGATCTCTCACCGCAATGAAAATGAGTCGTTTTGATTTAGATACCTTAATTAACAATGGCCAAGTAGAATTAGTAAAAACCTTTGAAGGTACTCAATATTCACCAAACTCAAGTAACCGATTGTTAGCACACGTAATTTTCAGAGCTTTGATTGGTAAAAAGAAAATTCACACAAGTACATTGAAGACAATGAAAGAACCTTCATCATTTAGAGAAGGAAAACGTCATTTTTATTATGGTATTGGAAAATACATGCGAACATCTTGCGGAATGAAAATAACTGATGATGAATTTAGAGATAAGTGGGAATACGTTCCAAGTACATCTAATCAAATCCGATTACGAAATTCTTCTGGAGAATTGTGTAAGAATTGTCAGTTAGATGAAGAATAATCGTCCACATTATTAACTAGATTGCACGCGATCTTTCCAATTCATAAAAATTTTATCCAAACGTTCAAACCAGCCGAGGATAACTGTTTTAGCAAGAACTGGCTTGTCTTTTGATTGTTTATCTGAAAAAACGGTTTCCATTCTTTCTAACAAATTCAAATCTTTGAATACACCAGCACTTGCGATATTTTTAGCCTTTGAGTAATAATCTAACGTGTTTTCTGGAATTTTTCGAAAATGAGTCACATAAATATATTCGATTATACCATGTAAAACTGTTAACCCAAGATCAAGAAACTGTAAGTATTGCATATCTCGAAAAAGTATTAGAGTTTTTTCCCAACTTTCATTTATTACCCTTTCTAATTTTGTTAAATAGGTTCTAATAGCTTTTGTTTCTACTAGGGTCTTTTTTTTATGATAGTTTGCAAATTCTTGTAACATTTCTTCGGAATTTACATTTCTAATTTCATCTTGAGTTTGAAACTGATAATCCTTGGAAATTAAAGAGCTATCTATAGGTTCAGAAGAAATTTTTTCCATAGAGTGAGTTTTTCTTCGAAAAATTTCTTCTGAAGGTTCATCAATCGAATTTATGTCTTCTTGAATACGTTGTGCTAAAGATTGCCTTTTTCTAACTTTCTCTTTCCCAATATCATCTTTTAATTGATCCAATTGTTTTGATAACTTATCTAATCTTTGTTCTAATCCAAAAAATTTTTCGTTTTGATTATAAATTATTTCTTTAAGATAATTAATGATATTTTGGTTAATTTCTTTTGAAAATGAAGAATCATTCATCTCTAATACCTCTAAAATTCATTCTCTATATAATTTTCTTAAAAGATATCTCATTCCTTAGAAGATTAACAAATTTTATAATTTTCATTTATTAAAATTTGTATTAACAATGAAAAGAAATTTGGAATTACTTTATGTAAACTTTTTGATTATTTCCTTTTAAATAGCTATAATTGATAAATATATAGTCATTTTTTAAAAAATAGTGAGAATTAAAAGTAATATAAAAGTATAAATAAAAATTAAATTGATTAAGCTATTAAAATTTTAATCGATTATCAATATTTAGAATATTCAACTTTATCAACGATTCCTACACCAACAGTTTTACCAGAATCCCTGATTGCAAAACGCCCTAGAGGTGCACATTTAGCTAAAGGTTCAATTACTACTGGTTGAACAGGAGTAAACCAAACCATACCTCTTTGATTTGCAGACAATCCATCTGTTGAAGCACCATCTAATGTTTTGATTTCCATAACTCTACAGGTTACCTGAGCTGTTCCTACATGGATTACAGGTGCATAATCTTTATGGAAACTCCATGATTTATCTTTTTCTTTACCTTTTTTACCTAAAGATCTAATGATTAAGACTACTGCCATAAATCCATCTTTATTTGGTAAAAGAACCTTAGCTGGATCTTTTGCATCAGATACAACTGCTCCTTTTACAATATCTTTTGCACCAACATTTTTAGATTTAATACTAAATCCGATGTTATCAGATACTATTGCTTGGTCTATCTGTTTGTGAAATTCTTCAATCGATTTTACTTCAATATGTACAGGATCATTGGTTTGTTTTGTGGGACTTACCACTACTTTTTGTCCTGTTTTCATAACTCCAGTAGCCACTCTGCCGGTTAAAACATTACCGACACCTGGAATAGTCAAACTGGATTGAATAGGAACTCTTAATGATAATTTCATTAAAGCAGCTTTCTTTTTAGCTGGAGATGGTAGACCATCCAAAGCTTCAAGCAATGATGGACCAGAATACCAATCTGGCCATTGCTTTTCAATCTCAATTTTTTCTTCTTTAAGTGAAGCAATAAAATCTGCATTTCCCTTACCAGCTTCTGTTTGTTTAATATGGTTATCAATATTCTTGATAGTCATATCTTTAGGTAACATATTGACTCCATATAAACCAGAAGTAGGAACAAATTGCATATTCTTAACTTTTTCTTCTGCATTTTCAATTCTAATATGATTCATTATTAATGACATACGTTTTGAAATTTGGTCTCTAATCCCTTCAAAGTGCTTTTGATCCCAATTAACGGTATCCATCTTGTTAATCATAACTACAATGTCTGTAATACCTAATGAGATTAATAAGAGCATATGTTCCATAGTCATACCAATAACATTAGCATATTTACTTCCTTTGGCTTCTCCACCAGTAGCAATACCGTCTTCAAATTCTCCCTTTCTAGCACTAACGACTAAAATTGCTGCATCAGCTTGGGAAGCTCCTGTAATCATATTCTTAACGAAATCTGAATGACCAGGGGCATCAATTAAATTGTAGATATATTTTTGTGTTTTAAATTCTTGAAAACTGATATTTATTGTTAATCCTCTTTTTCTTTCATCCATTAGAGGTTCTAGAATCCAAGCATAACTCCATGATCCCATACCCTCATCACGACTATCAATAAAATATCGCTCTGCTATACGCCATGCTTCACGTTTTTTCTTTGGATCATGAATCTGTCCTAAAAGAAATAGCATGTGTCCTAAACTGGTACTTTTACCGTGATCAACGTGACCAGTAATAACTAAATTCACTCTTTCTAAATCAGCCATTTAAATAAGCTCCTATTTTGTTTTAGTTTCATTAATGTATACTTTAGGCTTTTCCGATATCAGGAATCACCGAAATAATCTTTATCGCTTAGTTTCTAACGTCTATCGTAAGAATAAATAATTTATCAATTCGTCTCATAAAACATATGACGTTATTAATCTTACGAAAAAGTTGTCAATGTAATAAATAGAAATAAAAGAGGGATATTTCATGATGCATTAAGCTTTTTAGTTCTCTTTCAACTAATTCGCACTTTTTCTTTCAACAAATTCCTAATGCTGTTTTAATTTAACTAAAATTTTATTAGAGATTTCAAAGACTATTTAATAATAAAGTGTTTTTAAATGTCTAAAGTGACTTTTACATATTTTTGACCAATTTCCATTCCAAAAAACGTAACTGCTTTTATATGAACGTTAAAGTCATGCTTATATAAGTTGTAAGATTCACCCCCGCCATCAATCTTAAGTAAATATAAATTTTCATTCTCTTTAATGATTTCAGCCTTAATAATTGACAATAATAGTCTTTCTGTATCAAAAAAGTATATTAAATCATCCAAAAAATCATATAATAATCCTTTTAGATCTTCTGCTTTCCATTCTCTGTGAAAATTAATATTAACTTCAATTTGATTTAAATCTACAATGGTGTGATATAATGCTAAACCTGCATTAGCAAATGCCTCATCTAAAGATTTACCTGAAGCAATGAATGCAACATCTGCAGTAGCTTCATCATCTAAAAATTTAACATTCTCTAATATACTAGAGTCGTTCATAGGATTAGGATTCAAAATGATTTCAAGAAGTTTATTAAAATATAGGTCCAATTTTTAACTGAATCATTAGAATTGCTGAAGTTATTCCTACAACTATTAACACAACACCTAAAACTAGCATGAAAGATGCTGGTTCTCCCTCTTTTGCAGCTACAGTTGTTTGTCTAAGCAGAAAGATGCCTAAAGTTCCTAATAATACAAAAATCAGAATTGAGAAAGATTCCACAAGAAATTGATCATTCAATCCTGGAAATATTGGTTGATATCCTGACTCAGTAAATCCAAGAGGTAAAACATTCTTTTCTGCTAAATTATAAATACCGCCAGCTAATAAAAATGCAGAAAATACAACTAATAATATCGTTATATATTGATGAGGTGCATTATGTGGCATTTGAATTTTAGGTCTTCGAAAATTCATTCTTGGTAATTTCAATAAAGGTATCCATGGTAGCGATGGTATTTGTTTTGGAGATTTTGTTGTATTATCAGTATTGGTATCATTTTTACTCATAAAGTATTCACAAACTTTTTTAATAACGCAATTTATATTCAGACGTTATTTTTTAATTTTTTAATTCTAATCAAAAATTTTTATAAACAATCTTTCGACAATTAGTTCCAAATAATAAAATAAAAAGAAAATAAAAGAAAATTTTCCCTCTAATTTCAAAGTGTAATCATGAATACCGTTAAAAGTTTATTATAATTAAAAAAAATGACGTAGTTCTTCGATAATTAATTTTTGGTCTTCGTCATAATTTGATAGATATTAGCTTTTTTAAATCATATAAATGAACAGATTTAGATTTATCAAATAAATAATCCCAAATTTTAAGATTTTCTAGTGATTTTATCATAACTAATTTATTGTTTTTTGGATTTAATTGAAAAATTGGGCTGATGGTAATTTCATTTATGTTATTTGAAACTAATTCCCCAATAGATTCGACTCTTCTCTGTATTTTTTTTCCCAACCATTTTTTATTGATGAATACAAAGATATGAGGAAAAGAAGATATTAATAAATCATTAGGAATTTCTAAAATGTTTTTAATTCTAGATATTATTGAGTGAATACCTGCAGCATGTAAGGTTTGCATACTTATGATTCCAGATGATAATATTTGATACCAAGCAAAAGCTTCCTGAGAATTAGTTATTTCACCTAGATTAACAAAATCGGGGGAACGGTGAAGTAAATGACTTAACTGGCTAAAAATTGTCATTTTAACATTAGATCCTTGATAATTTGGAAATTTATAACGAATAAGATGAGGATGTTGATTTTCTTGTGGAATAAATTCCAAAGTTTGTTCAAATGATATTATTCTCCAAAAATTTGGTAGTAAATTAAGTAAACATGTCTGTAAAGTTGTTTTACCTGAGTTTGGAGGCCCAATTATTGTCATATTCACTGGAATACAGATTAAGTAACTTAAAAATTCGAAAACTTCTTTAGTAATAGTATTATTTTCTTCTAAATCTTTTAACAAAAAGGGGATAGTTCTTAATTTTCTAATATTAGCTGTTGGACCTTCAAACGAATATGGTTTTATATCACCAGTTATCCTTATTGAGAAAAATGGTTTAAAGTAAAAATCTCCCTTAAAAGAAGGATTAATCATTGTCAAATCTTTTTTATTTTCTCTAGCAATCTTTTTTATTATATAATTTACCTCCAAGGGAGAATATGTGTAAAAAAAAGAAATTCTTCCATGTAAACTATGATCGATGATCGGATTTCTATTTTTAGGTAATAAATAAATCTCATTAATTAAATCATCAAGTAATAATGGAGCAATTTTTTGAAATTGCATCACAATTATCCATAAGTAAATTGAAAGGTTTTTTTTTTCCTTAATTGAAATATTATAATTTTTTTCAATAAATTCTTCAATTAAATTATAAATTTTGTTAAATGTCCAAATTTCTGATATTTTGGAACTTTTAAAAGAATTAAATTGATTTACTGAAACATAATCGACAAATAATCTCCTTATTTCTCTTTGAGAAGGAAAATATTCTTCAGAGTTGATTTCAGCTCTATAATAAGTAGTGTCCTTATTTTGATTATTACATTTCGATTTAAAAATTTCTACATCATAAAAAAAAACTTTATATTTATCTATAACATTGTAATAGTCGTCATCGATTTCTTTATTTTTTTTACTTTCTAACCCTGAAAAAAATTTCTTTTTATTGCATGATAAAGTTTTAATTGTTGAAATGGTCTTCTTCTCCAAAAAATATTATTTGTGATATAAGATTTCATAAAATTTTTTTATTTTTTGATGACTTAACCATTGATTTAATTAACGTGTCAAGAGAAAGAGTTGGGTTATCAGCTCTACTTGTTTTCCAAGGTTTAATTAAATCCAAAGACATTTTTTTATATAATTCATTAGAATCTGGTAATTTTTGCTTTATTTGTTTTAAGTTTTTCCTCGTGAAGGAATTAATATATTTTTTGTCTTCTTGTAATGCAGATTTAGGATTATCAAGAAAATTATAAGCAGTAACTCTTCTTATACGTGATTCCCAATCAATATGGAGAATTATTACTTGTCCAAAGTCTTCATGTCCATATGCTTTTTGGACAAGTTTTAATTGAAATTTAGCTTTTTGGAGTTCTTCTAAACTGATAGCTACCTTATGATGCCTTTTACAAATAGGACATTGAAAAATTATTTCTTTCTGAGAATCATTCCCAATAAATTCACTGCTTTTCATATAAAATCATCGCTAACGAATTAAAATGGTACCGGTCTCTTTTTTATTGTTAATTTCTCTTCTTGAATCAGATTCCTGATAAAGATCACTTGGTTTTCCATTTAAAGATTGAAAAGATGTAAAACCGCTAAGATTCGTATTTTCTAAATTATTTATTTCTTGCGAATTCTTTTGAATGATTTTTGAAATTAATGCAGTAAATGCGTTTTTAATTGTTTTATAGTCATCAAATCTCGTTCGTAAATAATTGTCACAATTGTTCGACAATTTCCATTCGATTATTTCTTTTTCAAGAAAGTTATCAGATTTTTCTAAATCTGCTTTTGTACCAATTAATATAAAAGGAGTTTTAACTGGTAAGAATTCAACCCATTGATTTAATTTATTGAAAGTGTCTAAATCGCTTAAATCAAAACATATAAGAGCACCATGAGCTCCTTGACATAATTGAGGATATATACCCATTTTTTTAAAATGTTCTTGGCCTCCTAAATCCCATAATTGAACGGTACAAGGAAAATTATCAAATTGAAGATGTTTTATATGAATCTCAACCCCTATGGTTTGAGATGTAGTTTGAAATAATGTGTTTTGTTCAAAACTTTTTGATAAAGTTGTCTTTCCGACACCACCCTCCCCTAAGATAATAATTTTAAATCTGAGACTCAATCGACTATTCATGTAAAGATTAAACAAAGTTTCATTAAAAACTCATCACTTTCAATGTGGTTTTAACAGATATCTTTGCATAAAACTATTTCATATTTTTTTTTGTTAATGTTAGGGTGAATAAATAAAATAAATAATTATCAAAGATTAACTAATTTAAAATTTTTAAGAGCAATATGTGAATAGATGAGAAATTTTAGTTTTTTCAGTAGATATGATATTTTTTTTTCTTCACTATTAGTTGATAATTATAAAAAAAAAACTCTAATTAATTTTATTATTAAAAATTTTTCTAAAATCATTTCTTTTTTGTATTTATTATCAATTTTTGTTTTCATAACAGGAATTATTTTCAATAATTTTATTTTACTGATTTTTTTACTAATTTTGCTGTGGTTACCTTTTTTATTTGTAAACGAATTATTAAGATATAAAATTTTGATTGACATAAGAAATCTTAATTTTTTGGGTATTTTTTTAATACATGAGTTTAAATTAATTTTAGAAACAACTCAATCAATGGAATATGCAGTGGATTATTTTTTAGAGTCAATTTCTAATCCAATTAAAAAAACATCTTTTAATATTATGCAAATGCATCTTATTAAAGGTAAATATCCTGAAGAAGCATTAATATTGTTGATAGAAGAAATGAATTTGACTTTACTAGTTTCTTCACTTCAAAAAATAATTGATGATTGGCATAGTGGTAGACTGGGAAAAAATGATAATGAAAATTATTTGCAAAGAAACTTAGAAAATCAAATTGATCTTTATAACAAATTTTTTATTACGTGGAGTTCACTTATATCAGCCACAATTACAATCCTCCCTTTATTTAGTTTTTTCTTGCTTTTAGTTTTAGATTTTAAGACTTGGGAATTTTTTTTAATATTAATATCGTACATGGTTCTAATAACTATTCTTTTTCATATTTTAGATCCATTTAGTCTAAAGTTTTTGAAACAATTCGGATTTTCTGACAATTTTATTCCAAACAGCTTGTCTGCTGCCTCATTTATGGAAGAATTGGCTAATAACCTTCAAGTAGACCCTGATGCTGCTAACGCAATAAAATATACTATTTTCAAATTGTATAATGATAAAAAGATACATTTAGAGGGATTAGCAAAATTTTCGAATGAAAAAATAAAACATCAAAATATTAACTCAAATCACTTTAATCTAAACAAAGATGTGATAAAACAAATGCTTACCTCTTTGATGCTTGGAATCTCAACCCCATCAGAAATTCTAAAAAATTTGCTTCCAAGTGGAATATTTAAACATATAAAGCTGGTTTTAGAATTCGTAAAAAATGGTAGTTCTATTGATGTATCAAGTACCATTAATCACTTGTATCTACTGTCATATACCCAATCTCGACTCGAACAGGCTCTTCAACAACGGGTTATTTTGATTAAGAGTGAATATAGAAAAACTTCTCTTCTATTAATTCTTCAGTCTTGCGCATTAGGATTGTTACTAGGATTAGAGCCATTTTTTCTGACAATAAAGAATTTCACCAACTTTCATGACTTAGCATCTTTCTATAGTAGTTTTACAAATTTAAATGGAAATTTCAATATAATTCTAACCTTGTTATTTGCTGGTTTGTATTTAGCATTTCAAATCCTAACATTCAAAGCAGTTTATGTTACTCCAACACTTGAAAGACTAATTTTTTATTTATTTATTCAAATATTCTGTGTTTATTCAGGATTTTCCATTGTAACCACATTTATGGCCTTGAACACTTAACACTCAATAATAAAATTAGTCAATTCAATTATCCAGACCTTCAAATATGGATTAAGAAAAATCATAATTATGAGGATTAATCGAAAAATATCACTTTCCCTTCTCATCATCACTAGCATGTTTGTTTATTTGGTTTTTCCAAATATTTCATACATTACTCATGCAAATCCATATCAAGAACTTCCTACAACAACTTCAGCTCCTTCTGGAATTTAATGCACCCTTATCAACTCCCCCAATTTGTGATCAACCAGAACCTTATCGAGTAGCGACTCCTGGTCGAATTTTTCCTGAGAATATTCATACAATTTTTTTTGAATTTTGTAATAATTACAACATTTATGTTAATTTTGAACCAGAATTAGAAATTCGTTCCATTAATATACCTAATTCTAATTGGACAAAGATAGAATTAGTTATTGTTTTTTCAAATGTAGTTTCTGATACTTTAGAAGAATGGAGTTACAGAGGTGAATATTATTTTGAATCTTGCTTAGCAATTGAAGGACGATTTCGATTTCTTTCCTTATTAACGTTAGATCCTCAAACTAATTGGAGAAATATAGAAATTCCTCGTTTATGGGAATGTGGACCCCCTGTTTCTGAAAGTATAGATCTTGTAGGTTTTGGGATTATTGGAATAGGAATTATCTTTTTAATTGGAGGAATCTACGCAGTACCTTCTACACGAAAATATCTTGAATCGAAACCTAAAATTCAACGATATAATCACTTTGTAAAATTAAGAAATTTTTCTAAAAACCAAATTCAGCAAAATAAAAATATTGAAAAAAAATATCGTATTATAAAATCAGGATCAGATTCATTAGAATTATATAGAAAGGACGGAAGATCAATATCAGATCAAGATTTTCGTGAAATATTAAGCTTTAAACAAGAAATAAAGAATAATTTATCATAATAGAGGAAAATAATACCAAATTTATGTTTAATTTCTTTTTTCAACAAATTTTCTTAATAAGAAGATTGAAAAAGACGACCGTAAAAAAAAACTAGAACAATCTGTTTGATAAAAAAACAAAATAAAAAATTGAATACAATGTATCAAAAACCATAAAAATGCTATTGGAGATATCAACAGGAAGACTAATCCACCCAAAAAAACATTTGCTTGGTTGTCTGATTTGATGAATGTATTTATATATTGACACGAAGACAATTATGCTCGGCTTATTAAAGCTAACCAAAAACGAGATGCAGAACCAACGTAATTCGTGAAGTTGGATTCGAAGGTTTTTATCAGCACGATGCGGATGCTCACCGCTGAAAGAGAGTAGCACTGAAAAAATAGCTTTTCAAAATGTTTTTTCATTGTGACCAGCAAAATCGAAACATAATGATAAACCATCATGTTAAAAATGGAAACGCGTAAATAGAATTATGACATTAAGGAAAAGTCATAAGACGACAAAAGTGCATTGGTGGACAGTCATTGTGGCGCGATAACGTTACGATCAATTGTAATAAGTAAGCTCAAATGCGATAGCGAAACTCCAAAGCATCTTTTTCCTCTACTTGCTAGGGGACAGTTATTTTATCTAAATAAGATATATAGCTATGATACCGGTTGATGCTGCCGGAGGTGGCTGCTATCGGGATGAGATTAAGTCATGCAACTGAGAGCACAGTCTATGTTTGTGCTCCGGGCAAGTCTGAGTAACGCGTAGTCAATCTACCCTGTGGTTGATGATAACCCCGGCAAACTGGGGATAAACATCGATAATCACCGTCTGTTGGAATACTTCGGTGGTAAAAGGAGTATAAGCATGGTTATACACGCCATAGGACGAGACTGCGTCCGATTAGGTATTGCGTGGGGTAATGGCCCACGTAGCCTTATCGGTAGGGGCTATGAGTAGTAGTATCCCCCAGTTGAATCCTGAGACACTGATTCAGGGCCTATGGGTTGCAGCAGGCAC
>MDVS01000012.1 GCA_001940645.1 Candidatus Heimdallarchaeota archaeon LC_3
TTATTGGAGTGAACTATTTTTAATTGATGATCTAAGCTTCGTTCCAACAGTCAATATACAAAAGGAGTTAGAAGCTATGGTTCGAAAGTATTTTTACGAATTATCAGAAAAAAATGAATTATTGATAAGAATTGATTTGTTCTATTTTATTACAATGATTTCTCAGCTCTACTTCTCATTTAAGTTTACTATTCAAAAAACTCAGTTGTTAGATAACTCTTTATATCTAATCAATACAGAATTATTTGATATCATTCTCCAACCTTCATTTAATGAGGATATGTTTAAAAACACAAAATATAAAATTATTTTTTTTCATTTAATGGAATATTTTAACTGTATTACAAAAAAATTTATTCAAGAAATTGAATTTTTAAGTAAAAAAAGGAAGAATCTACTTCAAAAAAGTTTAATAAAATTTCTCAGAAATAATTGGAGATTTATCACACATTTTGGGATGTCAGATTCAGTAATTGAACCAACATTATCCTTGGTTTATTTAACTAACAACTAATGAAAAACTTTCAACGATTAAAATGTTTTTCTTATTAAATCTTCGAATTTATTATATAATTCAGGCATCGAAGACTTTGAATCGTCTTCTGGAATTGCATTCGATTTTAATTTTTTATTTTTTATAATATGAAACAATTCAGAAGCATTATTTGTTTTAGGACTATTTATATTAACAAAATTCTAGTAAAATTTTTCAAATAATTCCACCAGGACCTTTATTGTTATAAAATATCATAATTACTATTTATCTTTTCTTTGATAGTAGTCCTCTAAATTATTCTATAATTCCCATTCCAAATTATATTTATTAACACACATTTAGATTTTATTCTATACGAAATAATGTTGACAATTCATGCTCTTTAAAACACATTTTTTATGTAATATTATAAGAAAAGTTATTAGCAATTCACAAAACGAATTTTCTTTGAAATTAGATGCATATCGATATTTTTTATTTTTAATAACAAGTATAGGAAAGATGAATTTATTAACTATTTATAATTAATTGAATTAAATATTTGTCATTAAAAATTTTTATATCAAAGTCTATTTCTAAACTAAGAATATAAGTTTTTAGTTGTTTAGCATTAATATTCACTTATATTGGTGAACAAATGAAAAAAATCATTATCATGGGTCTAGCTGAATCAGGAAAAACCACAATCGTCAGGGTTTCTGCTGAAGGTTACGTTCCAAAGAAAGATGACCCACTTAATGCTACAATTGGATATAAAAGAAAGATTTATACTATGTATGGAAGAAAGATTTCTCTTTTTGATTTAGGTGGTCAAAAATCTTTCCTAGAAAGATTCGTAGGGAGTTTAGCAAATTTTATTTTCACTAACGTTGCTGTAATGATCTATGTAGTGGATATAATAAAAGTTTCAGAGCTTTCTCTGTGCAAATATTATTTAGAGTTAGCAATTGAGAATTTAAGAAAATATTCCCCTAGCGCGCAAGCAGTCATTTTTTTACATAAAATGGACTTAATTGATAAAAGTAAGGAAGATAGTCATATAAGAACAATGAAAGGATTTTTTATGCAAAGTAAATTAGAAAATGTAACTTTTTATGAAACCAGCGTTTTTGATAACTCAACGATCAATACTATGGAAAAAATCATAAGCAAATTAACAGATGAACCTAAATCTTATAATAACATAATTCATGAACATTGTTTAAAATTTCAAAAGCATTTACAAGAAATTCTATTATTGGATATTAATAATAAGGTAATTTATAATAGTTCTCATAAAGTAGATACAAACATTGAAAAGAAAAAAGAATTATCAAAAAATATTGAAGGACTTTACAATGATAGATCCTTATATTCATTATCTCATCTTGAAAATCAACTTTTTTTTACTTCTTATTTACCAGATGGAAGTTTTTTATTGATATCCTATTCACTTGAAAAAATGGAAATCCCTGGTGGTGAATATCTATCAATAATATCAGGTTCAATAAAATTATTAAATGATTTAATAAATTTTAAATAAATTGCATATCAAAAAATAAAATAACTCCGGTTAACAATACAATGGTTATTACTGCAATATTAATTTTACATTCAGAATCTGGAATTAATTTATTTTCCCAAAAATTAAAGAATCTCCAAGAAGATCTTTTTTCTGCTTTTTTATCTGCTTTAAAAGGATTTTTTAACACTCTTTCTCTTGGTGGGTTATCATCTTTTACTACTGAGGATTATGTTGTTTTTCTTGTCTCGAAAAAAAATATATTAACGAGTGTTATTGTGGAAAAAAAAGATTATTCAGAAAAATACTTTTCGTTAGCTTTTAATATTTCAAATTCTTTCCTAAATAAATTTAAAAAGACATTAGAAAGACCGAATGGTATTTTTAATTTATCTGCTGTGAAATCTGGATTTGATCCATTATTAAATGAAATTTTAGAAGAATTTCAAATAAACCGTGATCACAAGCCAAGCGAGGAAATAATCCGTCTTTATGTAATGGAGACTACTGGCAAGTTGAAAAAAGTTCTGTTTACAGGTATTGATCAATTGTTTTTAATTCCTCTATTAATTGTAGTGAATTTTATAACGAAAAAAATTTTTGTACTTGAAAATGATCAGAATACCTCTGGCAGATCATTATTTTATGCTAATAGAGAATTAACTAACTTAAACCAGAGAGAATTTAAATTAGAATTTGAAATTATCAATATTTCTACACCTTGGGGTTGTGAACAAATTATTTATCAAGTAAATTCCATATTTCAAGATTCTAGATTATTAAAATCATGAACCTATTGATATTCTTTAATTATTAGTAAGAGGTTGATTGATTTCGATCAAATTCCCATCGGGATCACGAAAGTGTGCAGTTTTGACAGACCAATTTTTTCTATTAACTGGTGGAACGACGAATTCAATTCCTTTGTTCTTTAGGTTATTATAAACATCATCAACACTTTCAACTGCTAAAATAATAACAAATTGATCATTAGAAACATTTCCAGCTTCTTTAACTTCATTTATTTCATTTATCATGAATTTTTTATCATAAATAGATAATTTTGCATCTTTTGTTTCGAACTCTTCATAAACACCATCTTTTTCATCAAATCTGGGTTTTAACTCAAGAATTTCACTATAAAATTTCCACATTTCTTTATATTTATTTGTTAACAATCTTAAATAGTTCATTTTTGCATCCATTAGTTTTTCATCCCAATATTTGTCTTTAAAGAATCATTAATGGTAGATTCGATTTAAATATAGCTTCAATGATAAACTTATGGAATACAACAAAAATTTCACGAATTATATACATAAGAAACATATAATATTTATTAAGTTAATTAGGAATTATTCTTAATTTTCAATAAGGTTTCGCTATTTAATCTCATATTAGAATACGTAGGATATGTTCCAAGAGAAAATAATATAAAAATCACTAATACTAATTTTTTCTTTGTTTTTAAGATCATTTTCAATTTATTATTTTTCATTACATTCCAACCTCAGACAAAATATAGAAAGAAAAAATTAAGAATTTTCTCTATATTTTTATTTACTAAACCTAAACCAACAATATATCTCCTATAATAAAATCTCAGTTTTTACAATGACTTTAAGTTTTATTTTAGTAAATTTACTTTCCTATTTCTTCAAAAATGATTAAAAAAAAAATTAAATACGTGTGGTTATTTCTTAAACTTGATATCAAGTAGTTGAAAATGAAATTTGAAAGATAATTTAACTTGATTATTCAATCTGACTTTTTTATCTTTGTTATTAAATCACTGTTGTATTTACTATTTGAATAAGTAGGATACGTCCCCAAAATTAGGAGTAAAAAGAATAATAGAGTAAAATTTTTCCTCAATTTCGAAAATAGTTTACTATTAATCATTTCGTTTATTCTTCCAGATTTCATCATTTTTATATTATTTGATATAGGAAATTGATAAAATAAATATTCATGTTTTTTGTCTGATAAACAGGTTTTTGATACGAATTTTAATAAAAATTAAATCTCTATATTACAAAAGATAAAATTTTTTATTATCTTAAAACCAGGCTTGTTTAGATAATATTTTCATGACTATTTAAATGGGTTCAACCGACAAAAGTTATAAATTCGGTTTAAAAATTAGGAAATGATATTAAATGGATTTTAACTTTTTATTTTCACCTGATACGATTATAACCTCTATTTCAACAAATTTAAATATTTCTTCTCAACAGATCGGAGCTACTATCAAACTTCTAGAAGAGGATAATAGTATTCCCTTTATTGCCAGATATAGAAAGGATATTACAAATAATCTTAATGAAATTCAGCTTCGTGATATTAAACATGAATGGGATTACTTGAATTCTCTTAATGATTTAAAAAAACATGTCTATGGTAGTATTGATGAACAAAAAAAACTTACTCCACTTTTAATTGATCAACTTATACGAGCAAAAGCTATTTCAGAAGTAAATGATCTCTATGCTCCATTTAAAAGAGTCAGGAAGACCAAAGCAGACATAGCAAAGGAAAATGGCTTAGGACCTTTAGCAGAAAAAATCATTAATCTTGATACTACTCCTTTAGAAGAATTAGTCGCTCCTTTTTTAACTTCTAAAATACTGGATGAATCATCTGCTTTACAAGGGGCTGTTGAAATATTATCTGATCAAATTGGTCATGATATGGACATAAAAAATAATGTTCGGGAAGTTATAAGGGAAACAGGGGTTATTCAAGTTAAAATAAGTGAAGGAATTTCTCCTACAGATGAAAAAGCACAAGTATATAAAGATTATTTTGATTATCAAGAAGAAATAAAAACAATTGCTTCTCATAGAATACTAGCTATTAACAGAGCAATAAAAGAGGGTATTTTAGATAAGAGGATTGATACTGATTCTAGAGAAGATATAATAAATAATTTAAAGAAAAATTTTATCCCTGAAAATGAAACATCCAAGGATTTACCAGAATCTACTACCTATGTGTCTAAAAGTATAAGTCATGCATATACTAGGTATCTAGCTCCATCTGCCAAAGCTGGACTTTGGTTGGAAGCTAGAGAAGATGCTTTCAAGCATGCAATAGCTATTTTTGCTAAAAATGTGGAAAATTTATTATTAACTCCACCAATCAAAGGACATACAATTTTGGGACTCGATCCTGCTTATAGAACTGGATGTAAGACAGCTATTGTAAATTCTCGAGGAAAATTAATTAATACTGATGTACTGTATCTCCATGACAATAATTCTGAAAAGAAAAATAAAGATACTTCGAAATTAAATCAACTTATCTCAGAAAATGGAATATCACTAATAGTAATAGGAGATGGAACTGCATCTCGAGAGACTGAAGAAATAGTAGTTTCATCAACAGCTAGACAAAAAGCCAATATTCCTTATTTAATTGTATCAGAAGCAGGAGCTTCAGTTTATTCTGCCAGTAAACTAGCAGCAGAAGAATTTCCAGATTTAGATGTTTCCTTAAGAGGAACAATTTCTATTTGTAGAAGAGTTCAAGATCCTTTAGCAGAACTGGTTAAAATAGATCCTAAATCCATCGGTGTAGGGCAATATCAACATGACATTCCACAAAAAGGACTTGAATCTACTCTCACAGAAGTGGTAGAATCGGTAGTGAATCGTGTAGGAGTTGATATTAATCATGCTTCTCCTGCATTACTCTCTTACATTTCTGGAATCTCCAAAACTCAAGCACAAGTTATTTATGACCATGTTCAAAAAGAAAAACTTAAATCTAGAGAAGAAATTAGCAAAATTAAGGGAATAGGTCCTAAAACGTTTGAACAAGCAGCGGGGTTTTTAAGAATCATTGATGAACCATTAAATCCCCTAGATAGTACAGGAATACATCCAGAATCATATGATATCGCCTTGTTATTGTTAAACTATCTGAATTTTTCTCTAACTGATATTTTGATTCCAGAAAAGCGTAACACTCTAAATAATTTGCTAGATAATCTAGATCGCAAAAAATTCCTATTATCACAATCTCAGAAAGCAGGGGATTATACATTAAATGATGTGATTAATGCACTTAAATCGCCATTTAGAGATCCTCGTGAAGATTTACAAGCCCCAATTCTTAGAACAAATCTTGTGGACATGGATTCTCTTGAAGAGGGAATGGAACTTTCAGGAACAGTCAAGAATGTTACGTCATTTGGCGCATTTATTGATATAGGTATCAAAATTAATGGTTTGGTCCATGTGAGTGAATTAGCGAATCGTTTTGTTGATAATCCTTTTGAAATTGTTAAACCTGGTGAACGAGTAAAAGTAAAAATAATTTCAATTGAAAAAGAAAGAAATAGAATAGGGTTATCTATGAAACAAACCGAAGAAGCAATGAAAAATAAACAGGAAGGCTTTTCGAAGAAAAAAGGTCGGAACGTCACTCGTGATGTTGTTAAACAGAGTCAGGTTCCAACAAAGGGTAAGTTTTCTCTGAACGATTTAAAACTCTCCATGGATAGTAATTATAACAAAAAAAAGAGATAAACGATTTAAAAAAAGACAAGTCATTTCTGATAGATATATAAATCTAATAGATTTATTGTTAATTACTCCATTAGCTTTTTTTATATATTCATTATTTTTTTTAACTTTTAAAGGATTGGTAAATATTTTTATGTCTTCTGAATTGAATTTAAATGAAGGAGAATCAGTAAAATTTTTAGAAGGTGAATCTCTCAAAACAAGCTTGATGTTACTTCCTTTTTATGCAACTGAAGAAGTTTCAATAATGGTCCCGTACTTAGGAAGAGGTCAAATACTAAATTCTATTATTAACATCCCAAATACGATTGAAGTGAACATTTATACGAGGGATAGAAAAGGATATCTTCCAAGTATTAAAAATGAGGCCGATCCAACACTGAATATTCTTAAAGAGAAAAAAAATATTAAAATTTTTATTGATAACAAGATTCACGCTAAAATTTGGAAAATTGATAATAAAATAGTAGTGGTTCATTCAATGAATGGTACATTTCATTCTGAAAACCACAATTTCGAAGCAGGAATATTAACAAACGATATCAAAGTCATTTCTGATATCAGTAAATATTTCTCAAAAGTAAGAAAGCAAGCTTCTATTTTATAAAGGGAATCCTAAATTTCTATTGCTCTTCCTGTTAATACATCACTGAATTCATTTATTAATCTTTCACAATCCCAAGGACCGGAAGTATTCTTGATTTTTAACATAGATTTATATTCTCTTTGATTAACATTTGATGCAAACTTATTGGCATTAAAAACGATCTTTCTAGAAATTGTTTCATCATTTTCTAGGACAAAAATTTCGTTAGTTATTAAATTGACAACCACAAATATTGGTAACGTATATAAGTGATCAATACTTATGAATCCAAACTGTTTTCCAAACCCTCTGTTATCTATTTGATAAAATTTAATTAAATCCTTTTTCCCATCGATTTTTGAATTAAAATTTCTTAAGATTTCATCCAAATTATTATCAAAATTAATATAGTCTGTACGGATTAATGGTGCTGTACTGTCCACAATAGATTTATATTCGTCATAAAAGGACTCAGAAACCTCATTCCCTAATAAATAATACTTTTCTGATTTTTTTTGTTTATCTACAATAATACTTGTAAGCAAATTATGAATTGAAATTAAATATACAATATAATTGTCTGAAGCAAATGAGGATAATCCACCAAGTGTAAAACTGCTAAAAAAACTTTTTAATGCAGACAAAAACGCAGAAAAGAGATCTTCATCGAATTTAGTGTTTTTTCTAGAAAATAATAATGTTCCAGAGTCTGATTTAAATACAAAAACAGCAATTATGTCATTCTCTGTCCTTCTATTCATGATTAAATCATTTATAAAGAGATACTAAATTTAATTTACTAATATATATTACACATAGGTATTAAATACATTATTGATACTTACCTTTTAAGAAACGTTTGTTCAGGTAAATATATTCTAATCAAGTAGGTTTTAACTAACAATAAAAAGAGAAATTTAAAGAATTATTTGAGAATTTTATAGATTTATAATTTAATATTTTCTCCAGATAAAAGATTATTAAACTGATCAATTAAACGTTCTATGTCCCATGGTTCAGATATATTGCGAATTTCAAATTCAGAACGGAATTCTCTTTGGTTTAAATTTGTCGCAAATTTATTAGCAAAGAACAGGATGCGATTTGATACATTTTCATCATTTTCCATAATATATATTTGCTTGGTTATTAAATTTACTGCTACAAATACTGGAAGGGTAATTAGTTGATCAGAATTACTAAATACAAATGGTTTGGATTCACCATTTGACTTTATTTCAAATAATCTGATAATTTTCTTTTGTAATTCAGTTTTATAATCAAAAATTTCAATTATTTCATCAAGGGTCTGATCAAATTGAATTTTATCTGAGGGGATAATTGGATTCGAACTGTCGACAATATCGTTATAATCCTGATAAAAGCCATCAGCAATTTGAAAAGCTAAAGAAAAATATTTTTCTGAAGCTAATTTTTTTTCTATTAAAATAGAAGTTAAAACGTTATGTGTGGATGCAAGATATACAATATAATCTTCAGAAGCGAAAGATGATAGCCCACCCAAAGCAAAATCACTGAAAAAACTCTTTAAAGCTGATAAAAAAGCTGAAAACATATCTTCTTGGACATCTTTTGTTTTTCTTGAATACAATGTAGATCCAGAATCCGATTTAAAGATAAATATTGCAGCAATGTCCATACGGTTATCTACTCAGCAATTTAAGTCATTTATATATTATTTAAAAATTCATTTGATAAATTTGTTTAAATCTTGAACAAGTCGTATTGATTGATTTAAGAGTTTTATATACGATTCATTTAATTCTTCTGGTAAATTAAATGAATATCTTAACATCAAGATAAAATAATTATTTAAAATTGAGGTAAATACTAATTTGGATTGGAATTGTTGTATAGAATACTTTAATGATTCGTTGACTGAAAAACTTGCTTCTATTGTTTGATGTGCCTGTAATAATTTCTCTTTAAGGTCAAAAATATCGTCCTGTGTGCTGATAATTGCCTTACCTCTTCCATCAATTAGTACCATTTGATCGATGAATTCTTTGTTTTGCATTTCAAATTTTTGAAATATTGTTTCAAAAGATTCTGGTCCTTGAGCAGAAGTATCAATAATATTTTCCATTGCAGTAAATATAGACTTATCGTAAACACTTGTTTCATGAATTGGGTAGGTGTCGTCTAATTCCAAGAATTCTTTGATATTCTTTACAAATTCCTCTGTTTTTCCCTTTTCAATTAAATCAACCTTATGAAATAAGATGTGAACTTTAGCCTCGGGTGAATATTTCTTCAAAGTTTGCAAACCAAGATCATAATAATATTTAGCTAATGAAATTTTTGGCATGTTAATAACATCAAAAACATAAATCATCACTGCAACTTTACTGAAAATAAATTCAGCTAAATCTCCAGTAAATCTGTCTAGAAATGACTTTTGACCACCTAAGTCGAAAAGAGAAATCTTTGTTCCAAACATTGTATAAGTCTTTCTTTTATAATCAATAGTAGCGCTATAGGGAGCCTGTTTTTGGGGAACGTAACCTTCAGCAGAAACTTTGACTATGGTAGTTTTACCTGACTCAGCAAGACCCATAATAATGATTTTTTCCATCAATTTGTCCATCCTTTTATTTAAAAAATAATCCTTTTATTTAAAAAGATAAATTCTATTATTAATAAATTTACTAAGCTTTGATTTTGTGAATTAATACAATCAATAGTTAAAATTCATAATTAAATCTAATAATTTTTTATTTAATTGGAATTTTATAAGAATTTAGATGAGAACCATTATTTTCAATAATTGGATATTTAACAAAATCTTTTATATGTTTACAATTATTTAATTAATAATTATTATTAGGTTCTGACTTGATTGGTTCGCCATAAAACTTTTTTTGGTATCTTCTTTTTGTTCTTACTATCAATAACCATGGGAATGGAGCTTTCCTCGGTAATTGATATGAATGTAGAGGGTAAAATTAGCAGGAATGAAGAAACAAATTCATTGGAAAGGCTAACTGAAAATGACATAAAATTTTCATCCAATAGTATAAAAACTGAATATAATAAGTTCATATCTTCAAAAAGTAATGATTTAAACGTTAACATTGAAAATACTAATAACAATGATTCGAATAAGGCTACCAAGCCTAATCAAAGATATCCTAATTATAAACTTCTCGATACAGGTGATGAATCACTTTGGTATAATAAACAATGGCGTTATAGAAAAAATATCACAATTCCAGCAAGTAATGTCAATGAGGATTTAACAGATTTTCCCTTGTTGGTAGACATATATGATATAGATTTGAAACATGCTTTAAATAGTGGGTTTGATATCTTATTTACTGACGAATATAACAATAAACTTGCTCATGAAATAGAACTATTTGATAAATATTATAATTCAACCCATGCGCATTTAATAACTTGGATAAAAACTGATCTTTCTAGCACAATAAACAATACTTTAATGATGTATTTTGGTTTTCCTTTTTCAAATTCTCAAGAGGATGCCATCAATGTTTGGACGAATGGATATGAAGCCGTGTACCACATGAGTGAGTCCCCTGCTGGGAATATAATTGATAGTAAAGGCGTTTACAATGGTTCAGCATTTGGTGGTATGGATGACTCAAATCTCCAAAGTGGAGTTATGGGAAATGGTTATTATTTTTCTGGTGATTTTAATGGTTCGGATGATATTATAGAAGTAGGAAATTTCAATAGCAACTCTTGGGGTGAGATCACAATTGAAGCATGGATAAATCATTTTGATGAAACAAGATGGGAGAATGTAATAATAGCAAAAGCACATAACAACTGGGATACGACTCCTATTTGGACTCTAGATACTGATGGCAAAGAAAAAATCAATTTTTTTGCTTCAACAGATGGCACTGGAGGGTCTACGGACGTTGAAATTACTGGGACTACACTAATGGATGTCAGTGGTAACCAGTGGTATCAAACGGTTGTTACATGGGACGGATCAACTATTAGAGCATATTTAGATGCTAATCAAGAGAAATCTGTTTCTTTAAGCGGTGATAGTTTTTGGGACTCTAATAATGTTGTAACAATTGGAGGATTAAAAGTAAATACTTGGACAATTTTTCATGGGAAAATGGATGAAATTAGAGTTTCTAGCACAGCACGGTCACCAGGATGGTTATCTACCCAATATAACAACCAAATAGACCCAAATTCATTTTATTCAATACAAACATTAGAAGAGTTTGTTCTAGAACAAAATTGGGCATTTGAATCACTTCCTTATCGAAAGAACATAACAATTTTATCTTCCCAAGTTCCAGAAAATCTGTCTTATTTTCCATTTTTGCTAAATTTGCTTGATCCTGGTCTTCATGATGAAGCTCAACCAGATGGTGAGGATATCTTATTTACTGATAATCAAGGGGTAAGAATTGAACATGAAATTGAAGAATTTATCAATAATTATAATTCCAGTCATTCAAAGCTTCTTTCTTGGATAAAAATTCCACATTTATCTAGTATATCCGATACTACAATAATTATGTACTATGGTAATTCATCTATATCAAATTATGATCTAGATTTTGGAGTTTGGGACCTGTATAAAGGAGTTTGGCACTTATCAGAATCAGTAAATGATGAATCACTCATTAATGAGGTTCACAAAGATTCCTCTTTCAATTCTAATTATGCAGATCAACTAGGAAATAATGAAATCAATGGTGTTATAGGTAATGCACAGGAATTGGATGGAGTTAATGACTATATTCGTGTAGTTGAACCCGAAGAACTTAACTTAAACGAAGCTATGGATTATTCCATTTCCTTGTGGTTTTATAGGGATACAACTTCTTCTAGTGAAACAATTTTGTCAAAGCGAAATGGCAATTCTCTTTCTGATCTTGGATATTCGGTTTATATTAATAACAGTGATGGACTATTGTATTTCGAAGTTTCAGAAGGTGTAACTTTTGAGACAGGTATTTATTCGACTTCTAACTTCACACTACTTCCTTCTGGTTGGTTTTATATAAATTTACAATTCTCGCTTAAAGACAGTGCTATTTGGAAGATATTTATTAATGGAACAGATGACTCAGGAACAATGTACGGTAGTAATCCCAAGGATCTAGTTAGTGGGGGTAACTCTTTTGATTTCAATATAGGTGCTGAATCTGACTCTCAAAATTTCTTCGATGGTAGATTCGATGAGGTAAGAATATCAACAAAAAATTCTTCTTCAAATTGGATTTTAACTGAATACAACAATCAATTATCTCCAGAGTCATTTTTTATTATTAGTAATGAGGTGGTTAGAGATTTTATTGTTCCTACCATTGAAAACTTTGGGGTTGAAGATTTAGGCAAAGGTCAAGCCACCTTTTGGGCTAATATAACAGATAATAGAGCTGGAGTTGATACAGCATTCATTGAAATTAATAATTCTGATTTTGAATTAAATTTCAATGGTAGTTTATGGATATATCAGCAATCGGTTAATTTTAATGGATTTTACGAGTTTAGAATAATAAATTCTTCTGATTTTGCCTTCAATATTAATTCTACGCCTACTAATTACCTAAATCATACCTTCAGTCTCGATAACGTTGCTCCAAATGTGATAGATTGGGAATATTATTCAGAGATAGGTCTATATGGAACATTTAATGCTAATGTTTCAGATTCTTGGGGTACTATAGATAAAGTGTTAATTATCGTTACTAATCGAGGAAATAAAACAGCAGTTATGCAAAATACTGCAAATGGATACATTAATAATACGCTTGTATTAGCAGAAGGATTAATTGACTTCGTTATTCAAGTTAATGATACAGCAGGAAATTTTGAGGAATCCGAAATACACACAGATTATGTTACAGGAACAAATGTACCTCCAAGTGCAGAAAATGTGACTATTACACCTTTATTCCCTAATTCAAGCCAAAATCTTATACTTTCTTATGATTTTGTTGACATTGATGGTGACTCACCAAACCCTCCTAAAATAATTTGGTATAAAAACGGAATCTTACAACTTGGATTTAATAATTCATTTATTATTAATTCTCAAGATACGAAAAAGGGAGAAATATGGAATGCAACTCTTCAACCCTTTGATGGAGCATTATATGGAGATATAGCTTATTCCAACAATGTGATCATAGCAAATGGTGCACCGTCAATCTTAGATTTATCCGTTACGGAAAATCCTACAACAACAATTAATTTAGAAGCTTCATGGACTTATTCAGATGTTGATGGAGATTCAAGTAAGGGATACGAAATAATCTGGTATAGGAATAATATTCCCTCTATCTATTACAATGATACTACAATCCTAGCATCTGTTACAATGAAAGGTGAAATTTGGAATTATTCACTCCAAGTTTTTGATGGTGAAAATTATTCTGTTATTAAATTTTCAGAAGAAACGATAATTCTAAACAGTTTACCTTCAGCATCAAATTTAAATATTGTCAATAGCTCTTTTATTCAAACAACCAACCAGTTAATAGCTAATTGGACTTATTTTGATCCAGATAATGATATCCAAATTGGTTTTACTTTACTTTGGTACAAGAATGGTGAACTTCAACAATTATTAAATGACTCCCAAATAATCAATCCAGGAAATACCAGTAGGGGCCAATCATGGTATTTTTCTCTTCGGGTTACAGATGGTATTAACAATTCTGTTTTATACACTCTTGTAATTCCAACAGTAATACTAAATGCTATTCCAACAGTTTCTGGCTTCATATTTAATAATCAATCGTCAAATAATACATTACTAGCTAATTGGATTTATTCTGATTCAGATAGTGATACAGAGATCCGTAATAATGCAATCATTTATTGGTATAAAGATGGTTTACTTCAGGTAAATTTTAACAATACTGATTCAATTCCTTCTTCCTTTACAACAAAAGGAGAAATTTGGAATTTCACCCTACGAGTTCATGATGGTACTAATTATTCTATAACATATTATTCCAATTCTATAACTATTTTAAATAGTGCGCCAACAATTTCTGATTTATCCATAACAGTAAATCCAACTAATGATCAAGATTTAGTAGCTAGTTGGACATTTAATGATGTCGATGCCCTTGATTTTGAATCTGATTTGATAATTAATTGGTACAATAACAGCGTATTACAAAATCAATTGGGAAATTCAACTGTAGTGCTAAATGGAAACACTACTAGATACCAAGTTTGGAATTTTACATTAAAAGTTTTTGATGGCTATGAATGGTCAACTTTGTATATTTCTGAACAAGTCAACATTTCTAATGCTATACCAGAGATTTCTGGCGTACCTGGCTTTGTAGATTCAACACCTACAGTATTGGAAGACATAATAATCCAATATACTTATTTTGACTATGAAAATGATTCAGAAGTAAATGCAAGTCGGATAATATTTTGGTACAAATTAAATGAATATCAGCCACAATATGACAATAATATTACAATACCTAGTTCAGAAACTTTTGATTTGGAAACGTGGTATTATATTATTATGGTTTATGATGGTTTTAACTTTAGTATCAATTATACTTCACAAATAGCAGGTATTGGTTCTGTTTCAAACACTCCGCCTATTGTTGGGAATTTGACATTATTAGAAGCTACATCTTCTAATGATTTAATTGCTAGCTATGACTTCTATGATGCAGATGGTGATCCAGATATCACTTCGGATATAAAATGGTACAAAGATGGGATTCATCAACCTATGCTTGATGGACTCTTGATTGTACAGTATACACAAATCATACCAGGAGAAAAATGGAATTTTACAATTATACCTTATGATGGAAGAATTTCTGGAACCCTCAATTCTTCTAATACTATAATTGTAAGTAACAGCGCTCCAATTGCCCTTGGTTTGACAATAACTGAAACTCCTGAAACTGCAAACAATCTAATAATTAGCTGGAACTATCAAGATATTGATGGGGATAATCAATCTTCATTTCTAATTCTTTGGTATAAAAATGGTGAATTACAAACTGATCTTAATAACTCTCTCACAGTCTCTTCTAGTTTAACCAAAAAAGGTGAAATTTGGAATTACACTTTAAAAGTTTATGATGGATCAAATTATTCGAGCTTGGTGTCTTCCCCAATGACAATAATTCAAAACACAATTCCAGTCATCAGTGGATTAGAGATTCTTAATGGGACAAGTATCTACACAAATAATAATCTGTTTGCTAATTGGACATTTTTTGATATTAATAGTGATACAGAGAGAGATTATTTAATTCAGTGGTATAAAAATGATAACCCTATCCTATCTTTAGATAACGAGACAGTTATTTTCAATGGAAACACCTCCAAAGGTGAATCCTGGTATTTCAAAATCCAAGTTTTCGATGGAGTTGAATGGTCAAACTTCTACTCCAGTCAACCAATAACAATTTTAAACAGTAAACCTTTTTTTGATGGGGAAATTATTATAAATTCAACGGAATTTGTTCATGGAAATCCCTTAACTGTTTATTATAATTATTCTGATATTAACGGGGATTCAGAGATTGGAACAATAATTAATTGGTACAAGGATGGAATTTATCAGCAATCATTTGATAATTTAATAACAATTGATGGTACGCATATAAGAAAAGGTCAGGAATGGTACGTTAATGTAACTTTAAGCGACGGTATCGAATTCAGCAATTTTTCTTTATCTGTTAATTTTTCTATTGGAAATACTAATCCTGTAGTTGATTCAATTTCAATTTATAAACCCTCAAATCGAACAACCAGAGATAATATTATATTATCTTATTCTACATTTGATGTTGACGGAGATGATATAACAAATTTTTCGATTCGATGGTTTCTTGATTCCACAGAACAAGCACAATTTGAAAATGATACATTTATTGGTTTTGTGAATACAGCTAAAAATCAAAATTGGACTGCTTTAGTTCGAATTTATGATGGAGAAAATTGGTCGGATTTCAATTCAACCTACATTATTACAATTAATACTTCTCCAATCATAGGAAATTTGACATTATTAGGTGGTGAACATGCTAATGATGATGTTATCTTGCAATACGATTATTTTGATTATGATAATGATCCTGAACAAGCATCTATTTTACGATGGCTAATTTTCAACGGAACACCTCCATTTAAGGAGTTTTTCACAGGAAACACTCTTCCTTCATCAAATTTTAAGGCCGGTGACTGGGTTTGGATTGAGCTAACACCATACGATGGATTTGAATATGGTATTGAGATTGAATCTATTCAAGGTGGACCATTTGTTTTGAAAGGAATTGTTGTAATTGGTGATTTTGCACCGGTACTAACAGTAATTCCCGATATTTTCAATATGAATCACAGTTCCTCGTTTACAGTTATTAGTAAAATTGCAGTAAATTATACTGCTTATGATTCTGATATTCTTGATTTACCCGATGTTGATAATATTTATTTATTGTCTTTATTTTCCCAAGATGGCGTTTTTTACGTTAGGGATGCTGAATATCGATGGTTTAAGAATAATTTATTAACTCAACATACTGGTCCCTCTGTTGATCCACAATACTTATTTAAAGGTGATCAATGGCATGTTATTGTTCGTGTACCAGATCTTTATGGATTATTTAGTCTCTGGTATAATTCATCTACTATTACTATTGAAAATAGTGCTCCTATTATTGAGAATATTGATTGGTTAAATCTTGAACCAACTGGACAAGAAAATATTGATCTAGTCTACGATTATTCAGATATTAATAGTGATTTAGAGCAGCAATCGAAAATTCAGTGGTATATTAACGGTATTGAAATTAATGACCATGAAAATGAAACCTCGTTAAGCAGCATATATATAAATAGAGGTGATATCGTCTATCTTCTAATAACACCTTTTGATGGAGAATTATTTGGTTCTACGTATAATAGTAGTGATTATACTGGTCTTCTTTATGTTAAGAATTCTTCACCCGAGGTATTATCCGTGGAAATTAATAATCAACTTTCAACTTTTACTGATGATTCATTGAATTTAAGTTGGATTTACTTTGATTTTGATGGAGACACTGAAGATACAAATGAAACCATTATAGAATGGTATATTAATGGGGAATTACAAACAGGTTTAACAAATTTAACGACTATAGATTCAAGCTTTACTCTTAAGAATCAAAGATGGCAGGTTGTAATTAGTGCTTATGATGGAGAAAACTATAGTATCTCTATTTATTGTCTTTATTTTCCCAAGATGGCGTTTTTTACGTTAGGGATGCTGAATATCGATGGTTTAAGAATAATTTATTAACTCAACATACTGGTCCCTCTGTTGATCCACAATACTTATTTAAAGGTGATCAATGGCATGTTATTGTTCGTGTACCAGATCTTTATGGATTATTTAGTCTCTGGTATAATTCATCTACTATTACTATTGAAAATAGTGCTCCTATTATTGAGAATATTGATTGGTTAAATCTTGAACCAACTGGACAAGAAAATATTGATCTAGTCTACGATTATTCAGATATTAATAGTGATTTAGAGCAGCAATCGAAAATTCAGTGGTATATTAACGGTATTGAAATTAATGACCATGAAAATGAAACCTCGTTAAGCAGCATATATATAAATAGAGGTGATATCGTCTATCTTCTAATAACACCTTTTGATGGAGAATTATTTGGTTCTACGTATAATAGTAGTGATTATACTGGTCTTCTTTATGTTAAGAATTCTTCACCCGAGGTATTATCCGTGGAAATTAATAATCAACTTTCAACTTTTACTGATGATTCATTGAATTTAAGTTGGATTTACTTTGATTTTGATGGAGACACTGAAGATACAAATGAAACCATTATAGAATGGTATATTAATGGGGAATTACAAACAGGTTTAACAAATTTAACGACTATAGATTCAAGCTTTACTCTTAAGAATCAAAGATGGCAGGTTGTAATTAGTGCTTATGATGGAGAAAACTATAGTATCTCTTATAATTCTCCTGCTTTATACATTCAAAATTCAATTATTTCATTAGATCAGGTTCAAATAAATACAAATGAAACTAGTATTTTGGTTAATAATACTTTATCAGCAAATTATATCCCAAATGATAAAGATAATGATTCCATAAGGCAATATATAATTTACTGGTATCAGAATGGATCATTAAGATCAAATATTTCAAATCAAACTTTGTTAATATCCTCTACTGAGCTAGCGAAAGGAGATTATTGGTATTATATAATTTTAGTGACTGATGACGATCAGAATTGGTCGAATAATTATACTTCTCAAATCGTTTTTATAAATAATTCAATTCCTACTATTCAAAGCTTCTTCTTTGAAGGTCCTTCTCCTACCATCCAAGATGATTTAATTATGAATTTTACATTCATAGACAATGATGATGATCAAGTTAATTTGTCTCGGATTAGATGGTTTATTAACGGAACAGAACTAACTCAGTATGAAAATCAGACAATTTTACCAAGTAATCAGACTGAAAAAGGAAGTAATATTTTCGTTTTGTTTTATTTATTTGATGGAGAAGATTACACAATTATCGAATTCAATAGCACTGATTTCGTTGGGTTAGTTATTATTGATAATTCTAGACCAGAAATCTTAGCGCCTTCAATTAACAATAATCAAAACACTTATACCAATAATATTTTAATAGCTAATTGGACGTATTTCGATATCGATGGGGATCTCGAAGATACCGATCAAATTATAATTGAATGGTACAAAAATGGGGTCTTACAACCGTTATTAACGAATTCAACTACAATTTTAGCAGAAAATACCACCAAATTAGAATCTTGGCAAATTAGAATCCAGGTGTATGATGGGAAAGATTACAGTTTTGTTAATATTTCGAGTGTATTAATAATTGAAAATTCACCCATGAGATTGATAGATATTCAAATCAACACCAATGAAACATCAATATTCTCAGATGGATCTTTTACAGCTGATTTTCAATCTGATGATCTAGATGGAGAAATTTACACTGATTTTCAAATCTATTGGTTTCAAAATGATGTACTTCGCTCTGATTTTTCCAATCAAACATTGATTATTCCTTTAAATGAATTACAAAAAGGGGATTATTGGTATTTCATTGTTAACGCAACAGATGGAAGTCAACCATGGTCAATAGTTTATTTATCACAAGTAATAAATGTAATTAATAAAGCACCTTCAGCTTCAGATCTTGAGTTTGTCTATAATAATGTTAATCTAACTGATAATTCTCAAATAAGAGATTTTTATTTAGAGGATGAATTCATAGATATCGACTATATTTTTAGCGATATCGACCTTGATGTAGACAGATCCACCATTCTTTGGTACAGAAATGGTTTATTAAGAGCTGAGTTGAATAATTCAAAAACTATATCTCCATCGTCAACTGAATCAGGAGAAATTTGGTATTTTGTTATTATCCCATTTGATGGTGATGAATTAGGTCTAATTGTCAAATCTGGATCTGTAACCATCGCAAGTGCCCCAACAATTTTCAATCCAGGATATAACGTCCCAGAATTTACTATTTTAAGTAAAGAAGGAGTTTATGATTTATGGGTCAATGCTAGTATTACTAGTAACACTATTTTGGAAGTTGAATTCTTACCAGTTTCAATTCAGTCAGATAAAAATGTGAGCGTTTTAGCTGAAGTATTAAATTCTGAAAGGCGATTTTTCACTGTTGATAACACTGATAATCTTTGGGTTAAAAATATCAATATATTTCAATCAACTTCAACATCGGATATTCATACATTTATAGGAAAAACAATACGATTTCATATAATTGTTTACTTTAATATTAGCAATATTACTATAAAACGTTTTATAATTTACGATCTCGAAATTAAAGATGAGGTTGGCCCACGAACAAAAGATGTATCAATAGATTGGGATCAAGATAATCCCAATTATATAAATTTCACAGCAGTGATCGAGGAATTCGGTTCTGTTATCGTCAATGTAACATTATTTTACACTATCACTTCCTCAAATAATCAAAGCGAATTGAGATTAAAATCTAATCAAAATACCTTTCAGAACTCTGTTGAAATGACTCTTTCTGGTTCTGTCTACTTTGTTCAAATTCCTTACGAGATAACTAACCAACTTAATATTGTTTATTCAGTTGTAGCATTTGACAGCGCTGGTAATTGGTATGGTTCTGGTACTGATGATGATCCTAAAAACCCATCTATTGATAATTTGACAAATAATGGTGGTTCTGGTGAAATTTTATTTACTCCTCCAGGATTAGCCTTTGAAATTGTTGCAGGAATAGTTTTAGTAATCTTGGCTATAGCAATAATCTTCACGTTTGTAGGTATCCGAAAATTCAGAAAAACTGATATTGTTGGTCTTGATATAGAAAAAGTTATGGAAGAGGCGAAAAAAATCTCTTATGAAGATATTCAAACGAATTTGAATGACCATACCCTTGGAATTGTTATTTCCACCTTTGACCAATCTCATGGTCCTTTACCTATTTTTGTTCATCCTGATATCTTGAAAGATAATCTTGATAAATTGATAGATTTATCTGATAGATCCTTTAGTGCCACACGTTTTGTTGATGATTTTGATTCTGAAATGCATACTACATTCGACTATTCTATCGCATCCAATGTTAAAATCGTCAATTTATCTTATGGTTATTCTTTAAATCGTCCTGAAAAACGTGGTGGATCTGAAAATATAACTTTTAACATTTTGATACACAAACCATATGATATTATAGTTTCTCAATTTTTAGAGGTCCTTAATCCTTTCATCCATGAAATTCATACCTTAATGGATAAAACTCCAGGTCAAAAAGAGCAAATTGAAGCAAAAATACAATTAATTCGTAGTGAAATATCTGCGATTTTAATGGCTCATAAAGAAATTTATGGAGATGAACCCATTGAGGAAATTTAAAATATTATCATCGGAATAAAAAATAATGTCTAGCTGGCTCAATGCTTCGGATTTGGAATCAACACTTGGTCATAAGATCTTGATCGCAGGCCTACAAGAAGCTGGAAAAACTGCTATAAAGAGGGTCTTCTTTCTACGCCAAAAAGCTGTTGATGTTGATAATCTTAAAGCAACTATCGATTATGAGCGTATGGCAGTTAAAATTAATGACACTCCATTAACAGTAGTTGATTTAGGTGGACAAAGGATTTTTATTAAAAGATTCTTGAACAGTTTTAGTCCTTTCATTTTTAATAATGTAAAAGTCTTGATATTTGTTATAGATGTTTCCCTTAAGTCAACAAGAAATAATTCAGTACAATATTTTAGTAGTTGTTTAAATAGATTAAGTGAATTTTCAAAAGATGCTGATATATACGTTTTTTTGCACAAAAATGACTTAATTCGTAATTCAGCAAATTATGAAAGTATTCATGAACAATTAAAAGAAGAATTTCAACTGGAGTCAACAGAAAGATTAAAATTTTTTAGAACAACCATATTTGAACCATCAACGATTATTGAAGCATTTGGGAGAATTTTCGAAATCAATATTCCGTCTGCTGCTAAAAGTAAGTTTGTTAATGAACGTACAATAGGTAAAGTAGAAGAATTTGCCGATAAATTTGCAGTGATGGATTTAAATAGAAGGAAATGTCCTCAATGTGAAAATCAATTATTTGATACTGATGATGGAATAAGATGCAGTGTTTGTGATTATCATATACCAAAAATTGAAGATAAATCCATCCAAACTACGTCTTCCTTAAAGATATCAGTAGAAGATTTACAAAAACAGTTGAATGATATTAAGGTAGAAGAAGAACCTGTCATTCGACCTCAAATCAAAGTCGATTATGAACTTGCAGATTCCGGTGATAAGTTCTTAACCTATGGTCTTACAAATGAAGAAACAGACAAAATAATTAATTCTGAGTACAAAGATTTTTTCAATTTGTGTATTAATTTTGGAATTTCATTGAATTTATTAAAAACAATTTTATTAAAATATATTCCTAAAATGGCACCGTCAAATTTGAATATGGAAAATCCTGTGTTATATGGAATTTTTACTTCTTTCAAAAGTGGTATAATCAAAGAAAATGAGATTACAAATTTTCTCTATTATAATCAAGTATTTCCAGATTTATCCATTGAGGAATTAATGTGGAACAACTTACCAAACGTCTCTCTAGAAGATAAACCAAAAATAGATCCAGAAGCTTATTTAGAAGAAGAACCGCTTAATTCAGATCTAATAGTATTATCTTCGGAAGAAAATTTAGGAGTAAAATTATTTCCGGAAGATTATAATGGAGTACTTACCTTCTACAAAGGTAAAAGAAGAATAGACCAGAAATCAGTTTCTTATGACATTACCGAATCCGATCTAAAATATTTATTGATATTCGAAGTAAATTTACCTGTTAAATCTGACATAAAAGAATTCGTTGAAAAAAGTGCAAAAATAATATTGAAGGATTTTCAAAAAATTAAACCGAAGACGAGTGCTGTAGATCAGGCATTTGGTGTATTACAGGATTTGAGTGCTACTCCAAAAAAGAAAGAATTTGGCCCAGAGAAATTAGTAGAAAACAGTGAGATTTTTTATAGGATTATAATCGAAAATTCATCTTTTGAGATTGCTTTTACAAAACAAGATCGTGATTTCGGAAAAGTAAATGGTCCAATTACGATAACGGCTCCACAACTCTTCCAAGAAATAAAGTCGAAAACTTTAATATCCACTCTTATATCTGAAGATGATTTGATGTATTCTGTTCTTGAATTGTTTAACAAATTTGATGCCCTTGTAAATTAATCAAATCATTTAAACAATTCTGAAACTAAAAGAAGATAAATCAGACTAGTTAAAATTATTAACTTTTACACTGAAAAAATTATTTTTTGTTACTACCGGACTCAACTTAGTTTATATTTTTGAGCTATTACTTACGGGAACAATACATTTTTTTTTGTGTAGTAAAAGGTTTTTTAAAGAATTCATTAATTTTGACCTCCTATTATTAAAAGGAATTAACATTATCATGGAAGACAAGAAATGTATTCATTTGGATGTCATTAAAGACGTAGAGCCATCAGCTGATGGTTGCGAAGATTGCTTACCTATGGGTGATACTTGGGTTCATTTAAGAATGTGTAGAGTATGTGGACATGTAGGTTGTTGTGATAATTCAAAAAACACTCATTCTACTAAACATTATCATCAAACAAAACACCAAGTTATGCAATCACACGAACCAGGTGAAACATGGTATTGGTGTTATGAATGCAATGTGATATTTGAATTAAATAATTAAGTGCAGTTTTTTTTTCTGATTGAAATTATGTATGTTTTTGGTTCAATTAAATAAATTAAGTAATGTTTAAGAGTTGATTATTGGAGTTTATTGTATTCTATGTCTATTATTCAACTTATACTAAATGAACATAAAGTAATTGTACAATATATTCAATTAATTAATAATATTATTCTGAATCTTAAAAATAAAAAAGAAATTGGTATGGATGATATAAATTTTATTGTAGAATTCTACAGGAATTATATTGATAAGCATCACCATAAATTAGAAGAAATTGTGTTTCCTTTACTCATGAAAAATAATTCCATTGAAACAGAAGGTATTATCGAGCTTATAATTAATGAACATGATATGGGAGGAGATTTTATTACAGAAATTGGTCGATTAATTCAAAATGGAGATGAATTCTTTTCTCAATCTTTGGATTCCCTTACCTCACTTCTTCATCGCTTTGCATTTTCAATGACAAACCACATTGAAAAGGAAAACAAATTTTTGCAGAATTTGTTAACCAAACAGATTGATCAGTTTTCAATTATTGATCTGAATAATGAAACAAAAAATATTGAACATATCATTCTAGAAGACGATAAAAAAGAATTTTTCGAAATTAAAATTGAAGAACTCTTAAAATATTATAAAACTCCAATTTACAACTGATAAAAAGAGATATCTCCTCATATTAACTCTCATTATTATAATTACATCTTTTTATGTATTATATATGGATAAAAAGCTTTTATTTTATTCATTAAATCTTAATATCTATGAGTTCTCCCATTAAAAATTATTTAAAACAACTTATAGCTTTTCAATCAGTTAGTTCTGATCCTGAGAAAGGGAATATTAGTAGGAAGACAGCTGAATTCATTATAAAGCAATTTAAAAATTTGGGTGCTGAAACTAAATTAGTAGAAAATGAATTAACTGGAAAAAATCCTTTATTATTTGCTAAATTTATAACCGATGAAAATATGCCTACTATATTGTGTTACAGTCATTATGATGTTCAACCTGCATCAATTGATGATGGATGGGATACAGATCCATATAATATGATAGAAAAAGAAGATGAGGGGTATTTATATGGGCGAGGAGTAAATGATGATAAAGGACCTATTGCATCTGCTTATTTTGCTGTTAAAGAATTAATAGAAGAGGGTACCAATTGTAATGTAGCTTTCTTATATGAAGGTGAGGAAGAAAGTGGATCTGATGGGTTTGAAGATACCGTGAAAAAGAATAAAGACTTTTTTGGAAAGATTGATGGTATTTTAATTCTTGATACTTCTTGGTTTGGAGATAATAGACCATCAATGGATTATGGATTTAGAGGGATAGCATATCTGGGTATTGAAATATCTGGACCAAATAAAGATCAACATTCAGGTTTTGTAGGGGGATCTATTAGAGAACCCATGGCAGATTTGATATTTGTTATGTCCAAACTAATAACTCCAGATGGTAAAATTCTTATTGACAGTTTTTTTGATGATGTAAAAGAAGTAACAGATGAAGAAGAAAAGTTATATGAAAATGTTGAATTCGATTTGGATGATTTTGTGGATTACTTGGGAAAAAGGATATTACTAGTAGAAGATGCAAAAACAACGTTGATGAATATGTGGAGAAACCCTTCCTTATCCTTTCATGGTATTCAAGGTGCATTTAGTGGAATTGGTAGTAAAACGGTTGTTCCTGCAAAAGTTATGGGGAAAGTAAGCATGAGATTAGTACCAGATCAAAATTCGAAAGAAATTGCAGAATTAACAAAGAAATATATTAAAAAAGCTTTCAAAGATTTAAATTCCCCTAACTCTCTTAAGGTAAAAACTTTGGGGATTGGTGATTGGTGGTATGGGGATGTAGAAAATTTCTTATTCAAAGCTGGACAGAAAGCTATTAAAGAGTATTGGAATATTGATCCATCATTTACACGTTCAGGTGGTTCTATACCTATAATTCCTTTTTTGGAAAAACTATTTTCTGCACCAGCCATGGGATTAGGAATAGGCCAATCTACTGATGGAGCACACTCACAAAATGAAAGAATCAGGATTAAGAATCTAATAGGTGGAAAAGAAGTAATAAAAAGAATCTTTAAAGAAATTTCCAATCAATAATCAAAAAATTCTATTAACTATTCTTTTTCCAAAATTTTAAAATTCTTTTGAAAGAAATCTGTAAAATTCCTTCACTTTCTATTAACTTACCCGCTAGTATGACTAATAGAATAGTCCAGATAAATTGAAACATTAACGAAATCCAAACTGCAATTGTTAACTCGCCTATCAAAATAATTTGGTAAATACTGAAGAGATAGCCTAATAAAGGTAATACTCCTATTAATGTTTGAAATATCTCTGGCAAAAAATCCAGTGGCACGAAGATTAGAAAAAATGTTCCAAACAATGGAAATATTGTTATTCCTGATATTACCATATTGGCTTCTCTTTCATCTTTTGCGATTAAACTGAAAAAAACTCCAGCTGTTACCATTAGAAGTGATATTGCAATTAATCCAATTACTAGGTAAAAAATAAATAACCATGCATTGAAATCAAGATGTGTGATAATGTCTGAAAGAATTTCTAAAACTGGAGATAATTCTTGTTTTAAATCAGCAGGTAATGCAAAAAATAAAGTTAATAGAACTATAAGTATTGACAATACCGTCAGAGTTGTATTTATGAGAATGATTAGTATCCCATATAATATTTTTCCTGTAATAAATTGTTTTCGATCAATGGGCTGTAATAAAACACTTTCTAGCGTTTTTTGTTCCCTTTCCATTGTAACAGAGATTAAAACCAAAGTTAATGGGGGGAAAACTAAGAATAGAATTACATATAGTGGAATGATAGATAAACTAGATGCAACCATAGCTCCGGATCCTTTTGATGTTCCTTCAGTATTAGTGTTAATCCTAAAAAGGTTAATCGGACCCCCATATTCTATAAAAATTAATTCTTGATTAAGTACAGCTGATATACCAGCTATATTAATAACTACTGCTTCGTTGTTGATTTTACTGTTATCATAAAATATGTAATATTGCGCTGGTAATGATTGATTAATGATTTGACTAAAGTTTTGGGGAATAAAAATGAGAGCGTCATATTTTCTCTCCTCTTTCACTAATTCAAAATTATTTAATGTTTCATTCGTGTAGATATAATCTTTAGTGCTATTTTGAGTTTTCAATAATAAATAGAAATAATTCCCCCAAAAAGTGTTGTTGTAACCTTCATCAGCTTGGATAACTATTATTTCAGGTTGTTCTGATGTAGTTGATGGAACAACAAATATTGCAATAAATCCCACCAAAATTACCAAGAAAATAATAATTAATGGAACCATGAATAACAGAAGTATTCTTCTAGTTGATTTAAATAACAATTTAATCTCTTTTTTTGCAATGATCCACGGAATACTCATTTCTAATCTTCCTCCATTTCTCCGGTCCATCCAATTAGGTTCACTACAGCATCCTCTAGATCCCTTGAATCCTTGGAATATTTGTCAACAATTTCTTGAGGAGGTCCTTCAGCAACAAGTTTTCCTTTATGAAGAATCCCAACTCGATCACATAATCTTTCTGCAGATACCATGTCATGGGTCGAAAGGAGTACTGTTATATGTTTCTCTCTCGCTAATTTTTTAACAATTTGTCTCACTCTTCTAGAAACAAGTACATCAATCCCTGCGGTAGGCTCATCTAAAAATAAAATTCTTGGATTTCCAATTAATGTTCGAGCAATCATTAATCGTCTTTTCATACCACCTGAATAGGTTTCAACTCTATCACCTTGTCGTTCTTCTAAACCTACAATTTTTATTAGCTCGGCAATTTGATCCCTTTTAGTTTCAGAATCTAATCCTCTTAAATTAGCAAAATAAGTCATGTTTTCGATAGCAGTAAATTCTTCATACAATCCTGAATCCTGTGGTAAACATCCAATTAGTTGTCTAACCTGTTTAGAATCTGAAACAACATCGTGACCCATTATTTCAGCTGACCCTGTTGACATTTTTATCATGGTTGTTAGGATACTTACTGTAGTTGTTTTTCCAGCCCCATTTTCACCTAAAAGCCCATAAATTTCTCCAGATCTAATATTCAAATTCAAATTGTTTAATGCATGAACTTGATTTTTCTTTCCTTGGTTGTAGAATTTATTTAAATCATTAGTCTTAATAGTTTGAGCTTCCATCGTAATTATAATCAAAAAATTTTTAATTTTTAAGTAATCCAAAGTCGGAAAATGCTCACAAAAATTATTTTTTCACCTATTAAAAAAAAAGAACTTGACATAAGTAAAAATTTTTCACATTTAGGGGGAAAAACATAATAATTTATTTTAGATTTCCAATGCATTTGAAGATTACTAAAAACATGAATTTTTTTTGTTTATCAAGTCTTTTTAGGTAAAGAATCATCCTTGCAAACTGAATCAAAAGAAAATTTAAAAATTAAACCTATAATAGTTGACTCAGAGATGGTTTTCGATCAATCTCTCAAAAAATTATTATCTGAATCTTACGTTGCTGTTGATTTAGAATCTGCTGGACTTAAACGGTTTAGTCAGGTAATATCTTTAATCCAAATTGGAACCAATTTCGAGCAATATTTATTAGATCCTTTGAATATTTCTTTGAAGCCTTTAAAACTACTTTTTGAGAATTCTTCTATCGAAAAGATTTTTTTTGATGGTATTCAAGATATTCAAATGATCAAAAGAGATTTAAACTGTTCAGTTTCTTCGATTTTTGATGTAAGTTTTGCTTATAATGCAATTAATCCTTCTGAAAGTACAACAGGATTGAAAGAAGTTCTGAATCAATTTTTTGATATTAATCTTTCTAAGAAACTTCAGAAAACTGATTGGGAAAAAAGACCATTAACTGATGACATGGTTATGTACGCAAGTTTAGATGTTGCTTATTTGATACCCTTACGGCATGAGCTTGCTAAACAACTAAAAGAAAAACAGTTATTCGAGGATGTTACAAGTTTTTGTAATTCTTTCGAGCTCGTTAGGCCTATTAATCCATTAGTGAGTGAAAGATTTCTCTTTTTAAATATCCTAAAAAAAGATGAATTTGATGAACTTGAACAAATCCTGATAAAAAGAATTCATGATTACAGAGTAAATGTTGCAAAAAGAAGGGATAAGCCATTCTATTTTATTTTTGGAAATGATCAATTGGTAAAAATCGTAAAAGAAAAACCTAAGACAATGAAAGAATTAGAAATGTTGAAAATTAAAAGTATTAAAAATATTAAAATTAAAGAAAAGATTATATCCATAATAACTAATACAACAAATGATTATTCGTCTACTTCTAATATATATAATTTAGAGGTAAAAAAATTTATTGATATAAGAATGGAGATTGGGAGAAGAAATAGTGATTTGTTAGATGAAAATTTAGAATTAGATCTTGAAGTAAATATTGAACAAATGAAAAAACAACGTAAAACTATTAGAAAATGGAGAAAAGATAAAGCAGAAGAATTAATGAAAAAAGAAAGCTATTTTATCCCAAATTTTGTAATGAGAGAGTTAAGTTTTTTAGATTATTCAAAAAGAAAAACTATTCCTTTAATGCCTGGAATTAATGAGGATTTTATTAAAAATTTCGGAGAAGAATTAGTTAATTTAATTATAAATTCGGATTGAAGAAATATCAGTTGAATAAATTTGGAAGATGAAACATCAGAAATTGAAGAAATAATGAATAGGGAAACAAGAGCCTGGGATACGAAAGGCACTAACCAATTATGTTCAGTTTTTCATCCTGATATGTTCTGGCCGTGGTCGCCAACTGCTAACGATCATGATCCGATAAATTGGGTGCTTAAATGGGGAAAGTTTAATAAGCTAAGATGGTTGGCAAACTAATTACTGATTTTTTTTTATTAATAATCAAAGAATTGATTTAGATGAGAATTTCAGACAATTATGGAGTATATCTAACTCTAAGTTATGGAATTTATTTTATTTATTTTGTATTACTCTCTATTTTCTTTTTCACCAATAACATCACTGATTTTTCTTTGAATAATATTCTCAAAACATTAAATTTAACTTTGATCGCAGTTCTTAGTTATTTTATCTGGCTGATTTTCTATTTTACTGAATTCAAGAGGAAATACTTTGGTTTAGAATCTATTTATATTTATTTGAAAGAATTAGCATTAGTGATGCCAATTTATGGATGGTTGTTGATAATAATCTATTCTCTTATAGTATTCATATCCTTACCTGCCTATTTAATCGTAAAAAAACTTCCTTTCCTTGGTAATTTTGTTACTACAACCTATTATTGTAATTCCTGTGAATTAACATCTACAATTAAAACTGAGGTAGAATTAAATAATAATTGTAAATTAGCCTGTAAATATTGCGATAGCCTTGAATATATGCCTTATAAAGATTTAATAGAAAAAGAGAAAATTCTATCAACATTCATTGCTGATCTAATACTGATTATATTTTTCAGTATATTAATAGATCAAATTTTTATAAACAGAAATGGAACGTATCCTTATAGTCAGGGTGAAGAAAATTTTGTCTTATTAATTGCATACGTTATTCCTCTGACCTTACTTTTTCTAAATTTTAATTATATTTTTACAACTTGGTTAAAAGAAAAAATTACACAATTATTTGAAAAAACTAGTCCTTAAATTTTATAAATTTTTACCTAAAAGAAATTCTTTAAAGACGGAAGTATTATGAGGCTTCAAATATTTTATTGAAATGTCCATTTAGGGTTACAATAGTAGTATGTTTTCGGAAAAATTGACATTTATAAGGAAAAAAATTTTCAAATTGAACTTTTTAAACTATTTATCATCTCATCAGCATCTTTTCTAATATCGTCAACATCTTTTTTAATATCATTATTTGAATCTTTTATTCGATCATTAGATTTTTTTATATCTTCCAACTCTTCCAAGATCTTTTTCAATAATCTGTTAGTTTCTTTCTGTTCTTGTTCACTCATTGTTAAAACATTATTTCCATACTGAAATTTTCAGATTTAAAAAGATTTTAAAGATTTTAAAAACTTTAATAAAAAAATAGAATAATCTTATTTTATATTTGAATAGTTTTCTGCACGTTAAAAACTCTCAAAAAGAATTACAAGAAATGATTAAATTATGATAGAGAAAGTATTTGTTAAAGAAACTGAAGAATATATCTATGTTCGAATCCAAACAACAAATAATCCTCTCTGCTTGATCATTTTAGCACATGGAGCTGGAGTTGATATGTATTCAGACTTTATGGTGTTAATACAAAAATATCTTCTGGATCGGAATATTGCAAGCATATGTTTCAATTTTGGATATAAAGAAAAGGGTAAGAAATTACCAGGAAGTAAAAAAGCATTAGATTTTGAATATAAAGCTGTTTGGAAGTACGTGAAAGAGAAATATCCAGAATTCCCTTTATTTATCGGAGGAAAATCGATGGGAGGACGGGTTTCCACGAGGATTATTAATGATCTAGATGGTGTATTAGGGCTTGTGTTTTTAGGATTTCCAGTACATCCACCAGGAAAACCAGATAAACCTCCCGAAGATTATATGTTTAAAATTGGCACTCCAATGTTATTTCTACAAGGATCTAGAGACAATTTTAGCAAAAAAGAACCTATTGAATCTATTATTCCTAAATTAAAGGATGCTGAACTTTTTTGGTTAGAACGTGGGGATCATTCATGGAAACCAAGCAAATCAACTGCTGTTACTCAAGAAGAATTAATTGAAAAGGCTTCTCACAGAATTGAGAAATTTTGCAGACAAATATTAGACCGAGAATAATATCGTTTGGTTGTATATTTCTCCAATATAAGAGATAAAATTTTCTGCGATTTCTGGAATGAATAAATCTGGTTCTTTATTTGGATAAATCTGAGATAACGTATAACGTTCAAATTTCAATTCCATAATAACATTTATTGAAACTGTTTTTTCTTCTTTAAGTAGAAGAAAATTAGTAAATGATTTTGTTTTGTTATCCATTTGTGAGAACTTGACCATTTATTACTGTAATTGTCTGATTTAACTAAAATAGAATAGTTAATTGTTATACATATCCTTCTCGGGAAAAAAAAATTGAATAAAATAATATTTAAGAAAGAGTTAATTTCATAGTAATTAAGTAAATAAGGCCAATAATTGTCCAGTTATAAAATACGCTATAGTAATCATAAGATAATCACACTTTTTGTATGAAATATCTTTTAAATGGTGAAATGCTTTATTCTTGACTAATAAAAAAATAGTTTGTAACTAGAAAATATTTTTTCCTTAAAATTAATATCTTTGAAACTAATTACACTAAGATTGTATTCATTAAATGAGATACTAATATGTCATCCGAAACCATAATCTATAATGTTGAAAACAATATTGCTTCTTTAACCCTCAATCGACCAGAAAAGATGAATGCTTTTCGGTTAGAAGAATTTGACTTATTAATGGGGGGTATTGCACTAGCGGATAATGATCCAGAAATCAAAGTTATTAAAATCCGTTCAACAGGAAATCGGGCATTTTCTGGTGGACTTGATTTGGGAATGTTACAAGAATTAGCAGGATCGCCAGAGAAAATTCCAGAATTACTAAAAACTGGTGAAAATGTAGTTAAAACAATATATAAATCAAAAAAACCAATTTGTAATTGAAGTTCAGGGACCTGCTGTAGGATGGGGAACTATACTATGCTTAATTGCTGATTTTGTTATTGCAGGGGAGAATCCTAAAACATTTTTTACTTTAAATGAGATTGATATAGGCATATTTCCTGGAACTGGGGCTTTATCATCTGCTTTATTAAATGTTGGTTTAAAACAGGCAAAAAGAATGCTAATGATTCCGGAAAAGATATTCTTAGATCAAGCAGAAAAAATTGATATTGTTACCAAACGTGTTGAAATCGATCAATTAGAATATGAAACTGAAATTTTTTGTCAAAGTCTTGCAAATAAAGCTATGAACATTTTGCTACCAATAAAAGGAATTTTAAATTATCTTCATATGAACCAATTAGAAAAATTCTTTGAAAAAGAGAGAGAAGGGTTTAAATTATTTCAAAAGGATGATTTTCAATGTACCATAGATTATTTTGAAAAATTGTGGGATAATTTAGGTTAAGGGATTTCAATTAGGACATCATCAATTTTTGTTCTTTCTTTTACAAAAAGATAAACAAACCCCCAGTTTAACATTCATTAATTCATATTTTTTCTAAGTTTAATAATTTAAATTGTCTGAAGTCTTTTTAATAAAAGGTTCATGATTCTAAATATTAAATACATTGAATTTATCAAGTTGTAATAGAGATAAATCATCGTTTTTTACTTAAAGATGGCACTTATGCAGACTTCAGAAACACTCAATTATATTATTGTCGATTTTGGTTCTCAATATACAAAAATTGGTTTTTACGGGGAAGGTTATCCTCGATTCATTCTTCCAACAGTAATAGCTTATAAAAATCCAAATAATCCTCTCGAAGAACCAAAAGTAAGTTATAACGCACTTTATAACAAAGATTTAACCCTCGTTTACCCTTTTCAAGAAAAAACTGTCTCATCACATTCAGACTGGAATTGGAGACATGTTAAAGAATTAATAACCGGTATGATAAGGGAACTCAAAGTAAAAGGTGAAGATTACTTAGTATTTTACATCGAACCTGCCCATTCTAATCCGAATAATACTAAACTACTCATAGAACTCTTACAAACTAAGTTTAGAATCCCAAAAGTACATGTCTACAAACAACCTTTTCTTATTTTTAAAGAAATGGTACGTGGACTTAATAAAACATCAGGACTCGTGATTGAATTAGGTCATACACTAAGTTCTATTACAGCTTTTTATAAGGGTTATGAAATTCCAACTTCTCAAAAATTCTTTCTTTTAGGAGGAAATAATCTTATAGAAGAATTTTTGAAGAAAATAAAAGAGCAAACTGATCTTAATATTTCGACTTATGATTTAATCTTGCTTGTGAATAAATATTTTTATGTCCCCGTTGATTATGAGCAAGATCAAGAAAATTTTGATCGTGGATACATCAAAAAAGTCGAAGAAATCCTTCCAGTAAAATCAACACCAATCACAATTGGTGCTGAAAGGTTCAGATTTCCTGAAGGTTTGTTTCATCCAGAACTTATTAGACAAGACATTGAACAAGGATTAGCAACTATGATTATTGATTCTATTAATGAGTGTCCAATAGATACCAGAGCTGAAATATTAGACAATGTAATTCTTTCTGGAGGCTTATCTAAACTTAAAGGATTGGATAAGCGAATCAAAAATGAAATATACAAGGCTTTTCCTATAACGGTTAATATTAATACTCATGATCGAAGAGAAGTAATATCTTGGATCGCTGCTGAAAATTTCATTAGAGATGGGTTACATGATATACAGGAAGTTCAAGAAAGACGCTTAACGATACCTGTACCAGAAACTATCTTACAATATTACAATGAGGGGGTAAATGCTGAAAAAGCTGAACTCTGGATAGGATGTGGGTTGTTAATTGATAAGGTAATGTTAGCTATCTATGAAGACATAAAAAACCGTTTAAGTCAAATGTCACACCTAAAAATCGATCCTTCTGATTTTTTTTACATGATGACAAGAGAAAGAATCGTTACTCAAGAAACATATAAATGGGGAGAAGAGTTAGGGCTATTCAGAATAGATATTCCTACAACAATAAAAATGGAGAATAGAACAAAAAACGAAATAGGAGATAAATTAGATTTTCTCATAGTTTTTATAAATGAAATATTTGGAATAAAAGAATAAATTCTAAAAAGCTATACATTTTAGCAAACATATAATTATTTAATGAAAAAATGGATCTGAAAATCTTTTTTCCATACATTAAGTCTCGTTTTTTTAGTAAAACCTGTGGAATCATAGAGTCTATTAGCTCCAGATGTATCTGCTGCCCCTCCTATATATAAAAGAGTTGGATTATACTTTTTTAATCTCTTGTATCCTTCTCCAAGTATAGCTTTTCCTAAGCCTAATTTTTTATAATTTGGCAAAGTACCTAATGGTTCTAGTTCGGTTATTCTATTTTTTGGATCCATTCTGAACGTACAAAAGGCAGCTATTTCACCATTAGGTGCTTCTATAATCAAATCAAGCTCAGGATTATAATAGGTGTTACTATTGATACTTTCTACCACTTCAGAATTGAAAAATTCTCCATGGCCAAATGTTTTACGAATTGCTTCTGTATACGATCCATATTCTTCTTTACCTTTAAAAGACCTAATTGAGTAACCTTCAGGAATAGAATATTGATGAATAGGTTCATTTATATCTCGAAAACGCAAATAGCCATAATTAGAAGTTTTTTCAAAACCTTGATTTCTCAAAATTTCTTCTAATGGTTTGTATCCATCTAAACATACAATTATTAATTTTTGCTCCTTCTTTAGGTCATCTTTAATGCTTCCAAAATGATCAACAATCCACTCTACCATTTCTGTTAGTAAATATTCGTACTCAGGATGAATCTGGATAAAATACAAGAATTTTTTTTCAGGTGTGGATAATCCAACAATTTTTTTTTCGTTTGAGGATTCATCGAATTCTTCCCAAAGATGAATTCCATCTCGATAGTTATCCTTATCATTTTCAAATCGATTTGGAAAATGGTTAGCTAAAGATTTTGTTTCTAAATATGTATCGCTTAAAAAATCTAATACTCTTTCAAAATCGTGTTCTGGTGCGTAATTTTTTGTTTTAATGATCATTTAATCTAACACGTTTAAGAAAGTTTTTCTGCAAGAAGAAATAGGTGACTAAGAAGGATTAAGTAATATTATGAGTTTATTAAGAAATACTTAATTATTTACAAGGGTTGTGTAAAAAATTTTTTAAAGTTATATAATCTTTTTCTCGAAATCCATTTAAGATTCTTTTAGTGATTTGGTTGAATAAAAAAAAATGTAACATTTTACATGTAGACGATGAACCTGAGTTTATTGAATTATCAACAAAAATTTTAACCAAGCTAAACGATAACCTAAACTTTATTGTTACCAACTCTGTTGAAGATGCTTTAAATATTCTTAAAGATAATAATATAGATATAATAATTTCTGATTATCAAATGAATCCTGAAACCGGAATCGATTTTCTTAAAAAGATTAGAAACACTTCTAACAATACACCGTTCATAATTTTTACAGGTAAAGGTCGGGAGGAGATAGTAATTGAAGCCCTTAATGAAGGGGCTGATTATTACGTTCAAAAAGGAGGGAACGTTAATATTAATTATACAGAACTAAACCATTTTATAAATAATATAATTAATCGAATAAGGGAAAAAGAAAAACGAGAATTAGTAGAAAAAGAGCTAAAACATGTTTATGAATTGGAGGGATTAGTTACAAAAATCACCACTAATTTTATAAATATAAAATATGACGAAATAGACAATGAAATTACAAAATCTCTGAAATATTTAGGTGAATTTGAAGAAATCGATCGATGCACTGTAGTTACATTAACAGAAGACTTTTCTTCTTTTAATATTGCTTATCAATGGAATTCGTCGGGAATAACTTCTTTTATGGATTCCATAGATAATATTCAAAGTACAATTTTTCCTAAAATGTTTAAAAGAATAAAAAATTTAGAAACGATACATATTCCGGATGTAAGATCTCTTCCTGGTGATTCAGAAAAGGATTTATTTGACCGTCAAGGTGATAAATCTTTTCTAATTATTCCTTTAGTAAATAGAAATAAAGTAATTGGAGTGATTTCATTTTCAACAATAAAAAAATTAAAAACTTGGTCAGATCAAAAGATTACTTTCTTCAAATTATTTGCTACTGTTATTGCTAATATTTTAGAGAGAAAATCTATCGGTCTCAGTTTAATAAGTAGTGAACAAAAATATAAAAGTTATATCGAAGAGGCATCTGATACAATTATTGTTAGCGATTTAGAAGATAATATTAAGTTAGTGAATAAAAAAGCATGTGAAATTTTTAAATACACTACAGAAGACCTCCTCTCTATGAAAGTAACAGATCTTCTAACTAAAAATTCATTAGAAACTAAAGATAATCATATTTTTGCACTAATAGATGGAGAGGAACGAATCATAGAAAGAGAAGGACAAGATAAATATGGGAGAAAGTTTTTTGTTGAAATAAGTACAAAAAAACTAGAACATAATCTTATATTGGCAATTCTTAGAGATATTTCAGAAAGGAAAAAATATGAAAGTTTGATTTTGAAACAAAATGAAGAATTGAAAGATTTAAGCTATTTAATCAATCATGATATAAATAATTATCTTAATAATATTGTTCTTTATACAAATTTAGTAGAAGACTCCTCGTCAGAATATCTTGAAAAAATAAATCAGACAGTAAAAAAATCACAAGAATTTATAAATCAATCCTTGAAAATTGCTGAAGTCGGATTAATTATTGAAAAAAAAGAAAAAATTTCGTTAAATAATCTTCTTTCGGATATAGAAAATTTAATACCCAATAACATAAAGCTGGTTTATAATTCACTTCCTAAAATATTTGGGGATTATGAGAGGATGTTTCAGGTATTCAGAAATATTATTGATAACGCTATTAAACATGGAAAAGCAGATAAAATATTTATAACTGTAACTAATCAGAAAGATAAGTTATGTTTAGAAATCTCAGATAACGGTAAAACAATCTCTAAAGAAATAGTTGATGAGTTTAATTCTGGTTATAAATCTATTATGTGCTCAGAAACTGGTATAGGCTTAAAAATTATAAAAAAAATTATCCAAGCTCATGGGTGGGAAGTCTCTTTAAGTGTCGAAGAAAAAAATATATTTAGAATTCTAATATAGATTAGTTTTTTTTCTTTTCAAGAATTTTCCATTTAAAGGAAAAATAATGGAGAGCATAACTTGGAAATAGGTTTTATCGTATCAAATTTTCCCATAAAATAGAAAAAATATTGACAGACTGATAAATTTTTTCTGCACTTTTTGAAGCTTATTTATTTGTCTAAAAATCACTGATAAAGGAAATTATGTCGGATACTATCATTTTTCTTAAGGTACTCAAAGAGAACAGTTAAAAATCATGAGAAGTGATTACAATACTTGTATTATTAACTAAATTTACTAATGATGAAAAAATCTTAAGGATAATCTTGATTTAGTCAATTTTAACTTTAAGACTTACAAAATATGTAAAATATTTTTACAACGTCTGTACAAGGAAATAATTATAAACATTCAATTAAAAAACTATTTGCTGGGATTATCAATAGCTAGAATTGCTAAGATTGTTCTCCTCGGAGATGGAGCAGTAGGAAAAACAGCTCTAAGAAATAATTTCATGGGAGAAGGGTTTTCAAGCAACTATCTCATGACCATATTTAATAAGATAATTTATGATAAATAGGGATTCAGATTAATTTTCCTACTCTTCATACATCATACTAATTAACGGTCAGACTGAATTTCTTCTTCTTTATCATATTTTAAGGATATATGGACATCTTTATATTTATTAACTAAGACGTTTACATCATCAATATTGAGAATATAGTTATCTCTCAATACAATTTTTCTTACTTTTGGAAATTCACTTAAGACTTTTGGAACTTTTATCAAGTTGTTGTCTGAAAAATCTAATAACGTCAGATTTGGGAGTTTTAGTATCAATTCTTTTATTGAAGTAATGTATCCTTCAAAATCTTCTTGATATTCGAATCCCGATATTTTCAGTCCTATAACTTGATCTTTTTCAATGAAATATCCGACTTCTTGGACCGCATCTGATATGATCTGTGTGAATTCTAAAATAGTGTAATCGCTTACCAGCCTGATTTCTTCTAATATTTCTATTTCTGTCTCTGAAGCATAAGAATCCGCTAAAATCTCCTTGATATTAGTTGTCTTTATCCATACAGGAACACATGAGGGTTTATTTTCTCTTAGATCTAGTAATTTAAGATTTGGGAAATTTATTAACCATTTAGGTAGTTTCTTTATATAGCAATTCTTAACGATTAACTTTTTTAACCCTTTAAGCTCCTTTATACCATCGGGAAGTGTTTTAATGTAGTTATCCGATATATCTAATATTTCAAGACTCTCGCAATTTTTTAAGTAGATAATGTCTTTCGATAGATCATAACGTTCATCCCATTCGTTAAGGTGGATTTCTCTAAGCAGACCATTTCTAAAAATGATCAATCCGTTATTAATTATTATTTCGTTTTGATATTGTTCGACTAAGAGATCTAAAATATCAAAATTAACGCTAAAAATGTCCAAATAAATATTTATAAATTCCAAATATGCTTCATTTTCAATAAATATTACATTAGAGGGTAATTGAATTGTATTCGAATATTTCCATTTTTTGGGACATAACCTATTTTTGTACCCCGTTAAGGAAACAAATTCAAGTGTGGGATGGTCTAAAATCCAAGTAGGAAGAATGTCAAGTGAGCTACCATTTAAATCCAAAATTTTTAATTTGGTCAGATTCATTAATGATTGGGGAATTTCAATGAAGTCTGTATTAGCTATTTTTATAAATTGTAGATAAGAAAATGAACTTAATTTTTGAATAAAATCATCTTGGGTATATTCACTGGTCTCTATAAATCCAATCACTCTATTATCCTGTATTTTAAAACCATTTGTTTTGGATTCTACATCCTCACTAATATAATCTTCTTCATACGGATCATAAAAGTCCCATCCAGCAAAATAAGAGATAAGTGAATTTATATCATTTTCAATGACGATATGAGTATCGTTTGGGATTTCCACTCTGAGTCCATTCTCAGTCCTTAGATTCACTACCCATTTTGGCAGTATTTTGTAGTAATTTTCAGTAACACTTAATAATTTCAGTCCTTGAAGATTGTTAATAGATTTTAATAAATTATTTTTTGTCTCTGGAAGAAGCAATTGTGATAAAAGTATATTTTCTAATGTAATTTCAACAATTTTTCCATTATTAATAACAATATTATAAGATCTTTCAGTTTCGAATCCGTCATCAAATTGATCTATATCGTAAAAACATAATAATAGTTGCTCAAAAATCTTTTCTTCATCAGGAAGTAACCCTTCGATTGAGAGTATTTGTGTATGATTAGCAAATTCTTCAGCACAAGATGTATGATAATTTTCGGTCATATCAGTATTAGATAACTCAGCCTTACAGTAAATGCAATACAATTTATGGTCAGTTGCACGAATGTTATTATTCATAATTTGTATATTTATTCAATTTAGGGATTTTAATTTCTTTGCTATTTTATCTTTTTTTTTAAATGGATCTATAAAGTAATTACATTTCTTGTTTATAAAGACATAGAAAATCTATTATGACTTCTAATGAGACAGTCGTCTAAATCTAACTCAATTTCAGCTGGTTAAAAAGATCATGATTTTACATTTACTTCATTCCTTCTTCTAAAAACATAATAGTATCCTGAATGTCTTGAGATTCCATGGAGTAGCTTTTGACTTTATCGGGAATAAGATTGATGTATCAATTTTCTAAAGAGGTATCAAACAGTTAGGACAAATTAAATATTTACCGTCTAATTTCTTCTCGCAATTATGACAGTAATCAGATCTTGTATCTATTATCCCTTCAGCATCTTTATTTACTTTTGAAGTAGTCCAGAAAATAAATATTCCAAATAAACCCATGAATAAAAAAAAGAAAAAAGAAAAAAGAAATATTGAACTTAGACCTGATCCAGTCATTTCCATATCAAATACCAATGTTGATTCAGAAGGGGAAACATTTTGACTTCTCCACAACGAAAAAAAAGCTAAAACCAGCATAATACAGGATGCACCTAAGAAAGAAAGTGAGTTCAGATTAACTCTAGATCCGAGTCTATAACCAACGATTTTGGAAATGAGTATTATTATAGGATTCATTATTCTTCATCTGTTAAATTAGAGAGTATTTATTATCTTTGATTTTATTTATGATGTGTAAAGATGGCGTGGAGTACTGTAAAACATCTGGGATAGATAAGGTATGATAGGTGCAAAATTATAAGCCATCATTCCTAATTGGAGTGACATTCCCAATCCCAAGGCGTATTTTGAGTAAATTGAAATCTTATCAATATCCGACACTATTTCCATTATTCTGAATTTTTCTAATCGATTTGCAATTCCACCGAAGTTTCCAATCATGTTTATATCAATCCATTGCCCACCTAAGTTTTTAGTAGATGTAAATAATGTAGAATCTTTAAGATTACCAGAAGCTTTTAATCTATTCGAATAGACGACTGTTCCGCGTAATTGTTCAATATTTTGGATATATAATTTATCTCCGGACAGATATTTAGCATTTTCAAGAACTATTTCAACTCCGTTTTCATTTCTTAATACCTTATTATTTACTAATCGGATACCAGACACTTTTTCTAATGAAGTAATAATATCTGGTGATACATAATATCTGGTGATACTTACACCTGATCCTGCTCTATTAAAACCTGATCTTAAACCTGACAGAGCTTCATCGGAACCAGAAATTGGTCTTAGATTACTGGTCGACACTATATGCTTATATGCAAATATTTGATCAAACTCATCAATATATTTAATATCATTCAATCTATTAAATGCACCAACTCCTTTTTCAGCATCGACTAACCTCGATCCTAAACCATTTATTTTTTTTGTATACTTAAATTTTCCAATTCCTTGTGTCAATTCACTAGCTAATAAAGTTCTTCTAAGAATCGGAAGCGCTCCAAACCCACCAAAGGTAAAATCTATAACTGCATCAAAAAGAGTATAATCCCAACCCATTAATTGAGATAAAGCTAAAGAGCCTATGACTGTGAGAGAACCAGCAATAATAAAGGTAATAATAGCTGTCAAAACACCTGAGGAAATCCAACCTACTCCTACTGCTCCTCCAACAAGAAAAGTGGCTAATCCGCCAGATAAAGCTTCTATGACTGCAAATATAATAATTATTACGATAATTACAAGTAATATTAAGAATAAATTCCATAGATCTATAGGTTCTGATCCAACAACTGGTAAATCGTAGTTATCAAAATAATTTACTAGCCTTTCAGGTCTTGAACTAAGATTTGTCGAGAATACGAGAGTCTTGTCCATAACAAGGTTATAAAATCGACTTCTATTAACATCAATATCTGTGGTATCCAGTTGATCATTTTGAATAAATACTGAAGGAGTGGACAACCCTATGTTAACTGAAAGCCCACCACCCGAACTACCGTTATTAGTAAAATCTCCAAAATCATCAGTACTCCAACTAGTATTAGATGGATAAATTCCACGATCAGTTAACCAGTCAGTACTAATTGGTCTATCAGAACCAGAAACGGAACACAAATACCATTTAGTGTCATATTCATTACAATAATCGGATGTCCCATGGATAGTCATCTTCATTGAACTATTCCTTGGGATACTTTCTAAGTCCCTGATAGCCCAGAATTCCGTATCATTATATTTATCTTCATCATCAGGATTATAGAAAGAATTGTATAATTTGGTGCGCTCATTTAATACGCCTCTAAATTCATAAGAAACAGGGATATCTCCGAACAGTCTAGAATCAGGTGTGTCTGCACCATAAACTCCTAATGGAGAATTTTCATCTACTTTAATGTAACCATTTCTCAAAACTAGCAGGTAAGAATCTCTAAATATTGTGGAATCAGTTACATAATCTAAATATTCAGTAGTCTTTTGATTACCAATATTAAAAGTCTGCCAGATGTTTTGTGTAACGCTCGAACCACTTCCTGTCACTTCATTGTCTTCTAGACTTCCAATTGAGATATGAGTAGTTGGAACTTCCCCATTAGGTTGAGAGACAATCCATGATTCACTTCCCAAATTTGTCTGATATATCCAAGAATCATCTCCATTAGTCATATTTACTGTAAAGAAATCACCTCTGGAACCCCTTATTGCAATGTTTTCTAAAGTTAAATACTGGATAGGATATGCCCAAGAGCCTAATTGATCAGCTCGAGCATCCCAGTTAGTCTGTAAATTCGTCTGATTGTAAGAAAGTCCTCCATTTTCGAAATAATCATCATTTGCATAATTATTAAACCTATCAAACATATCTGGGAAATTATAATCAACAACTTTATCTTTCTCTCCATTGTCTTGAACACCATCTCCATCTTTATCATCAAACCCAATTAAAGAAGGAGATTCATCTTGGTCCATTTCAGATATCGGAATAATTATGTTTCTTCCAATATCTACTCCATTTATTAATGTATCAAGATCCATAGTAAACCATTGAGGGGAATAGAAATGAGGATTTAGACAAGACATACCTGATTGATAGCTGGAATTATCGTCATATCTTGGATAAAATTCTTGATCACACTTAGGTAATTGGGTATTAAAGACCGATTGAGAAGGATCACCGTAATTGCCTAACGTATTGAAAGTCCTTTGTGAAAAATAAAGGGGATGAGTATATTGTCTGTTTTCAGAAATTGAGGAAAATGGGTCTCGAAGGCTGGAGAAATCTCCACCATCATTGACCCAAAGAACATTATTACCCTGTGTAGTCCCATCATCACTTGTATCCCAGAAAGTCCTTCCAAACTCACCTGAGCTACCCCATGCATATAATGGATAATGATCACGGTCGGTCAAATGAGAATAATCAGCATTAATGTGTCCAATCTCATCATCCCAGCCTTCTAAAATTCGCGATGATTCAATTCCCTTTGTCCCGTTTTGTTGAATTCTGACCATAAATCGCGCTTTATCATCATTGTTAGTATATTGCGTCCCAGGATTAACAGAACCCGTAAAAGATGATAAGAAATGGTTAAATTCAGGATTATTAGAATTGTCTTTTGTTACCCCAACTATTTCGAGCTGCATTGCTGTTTGGAACGCTGTCTGCATGATATTATATGAAATATTATATCTTGCAGATAGTTCTGAAATCGAAGATGAAACTAATCCTGATGACTCAACTCTATTATTATAATAGTCTTCGTTGTGCCCAGAAATATTAGTCCTGTTCCAGTTAAATAAGGGAAGGGTGGCGACCAATCCTTTACCGTTACCTGCTTGTATTGCTGATGTTCCTAACATTAACCTTTCCGCATGATATTCTTGAACATAATAGGTATAGATGTATGAACTGGGTAAAATTTTCTTGTTCCAGTCATCAACAAGTCCATCATATATATAAACATCCTCGAAATCACTAGTAGTCTTAGATCCATTCCAGAAATTAAAATCTGGATCGATTCCGTAATTTCCTGCTCCATAATGTTCCAAGTTTATATATGGACGATCATCGACAAAATCGACTCTTCCGGAACTATCCTCAGAGAGAATTATATAATATAGATCCTGTTCTGCAGGTGTTGTATATCTATCGGGAAAATCCATATAAGAAGCACGAACACCATCAGTTGACAATATGGCTGTAGTCCCCCTAACCCCATAGACTCTATCTGCAGATTTTACTTCCAGAAGATCATATTCTTGCTTATTGATAACGGTATGTCTATCAAAGACACCATTTGTACCTATTATAGGTGATTGATCGTATTTAATAACTGGAGATGTTATATCAGCAAAAACGGGGCTCTTGCTAAGTAATGAATTATCACTATCACCTTTGAAAGAAGTTGTCCGAATATGATGTTCAACAAGAGATCCGGCAACATACGAATCTTCTAGTATATCTCCCCCCAAACACCCAGCATTAGCTCCGACATCCTCAGTCCAATCATTAACAATTTCCATATATACACAATTAGAGTAATGTTTAGGAGAACGGTAAACAATGAAATCACCAATAACAACGTCATTCAAAGTCGATATTCTAATATTGTTTTTATTTTCATCTTCGAATAGATAGTCAACTTCATCCCAATTCCAAAGATCGAACTCACTAAAATAATGGGTAAACGCTTTTGACCAATCATGATCAGAATCTTCTAAATCATTGTAGTATAGATGTAATCTTCCACTTACTTGCTTTTCTGGATTTACAATTTTATAATTTGTAATAAAATTTTCTACTACAACAGCTATTCTTACCGGACCATTATTAGAAAAATCAGGATTTGGGATAAAAGAACTTTTCACATAATATGGATTATTTTTTATCATGTGATGACTAGAACCATCATCCAATATACGTAATTCAAGATAATTAGCAGTCCTTGGAAGAATTTGTAACTTCATTTGGCCTATGCCTATTTCAAATGACGAAGTTGGTGCTTTTAGTAGAGTGAATTCAACCGTAAACCCACTTCTAAGATCATTAATATCTTCAGTATCGAGACTATTAATAATTAAATCAGGACTGTATGAACCCTGAGTACTGATATATGAATTGTTTAAGTATTCTTCTTGATTATCCAAAACCTTTGTAACAAATGATAAAATAGGATTGTTATTGTTGTAAGACTTATCCTGAATTACAATATCTGAATCAAAATTATTAAGATCAAGATTACTGAATTGTAGATAAATTAATTTGTTTGGATCATATCCCTGCCCATTTTGGAAAAATGCCCCTTGTTCAGAAATGGGTAAACTCACTTGATTAAAAGTCTGACCAAATCCATTCGCTAATAAGGGATTATTTGGATTTTCAGTTCCCCAATCATAAATCGAAGAATCATTTAAATTTGAGGTCGTACTATAATCATCTAATGTGCTGTCGTAATAAAAACCACCATCATAGAACGAATTGGATCCGTTCTCATTTTTCCCAATTAAATCGAAAATATATTGATGTCCAATATTATTTTCTCCACTATTCAACCAAGGGATAGTTGGTAATAGGGTATTTCCATCAGCGGTATATTTAAAGGGAATAGAGCCTGTTACCTGAACAAATTTGCCGCCTCCGTGAAGCCAATTTTCCATAACTGAACCATCATGCTCTATTTCTCCTAACCAAATTTCGTCTATCTCACTACTAAGAATTTCAACTGGAAGAGCATCATTTAGAGCTAATACCGCCCCAATTGGTCTCCAAATAGATTTTGGAATACGTTGAGTGGTTCCAATCTTAGGCATACTCGATAAGTCATAATACATGTATCTTCTAAGGGATGATGAACCACCAAATAGAGCAGGAGTCCCAAATGATAAATAGGAGCTAGCCTGTAGTGCTAAGATATCTAAATCACCCAATCCGGTCATCCTAAAGTATGAAGATTTAAGTTGATATTCTGAATACTCATTTAGGGAACTTGTTTCTAAGAAATATCCAACATAGAATTTGTTGCTTGCTTCCACTGCTGATGAATCAATATTATATTTTACATGAGAAAATGTATTAGATCCTGAATTTAGTGGAATCCAATCGTCACTACTAGACGGTCGCAAATTAATCATTATTTCAGTATATTGAGTATCCAAGGAAAAATCTGTAGGTAATGAAGAAATTGATATTTTAATATCATAATTACTACCAGCATCATACCCTGAGGGATACAACCATGAACCAAGTTCTGTAACATTCACTAATGGTAATTGAGAAGCATAAAGTAGACTAATTTTATCATTACCCCCATTTCCTACTGCTCCGCTTAACGAGAGTAGGAATACTTCATTATCATATTTAAAGATTAATCCACCACGATAATAGCTAGATAAATTAACACAATAAATTTCACCATAATATTCATTACAATCGTAATTTGTCAATTGGACGGATGTATTGATTTCAAATTCACCTGTCCTAGGGAATGGTTGATACATATAATCAAATGAATCCGAGTCGCTTTCAACAAGATTCAGGGTATCATCGTATAATTGATCCTCAATGTAAACACCCGATCCTTGAGATATGATCCAACTTTCGTTAATGGTGTTAATATCAGTAAAATCAAACTCAGAAGAATTAGGTACAGAATCAACGTCTGCTGTAGCTAATGAAGGATCATAAAAGACAAATGGTAATCGCATTTGACTAGGATGTGGAACACTTGTTCTATATCTGAAAGAATCATCTAAACTGTTGATATTATAGATGTTAAGACTAAATAATCCTTCTGACGCTCCAACGAGTGAAGTCTGTGTCGGACCCACTACTAATTCTATTAAGATTTTGTTAATTCCAGGATGAACATGGATGTTTTCAAAAATATCAAATGTTACTACCTGTCTCATTTCGTATTTCAAGCCATTAACCCATAAGGTAACATCCGACTCATAATAGGAAGAATTCGATAACCCCAAATCAATCTCAAATTCTCCAAATTTATCTAATTCTCCCGAATAATCAATATAAAGATCAGTGTAGAAGAACTGAGTAAATGGATTATAAGTCTCTGAATGTAAATTAATATCGTTCCATGGTTGTACAGTGGTGTTAAAAATACCTGTAATAGATATCTCATACCAACCCATTTCAGCCATTATTCTTTGTAAATAGTTACTATTATTGGTCAATTGGACTGGATCGAATGATTGAAATTTATACCAATCAGGATCGGAATCTGTATATCCTGTTGCAGTAATGTTAACATCGGTAATTGATAAAGTTGATCCCGAGGTAATCGGTGCTAAGACTTTCCAAGATAGAGAATCGACCTTAACTCCTGGTTTGAATATTTCTGTGTATGTCTGCCAATCAGTGAATGAAGAAATGGGTATTGTAAAAGTATTGCTGTTGTAATTTAGCTCTAACTTAGCAGATGTATCATTAAATGGAGCGTTATTTTTAGCTGAAAACTCAATTAAGAAATCTCCTGCATAACCACCAGTAAAACTAATTAGATTTTGTGAGACATATCCTGAGGAGGGAATAGTTATATATCCATTTTCATTAATGACTGTCCCTGAATCATTCCAGAAATCATTGGGATCGTCGTCAATGAATGTTTTAAAACTTGGATCGCTAACAAGATTGTATTGATGAATTAATGCTCTTCCATTCGTAGTATCACCCATGATACTCATTTGTGGAGAAGCAACGAATCCTGTTATATTTCCGCTACTTGTTGTGGTATCACCTAAATCATAAATGGTACCAGAAACATTAGAAAAGGCAGAATTATTAGTTCTATTAACAAATCTGGGTAAAGATATATCTAATTGACCATCAGCAGAAGTAGGAGTAAATTCAAATATTATTTTAGAAACTGTACTATTTCCGCCTGCGTCAATTTCTAAAATATCCTGTAATCGTATTGAATTGTAAGAATCTTGCCCAATGATTATTTCTTTATCAATACCGTTAACATCGCGTATTTTCATTCTAGTACCCGATGTATTAATCATCCCTGTAATTTCACTACTAAATTCAAGGTACGTCTGAGCATCGATCATTATGTCATTGAAATTAATTTCATAGGAAGATACTGATGAGGATTCATAACTTGGATGATAAAAGGATATCGAATTGAGATCAGCACGGAAAAGATTATTTCCATTGATTATTTCACCGTCATAAAGAATTCTATTTGTGGAGGGAGTAGTGGTCATTTCTCCTAATGTTATTGATCCTTGCATTGCTACACCAGTCTTATCATCAATAACAAGTCGGATTGAATCAATAACTGTTGAATATGGTAGTCGTATTAATCCTGATGAATTATATTCAAGATCTGTCTCTGTAAGTATATATTTTGATTCCAAGTAACTGTATGTACGGGTAATCACTGAATTTCCATCATTAAATCCAGTTACTGTTATAGTAGTCCCTTCAGGATTGAATCCTCGCATATCAACTGGAATCAACAAATCCCCGATCTCTAAGAAATCAGATGACTCAACTGGTAAATCAATTTGGTATCGGGGATTACCACCAGTATTAATTGCTTGAGAGGTATATTCTATTCTAGGATCTGCAAGCCAAACTGTCCCTTCGTTATGATCTGCCTGTAAGGTATAGACTACATAAACTTCCTTAATAATCTCATCAGGTCGGGAAATAAAGTAAAGATTTTGATAATCACCCCATAGACCAAATGGAATAGAATAATCTGGGATCATATCTAAAGGTATTGTGGATGTTGCTCGTTCTTCTGTTCCATCCGAATATACAACATAAACATCTAAATTGGGTGAAATATCATTTCCATCTGTAGCATGTCCATCGACCTCGAATGTGAAATTTCCATTAGCAAATTTATCATAAACGCTAATGGAGTCTAATACAATTTCAACGACCTCGGATGAATCAATAACATTTGCGGTAATTGCTGGTATGACCATAACATCATTTCTGGTCTCAGTAGCATAATATTCATACTCGAACCCATCATAAGCTTTTGTATCATCCACTTTATATGATGAAAGTTGAACATTATCAAAGGCTATAATATCAGGACCGACCTCACACCAATCAGGGAATTCAGGATCATGTCCTGATACACAAGATGATACCAACTCAATTGTAACGATCCCTGATACCACATCATTGAAATTCCAGACATCAATACTCATAGAACCAGTGGTACCACTAGAAGATGTTGGCAAAAATGTGATATGGTCACTACCATTATAAAAAATATTCACATATGTATCAGAGGTAATTGTATTGCGATCATTGATATAATGATAGTCAAAATCAAGTTTTACTTTACTGGTAGGATTACTAGGATTAGAATCAATTACACTATTTGCTGGTAAAGAAATGCTTTGATAAAGATTGTTTTCTCTAAAAAAATCTCCAATGACTACTTCATACTCACCTGAAGTATTATCGATACAGGATGTAGAGGGATTAATACCATCAGAACAATTAAGATCACTCGCATAATTAGATGACCAATCCGTAGGTAAGGTGTCGGGTGTTGGTATATTATTATTTGGCCAAGAGCTGAATGACGAATTCAAGAGATAAGCTGTCCCAGGAACCATCCAGCTAAAAGTCTTGCTCGAGGAATAACTTATTCCAGACCAGTAAGGTAATTTTTCATTGTCTGTATTAATCGTCCAATAATTGGATTGATTACGGAAGTCTCTAGTCTCCAAGTCGCTTGGTGTGTTTCTGTTTCCGTTAAAGTTAACATAAATGGTGTCGTCAATTATAATACCCAAATCTCCATAAGAATAATTTTCATAAACACCATCATTATCAATATCCATTAATGATTGAGATGAAATTCTAACAATTGACTTATCTCCAAATGGTGAGTAGAGATTTGATGTTGCTGTCCCTGTGGTAAAAACTACATCCTGAATTGATCCAATGGCATCAAATGAGAAGATAGTCGGAGTCGAATCTTCAAATATCGAGGAATAAGGTAATAAAACAATATTATCAATTATTGCTTCGTTACTCATTACGGGAGTTGCTCCGATAACTATTCCACCAATTCTTAGATTACTGGAAGAAGGTGTCAAATTCATTGGCGAAGCCATAACTTGAATCTTAGGAATAATTTCTCCATTAACTATTAAATGTATGAATTGCCCATCGTAGACAAATCTAACATGACTCCATTGATTGTCTTGAAGAATATTATTCCAAATTATCTGTGTTGACCAGCTATTATTGACGTAGACTTGAGCTTGAATATCATTACCATATTGATGTATGCGGAAAGTATTATCTTTCTCTATCCAATTCCGATAGGAAAATTCATCAGGAATGGTTGGTCTAATATCAAATTCTAAGGTGAATTGTTTAACATCAAGAGAATCAGCATCAGGAATCGTCACATTATTAATATCAGATATGACTAATCCTGATCCAAAATAACCATTATCTAAAGGATCACTAATATTAGGATCAGCAACAAAACTAGTCACGTCATTATTGAATAGTGAGTAATCTTCCGATATGATAGATGCATTTACATTAAAAGATTCGAAGGATAAAGCAATTACTGGTAATTGACCTATATTGCCGAAATAAATTTGTTCATCGCCAGTTTGGTCATTCCCTGAATCAAAACTTAAAGTAGATGAAAAATCATACTCATTATAAATGAATCTTAATAAATCTGACACTATTTTTGATGTATTAGAGAAAGAATCAGAATCAATATCATCAACAAAACCAAATAAAGACTTTCCAGCTTCCACTTCATAAACAATTAAATTACTTTCATTAGAAGAATTCTCAACAAATTTTATCAATTCTGGAAAAAGAGAGTGTATAGACAGAAAACCATAAGCAGAATTTGAACCACTTGTATTTAGTGAAGGTAAATATTGATTGGAGGAAGGTTGCGCAAAATTTAAATTATACTTGTTTCCAATGCTAAAAGATAAATTGTATTCCCAAATAACTGGAGTCGGAGATAAAATTAATGAATTTTCATCTACTACGAGATCAACGGTATATTTTCTAGGATTTGATCCATTATAAATTTCTAAAATGTCACCTGGTGAAACATTATCTTTTAAAAAAGAAGAAGAAGATGAAATAAAATTTATAGCAGGTCCCTCTAAAGGTGGTTCATTGAATGTCACACCATCAATACCTGTCACACTATTAATACCATCAGTAATAGAACAAACACTACAATCAAATAATTTATTAAGATTGTCCATAGATGTTATAAGTTCTGTAGTATCAGCAGAGATTTTTGTCTTAAAATTATTCCCAACAGCTAGTATCATATTCCCTGCTTCTAAGAACTTCTCCAAAATGCTATCTTCATTTACAGAATATACTTCTAAAGGAAGGACATCAATAACAATAAGTGTATCAAACTGATTATTAGTAGTACGACTTTTTAACCACAATTCCAATGATTTTTGTTGATTATATTTGAAAGATTGACTCTCTCCAAAAGAAAGAATAGTATTAACAATTTCTTCCTCAATATCCTGAGCAATATAATTGTCGGACGCATAATTCAATTCCGAATCAGGTCTGCTATCATAGAAAACCCCAATGCTTCCCATATAATTGTGGTCGATATCTCTTCCATAAAATTCAATTGGAAGTTGTATATCATTAATAGAGAGATTTTCCTTAACTAACCCTAATTGTTCAGGCCCTATGGGACTGGAATTTTGTTCAACTTTTTGTCCATTAAGATCAAGAGTCCAAGAAAGATTAGGAAGAGCGGTCGAAACATCAGGAATGAAGCTAATATCCATAAACCATTTATCTGATGAAATAAATTCATCGAGAGATTTATTATAATTTAGTGCTTCTTCTTTCATGAAAGAAGTTGTAGTTATTGATTCAACAAATAATGATCCAAAATCATTGTTACTAATATCAAGCGAGGATGTACTTAATGAATCTATTGAGTCAGAAAATAATAAGAAAGAACTCATATCAAATTCTGAGGGATCAAGGATTCCTTGAGAAATACGTAAGGATTTAAGGGTAATCGGATCACCTTTTCCAATTACGATAGGCTGATTATTATTAGAAACATATAATTCACTAATACGCTCTCCTAATGGATTCATATTTCGATTATTATAGATCTTAATTTTTGATTTCCATACACCATCAGTATCAAAGAAGTAATCACGTGTAATGGCCAAATGTTGTAATTTCTGGTCAAGAGTTTCAGGATCAGTAATTGGAGAGGAAAGTGTAAATCCATTTGCTTCCATTCTAAATCTAATATCAAATCCTGTATCAAAACGAACAATATCTAATTGTAGACCATCATCTAAAGTATTTTTCTTTAAAATAGTATGAGTTGTAGTTACTCCTGAGTAATCAGGTAATTCAAATACTGCTTGAATAGTAAAATCTTTCTTGGTAAGATCAAGTGGTCCTATCTTATCATCTGTATTAACTGATCCCATCCCATTAGATCCATCACCCAATAAGACTTCACCATCCTCAGTATCATTAATACTGATATAATTCGTCTCATCTAAAGTCAAACCAACAGTCTGACTGTCAATAATGTTCCATGATTCACTAAAGTTAGTGGAAAGATATGTGGAATAGTCAATTGCGGATTCTTCAATTTCTGATCCTTCGTTAAAGACATAATAGAGATAATCAAGATGATCAGTGTTTTCTTCAAGACTATTAATTGGATAGAAAAACATGGTGACATCCTCGACATCTATTATTGCGTCTAATTGATAATAAGTATTGGGGAGGATATAGGAGGAGTCTAATATGATCGGATCATTTGTACCGTCCCAGAATTCACCATTTGCAAGGTTATAATCATCTACAACGATTCGCATATAACTTGTGTTGTTAAGATCGTCAACTAATTCGAGATTTATAGTATATTCTTGTCCTCCTCCTAAATCTGGATCGGGGGTCTTAATGATTGTCGAATAATATCTCCAATCAGAATTGGATGAATCAAATGTCCTTGATCCTAAACTGGCATTGGTCAATTTTGCATATCCATTAATTATAGAAACATTGGATTCTTGAGATAGCAAAAATGGATCGGAATCTGAGGTAACTAAAGTCCCGTCGAAATTCTCAATCAATGTCATTATATTGTTTGAAACAGAATTAGCATCATAGTCATCAATATAATCATTTTCTGATACATATGTCGATTCACTTCTTAATACGACAAAATCATCAATGATCGCTATTCCTGAAGAATCCGCGCGAGGTGATAACCCGAAATATCCTTCAATAACATCTCCAATAAATACGGAATCATCCGCTATTGTGGCAAGTTTATTATTATCTAACCAGACTTCAATTTGTGGTCGAACATCTATTACAAACTTAAACATGACAGTGTGATAAATATCTCGAATTATTGGTATATTTTCAAGAGTACTAATGGTCTCGGACATAGAAGATCCAGTTAAATCTATCTTTTCTAGAATAAATGTCCCAAAAGTCTCAGATCCATCACCGCTCTCTTCAAGATTGAAGTAGCTTTGATAATAAATTCCGTCTTCTTCACCAAAGAAGAACCCGGGTATAAAATCGTTACTTTTGACTCTATAATTCATAATCCAGTTATCAGACACTGTCTTAACACCCTTATAAACCAGATTACCACCAGTGTTATTAAGAACTAATTTTCCATCTTCAATATATGATCCCTTACCGTATTGTGAATAATCAATAGAATTTAGTGCTAGGCTTTCTGGTCCACCACCATTAGAAACATAATAATTCTTGGTCCTGTAATGGGTATTGCCTGCTGCATCCCACGCTTGGATCTTAATTGTGTAGGATCCATCTGAATAAGTAAACGTTTTCCAGTTGTAACTTATTGAACCACTTGAGGTAGTCTTCTTTAAGGAGGATCCAATCCATAATTTCATGGTAGTTACTCCCACATTGTCTGAAGCAGAAGCTGACAAAGTAACAGTACCCGAGGCTGTTGAGGAAGTGGGATAAATTGTTCCGACATAGGGATTTGTTGTATCACCACCACCAGAATTTGAGACGGTGACAGTATGTGTATCACTATCTATAACTCCTAATTCAAGATCCCAGCTCTCGGCCTTTACTGAATGACTTCCATTACTATAACCAGTGGTGTTCCAAGTCCAACTTGCAGAACAACTATTATTTGCTGTATATTTAACCGAACTATCAACTAAAATTCTCATTGATAGAAAAGTAGAGGAACAATTTGTTGTTGCTCCTGTGATAGTTACATTTCCACTAACAGTTGCTCCCGATGAAGGAGTCGAAATATAAACATCTTGGGGGGGTGATGTAATGGTATGACTAATTGAAGAATTTGATGTATTTCCTTCAGAATCAGTTTTATACACAGTTATAGTGTGTGATCCAATTGTATACTCAGCGTAGGATGAATACCAATAGGTAGTTCCTGAGTTTCCATTAAGTGTTGAATACCAGACTCCATCAACATATACCTGTGTCTGAACAATTGTGCTTTGTGTATCAGTACCATTATGAGTGATAGATATAGTATTAGGAGATTGAGTGGATCCACCATTGGTCGGACTACTAATTGTAATAGATGGAGCAGTTGTATCCACAACTGTTAAAGTCTTAGGAACAATATAATTATTACCACTTGCATCAGTTGCACGAATAGTAAGTTCATGAGTGCCTTTCGAGTAAGTTGTAGTATCCCAAGAATAAGATAAGTCAGTTGGACTACTAGTATCAGAATATATTACTATGTTATCAAGTAATACGTCAATTGAAGTCAACTCGTTCAAATCAGAAGCATTGGCAGTAAGGAGAACACTACCTGTAAATGATGAAGGTTCAGGTAAAGTCCCATACACGATATTTGACAATGTTGGGGGAGTCACATCGACAACATTATATTCATGATGACTCCAAGTATAATTATCAAAATCATCGACCACTAGAATACTCACGAAATAAGGATTATTTAATGTTGGAAATAAGGTAGTATCCCAATCACTATAAGTCAGATTGCTTGAAGTCGATGTATGGACTGGAAAGAGGGTACTAAGCTCAAAAATCCACAGTTCTATTCTTTTAATCCCACTAGCATCAGATGCATCAACATCAAATACCGGATTTCCAGATATATCACTTCCACTAATCCCTGGCGAAATCCATGAAATTGTTGATTCTATATCTACAATTGTCACTGTTCGATTAAAGGGAGTCTCATTTAGTAATGCTGAATCATCTACAGCAATGATTTGTAATGGATACGTACCTTCAGTATGAGCACTTGCTTCTATCACATAATCCGTTGCTGAAATAGAGCAAGTGATTGCACCTCCACATGGGAAATTAGTCTGAATACCATCAAAAATTACTTTAAGATGGTTTAGACCACTAGGATCACGCGCTGTAAATTCAATATTGGCACTAGAAGTGATATTAAGATTTTCTGTCGGACTTGACCAGCTAATCAATGAAGGACCAGTAATATCAATAACTTCAATATAATAAGAATTACTGGATGAATTTCCAGTAGGATCATATGCAGTGACAGTAACAGTGTAATTTCCTTCAGCAAAAGCAGTTGAATCCCAATTAAAGGCTAATGTAGAAGAGTCACCATCGGGATTATCTGATAATCCGTTTGATATCTCGGTACTGGTATTATATTCAAAAGAAAGAGAGCTTATCAGAGCTTGAATATTATTTATTCCATTTACGTCAGTGGAATCTCCAATAAATAGCTGTGTGGCAGAAATAGCCGTAGGATTACCACTATCTGTGCTTATTCCCATAAGTGTAGGAGTATTCGGGGCTACTATATCTACTATTGTCAGATCTCTCCATAATGAATAGGTCTTATTAGCCAAACTATTATCAATAATTTTTAATTCCAGTCTACCTACTCCTTCTTTGAAACTTTGAATATCTATTGTATCAAATGCTGTAACATAAGTAACTGGATCATCATTTATAGTGTTAAACGTTGTCGAGTCAATTAATGTATAATTTCCATCAATGGGAGCTTCATCCCAGTAGAGCTCAACTTTCCAAATACCATTAGTATCAGTGATGCTATCCAATTGGATTGGTATTGTCACAGTAATATCAAATGGAAAGGCATTATTTGTATTATCAATAAGGAAATCAGAGGTACTGGCAGATGGGGCGGTGATATCAACGACATTTACATTATAGGTAACTGAATCCACGTTTTCTGCTGAATCCATCCATTCTAAGGTAATGGAATGACCACCTTCAGTATAAGTGGTAGTATCCCAACTATGACTTAGTGTGGTAACATTATCATTAATTTGAGCCTTAATTATCGTATCGATATAAATCTTAATATATTCAATTCCTGAAGGATCAGAGGAAATTATTCCCTGAATAGAGACACTACCTTCAACGTTAGAACTATTAGTGGGAACAAGACTCACAAATCCAGGCTCTATTTTATCATCAACAGTAATAGTGTGAGTGGCCCATTGTTCATTTAAGGGATTTTCACCATCAACTGCTTTAACATAAATATTGATTGTTTCATTATCTGCATAACTAGATAAATCTATTGGACTGGAGGTAATAGTATCTCCAGAAGCTGTAGCTATCCTATCGTTAATAGTAGTGCCTCCGAGGTATATTTCCATTAATGATATACTGCTAGGATCATTTGCAGATGCTGTTACTGTCATAGTTCCACTATTAGCAATAATATCACTATCTGCAGGTAAGAAACTGGTAATCGCAGGTGCGGTCGTATCTACAACATTAACATATATTGATGATATATCAGAGGCATTAGCTGTATCAGTACCAGTATATGCAGCATTATCGTAAGCTATGAGGTCGAATCTGTATTCCCCAACAGTATTTAGACCTGCGGATTGCAAATCCAATATTACGTCAATATCACCCGTCCAAGAATTAGGGCCTGCAGACCAAAGTGTGTCTTGGTAATCACCATTAATATCATTCATAGCTTGAGTAATAGTGTAATAGTCAGGATTAATATCATCAATATCCCAAAATATAGTTCCAACAGATGCGTATTCATGAGTCAAATTAGGAGATCTAGAAATAATTTTCGGACTGGTCAAATCTGCAATGTTAATTCTTAGACTATCTACACTACTATTTCCTGCAACATTTGTTGCCCAAAATGATATGATATTCGCATAAAGCAGTTGTGAGGTGTCAAGTGTATAATAATGAATAGTATTGCTAATATCGTTAGTTAACCAATCTTGTCTAATACCATTAACATAGACATCTAAGGTAGTTAAAGCATACCCACTAGAAGAAGTCGTAATAGTAAAATCTATATTGGCGTGAGCTGTAAGATCGTTTACAAGATCGCCATTTGCTAAAGAATAAGTAACTGGTAGCTCATTTACGATTGTATCAATACTATCAATAGTCACACTAATGGTCCCTTGATTTGGTCTATCCCAATATTCATTAAGAGTAATTTCTGAAAAAGAATCGTTAAGCAATACGAATTCATTTGAAGCTGTGGTAATGGAAGAATCATCAGATGAAGCTTGTATAGGATAATGATCACCATTTTGCCAAGCTAAAGCAGTCAACGAAACATAATCTATATTGCCAAGTAATTCTAATCCACTTATATAAACTGTATCATCTTGATTGATATATTCACTGATTTTAGCTTTCGTCACACCTTTTTCTAAGGGGATGAGAATATTTTCTGTGAAGTGACCAAAGTCATCTATACCGATTAGTGAAATAAATCCATTATTTTGACTTTCCACTACAAGGAATGGATGGGTGTGGCGATTGATAAGAAAGTCAGTCTGTTCTGAATTTATTTTATCCGAATTACTCTGTGGTCTTTGAATCCCTATTCTGAAATCTTGGTCTATTTCCCAGAAATCAAGATAATGTGTATCAATAATTTGCTGTTGGGTCAAGGAATAATCATTAATTGTTCCATATTCTGCCAAATGATAAGGATTAAAGTCTTCCACATAAATAGGTAAAAGATCCTTGGAGATAATTTGGAAATTATCTAAGAAAATATTTCTAGCAGAGCTACCTGAATATTCCAAGTCAAAAGAAATTGATTCTAAGTAACCGAATAAAGGAGAAAAGGTGATGGTTTTATCAACAGTCGATAAATCATTAACAAAATCAGCAGGAGTGAGAGTAACGGTTGTATTCGATCCTGAAATGCTAACGATATTATAATCTAAGATTGGTGAAGGTAATTCATTTACTGCTAATGAGTATGATTCACTATTCACATTGAAAGTTATACTGCCTTTTAACATACTTAGATCAGCATTATCACTCATGATATTAAATGATAAATATTGGACATCTTGAATGTCGATTCCTCTAGATGAATAATTGAGTAATTCTGGATCATCAAGTGGGTCATCATTGAAACGAATATCAAATTTAGTATTACTACCAATTTGTAAAGGAATAATTAAGGAAGGACCAAATGTGCCATATCTAAGACCAGAATAGATGGACTCAGGTGTCTGATTCAGTTGAGATGTATCATAGTCGATTGTGAAATCACTAATTGAGTAATAATCATCGACCAACATATTATTATTTATCGATGTTAGACACAATTCTGTCAAGTTTCCTGTTACAGTACCTGATGTGATTGGGCCATTGGTATACATTGGTACAAGCCCTTCTCTGCCATCAAATACTCGGATTATTCCATTAACTCTTTCTATTTTTAACCAACGCCATCCTATGTCTCTAGAAAATGTTATACTATCATAATCGATGCCTGTTCCGACGGAACCAGAAATTTTGTATTCAGTTGGAAGATCAACTAATTTTATCTCACCAATTTTGGTCGCGTCCGAAAAAAGAGTTATTCCTGTTTCAGAGCCAAATCCATTATAATTAACTCTAAACTGGACTGAAAAATCATCTATTGTAGAATTATAATCAATTTGACTTAATTCAATTGATCCATTATTACCAGTGGATTGGAATTTTAATTGATTAGATGTCTCTGATAGTTCAAATGGATACGTAAAACTCCCAGAAATTTTGTTCCACCACGGATCTATAGAAGAATTATTGAAATCATCATTCATAAATGATATTTGATCTATCACTCCTTTATATATACGGATTTCATCTAAAGAGCCATTGAATCTATAACCTAATCTTAAAGGATTATTATTCTGAGAAGGGACTAAAGGTGTACTTCCAACTCCGGTGTATATAGGTAATTTTTCCCCATTAATTCTCAAAATAGCTGGTTGGATGCCTGATAAGTTGGTATCGAAGTCTTTATTCGAGTCATAGGAAAATGAGAAATGATACCAAGTATTAGAAGTGAAGGAATAATTACTGCTAGTATAATATCCTGATTCATCTGGTACAAGAAAAGTAAAGTATTCATCTTCCACGCGAATTGAGAAACTTCCTTCTTTTTCTAATATATATTCAATGTCATTATTATTTCGCTTAAAAAAACCTGAAATCGTAAATGAACTAAAATTTAAATCTTTTAAAGGATCAGTATAAGCATATTTATCTCCAGAAAGAGTCCTTAGGGCATTATTTACCTGAATATCATTATTATCTGAATTATTATTAGTAAACAAAGTCCATCCATTACCTGATTCATCAAAGTATTTTGTAATCCCTTCCTCAATAGATTTGGAATCATTATCAAATGACCAATATGCTAATAAATTGGGATCAGAATCTGGACCGATATTTCTTCTAGGTAATAAAATAGATTGATTTACTATTTTTACCTTAGTCGAGGATTCTAATGTCTTTTGTTCTAGAGATACCGAATCTAGTCTTAAATTTTTAAGAAGGACAGATGAAAGTTGATAATTATTTGAAATCTCTAACAAAATTGATGCATAATCAATAAAGAAATTTTCTTGGATGATATTTCGATCAAATGTATGATAGTCACTTTCAAGGGGATAAACTTCAAGGTAATAGATATCATTATCTATTTTCCAAGTATTTGACTCGTAAAGAGGAACAATATTAACTTTATCACCATCTGTTGTATTGGTATTTATTAAAATACTATTCTCAGGAGTAAATCCAGTTAATATATAGATACTACTTCCATTTATTTGATTAGTAATTGTCGATTTTAGGATGAGACCTTGTTGTTCTGGTCTAGTAAATGATACATTTCCTAATTTTATTGTAGGACCATACCAATTTGCATTTTCTTCAAAAGTAGCTAAAGATTCATTTTCAATTGTAGGCGAAGAGTTTATAGCATTAATTGAAATATTCTTAATAATAATTGATTCTTTTGGGATGAAATTAGGAAGGTCACTAAAATAAGCATTATAGGTACTTACAATATTGTCTGAAATATTAAATGCATTTCCACTTACATCAGAAACATAGATCCATCTATCTGTAGTCGTCTCACTATTATCTAGATTGCGATTGCCTATTGTAAAGACATCAGAGTCATTTTTATAGTAATAAAGATCACTTCTTGCATCAATAAAACGATCACTAGTGTAATCTGAAGAAACTGGTCGAAGATAAAATTTTTGAGATGTACTGTCGTTGATAGGCAACATTATTGAATAATATTCATAATATTGACTTAAGAAATTTGTATCTTGAAGGCTTTCTGATAAATAGGCATCAGAATAAAATGTCCCAGTAGCTAATCCATTCTGGTAATAATTATCATTTATGACATAATCTTTAAAATAATTATCATAGACAAATTGATCGACATCATAAAAATAATTATCCGACTCCATTTCTGTATCATTCGAAGATATATTCCAATTTGTATTGACAGCAGAAGTGAGGATTTGATCACTAAAATTAGATGATAGACCATAATAATTAATTATGCGGTCTGTTCCATTATCATCAATAGTGATAGATACTCTAATTTCACTGGGTAAGTAAATCCAGTGCTCTCCCTCACCTATAAATTGATTATCGATCAGTCCAACCGGATAAGTAGATCCGAAACCATTTTCAATATTAATGGGTAGATTTAATATTGTCCCTTCAGTTATTACCTGATTTCCTGTGAATAAATTATAACCTTCGAATCCTGGAACTAATGAGATACTTGAAAAAGTACTATCAACATTTTCACCAAATTCGGAAGAAATTGGATAATTATTCATGTGAAGTGGTTGAATCCCGTATAATAATCCATTCATATTAGTAATTTGATTCTGACCTTGAGAAACATCAATAGAGGTTAATTCAGTAGAATTGAATGCCCAATTATATAAATTAAATGTGTTGATACTTTCTCCCTGCCAGTTATCTTTAGCAACAAAATTAAAATTCCTGTTGATCGAATATGGATGATTTGAGAATTGCAATGTTCCTTGATTGATACCGTTAACATCGTAGAAAGTGACATTTCTATTTGCATCCATTACTAATTTTATATGCGTCCAAGATTCATTAGTAAGTATCGAATTTGTCGATGTCACCGATTCGGAGTCAATTGTAAAGATCAAACGACCATTAATATCCCTATCAAGACTTATTTTATTATTAGTAGCATCTGAACCAAAGTAAAAAATATTTGTTGCATTATTCCAAGGACCTCTTAGAGTCAAAGAAAAAGTGAATCCTTGAGACCAATCAATATGTATAGAAGGTAATCGAATATTATTATCCGTTAATTTTATTATATTTCCATAAATATTCTCCTCACTTGAGCTTATTATTCCATCAAATAAGGAGATCAATGAATCATTGTGCCAAGATAAAATCTCATTATTAGAAGGAGTATATTGCAGAGTACCCATCCAAGCCATATCCGAAATATTGGTGCTATTTACCACATAATTTGCTATTGGAGTAAAATTAGTATAGGAATTAGAATTAGATTCCCAATCAGGCATTAATATTGAATTACCATCATATTTGCTTGGATTTAGAAAATTAGAATCCCAAGCAAATTCTATATTATCATAATATTGTGTCATACCTGAAATAATTGAGACTAATTGATCAACGTAGTCTTGGCTATTAATTTCGTTTATCGAACTAGTGCTGTCACTTGTCCGATAGCTGGAATATAGTCCTGTACCGTGTCTTGAGGGAAGTGGTCTCCAAATACCGTTATCTGTAGTATTGGGAACAGGAGAACTTGAGACTAAGACTGTGCCGTCAAGAATTATTCCATTAGAATCTTGTGAAATAGAAAAAACAAATCTATCAGCAAAATTGGTCATCCAAGAATTTAAACCTAAAGTATTATAGGGCAAGAGAGAAATAGGAACATTAGAATTATTAGCAACGGTAGCATAATTCATCGATGAATTTAATAGAGATGTATCAGCAATCACTAATGAATCTGAATGCATCAATCCAAGAATATCTGATAAATATATACCCTCAACCGTTTCACCAGTAGAAATTTTGATTTTATTATTTGTCTGTAATTCTAAATCCCCTAGTTTTACTTCTAGCCGCTTTTCGTTATTTAAAAGGTCTATTTCTTCAGTATAGACTATTTTGTCTGTATACGGGCCCGTATGGAAAATTTTTCCACCATTTGCTAAGAAATTTCTCATAAAATTGTTTTTCCTTATATTATTTTGTGCTTGAAGTAATGAGGAATAAGTATTGCCATCCTTGTCCTTGTGTGGTATGAAGACTTCTGGAATAGGGCCAATAAGTATAAGAGTAATGTTTTCACTATTTTGGATATTAAAATTTTCTAACTCATTGATCACTGAATATGAATTATAAATTGATGCTGAGTAACCCGAATTTAATAATTGTTTTTCTAAATCTAGGGAAAATTCTCGGAGATTCTTATCGAATTCTTTATCGAAACTGGCATATAATGGGTCGTAATAGATAATATATTTGGGATCTTGTAATATATTTTCAGAATCGAACGTCCTAGAGGTAATATTTCTAAATTTTTGATCCTCTGTAAGTAAAGGAACTAAAAATTGTTTTGATTTTCCTTCTAAAATAATTCCATTATTATCCAGATAAACTATGATTCTAGAATCTAATACAATCCTATTTGACTGATGAAATATATCCTTAGCTCTGATGGTCTTTATTTCAGAGTTTGTTTGATTGGAAAAAAATGCTTGATTGAACAGAAGTTCCATTCCAAAATCAATATCTTCATTGGTAATCTCATCTATAGGAGCTTTAAGTGCTTCTAGGGCAGTTTCTTTTATTCCATCGTAATTTGTATCAAATAATGTAGTATTGAAAATGTATTGTGTCTCCAATGGATGAAGTACAGCAGATTCATAAGCCAAATTTGCATTATTTTCTCGATTAACTAACTCTAATCCAGAAAAGATATAATCTGCGTTAGGATCAACTCCTTGGAACCAGAAATCACGAATCTGTATCTTATCTGAATCTTTTTCTTTTAAGAAGTTAATGACTTCCTTTATTGGAATTGACTCAGGGAATTGATTATCAAAATATTCTCTTTCTAAAAAGTCAGGATTTTGTGATTGTCTTAATAGATCATTTTGATAATAATAATTCTGAGTCGAAGGAAGTCTAATATCATAGTACAAATAGGAGACATAATCTGGATATAAAAATCGAATATCTTCTGTCCTTATAATTATAGTCTTTAATGAGCCAGTACCCTTATTTATAAATTCAAAACCAATTTCATATCCCTTTTGGATGTTGGAGGATTCATTTTTAATTTTGACATCGAATAGCAGATGAGTCATATTAGATATATCTAGATTCGAATCCCCAAAGAAAAAGTCATTGAAGTCTACATTGGTACTATAGAGTGTGTCTCCTGAAAATCTTACTCCATTTAAGTCAAAAGATACTCCATTATTACCAGATGCAATAGAAAAAGCATTTTTCAATTCAGTATTGCTTATTTTCTGAGTGGGTATTATTCTTTCCTCAAAATGATCGAATTGAATGTATCCTGAAATATCATCACCAAGCAGTCGGGAAAGATTCACAGCAGAACCAGATTCAGATACAAAGTCAAATTCTTTAAAATCGTATTCAGAAGTGATACTAGCAACGGCAGTGAGAAAACTCAGATCATTAGAGCCAATAATGGTCGAATTATAAGAAAGGCTAGATTTAATTTGGCTTAACTTTGAAATTAATATACCTAAAAATTCTTCATCAACTAAATGATCAAAAAGTCTTGAATTTTCTAAATCTTCCAAAATACTTATTGTAAATTTAGAATTCTTGAAATCGATATTCATTCCTAATTTATTGAACAATTTCTCTAGTAGTCCAAAATTAGTCGAATCATACCCATATTTCTCAAAATGGAGAAAATAATTTTCTATATAGTCGCGATAGATTTTTCTCCAATCAATCCTGTCTTTGAAGTGATCAGTCTGACTAAAAGTGATACCTAATTCATCAGTTGATCTAGAAAATGCTCCAGATTCGGTAAGGACATTATTAATTATACTCTTTACTATCTTAGGATCTGAAATATTGACTACTCCTTTGAATAACTTCTTTGTCTCTTTTGAAATATGTTGGACCAAACTTGCTTCCCAAGGACTTATGTTTTTGAGTTCAATTATTTTATCAGTCAACATAATTCTTTGAATATCTTTTATTTGAAGGTTTATATTTGAAGGAACACCCTTGAATAGGTATTCTATTTGATATAATCCAAATTCCGCGGCTCTAGGGTTACCACCGGTAATTTCATTAATATCTAATCTTGCTGGTCTTTTAAATTCGGAAAAAAATTGAGTTGGTTTAATTTCTCTTTCAGTTAATGATTGTCTTCCGTCCAATACCCGTCCTATCAATCCTTGATCCATAACTTGAGTACTTACCCGAGTCTTTTTTCCTGATCTAATGATTTTATCTAATGGGGTTGGTCTAGTATAACTCTGGATAATTATTTCTCTTACTTTTTCAAGCATATCAGTTTGTTTTGGATCATTTGAATTGAAGAGACTTAAAAATATATCTAAATCATTTCTATCTTCATTGTATACATATTTGGTCAAAAATTCCCTTAATTTATTATTATCAAGCTTATGATCCCAATCAATTAAAGAAATTTGTGTTGCATAAAATTCTGCAATACTCACTTCTGTTCCCCATCCACCGGCAAGTTCGTTTATTTTTTTGCGATACCCTTTCAGAGTATTATTTGTACTCAAATCCCCAAGAATCTTGCCGTTTAGATAACGTACCAATTCTTCAAACGCATCTTTAGGAGCTAAATTATCTGGATTCATATCAAGTATTAAAGCTCCGCTATCTTCTAAATTGTATTTTATAATATGGTCTGGAGATAAACTTGTTTCTATACGCTTGGAATTTATAAGCTTCCACATAGTATATATTGGAAAATCTGTTGAAGAACTTTCTTCTGGATGTAGTTCTGCCCATTTAAATGAAATACTAGAATTATCAAATAAATCTCTCCACATTTTAAGAGGAGGTAATGGATTGTTAACCGTTTTCGAAATAGTATTAACTGGTCCAATTAATGGATATTTCTCAAAATCGGCAAATTTATCTGGATCTAAAGTTGCATTCTCCGTCAAAATTTCTATCCCATTTTTTCGAATCAATAGATCCATTAAATTGAATGGTAATTTATCTATACTAGGAATATCATTTTTTTTGGCAATTGCAATTAATTTCAAATAGAAATTTTTATAGGTTAATTGGTGATATATGTCAATTAACCCAAATAACGAATGTCTAACATATTTTGGAATATGATAATTATCTAGAATTTCCATTGGCATAAAATAATCTTTAAGCACTCCTCTTTTCCTTAAAGCCTCAAAAATTAGTAAATTTTCATTAGATTCCAATCGCCATCTATAAAGACCTTCTGGATCATCAATAAACTTCAAAAGTATTTTTTCATGTATTTTATTAAGATTATACTTTTCAATAAATCTAGTCGTTGAAACAATAGTCTCCTCTTGTATCCCAAATATAGCATTTCCTTTAGACGTCAAAGTATAAAATTGCAGAGGACTACTAGCTTCTCTCCCTTTATTCTGGTGAACAAGATTATTTTCAATTAATTTAATGAGTCTCCTCTCCATGTTCTCATAACCCAATTTTACGTTAGTGTTACCATAAAGTTTCCGTGAAAAAACCTCCTCATTAAAATATCGGAAGAGATCTTCTACTATATTAGTATCATAAAGATGTCTACTTAATACATCTAATATTAAAAAATCAACCATGTCAAGTGCTGGTAAGCTTTGATCTTCCCACGAATTTTTAAGAACATCAATAAAGTTTATATATTTTTGATCCATATTTAATTTTTTCATAACATCTTTAGTAAAAGATATCCATTGATAAACAGTTTTCACATTACTAGTCTCTTTATAAATTAAAAGCAATCCGGTATTTTCCATTTCACTAATCATACTTCTAACATTTATTTTCGATAAAGGGATATTATCCCTTAGTAGTATGTCATTAATGCCATATAACGCTCCATATTTCCTTATAGTATCGAAAGTTAGTATACCAAATTCTGGATCTATAAAATGAGTAACCATTAATTTGAGTAATTTACTATTTTCATTATTACTTGACCAAAAGCTTGATAAGGTAGTATCAAATATGGTATAGGGCGAAAAGTTAGAATATGGGTCACTAGGAAAATTTGTTAACAACTTCCTTTGTGCTGATCTTCCAAATGCGAAAAGCAATCCATGTTGATTGAGTGCATTAATGGAATTTACAAGAATAGTTTTAGTCGGTGTAACTATACCAGAGATAATTCTTCTTGGAAAGTTAAATCTGTCTAATTTGAGATAGTCAAAAAGTTCATCGTACCCTAAGCTTGTACCAAATTCTTTGAAAACCCTCATAATACTTTTTTCATAATCATTTAGACCCGTAACAATCTCAATTGGCATTTTATTTTCGTCAAGAATTGGTAAGAGTGTTCTTGTTATCCTATTATTATTCTGAATAAATCCATTTTTTTCATTGAAATCTAAAAATTCCTTGCCATTCTGAGAAATTTGACCATCTGTAGATAAAACCTTTATAGTAGCATCTCTAGTCGATACTCCATCTATCAATGATAAAGACTTTATCTTATTAATTCTAGCATATATCAAAGATAATTCTGAAGGTGAGAAATTATTCTTTAGAGCTCCAATGCCTACAGATAATATTGTAATATCGACCAAATCTAAAATGTCAATATTTCTATATAAGCCAGCAAGGACTGAAGAGACATCTTGATTGCGCCCCAAGACATTAATTTCTCCGATATTCTGACTTAGAGGAGTCGAAGGAGAAGCACTGACCAAAGTCTTCCACCGTAATAATAGACCACTTTCTTTCGATATTTCTTGATACGATTTAAGTAAGTTCGAAATTGCTTCATCACTTCCACGGACTAGTGAACTATCTACCAACTTGGTCGTCGCACTTCTGATTGATCGTAAGATATCATCAGTGTATGATGTCTGTAATCCATTCAAAGTAAATCTTGGTTCTTCTTTGTTAAGTCGAATCTTAAGATTATTTTTTTGGACAGCAATTGATTCCTCCATATCATTCTTTACTTCTTCTTTCAAAAGATCAAGGCGAATATCTTCTAAATTTCTATATACCAAATTTATCCAATCTGAAATCTCATAAGGTGTAAAATAGTTATCAATCATTTTATTAGTATTTCCAAGCATAATACCCCATGAGATTGTGGTATCAAGGAATGTATCATGATTTTTATTGTTTAATTTATTAATTTCATCTACATACCCACTATACATCTGTTCTAATGAATTAACCTTTGATTCAGGATAGATTTGTGAATTTGTAACAAATATTTTGTCTTCAAGATTAAAGTCATATAATTTTAAATTTGAATCAAAATTTAATGATTCAATAAAAAAGGAATTTTCTCCAGAATACTTTTCTGATACTCTTTTAATTTCTTTTTCCTCAAAGGACATTAAAAATTCTTTACTTTCCTTAATTAAATTAGCAATTGGATCATTATTGTCCATAAATACGAGTCCTTGGGCAAAAATCTGTAGGATCAAAACATTTAATGTCATAATGGAGATTGTGGCAATAAATAATGGAAATGCTGTGAACAAAATCAAAAGCAAAAATAAAGTGAAATTTGGGCTAGTGTTATCTATTGAAAGACCATCATCAAAAAAATTGATAGTGGGTAACGTCTTTATTTGATAAAGATTATTAAAATTCGGTATTTCTCTTAATTCATTAGGCGTGTAGTCTAATACTTGTGTTACGAAGTTATCTTCATATTTAGGAATTACAGGAATACTCTTTCGGGATTCCATTAATTCCTTAACAGAAATACCAGTCATTGCTTCATAGATCTGTAAAGAAGGATCTAATCCATTTAATAATTCTTCTTTTTGTAACCTTTGATAAGCGATCTCGGTAATTATATCCTCCGTTAGGGAGGAATCTAATAGCGCTTCTTGGTCTAATGTGTTATTGTATTCAACTTCTGTAACAAATCCTTCTAATGCTGTACCTATTTGAGTCAATACAGATATTGATTCTTTCAGAATGACAAATTTATTAAGAAATTTCTTAGTATTCTTAATTATACTATAAATATTAAAAGCGCTTTCGACCATACCATGATTTTCTGCCTCATCCGCTTCATAAAATAGCTCTAACACTGGAAAATCGCTATTATCAAATGTTATGTTAAATGAATTGGAATAATAGCGAAGAGTAGTTTCCATTAAATTCAATAGAAGAGATTTTGTGAAATAATCAGTCAAATCTATTGAATATTCAGTATCAAATAATGAAAGTAATTCCAATACTTTTGCTGACTCAGGGACCGAATTTCTAAATAGACCAGATGTGGTATTCATCCAGCTGAACATCATGTCGATTGAATCATTTACTTTTTCTTTCCAGAGATTTATTTCTAACGAAGACTCAACTATATAATTAGATAGAGTAAAACGGTAATATAAATCAATAAAAGAAGAATTGTTAAATGAAGTCTCAAATAACGGTCTTAAATTATCCCAGACCAGAGAATCTTTATTAATTATAACTTTTGATGAATAGATCTCCATTGGATAATTATTGATAGAATCATTATCATCAATAAATATTAACGACTTTTCAATATTTTCTGTAATAAATGATTTTCCAAAAGACCAATCTCTCAAAGATGGAGTATTTGACTCTTTATCGTATATTTTGATGTTGTACGAGAATTCTTCTTCAGAATTAATAAACACTATATTTTCGTAATCAAAATCATTAGGGTCAATAGTATAGACACTATGAGAAGGAACTAAAGTTAATGCTTCAGCGGAGACGGGTAAAGACACATGTTCTAATACATAAATATCCTGATATTCTAATGACATAATTCTAATGTCTTCGTAAGATATATTATGACCGATTAAACTGTTTCGGAGTTCAGATTCCGATCCTTCGAAATACCAGTAGTCGCTACCGGTATTTTCATCATAAGAAAGTCTCCATTCTTTAGGTATACCATCTGTAAAATACCAATTACTGTCTTCATATTCAATTGTATTAGACAAAATGGTCTGATATCTCTCTTCATTTACTACTCTTTGATTTCTTTTAACAGGTAATAATTGTGAAAAATTAAAATCAAGAGTATAATCAACCCCTTCCTTTATTTCCATATCTAAAGGAATTTCAAAATTAATATGTTCAGATTCTATAATCTCAGTTAAAGAATACTTTTGGGAATTATTAAACATAACATAATTATTTTCTAATAACTGATATTCTAACAAGTATTCATTTGGTACATCAAATGGATTAGAAATATTGAATATCCATTCTCCGAATTCGATATCTTCAGAATTACATCCTGAACAATGAAAATTAAATTCATCACTCCAATAAATTGGAAAAGTCTCAAAAATTGATTCTGTTGTAATCAGATCTTCTTCAATAAATTGTAAATCATCTATCGTCTCATTGTATATCCAATGATCATTATTAGTAGTTACAGTCTGCTCTACATACTTATTATTTGTGTAAAAAATTAACCCGTCTTCATATAAAGATTTACTATAAAGATAATTAGGTATTTCTGATATATCTAAGGTAATTAAAAGAGGTGTAGGATAGGATTGTGTCTTCTGTTCTAAGATTTTTTCGGGATTGATTGAATAGTGTACTTCATATTGATTTGAAAAGGTCGATGAGTATATTACTTTTTCAGTAGTAAAATTTAAGTTAAAGGATTGTACAGGGGAATTCAGAAATGTAACATCCTCAGCTGTTGCACTTTGGTGTAGTAGTGATGTGTATTGTCCTCCTTTTAATCCAATGTCTCCGTAATCAATTAAATCCAAATCAATAGTATTAGTAATAAGTGACAAGTGATTATCAGAGTATGGATTAAAAGAAAACGGATTATTGGATAAATAAGTTAGGAATTCATGGTGAAAAATATCAAAAATAGTGAAATTCCATATCTTATCCGAGCTCGAATCAGGATAAGCAGAATCTTCATAATGTATGAACCGATATGAGGCATCTACATTCAAGGAGCTCTTGTTGTTCTCATGTGTAAATGTCCCAGGTAACTGTTCTTCGATCTCTGCAACACTTATATCTAGAGAGATTAAAGAATTAAATATTTTTGCTACTTTTATGGTCTCATCTGCTGAATTCCACCATAATCGTGTTTTATCAGGACGCAAATCAAAGACCCATTGGACTAAATCCCATTGCCAATTTTCTTTTAATATATTTAAGAATTTATCAGGATCGGAAAGATCTTCTAATAAAAGAATTCCATGGTACAGATTATCCAGATTATATTTCCAATTATTACCAGTAGTGTCTGATTCATTTAATAGGACATAGGAGACGTAGTTTTCAAAAGCCTCGTCAAGTGTTACTCCAACTTCTGGGACAGGATAATATTCATTTTCATTATTTTGAGCTTGTGCTCCGTTGACCTCCCAGAACATGAAACTCCCTACAAGCAGTAATAAATAAAGGGTAGGTAATGGTTTATCTCTAATAGTTACATAAGTTTTCTTTGTTAAGAAAAACATTAGGATTATGATGTTATAAAATGCAAAAAAGAGGACTTTCCCGAATTTCATCATTAATGATGGTCGGAATACTAGTATCAGGAAAAACAATGATAAGAATATTGTCTGCAACGATAAATGATTAATAATTACTTCTAAAAATAGTAAAAAATAGATGAATTGGACCCCTTGAAGTATCATGTGGAGTTGTCCGACAACAGAATTTTTCTGATTTACCAGTCGCAATCCAATAATGAAAAAAATTATATAAATTATGGCATTTACAAAATTCTGGTCTTGGACTAACGGTCTTGGACTCATTAATGTGTATAAAATATCAAATATCTGCTGGTCTAGGGTTAAATATGAAAGAAAAATGTCCATACCAAAAATTAAAGTCACTATTTGTACGACACAAAAAAGTGTAAATACTATATAACAACCGACAAATAACTTCATTATTGGGTGGGCAAAAGTCAGTTGTCCAATATTATCAAGGATTTCTTCCCTTTTATTGTAAA
>MDVS01000013.1 GCA_001940645.1 Candidatus Heimdallarchaeota archaeon LC_3
ACAGCATCTAATGCTGGTTTAGCTTGTCTAAGCTTATAAGGGATCTTTTTGAGTGATATAAGATTTCGCAATCCTGTAAAAATTCCTTCCACGGGTTCTAAATATTGTTCTTTGTTCCAATGCTTGGAAAACCACGATTGAGTTGGTAAATATTTTTCAAAACCGCAAACAGACCTCCATATGGGATTATCTTCTAAATCATTTATAAATTCATGTTGAGAACTTGGTCGGAGAGCTTGAGAGAAGATTCCACTAGTGATGAGTGCTTGGGGGTATTTTCCATGCAAATTTCCTTCTTGTTGTCCGTGGTGAACCCATTTATTTAGTAGCTTATCAAAATAAGTACGTTTAAAAACGTCATGCCATTTTGTCGGTTCTTGATGAAGTTGCCGACGAATCCTTAGCGTATTGTTAATTGTTGTCATATTTAACTTATATGTAAAGAGTTTATAATTTTGTCGGCTTACTTTATCCCTATCTCTCTAAAATGAACAGCGGCATCAACAAAGTTGTACATTATTTATCTTCCAGTAGTAATTAATATTGTAGTATTAAAACTTAGCACCATTAAACACTTCTTCTTTGGGTGGAACAGATTTACTATTTATTCAACGGTTCTTCCACCAAACCATATTTTCGTGATCAGATCATTAATTACTTCATATACCGCAACAGTCTTGACTGTTTTTCCTCCAGAATAATTAGTAATTTCTTCATGATCAATTATAAGGTTATTTTGGGTAATTCTTGCCATTAATTTGGTTTTGGCGTTAGCATTGGAATTAAAGGACTCTTTCATTGATTTTTCTAATTGTTTCTTGCCATCACTAATAAGTTTATTTGATTCAAGCAAGTAGGCTTTTTTATCATTTGAATAACAACCAACAAAATCTTTAATATTTCTTTCATTGTACGCTTCTAACTGTTTATCAACAACATTCAAAATTTTCACCGATATACCTTATTTTAAGTTTGAATAAGTGTAATATTCCGATATATTAAGAAACTTTTAACACTAAGTTATGAATAGAATAAATCCATAGAAATCTTTTCTGAATATAAAGATTAATAATCCTGCTTGAATTCGTTAATGGTTATGAAATTTCAATTCTGATTTCAATTTATTATCATTTATTGAACTATTAACTAAAATATCAAATATTCCATCTTCAATCACCCAATTTTTTGTTTTTATATCGTAAAAAGCCAAGTCTTTTGCTTTTATACACAGATCAACAGTTTTTTCTTCATTAGGTTTTAATAATACTTTCTCAAATCCAATAAGTTCCTTCAGTGGTCGATCAACACTAGATTCTATATCTCTCGCGTAAACTTGAATAATTTCTGCTCCAGTTTTATTTCCCATATTTTGGACGTTTATTTTAACCTTGAAATTGTCATTTATACTGCTTAATGAATTATTTTCAATAATTATGTCACCATAAGAAAAATCAGTATAGGATAATCCAAACCCGAATGGGAAAAGTGGAGTAATATTATTTTTCTCGTAATGTCGATAACCAATATATATCCCCTCTTTATAGAATACTTTGTTGTTTTCGCCTGGGTAGGTTTTTTCTGAAAAGTGAGCTGGTGAATCGTCAATTAACTTAGGGAAAGTTATTGGTAATTTACCTGATGGATTGACATCCCCAAAAAGAACATTTGCTATAGCTCTTCCTCCTTCCATACCTGGGTACCAAGCTTCTAATACAACTGGAACTTTTTCTAACCACTCATCCATTCCAATAGGACTGCCATTTATTAAAACAACTACAGTATTAGGGTTGATTTTAACAGTTTCATTGATTAAATCAATTTGATCAATAGGGAGACTTAAAGAACCACGATCAGTACCTTCTGCATCGTTTCCATAATTGATTTTATCAGATTTATCCGTACCCCTCGTTAAACTGATACTTGAATCATGATTTAATCCCATAAATAATAAAACACAATCAGCATTTTCAGGATTATTAACAATATTTATTTCTCCTCTGAATTTTTCTTTTAGGCCCTGAAGAGGGGTAATCTCATAAGGAGGTTTAACCGCTGAACTACCACCATAAAGCATTTTTCCAAACTTTTTATTTGAATTTGGTCCCAAAATTGCAATTTTATTTATTTTATTAAATTCTAGGGGGAGGATATTACCCTCATTCTTCAAAAGCACCATGCCTTCTTCAGACATCGACCTAGCGAGCTTTTGATGTAACGGAGTGTTTCTCTCACCTTTTGGTAATTCTTTCTTTTCTTCAAACATTCCAACAAAATGTAAGACGCGTAAAAATTTACCAACACCTGAATTGATTTCCTTTTCTGTAACAATTCCATCATTATAAGCTTTTCGAAGTCTTTTTTCATCATAAACGTAAGCACGAGGCATTTCTAAGCTTAATCCTGATTCAAATGCTTGTTCTGGTGAGATACTAGGATTTTCATTGGGTTTTCTCTTTCCATTTGACGTAGCCCACCAATCACTCATCACAAACCCATTAAATCCCCATTTATCCAAAGTTTCTTTAAGTAATTGAGTATCTTCATTAGCATAAAGTGAATTCACTTTATTATATGATGTCATTAGTGTCCACGGATCAGCTTCTCTTGTGACTTCCTCGAAAGCTTTTAAATAAATTTCATATAGAGCTCTTTCTGAAATCTCTGCACTTACAAGATATCTATTAGTTTCCTGATTATTTGCTACATAATGTTTTAGACAAGCGGCAATACGTTGGTTCTGAACAGCTTTCACGTAAGGTATTGCTATTTCTTTTGTTAAATAGGGATCTTCACTAAAATATTCAAAAGTACGTCCATTTAGTGGCGATCTATCAATATTAATTCCTGGAGATAACACACATAGCCGACCAGCAGCTCTTGCTTCTTTTCCTATTGCTATACCATATTCGCTAGCTAACTCGCGATTCCAAGTAGCAGCAAGATTTATTCCAGCAGGAAATTTTGTATTTTTACGCAACCGACTTGAATGCATTGATATTCCAAAGGGACCATCAGTCATTTTAAACGGTTTAATTCCTAAACGTTTAATTGAATTTGTTTGAAATAATCGATGACCAGAGAGGAGCATGAATTTTTCTTTAATGGTTAATTTAGATAATAAATTATTTACTTTGTCATCTAAATCTATAATCGAATATTGAGAATTGTTTTTCTTAATCAATTTTAGAAGACAACCTAATAATGAAAAAATTTGATTAATTAAAATTACTTACCTATATATTTTGTCTAATATTTTGATTTTAGAGAATATATCTTTTAAAATTATTCATTAATATTACATTTTCATGTTGAAATCCTTAAAAAATTACTAGATGATTACCTTGTCAAAAAAACAAACTAATATTGCAGAAGTATTAGTAAGACAATTCAACAGTAGTTGGAAGATGTTGGAGAGAGCAATAAATAATGTTTCTGATGAGCTATGGAACAAATTTGAAATTGAATGGGGCTATGTTAGAAATCTTATCCATATAATCGAAACTGGAGAATTTTATAACAGTGACACTCCAGATGATTTTAATTGGGGAAAATTTGTAGGAATAGAATGGAAAAAGGACAGCAAAAAAGAAGTAAATAAGAAATTCGAAAAAATAACAAAAGACGATGTGAGAAGATATTTAGAGGTGGTAAGGAGTTATATCCAAAAAAAACTAAGTACATTTAATTCTGAAAAAATGTTAGACTCAGATGGGTTTATGGAATATATACCATCTATTTTTGATAAATATCTTTATCTCCTAAGACATAACATGCATCACATTGGAGAACTCAATAAAACTTTGCGAGATAATAATGAAAAACGAATTAATTGGAGTTAGATATTTTAAGGGAAATTTTTTTTATTTTGATTTGTCTTCAATACCAAAATCATAAGGAATGAAATGTTGTAAATAATCGATTTTAATCAATGGGCGGATTCGCACGTAAATATCGAAATCCACAAAATTGATTTCCATTAGCAATAGTTTTTTCTCTTTCAAATTTTACCCATTGATGTATTGTGTCAGCTAAAAGATAATCATAGGCGCACAAAATTGGTGCTAAATCAGGACGCTCATTTCTTTTAAGTGTTTCATAATACAGACATTTAGTTATATTGAATTCAAAAGTTGTAAGAGATTCCTGTACAACTTCCAATTCAAAATATTTATTTTCATAGTTTAAACTATTCCCCTTTTTGATAAATTTTATAAAACTATCCCAGTGCTGGTCAGTATTCTCAAAATCATGACGCAAATTTTTAAGGTAATCACCCATAATAATGTTGTAAATACCTAAGACATGAATTTTGATGAAATCAATAGATTTATCTTTCCTCTCCAAGATTTCTGCTATTGTCAAAACTAATACAGAATTAATTCCATGTCTTTTTGCTAGCTTATCTGGAAAAAAAGGATCGTTTTCTTTCAATAAATTTGAAAAAATCCCTGAAAATTCATTTGCTTCCTTTTCACTGAAATTTTCCAACAAATACTTTTTCGATATAAGTTCAAAGTAGTCACTTAATCTTTTAATCTCATCATCGGGCATACTAGACCTCAAAATGTTTTGGATGATATTTTAATAAATAATTTAGAATCCAAAAACATTCTTATCTCTTTCTGTGAAGTAACTTAATTTTATATATGCTGCAGCCATCTTTCCAAACATCCCACGGTCACTCCATTCTGGGTCAATAATTTGTCTTAAATAGGCCATTTGATTTGAGTGAACCATTGTATGAAGCATTAATCTACAAATAATATATCCAGGTCCTTTATTGCCTTTCTCGTCAATTTCTAATAATTGATCATCGATTAACTTTAATTTATTTCTTATAGAATTGAATCCAACTGAAATTATACCTTTTACTATATCTAAAGTTAAAGGATAATCTACAAACCGACAAGTCCATTTAACAGGTTCCCAAGATGGTTTATCAGTCATAAAATACTCTGGCCATGCGCCACAATGAACTGCTATTTGCCCTATAGTCATTTTATTTTCTGCAAACACGTAGTTAAGAGATTTTCCAGAAATGCTTTCCAAGGGAGTAAGTAACCCTTTTTCCATTATATTTAGTGTTTCTAATAATTCATTACAATATTTTAGATTAGACATTATCAATTTCCTGAATGATGGTAATTTATTGCTAAAAAAAAGATTTAAGAAGAATATTAATTACGTTTATCAGCAAAATAAAAAAGAAAAATAAATACTATTGGAATATTTTTCTAATTAACCATTTAAGCTGTTCTTGAATTTTTTGATCACGATCCCCAAGCAATGCTATTCTGTCCCATGCATCACGTGTTAATCCATAATTTTGAAGCCTATCAGGGAGAACTATTGACCAATTTCTCATACCGTCCTCATAAGAAGAAGCCCGATCAATTATTATTCTAAATTCTAATGAAAGCTGAAGATAAAGCCTTTGTTCAGGAACAGGTAGAATAGAGTCCGGAATTGAAGGAGGGAAAAACGATTCTAAGGGTATCTCACCACTTATTCTTATCGAAGACGTTGATTCTGTTTGAAGAGGTGGAGGTTTGTTATAATCGACTGGTTGACTAGTGTAATCAAACTGAAATTCTTCTGGGATAACAGGTTTGATTTCTTTCTCCTCACGATCTATTAAAGTATTCTCAGATCCACAATGGGGACAAGGATGATCTTTTTCAAGTTTTCCTGTAACATAATTGTGACAATTTTTACAAACCGGTATGATCTTAGCCCCATTATCATTTGTTATTTTAATAATATCTAAGGGGTTATGGATTGGATATATAAATCTTACCTGAATAGCTAACCTCAACAATTTTTATCAAAGCAGAAAAGTATTAATTTAAGATGTAAGAAGTTTATAATCAACTAACGATTCATCCGAGCCGTTATAAGTAAATATTGCTTCAAAAAACTTTTCTTCTCTTAGTAATTTTGGTACAAATGTTTTATCTCCTTCCCAAATATTTAAATAAGGAAAATCTTTATCTAAATCTACCCAAACTAATTTTCCCTCTGAATTTTCTCTAATTTTTCCAACATACTTAGTACATCGATATACGAATACTAGCCAATTTAATGCGGGATGAATACTATTTTTATTAATGTCATTGAAAAAAATTATTGCACGGAATGTAAGATCTAAAGGCTTCACGTCAGTTTCTTCTTTGATCTCCCTTACCATACATTGCCAAGGACTTTCATAAGGTTCAAGCTTTCCTCCAACCCCAATATATTTATCTTGATGCATATCGTTTTCTTTTTTAACTCTATGCAATAAAAGAATTTTATTTTCCTCTGGATTGAAGAAATAACATAGAGTAGCAAGTTTTTGAGGATATTTCAAAGGTAACCACAAATATGGAATCATTTAAGTACTTAATAACAACAAAAATATAGATTTATTATCTTTCACTTATTTTTTTACCCGGTCGACCAATATAAACACTATTGGGATCCATTTTTTGGGCAGGTACTAAAAATGACATAGCACCCAATATAGAGTTATCTCCAATCTCACAACCAGGGGCTACGATACAATGAGCTCCCACAGTAACATCATTACCGATTTTCACCTTATTGATAATTAGATATTGATCCTGATTGTAGTGGCAAGAAATTGAAGTCCTTAAACCTATGAAAACATTATTACCTAATTCCGTAAAACAAGAATCTATATATACTTCTGAAGCAAGGTGAACATTTTTTCCAGCTTTAAGCCCATAAAGTCTTAGCATTTTAGGTAAAATTATTTTATTAGTAATGATGGGGATCCAAGAAATAAATTTAATCATTGATTTCATTAATCCATCAGAAATTAATCTTAATGCCATTAACCGTCCCTCTCCCGAGTGATGGGAAAATTTGCCTGCTTTAGGTGCTGGTAAGAAGAGTTTAACTGCAAATGTGGAGTGCAGTAATCCAAAAATTATAATTGAAATAATATAAACTATGGTTAAAATTAAAGGAGCAAAAAGATAGAATAAAATATTTCCAAGTTGTTCATTAAAAAACCAGTAAAAAACAATGTATTCTGGAATAAAAGATACAAGAAAAAAAATTAAAGTCAAGGAGAAATAAGATAGTATTCTTATATTGGTTGATATACCCATAACTCTCATCTTTTGAATAAATAATAATAATTATCTCTGTTAAAATCACATTATTATGGTTTTAGCTAGCTGGAAACTTTCATTGTTTCTACGAAAATACGTTCAGTAAAATGCCAGAATCACCAAAAATTGTTGGAAAGTCGAATAAATAATTGAAGATTCATTGAACGAATGTAAAGCATATTCTTTCGTTATTGAAATCCAGTCAGTAATGGTTTTCTTCTAAAGGAATTCATTTTGAGGCTGCAACAATTCTCGGTCAATCTCTAAAATGCTTGAAAGAAAATTAAATCAGCTGAATGTTATTTTTTTTATTAAAAAAATTGTGCAATTAATTACTGACTGAATTACGCTTTTTTGTATAGAACTGAAATTATTACTATGTAAAAGGTGGAAGGAATAATCTTTTTAAATTAATATTATCTGAATTTACAATTAATAACAAATGTAAATGTTGGTTCTTATGGCTGAAACTCCAAATATTGAAGTTTTAAGAGAGCTCTTAAACAAGATTGATAGTGAATTCGATCTCGAATCAAGACTTAATAGGTATATTTCTGTTACTCCTGAATTAGTAGAACTTGCGAAAAATTCTGGATTATCTTCAGATTTAGACGCAGCTAGGGCATTATTTGTATCTGATTTTGTTGTCTCTGCATCAGAAATGCCAGCAAATACTTCTGATGAAGATAGGAGAAAAATAATTATTGATTCATTTTTAAAAGGTTTAATGGACAGAAATAAATCATCAGATAAATTAATGAGGATTTTCTTCTTAGCTATGAAAACATCTTCATTAATTAGAAGAACTGATCTCTTCTTAGCAGATAGAGGATTAAATCGTGAACCAAGTTTAATAATGTTAAAGGATTTTTATATTGAACCCTATTTATCCTTATGTTCGGAATTTTTAGGTAAAGGTTCGTGTGGCTGGGAGTTAAGCATTTTATCTGCTTTGTTAAAGAAAACATTTCCTACGAACGAATTTGAATTCTTCACACAAGCTCCAAAATATTCACCTGATGAAGATCTTTCTTATTATCTTTGGAATATGTTAGAAACATACTCAGAAAGTCAATTACTTACTCCTAATACCCAAATAGTTATTCCAAATGTTGAAAATACAAGTACAGCTCTTGTTGGAAGTTCGAAACCCGAATTTTCTTTTTCATTTTGGAATATAGACACACCACATTCATCATTGAAAGACAATCAAAATGCTTTAGAATTTTTACATAAATATCTTGGTAAAACTGATAATTCCAGACCTTTGGTTTATTTAAGAGCTAGAATCCCAAAATTACAACAACAATTCATTGTTGTTCGGAACCCTTTTTCTGATCTAAAACCATTTATTATAATGAAAACTCCTGCTGATGAAATAAATTTATCTGAAGCTTTGACTATATTAGGTTTTCGTAGTCGTGAAGCCAAATCATGGCGTGACATTACAAAACCACCCAAAAAAGCTAAAAAACAACCATCAGTATCTCAAAATTCAACATCTACTCCTTTTCGGAGTCAAAAATCTGAGGTTCCTGAAGAAAAGAAGAGTTTTTTCTCTAAAATATTTGGAGGATTATTAGGAAAATCAGATGATAAAGGAACAAGCCAATCTCTAAAAGAGGATAAACCTAAGCCAAAGATAGAAAGTAAAAAGAAAAAACATAGAGATAAATCGAGACAAAAAGGAAATTCTAACCTTCCTTACTTCTTAAGCCATGCACTGACTGCTTCCTTAGTTGGAGATCTCCAATTATTTGAGATTTTTGATACTTATCGTGAAAGCAAATATGCAATTCAAGGATCACTTGAATTAGATTATCAAACAAAAAAGACAAAACTAATCACTAGAAAAAAGTTGGATAGTCCTCAAGCGATTGGTGAATTAGTCAATGGACTAGATTCTGTTTTAACAACAATTATTAAGCACTTTTTTGCAGAAGAAATTCATGTGATTCCTGAAGAAATCCTTTTTGTTTCCAAAAATGATCTAAGAACTATAGTATGCCTAGAAAGTAGTGATGATAGACTAGTTGGAACGATAGGAACTACATTTGTCAAGGATGTGGTAGATTGGCGTTCAAAAGAAGAAAATATTGTTCAGAGAAGAACTTTAAGAATGAGGACAGGACAATTACTTCAAGCACGTAGACATACACCTCTTGATGAAGCAATTAACAGAATTTACCAAGGTGCGTTAGATGAAGAAGTTGATGAAATGACTTTAGAACAAAAATCAGCCAAATAAATTCAAATTATAATTTTAATGGGCATTAAATTCTCTTTATAGGTTTTTTTCACCTTTTTTAATTTAGTAAATTTACCCCATACGAAAATAAATTTTCGAATAATATTGTTAATTGTACGAAAATGATTGTAAATTATAAGAGATATGCAATTAATAAACTTAGCACAAGATTAATTGAAATTTCAACAATTTTTATTACTAAATTTCAATTAAATTACAAAAATAAGAATATGATTAGAAAAATGAAAAAAAATGCCCATTCACATTGCTACAATTGTGAATTATTTGTTATTTTCACGTGGGGTTTGACCAATTAACTTAGATATCAAAGAGAAGAAAAGAATGTCATTAGATTTACTAATGAGCTTATTATCAGCATTAATATTATTACCATCACTATCAATATATGATATTTATGATCTATTATTTGAATTGTTTATAGCTGCAATATTAGTGGTCGTTATATCTTTAATACTTTATTCGATATATAATTTGGACCAAAAATTTTATCTCACATCCTTTTTAATCTTTATTAGCGGTTATACTGCTATTCTTACATCATTTGGAACAAAATTAACTCCTAGCCATTTTGAAGATGTTCCTTATACAATTTTTGTAATCATATTCTTAGTAATTAATTTAATATGCATGATATTAATCATTGGTCCGATTTTAAATAGAAAAGTTGTATTACCTCTCACGTCTGCAATGAAAACATCGAATGAAGTTAAAAATTTACTTGAGATTCAAAAAAGAGAATTAAGCAATTTTGCACATACAATGGCTCATGATTTAAGATCCGGATTAACTAACATTAGATTGTATACCGACTTATTAGAGGAACAAGACCCCAATAATGTATTCTTAGATAAAATCAATAAACAGCTTATAAATATTGATGGATTAATGAATAAATCAGTTAAACTAGCAAAAGAAGGATTGATAATTGGTTTAAAGAAGCAAACAAACTTAAAAGAATTAATTGAAGAAGTAGCAGATATAACTTTACCAAAAAACATAAATTTTGAGATTTCAGATCTTCCCAAATCTATCATGTGTGATAAAGAAAAAATATATCAGGTTTTGAAAAACATATTTGAAAATGCAATTATCCACAGTAGACCAAGTTATTTACAAATAAATTTTGAAAAACAAAATAAGAATTCTTTACTCAAAATTGTTTATGATGGGGAGAAATTTAAAGAATCTACAAAGAAAAATTTTAATAAAAGTAGAGATTCAATAATTAAAAATAATAACGTTGGTTTAGGACTTATTCTCATTAAAAGAATCATCGATGCCCATAATTGGAAAGTTAGAATTTCTGATTCAAATTCTCCTTGTTATGAAATTTATATTCCAACAAGTGACGTAAAAGAGTATTGATAACAGATTGGTTTAAGATTTTATGATTGAACATTAGTCATTTTTTCGTTATAATCGTTTTCAATATCTGAATAAGAACTTGAAATTCTTCTGCTGTAACATTGTTATCTTTCCGAGCAGTTTTTAATGTATTATCATAAATATTATTCCAAAGTTTTGTTAAATATTTTTTTTCATCTTTAGATAATTTATTATCAGCCCATGCTTTCTCATATTCCTCGGAAAATTTTTTAATATTCCTTTTTACCTCTATTAAAATTTTCTCTTCATCATCAGTCATTATCCCATCTAGATGAATTAAGGGTTCGATTTCAGTCAACAAAATTTCCAAATTTACGATATCCATTAGAAAAACCTGATATTATTTGATTTAACTTTATACAATATAATCTATGTGAATAATATCCAAATTCCAAAAATCAAAAATAATGTTCCTAAGATAATTTTTACAATTAATTTTTCTTTAAAAAACAAAACTGCTAATGATTTAGCAAATAAAGGACTGGTAGTATGAAAAAATCGACGCATTTGCTGATCCTAATGAATTAATACCTTCCAAAAATAAAAATGTCCCTATAATCATACCAAAAGAATATTTAAGGGAAAAAATTAGTGAAAATCACTTAAAAAAAAATATCTTATTTCTTTCTTCGATATTTGATCGTTTTGGTTTTTCTTCCGCTACAGGTTCTGCATCTAACTACTAATTTTTCATTTCTTGATTTAAATTGACGATTTTTCCTGTGTAAAGATCTATAATTATGTTTAAATGCCATCTATAACAACTACAAGGAAGAAATTTATTCAAATTTATATAATTATCCTTACTTATAAAACGATGAATGAAAAATATGAAACAATTTTATATTTCAGAGTGAAATTTTAAATATTTTAGATGTGAAAAACAATTTAATTTTTAAGATTGAACAACCTGTTCATTTATTGACTCTGAGGTGGTAGTGAATTTTTTAATGGTATTTTTTACTTCTTGAGCATGAGAATACAAACTCAGTTGGGCAAATATCCCTGTTAATTTCCAAATATTCCTTATTTTTCCGTCAGGATCAATTAAATAGGTAATTCGATTTGCTTTACGAAATAATCCAACTCCGCTATAAAGATTAGAAAGATTTTTATTAGCATCGGTGATTAGTTGATACGGAATTTCTTGATTATCTCTAAAAGACTCTAAATTACTAATGGGATCCGTCGAAACACCTATCACTTCAACATTTAGACCTTTTAATTCATGGTAAACATCTCTAAATCCTTGAGCTTCTTTTATACATCCAGGAGTATTAGCTTTTGGGTAAAAATATAGAACTACATATTTTCCTCTATACTCATTCAATTTAATTTTTTCTCCTTTGTCATTTTTAGCAATAAAATCAGGAGCAATCGACCCTATCTCTACTTTTCCATATTTCGTTTTAATTTTATTTATTGATCTCGATTTAAGTTCATAATTATTCTTAATCCGATCCCATAACGATAAATCTCTTCTAGTTTCATTTTCCATAACAGATAGAGGACAATTATATCCAGGTGGATGAAGATGCTCACTGTTTATAGATTTTATATCAGTTTTCTGGGACCATTGTACTAACACGTTGTGAACAAATTTATGATCGAAATCTATTTCCAGATCTGAGATATTCAAATTAGATTTATCTTGAATATTTTGAGAATTCCAAAATTCATTTATTAAATCAAAGAGGCCATAAAATTTTTTATCGTGACTATCTGGAATATTTTTATCTACACCAAGACAAGTAATGAAATTATTGTTATTATTTTTATGAAATATAAGTTTGAAATTACCCATTTTTGCTGAGAATATTGACTCCTCAGATTGATTTAATTGATCTGGAATAGTAGATAAAGCTGATATAAATCCTTGCAAGAAAGTGTTGTTCATAGCTAAATTTGAACAAAAACCACCAAAACATTGTGAATAAATTGGATTACCATTCAAATGAAAAATTGTTAAATATTCTAATTTCATAAAATTATTCCTAAGAAATTGTTAATGTTACAATATATATCTTTAATCTTCTTAACAATGACTAAAATACGAGATTTTTTTCCTCATAGCATTAGATTACTAGATAGCTTTATTATATGCTTGAACCAATATTTCATTGGATAACTGAGTACAGGGTAATAGATAATTTATGAAACCTATAATAGATGAACCTAATACAATTTTTGCTTCATTTTAGTATAAAATCTACAATAATTCAAATATGTATTCTTTTTATTATAGTAATTATCATTCCAGTTTAAAAAATTCTAAATTATTTAGTACCAAGTAATTATTGATTTTTTGTTGTAAAAAAGAGATGAAGAATTAAATAGAAAATAAAAATATCTTATATTTTAAAAAAAGAAAGAAATTCTTCTAACTGGTTTGCAACATTACCAAGTTCCTGTGCTCTAGCATTTATTTCTTCAGTAGTCGCTGTTTGTTCTTCAGTTGCCGCACTTACTTCTTCTGAACCATTTGCAGTGTTTTTTGAAACAGTTGCTAATATTGTTAAAGAAGATTTTATATTATCTATTGATATTGAAACAGAAGATTCTAAACTTTCTGTAGTATTTTTAACACCATCTACAGTTCCTTTGGTATTTGCAGACAATTGTCTTATATTTTCTGCAACTACAGCAAATCCACGACCATATTCACCCGCACGTGCAGCTTCTATAGAAGCATTAAGTGCTAACATATTAACTTGAGAAGCTATAGATTCAATTTGTGTAGCATTTCCATTAATATCATTTAATTTAGTTTCAAAAAGTTCAATTAAATTATCAATTTGTGTTAATGAGTTATCGATCATTTCAGATTGTTTTTTTGCCCCATGAGAAAGTTGTTGAGTGATAACTGAAATTTCTTCACTTGACGTATTAATTTCTTCAACATCGGATGCAAGTTCATGAATAACATGATTCATTGAATTTGATGAAAGCGTAATATTTTGAATTGAGGGTCCCAAATTGCTTACTAATTTTCTGAATGATTCGTATAATTTTCCAATTTCGTCATTTTTATCCCATTCTTCTAAGTCTAAAACTAAATTCCCATCAGCAAGTTGTTGACTATGATAGATTAATCGATTAATTGGTTTAATTATAGTCTTACTTAAATACAAACCACAAATGAATACTAATATTATACCAAGGATGACAGCAATAATTATGAAAACTTCGTAGAGGTCTCCTAAGAATAGATGGGAATAATTAAAAAAATCAACCGTTAAACCAGAATAAGCAGCAATAATAGCAATGGAAATTCCAATTCTAAATACAACTCCTGTTCTATATTTATAAAAGAGAACACTGAGGCTTAATAAACAAGCAATGGATATAAATATTATACTTTGTTCCATTAATAAAAAAATACTAAATAAATCATTGATGAACATTATTATTACCAGTCTCAATACTTAATCATATAATTATCTTTTAAATTTATTATTATAAGCTGATTTAAATAAATAATAGATAAAAATTTAACGTGTAGTAACAAAAGAAATTTCGTAGATCAAAAAAAATTGCATCAAAGCCAATTAGGCAATTAAAATTGACTAAGATGAAAAAAAAGAAATTAAATATAAGTTAATTCACTTTCAGATTGATGAAGAGTCACATATTCTGGGTTTAAAAGTTCTTTTTGTGTTGGTTGATATCTTCTTTGATTAAACGTGTAAGGAAAATAATAATTTAGTCCATTAATAGCTAGTTTTCCTAATATATGAGCTTCTCCAAAAATTTTTAAGATTATTTCTTTAGTTATTTTCCTTGTAAGCATTTCATCATAGTATCCAATTGAATGAATATATTCGTGCATTATTAAAAAATAGAGATAAGCTTTGTACTCATCAGGACCTGATTCTTCTTGCATAACCCGTAAAGCGCTTTTGTTCAAAAACATTTGGTTTGTTCCTGAATAATGCAACCCACCAATAAAATTCCCTCTATCAAAACCAAGTTCTACCAATCCTAAAAGTATTCCCGGCCTTGTTTTTCTCATAAATAACCAAACTGAATTTCTAACTAATCGAAAGATCGAAGAAATATCTTCGTGATAAATCGAAGAAAAATTAGAAATAATTTCCATATTTTCGATGGCTGAAATCATAGACAATTTAGTAAAGTAGATAGATTACCTTATTATGACCAAGTTTAAAATAAATAAAATCAGAATACATTTATTTGTTTTAACAAATTGAGGTTTTACATAATTGGATATTAAAGCCATAATTTTCGATCTAGATGGAACAATACTTAATACACGGCCCGTTTATAAAAAGGCAACCCAAGAAATGTTTCCAGACCTTTCAGAAGAAGAGTCCCTTAAGTTTGGATTAAAAATAGGTCAAGAAATCGAAAAATTTGGTTTAAATTCGGTAAAATCATTAAGTGAGAAAGATTTAACCTATTGGTTGGACCTTTGGTTTAAAAATCAAGAAGAATTATCGAGTATCTTCGAAGATTTTTACCCATTAATAAAAACTATTAAAGAAAAATCTTTGTTAACTGCAATTAATACTAATAGACCTCATAGTGGTGAGGAGGTAAAGGATCAATTAAGAAATTATGGATTAGACAACTACTTTGATCTGATAGTGACTTCTGCAGAGGTTGGGAAAAGGAAGCCAGATCCAGCTGGGTTATTAAAAATATGTAATACCTTTAATTTATCTGTTTCTCAAGCATTATTTGTTGGTGATTCTAATGCTGATGTATTATCTGGAAGAAATGCCAGAATGAACGTGATAGCTTTAACAACAGGAGTATTTCTAAAAAATGATCTAGAAAATATTAATCCCTTTCTGATTTGTGATTCACTGAAAGATGTTGAAAATTATATTTTGTTAAATATTTGAAGATAAATGATGGGTTTTACACCTTTTACAATATTTAACAACATGATGTTTATTTCCTAATTCGTTAACTAGTCGATATTCAAATACATTCAAGCAATGTAGATATCCGGAAAATAAATATTTAAAAAATTCGTTATATTATGTAATATACCTAGAGATGAAGTTTTTAGTAATTTCTGTAAAATTAAAAATCTTTAATTATAGCTGGTGTCAAATTTCTTTATCTATTTCTTTTAATTCTTCATGATCACAAAGATAAAAACAAAAAATTAATTTATTCGCTTCAAAAGTATGATTCTTGTTCAAAATGCAGAGTAATCACCGAAAGCAATATTGAGTTTTGTTTTTATTGTGATAGAAGATTATTTTTTTGAATGTTAGATACTTCCTTACCTTCATCATTCAATGTACTTATATTAAGATAATTTTGATTTAATTTTAGAAGATCTTCAGTGAGGGTTGATATCATGCATAAAAGCATATACTTAAAACATGTTAACATGTTAATCTATTAACAGGATTAATAATCAAATTCTCAAAGAAAATGTTATTTTTTTGTGAAATATCATGAATCTAAATCAAAAAACCATAACTGGCGGATTTTATATCACTCTTTCGGTAATTATTATTGGTATAGTATTGCCCATTCAGTTGAGTGCTTATACTGAAACAGAATCAAGTCTGGAAAATTTAGAAATTTCAATCCCTAATGTAACATTGTACTGGAATAGTGAAAATATTATTAAATATATCATTCTAGATTTTGTTGTAGATAACCCAAGCTCATCCCTTCCATTAATTACTAAAGACATTAAAATAATTTCTTCAACCTTGAATAACATTGAAGTGGAATCACTGTGGTCTAGGAATGTATTCAATCCCTTTGAGCACACTATACCAGCAAAAACATCAAAAATAATTTCTATCCAACAAACTATCTATGTTACATCTGATTTTCAACTTTTCCAAAATATCCTTAATGAAAATCCAAGTGAAGTTACTTGGATTAATAATATCCAAATCAGAGGAAGTATGGGTACAGAACCAGATGTTTTCATAATGGGTAGTTTAATAACAACTAAAATATCAATGGTGTTTGATGCTTAATATATTGGAGTAGTTTAATATGAGTAACAACAATGAAAGTAATAGTTTCAAATCAAACGTAGCAAAACCAATTAAGATCATTGAAAGAACCGTTAATCCGGATGTATTTAGAAGAAAAAGATCTTTAAGAGAAAAAGAAACTCTTTCGAATTTAGCTTATCGATTTGGCAAAAAGAATATAGATGAATGGAATGATTTCCAAAGGAAAATCAATATCTATGTTTTCAGTTTAGTTCATGGGATAGTAATGGCAGTAGTATACATGTTATTCTATCTAAATTACTTACCAATAGAAGATCAAGGATTAAAAATGTTTACGTTCTTTTCGATTTCATTACCCTTAGGTTTATACTTAGCAGATTTATACCAAGCTGTATCAATAGCAATAATATCAATCTTACTGTGGATATTTTTTGTAACCGTATTAATTTCATTCCCAGTTTTGATAGGTGCTATTGGTGGATCAGGTTTGGGTGCTATGATTACTAATTTTCCACAATTATTAGAATTTCTAATATTTCTTCCTTTAGTAGCCGTTTTTGGATTGATAGTTCCCTCCTTGTTATCAGAAATGAAAAAATAATAAACAATCTGAATTTTAATTATGGAAAAATGCGTTAAGCTATAAATCTGATTTTTTTTATCTTTCTCTATTTGAACAATTTTTGATAAAAACCTTTGTAGTATCATAAACAATGTTAATCCATATTGGATTGTATGAAAATTAATAAAACTACGATAGATGAAACCTAATTCGGGTTAAGCAAAAACTAAATTTATTTCATAGAAATCTTAGAAATGGGATCAAATTTGGAAGAAACTATAAAAAGTGATATTGAGGTTTATACTGAACCAGAATTAATCACATTTGAAAATTATCAAGAAGAAGAGATTGTTGTTAAATCAAAGAAGTATCATGATCATAATTTAAAAATGTTGATCTTAGGAAAAATCTTATCTCCACTTGTGTTAGTAATAATCATCCTGTTAAAAATACCAGAATCTTTTTCAAATATAGCTGGATCTGATTTTATTATTAGCATTGCTTTTGTCACATTAGGATTATTTTTTATAAATTGGATCATATTCTTCCCTTTTTCTATTTATGATGAACATATAGATAGAAAATTCAAATTTTCAACTCGATCAAATAAACGTTGGGTTAGGGATCAATTATTAGGAATAGTATTATATGTTATGTTTGGGTTAATTATTATAGAAATCCTTTATCTTACCATCAAGACTGTTCCTGATTATTGGTGGTTTTTAGCTTTCCTAGGTTACTATTTGATATCATCAATTCTAAGTTCGTTAGCACCAATAATTTTTATTCCCTTATTCATGAAGGTAACTCCGTTAGCGAATGGCCCTGTCCGTGAAAGGGTAGAAAAATTAGCGAATGAAATGAATCTTAATTACAAGGATATTTATGAAATAAAAATGTCAGACATGACTACTAGAGACAATGCAATGGTAGCTGGATTTGGAAAGACTATTAGAATTATGCTAGGAGATAACATGATCAAAAAATATCGTCTAGATGAGATTGAAATCATCATGGCTCATGAAATTGGTCATCAACAAAATAAAGATATTTACAAGATGATTTTGTTCTCTGGAATACTTATATTAATAGCATTTATCATTATTGATCAAAGTTTTTCAACTTTCATACCAATTCTGAATTACTCATCAAAAAGTGATCCAGCATCTATTGTTTTCTTTCTTTTAATCTTTGGTTTAATAAATGAACTATTAAATATTTTATTACTTGCTTTTTCAAGACATAATGAAATTCAAGCAGATATCATTGCGATTAAACAAACAAAGAACTTAGAGTCTTTTATCTCATCATTTCTAAGAGCTGAGAAAGAAAATTTAATTTATCCTTATCCATCCAAAATAGAACAATGGTTGTTGTTTTCACATCCACCAATAAGAGAAAGAATTTCAAGAGCAAAGGAAGAAATTCTACAAAAAACTTAAATATTTAAAAGCCACTTTTTAATTATTATTTCTATGGAAAAAGATTTAAACCTAGAACGAAACTAAGAAGAGTAATTTTATGGTACTTATTTTAACAAGAGATAATATTAATCAATTACTAACAATGAAAGATACTCTTCAATACGTTGAAGAAGCTTATAAACAATTAGCTTTGGGAAATGCTAAGGTTCCCCAAAGAATACATATTACTGATCCAGCTCCGGGATTAACATTAATTATGCCTGGTATCATCGGTGGGGGTATGAATGCCCTTGCTACAAAGATTGTTTCTGTTTATAAAGACAATCTCAAAAAATACAACCTACCCACTGTTTTAGCTAAGATAATAGTTCAGGATATGGAAACCGGAGAGGTTGTTGGAATTATGGATGGTAATTTAATTACTGCTATGCGTACTGGAGCTGCTACCGGAGTTTCAGTTAAATACCTAGCACGCAAAGAAAGCAAAACGTTGGGTATTTATGGGGCTGGCGTACAAGCCAAAAAACAGGTATCCGCAGTTTATTGGGCCCTTGACCAAAAGTTACAGAAATGCAAAGTTTATGATATAAATAAAAGAGCTACTGATCTTTTTAAAACAGAATTAGAAAATGAAATGAATATTGAGATAGAGATTGTAAATGAAGGGGATGTTTTATTAAAAGATTCTGATATTTTAACTTGTGCTACTATCTCTGCAAACCCCTTATTTGATGGTGATAAAATTCCTGAGGGAACACACTTGTCATCAATAGGTGCTCATTCACCCACTACTCGTGAATTCGATTCAAGAATCATTGAAAGAGCTTCTACTATAGTTGCAGGACTCAAAGAAGCATGTTTAACTGAAGCTGGTGACTTTATAATTCCAATAAATGAAGGAATTATTAAGGAAGATGATATAATCTCAATAGGTGATATTATTGTTGGAAAAAAATCTGGTAGAGAGAATGAGAGAGAAATTACTTTGTTCAAATCGGTTGGTATTTCTGCACAAGATGTTGCTGTTGCTAAATTAGTTTATGATAGGGCAGTAGAAAAAGGAATAGGTATAAATATCGATTTTTAACCATACAAACAAATTCAAAGAGAAATTATTATGAATGTAATCAGTCATCCAAGTATTTTCAATGATGTTATTGGTCCGATAATGAGAGGACCATCAAGCTCACACTGCGCTGCCTCTGTACGAATAGGCAGAATTGCAAGAGATTTAATGGATGGTAACATAGAAGAAGTCAAAATAGTATTTGACTGCAAAGGATCATTAGCAACGACCCATGAAAGTCAAGGATCTGATATGGGTCTTTATGGTGGATTTACCGGCTGGGAAGCTTATGACGAAAGGTTATTGGATTATATTAACGCTGTAGAAGACACAATGATTAGAATATCTATAGATATCAAAGATCTGAGTGATAGACATCCTAATACGTATAATTTATTAATAAAAAACAGTAAAGAACACCACCAAATGGTAGCTATTTCTACAGGAGGAGGGATGATCGAAATAATTGAGATTGATGGAATAAAAGTCTCTATGATTGGAGATTATTATGAAACTTTAATTTTTAGTAATGATTCTAACCTTAAAAGTTACTTACAAAGAAAACTCGATATAGAAGTGATTTTACTTGAGGAAAGTAATGATAATAAAATTATTGAATTAAAATCATCAAAATTTCTAGATAAAGAGACTAAAAATGACCTTATGAGTAAATTTGATATTAGTTCTATAAAAGAAATTAATCCTGTTTTACCAATACTGTCTCGTAAAGGGATCAAATTACCCTTCACTACCTCTGAACAAATGTTTCAATACAATAAAGAAAAAAATTTAGATTTATGGGAATTAGCTGTCATTTATGAGAGTATTAGAGGAAATATTTCTAAACAAGAAGTATTTCAGAAAATGAAAAATATTTGTAAGATTATGCGAAAATCGATACTAGAAGGTTTAGAGGGTACAGAGTATAATGATAGAATTTTGGATAACCAATCGGGTGAATTCAAAGATAAAATGAAAAACAATAAATTATTAGGAAGTGGTGTTTTAAATCAGATGATTCTTAATATAACTGCCATAATGGAAGTAAAGAGTTCTATGGGAGTAATTGTTGCTGCTCCAACAGCAGGTTCTTGTGGAACTTTACCAGGATCTTTAATAGCAGTAACTGAAATAATGGAATTACCTGAAGATGAATTAGTGAAAGCAATGTTTGCAGCAGGAATAATTGGTTTATTTATATCAATTCATGCCACTTTTGCAGCAGAATTAGGAGGTTGCCAAGCCGAATGTGGTTCAGCTTCAGGAATGGCTGCTGCAGGCTTGGTTTATCTTGGAAAAGGTAACATAATGAACGCAATAAGTGCTGCATCTATGGCACTTCAAAATGTTCTTGGAATGGTTTGTGATCCTGTTGGAAATAGGGTAGAAGTACCATGTCTTGGAAAAAATATTATTGCTGCGAGTAATGCCCTTTCATGCGCTAATATGGCGCTAGCTAACTATGATCCCGTATTACCTTTAGATGAAGTTATTGAAGCAATGAATAAAGTAGGTAATAGCATTCCTTCTGAATTAAGATGTACAATATTAGGTGGATTATCTGTAACCAAAACATCAAAGAAATTAGAAAATAAACTTAAAAAAAGAAAATTGACTTCAAATAAACAAAAAAAAGATATAAATGTTTGAAATAAAGAATTGTTATCAGAAATATCTGTATTTATCAATCCTTCAGATCCATGATCATCAACTTTAATTAAATAATTTGAGAAAAACTTAAAAGATTAAAATTATCACGCTACTAAGGTTTTAAAACATGTCAGAATTAGTCAAACTAGCTTATAGAGGTTTCGGTGGATTTATTGCAGTTGTTTTAATATTCTCATTTTCAGTGACAGCATTTGCTCTATTTATGTCCGGTATTGGAGTCATTTTTGGTGCTATTTATGTATTAATTGATCCGGGCGTTCTTGATACTATTTCATTCAACTTTTTGGGTTCTAGATTGGATGATGCTAGCATAGCTGCGTTATTGTTGGTAGTAGCAACCATGATTTTATTCTTAGTAGCATCATTTTTTGTAGGACTTGTCCTTCTGATATGGAAATCTGCTTTAAAACTTGATGAAGAATTAGGAAAAATTGTTGATAAAACAATCCCCTCAATAGAAGGTGGGAAACCTGATAAAATTTCTCAATTAGAACGACTAGGAGCACTACGAAGTCAAGGAGTATTAAGTGAGGAAGAATTTAATAAAGAGAAGGCAAAAATTCTTCAAGAATATGAATGAGAAGTAAATTTTAATCTGATTTTTATTTGACAAAACAAAAAAAATTTTATTAGTTCTCAGCAATTATTTAACATAAAGACATCTATTAGATATTTTATTTGACATTTTTTCGCACAATAAATAATAATCAAAAAGGATTGTTCGAATTTCATTTGTCATTGTAAAATTTTTTTTAATATCAATAATTTTGGACGAAATTATATTCATTTTCTTACGGTTCATTTTATGAGTGAAATTATTGAAATTGATGGGACAATAGGAGGAGGATCAGTACTTAGACTTGGGATTCCACTGGCAATCGCTTTAGGAAAAAGTTTACGTATAACAAATGTTCGTCAAGTTAAGGAAAGAAGAAAAGGATTACAAGTTCAACACTTAACTGGATTAAATTTCCTTACTCAACTTACCGGAAGTCAATTATTAGGGGCCTCTATTGGATCACCTGAAGTTTACCTTACACCAGGTAATACAACTCCACCACCAAATTTTTTACCAAAAATTCAGGTTCCTACATCTGCTGCAGTATCATTGATTATTCAAATTGTTTCAAATTATGTTTTTGCTTCTCGAAAACCGATTGGGTTCGAATTTGAGGGAGGAGGTACTCATGTAAGTTATAGTCCAAATTTTGACGTATTACTCCAAGTAAACAAACCATTATTTGAAATGTTCGGTTTAAAAATGCATATCCAATTAGTCAAACCAGGTTTCTTCCCTCAGGGGGGAGCTATGGGAAGAGTATACATGGAACCGGTTCCTTTATCTAAGACAATACTCACATCAGGAGAAATTGAAAGCATAGACGTTATTAGTAGTGCATCTTCTAGTCTTCGTGCTCAAAAGGTTGCTGAAAAACAAATAAGTGGTTTCAAATCAGTGTTAAAACCTGATAGAACTTTCGCAGGATATGCGGATTCAGTTAACCCTGGGTATGCTTGTAGTGGAATAATTAAATATAAATCAAAATCTTTTAAAGGTGTTGCTAAGGTTGGTGGTCAGAATGATTCGCCAATCGACATTGGAAAAGAAACAGCAAAAATGACTAAAGATGAAAGAGATAATCCTGCCTCTGTTGATGAACAGTTAGCAGATCAACTCATTCTTCCACTTGCTTTTGCACCAAGTGGATCTCAATATACTTTTGATAAGATGTATGAGCATGTGGACACAAACCTTAAAGTGATAAAATATTTAATGGGAGATATACTAGATTTACAGAAAGAAAATGGAATATTTTTTTTAACAAAAAAATAATGATCTAATTATTTAATTAAATTACCAAGTATAAAATTTAAATCTAATATTTTAGATGCTAAGGGAATCTTGACTCCAATCTACTTCTAATTAGTAAAAGAAAAAAATTTATTCTAATCTAAGTACGGACAATTTATTTCTAAGAAATTTCTCCATCATAACTATTCCATATTTCCTTTGTTTCTAGTTCAATAGTATCATAAAGATCTAAATGAGATAAAGCCACAGACGAAATTAAATTTCTTATCTCAATTAACAAAGACATAACTTTATCCTTTTCTTTTCCTTCTGGATCAGCATCTAATATTCTATGAATTTTAAATGCTAAACTTCTAATTTGGTTAGCAAATTGGCTAATTAAGGGAAATACTTCTTTAGGAAGCATTATATTTAACATTAAATTTTCAGCACCACCTCTTGCTTCCGGTCTATTTAGAGAAAACGAATAGGATAATACTTTAATCTGATTAAGTGGGTCAATTGAAAATGTAAAACTTGATTGTTCCTCATCTGTGAAGTTTTCAACAAAACGACCCGTACTGAAAGATATATCAGCTAGATCAAGTAGAACATTATAATTATCTTTTAAAAACGCAGGTTCAAACATTACTGGTAAAGGACCATGACGTTGGTCGAAGAAACTGATGACTGCTCCTAGAGAATATAAATCTATAGAGTCCTGGATTTCTTTAGGTTTGAGATTCTTTATATTGCTCATTACTGATTCAATATCTAATCCAACTAACTCTTTAGAACGAAATTTCTTATTAATAATAAAGGATAAAATTAAAACAACTGCAAAAATAATTATTGCGTAAATCCCAAATTCCTCAGGTGAAATTCCCACTGAAGGAAGAATATATTGGAATAGATTTTCAGAATCAGTTCCTTGAGGCCAAGCATTTTCATTAATATTGCCAGATTGATCAGATAAAAGAATTTGATAAAGAATATAAACTGATTCGTCTGGATTGAAATCAATAGTAACAGAATAATAGGTTTCATTTATTTTTTGCAAGTCTATTTCCTTAAAATCACTTTGAGTTGACCCTGATAATTTAAAACGGTTCGTGTTAGCTTCTGAATTGGTTGAAACAAATGAATAAAATAATGTTGCAGTTTGGATAGAACTTCCAAATTCAATTATCTTCACAGTAAAAGTCACTTCACTGGGATTTTCATCATTATCAAATGTTATTTCAACATCATCTACACGTGGAGGAGCAGTATCTAAGAAGGGAAAAGTGAAACTTACGTAATTAGTAATTAGACTTGTCACATTTTCATATCTAACTCTAGATGATGCTTCTGTAATAACAATAACATCAGAACCAAGCATAGAATAATTAGTATAAAACCATTCATAAACAAAATGTGTTCCATTATGATTAGCAATAACAAATAATTCTTCAGTATTGTTTATAATAATGAGTAGACTAATAGTTGGTCTGGTTCCACCAATAGGATTAATAGGATTACCTGTCACATCAAACCAAAATATGAAATGTCCTTCGGTATCATTAATCGGAACAACACTGAAATCTACAATTTCTGGAATGTTTTCAATAGATTTCTTACTAGAAGTAATAATTGAACCTGTACCATCACCATCAAATGAAATTATCTTAACATACCAGATTTGTCCCGGAACTGTTTCACTAGAGGGAATAGTTGTTAAATTATCGTATTGAGATTGGTGAACATCATTGATAAACCACATTATTTTGGATTGATCCACATCAAGTTTATCAGCATCAGAAAAACCATAAATAATTCTTATATCTTCATTTTCAACAAAAAAATGCTCAAATTCTGTATTAATGAATTCTAGATCTTCCACAAGTGGAATTGAGTTAATAACTCTTATTAAATTAGAACTGTAAGATTTAGACCAATCATCAGAATCATAAACGTTAACTAAAGCAAACCAAAGTTGATCTTTAGACAAAGAATTAGCAGAAATTTGTGATTGGTTGTCCCAAATGGGCTGGTAAGTCCAAATTGATAAATTTATGTCAAATAAATACCATGTGATATTACTTTCAGCTTCAGCTTCATTATCGATGTCAGAAAAGATCCAATCTAATGATATATCAATTGTTACATTTAGATTAGTATCATTATTATTCAAATAAATATTAGATAAGGTAGCAATTGAATTTTGTATTGTCACAGAGCCAGAAAGAACGAGTGCACTAAAATCATTTCCATCAAATACCTGAATTTCAACCCACCAGATGTCATTCTTAGAAATTAAAACAGATGGTACAATCATACTTCCATTTAAACCAGGTTGGATAACCCCAAATTTGTACCAATAAGTAATTATTTGTGAAGTGTTTTCTGCGTCAAGATCTACATCAGAATAATCCCAAGACAATACAAGGGAGTTATTGGTGAAGAGAATGGGATAATTTGCACTAATTGTAATATTTTCAACAACAGGAATAGAATTCTGGATCAGAACTGAAGGTGATTGATGAACAGTTGAGTTTGTGCGACCATCAGATATTACTAATTTAAAATACCATATTTCACCTTTGGTTGTGGCAGAAGAATTAATTTTTGTCTCATTATAATAATCGGGATAATAAATTCCATTGACAAACCATGTAATTTCTACCATGGTTATTTCATCTAAATCAGCATCAGAATAGAAAAAGTTCTCAGAAAATGATAAATTTGCATGTAAATCTGTAGTAGTATATGTAATAGATGGAGAAATAATAGTTACTTCAATTGTAGGTTGAGAATTTCCAATAAGTATTTCTAATGAAATCAATTCACCAAAATCGGTACCATCTGATACTTTAACAGTAACATTCCATGTATCACCACCAAATATTAAACTTCCGGCTATATTGACAGAATTATTTAATACAGATTGTAAAACACCATTTTTGTACCAACGGATTTCAGTCCCTATTTCGTCATCACCACTATCAGAATCACTCCAGACATAAGATAATGTAATAGTCTCTCCAGCTGTAGGAAATTCAGGAGTAATTGTTAATGTTCCTTGAATATAGGGATCACTATTAATAATTTCGATAGAAATAGAAGAACTATTTAAATCAACAAGAGGGGAATATTCCTCGCCATCATAAACTTGGATTTTATAAGACCAAAACTGTCCCTTAGACGTTTCTTGTGGGAATAGAGTGGTTTCATTATCTTTAGATGGATAATGTGTTCCGTATAGATACCAAATGATAATTAGACTTATTTCGTCATTAGAATCATTATCACTATCATAGAATATATAAAAAATCTCTATACTGTCCGTTGTGGTAATATCAGTAGTTTTATTGAAAGAGGGTATCTCCGATAAAGTTGGAGCAGTATTAAGTATTATTACTTGTGTAGATGTATAAATAATAGAGAAATCTTCTCCATCATAAACTTGAAGTTGGAAATGCCAATTTTCTCCTTTAGCTGTAGCATTTGAAGGCAAGATAGATAAATTATCAAAAGTAATAATAGGTTGATTGTCTTTATACCAAGTGATGTTGTAAATTAATCCTTCACTATCTCCATCAACATCGAAATAACTCCAGATAGCTGAAAGTTCATTTGTAGTTAATGGAGCTTGGTTTTCTATATCATAGTTTGATGCCTCTGGTATTGTATTCAATACCAAAGCTGTTACTAAACTAATAGATGAGTTATAAATGTTAGAAAAGGTTGTACCATCGTGAACTTGTAAGAGATAATACCAAATTTCACTTTTAGTTGTAGCAGTATTTTCAACAAAAGATAAATTATCATAACTAGGTTGATAAACACCATCTTTATACCATGTTATATTCAAAATAACGCTTTGTGTATCACCATCTACATCAGCAAACGTCCAAGTAGCTACTAATTTATCAGATGTTCTAGGATTATTAGTGATTCCAAGATTAGAAACAGTAGGAGCTGTATTTTGAATTTGAATAGTTGGTGATTGATAAAGAATCGAATAATTTTCTCCATCAAAGACACTTAGTCGATAAAACCAGATTTGATTTTTTGTCGTATTTCCAGAATCAATAGTTCGTAATCCATTTAAGGAATTTTGAGGGTTATTACTTTTATACCAAAAAATCTCCCATGATGGATTTTCTAAATCATTATCAACATCAGAAAAGGCCCAGTTAGCAACCAAATCATCAGAAGTAAGTGGATTAGGATTATCAAATCTCAAATTTGTAGCTTCTGGTGCTGAGTTTAATATAGTTGTAGAAATTAGGTAATCAGATGAATTATAATGAATCAAGGAATAATTTTCCCCGTCATACACTTGTAAAATGAAATACCAGACTTGATTTTTACTGGTATTCCCTGCTAATACAGTAGTGGAATTTGTTAAACTTCCTTGAAGAGTATGGTTTTTATACCAAGTTATATTATATAGGACGCTTTCTTCATCACCATCTACGTCAAAAAAAGTCCAACCTGCTTCTAAATTTGTGGTATTATCCGCGTTCTGAGTAATGGTAAAGGCAAATGCAGTTGGTGCTGTGTTAATGATAGTGATATTTTGTGATATCACGAGTGTTAGATTAAATTCAAAAATATCTCGAGCTAGAACAGTAAAATGCCACTTTTCGTCTTTATTTGTAGCACCGGAAAGTATTGTTTTTGTATCATTAAATTCAGGTTGTAATACACCATCCTTATACCAACGTATTTCTGATCCAGACTCGGGATGTCCATCCGGATCAGAATAAGTATAACTTGCTACTAAATCATCTATTGTACTTGCAGTAATTGAACTTATAGACAGATCAGATGCCATTGGAACATTATTAGAAGATCCAGAACCAATAATAATACCATCAGAGGTAATATTAGCACTATAATCACTTCCATCAAATACACTAATTATATAATAAAACCAGTCACCATCAGTTGTATTATCCGCAATAATTATTGTTTTATTGTCATAATATGCATTATATTCGTTTTTGATAAACCACCAAACAATAAGCAAAGACTGATTTTCCAAATCACCATCTAGATCGTCATAAGTATAATCTATTTCAAAAGCATCATTTACTGTAGGATTTGAATCATTAAACGCTACGTCAGTTCCTATAGCAACTGTTGGTAAAGAATTTTGGATTACAACCTCAGTTGAGTTAACCGGTATAGAAAAAGTGTCTCCATCATAAATCTGAAGAATAAAATTCCATAATTCACCTTTTGTTGTATCAGTACTGTTAACAATTGTAAAATTGTTATATGTAGGTTGATGAACTCCATTCTTATACCAAGTAATGTTCTTAAATCCTGGATCAATGTCTCCTAACCCATCGTTGTCTTGTTCATCCCAATTAGCTACTAAATCATCAGTTGTATGAGGATTTTGATTTGTAATATTCACATTGGATGTTGTGGGTATAGAATTAAGAATCATAGTTGAAGCTAGGTAATCGGATGAGTTGTAAATAACAGAAAATATTTCACCATCATACACTTGTAAAAGATAATGCCAAGTTTCACCTTTAGTTGTCGCAATGCTATCAACAGTTGAATAATTATCAAATGCTGGTTGATAAACACCATCTTTATACCAAGTAAGATTTACTATAGCACTTGGAGCATCATTATCATCATCATTAAATGTCCACGTAGCATCTAACTGATTAGTAGTGGTTGGATTTTGAGTGATATTCATATCAAGAACCGTAGGTGCTGAATTTAAAATTTGAACCGAAGATGGTTGATAAACAGTTGAGTAATTCGTTCCATCAAAAACTTGTAACTTAAAATACCAGATATCAGTTTTCGTTGTATTTCCAGATAAAACAGTTTTTGTATCATTTAAACCAGTTTGAAGTTCGTTGTTTTTGAACCAAAGGAGAATCCAATTTGAATTCTCAGGATCAAGATCAAGATCATCATATGTCCAGTTAGCAACAAGATTATCTGTGGTCAAAGGAAATGAGTTTAAAATTATAACATTTGAAGCTGTAGGAATGCTGTTTAAAATAGTTACACTTGTTGAATTTACCCAATTGGAATATTCACTACCATCGTGTACACGTATTTTGAAATTCCAACTTTCTCCTATTGTTGTAGCTGTATTTGGTAATAATGTAAGATTATTATAACTACTCTCTAAAATTCCATTTTTATACCATAATATTTCAGTAGAACCCACATTTTGTGAATCTCCATCCAAATCCGTATAATCGTATAAAGCTGTTAGTGTGGAGGTATTTATTGGATTATTGGGAGTGATTTGCATGTTTAATACCTCTGGTATAGTATTCCCAACAGTAATTGTTGCACTAGTGGCTATTACTCCAAAAAGACTACCATCTTTTGGTTTAACGGTAACATACCACTGACTTCCACGATCTAACGCAGAGCTTGGTATAGTTGTTAAATCATTATGAACAGGTCGGGGTATAAAAATTCCACTACTATTTTCATACCATCGAATTTCGCTTCCTGATTCGAGATCATAATCAATATCAAAAAAAGAGTAACTTAAAGTTAAGCTTTCATTACTTGTAACATTAACTGGACTCAAATTAAGATTTGATACTTCTGGAGCTTTATTTACTACTGTACCTGAGACTGGTGAAGAAGTCAAAGAATTGCCTGCTGTGTCATTCACCGTTATGGTAAAAAATATTACTCCTTTTTCCATTAAAATTGTATCGTTGATATATTCAGAACCGCTTTTCTGCATAATAGCAATATTAGAACTATTACAGGAGCATGTAGTAACATTTACATAAACTGTATCGATTATACCCCAAGAATCGCTTACATTTACTCTGAAAGTACCGTTATATCCTAATGAACCAACATAAAGAATATCTGGAACGCTAGGTATTGTATTATCACTACTAAATGTATGGTTATCTGGTGTAGAAGGTAAAGATAGAAGATTTCCGGTTAAATCAGAAGCATTAAAAACCTGAAAAGTATAATATCCACCAAATTCCACTGCTAGCTGTTTAATCCATAAACTACCATTATATGTCATTTGATAATAAGAAGAATTTATTTCTAAAAATACATTATCTGGTCCTGCTAAACTATCATCAGTGACATTAGCCCAAAATGTTCCTGTTCCTGTTCCAAAATCGTTTACACCAGAATCATGATAAGTCGGAGCTGTAATATCAGGATTATTAGCAAAAATCAATGCAGCATCAATAAACCATGAGTCCTTAGTACTATCAGAAACTCTTGTAGCATCCTGAAATCTGATAGTGAAAATTGAAGATGATAAATAATTTTTGACAGAAATATTATTCCAAGAATTTTCATTTAAGCTGGGAATAAAGTTGTCCCAACCTGCTCCAGTACTATTCCAAAAGTCTACTTTCACATTTTCAGATCCACTGAAGGAACCAGTCCTAATTTTTAGCTCTACTTCTTCTAAAAAGTATGGTACTTCTGTCCATTGAATTTCCTGAGTCATTTGATAATCCGCTGAAACTTCTATAGGTGCTAGAGCAAATTGCTGACCACTATTTTCTTCAGCAAGATCCAAAAACCAAGTTTTATCCCCGGTTCCCCCAGCAATATCAAGTGTAAAGTAAGCAGAAGATAGACCTAAACCATTTCCAGGATTAGACCGTTCTTCTGCTCCTATATGGGTTGTACCACTTGGATTTCCTCCTGTGGTAGGTGTGTCGTCATCATCATTTACCTCATATAACCAGATCATTGCATTATCAATAGTTGTAGTGATTGATGGACTTGTAGGTTCAACAGAGGTTTGTGGATCTTGTTCAATTGCTACTGTACCCTCTACATTGATTGGAGATGTTGTATTTACATTTCTGAAAGTGTTAATCTGTCCTACCCATCCACTTCCAAAAGACCACGTCCATGAATAGGAAGAAGATTCAGAGACACCAGCTATTTTCCAATAAATGTATATATGTTGGCCGGAACCAGCATCAATAGTGTAATCAGTTTGTAATGTCCAACCTGAAGGAGAAGAAGACATTGTTGACCCATCAGTGTCACCTCCAATAGTTGATGCTAATATCGCTATCATGAAATCGTCTTCTTCAGTACCTACGGGTTTATTAATCGATGCTGTGGTGTTTAACTCTGCTCCTTGAGCCGAAGAAAAGCTGATGAATGTTATATCCGCAAATTTCGATTCCTTTAATTCTGCATAATTAGAGTCCTCTGCCTGCATATTAGTAAAATCTGTTAAAACCCCTTCATCATTCGATGAATCAATATCTGATAAATCAGAACTAACAAAAGATTCTTTTGAACCAGGTCCTGTTATTTTTAGCAATACCGAATCAATTTCCCACCATTCGGCATTTTCATCCGGTATCATCTCAATAAAACGAATATTATAAGTAGAAGTAATAATTGAAACAGTAATATTGTTCCAAGAATTTGCTACTAGAGAATCAGTAATCGTTGACCAAACGGAACCTGTCCAGTATTGAACTCCTAAATCTGTGGAACTTAAAGACCCAGTTTTTATAGCTAATTCTTTTGAACCTAAAAAATGAACTACATTGGTGAATTGCATCTCTTGCTCGAATACACTTAATTCCCACGTTGGAACATCTGCTGAGAAAGCTCCTGATCCAGACAAGGAAGCATTATTATTCCCTGCAGAATCAGTATAATCATTATCTAACTTGTAGTAATATACTAATCCCGTTTCACCCCCAGCTAATGTTTTATTATAATCATTTAGAATCTCATTCATTGATCTAACTTGACTATAAATCCGAATATCATCCATATGTCCATCAATTGGCTGACCTCCGGATCCATAACCACGTCCAAAATAAACTGAGTTTTGTGAAAGTGTTGAGACAGTTCCAGTCCAAAATCCAGATGCAGGACTCCCAGAGTCTAACGCTGGTGAAGCGGATTCTGTTCCAATATAGAAATATAAATTATTTGCAACTTCATCCCAAGTTAGTGCAATAAAAAACCACGCATTTGTAGTAAAAAGTGTTGTTGAGGTAAAATGAGGTCCTCCTGCTCCCCAATTAGCTTTGAGATAAGATCCCTGTAAAAATAGATCTTGTTTTTTATCCATTCCTAAGGGCCGACCACTTGATACCGAATCGAACTTTATCCAAAAAGAAATTGTTCCAGAGCTAACTCCTATGTCACAAGTCGTACAACTTATATATCCCCCTGTTAAGTCACTTGAGTTAGTATTATTTAATCCACTAGTCTTTGACATATTAGCATGATTACTGTCAGTATTTTGTAAATTACTAAAATTATCAAGTGAACCACTATTCGGTGACGAATCTATATCACTTAGTTGGTCCACATAGTGATTTATTTCTCCAGATCCTGGACCATTAATTCTTAATACTACTGAATCAATTTCCCACCAATCTTGAATCGTATCGGGAAGTGATTCAATGAAACGAATAGTATATGAAGACTCAGAGATAGAAACAGTAAAATTATTCCAAGAATCTGCGGTTAAGGAACCAGCAATTGTTGACCAGACTGAACCCGTCCAATATTCAACTCCTAAATCTGAATCACTAAATGACCCAGTTTTTAATGCTAATTCATGACTTTCGTAGAAATAGGGAACATCAGTAAATTGAACTTCTAAATCAAATTCTAGAACGTTGGTTTCTTTCTTAACAGTTACCAGGTCGACATAAGTATGTCCACCCGCTTGAATCGTATCAGTCAACCAGCGAATTTGAAAATTTGATACAAAATATTGTGGATCTGTAATTTTTTCTCTATACAAATTCCATACATTATCTACACCTAATTGAACAAGGTCCCCATAGTTAATATCCCATAATGTTCCATCAAATAGTTCTAAATCAAAATCATCATTGTCCAAATTTGCAATTCGAAAGTAAAATTCGAGGTAGATTGCAGTAGCGTCAGATGTATCCATTGGTAATGTCGTTAAATATCCTGTATTACTACCTGTTCCATTAAATTCTGCTGAGAAACTGCCATCAAAAGCTTGATTACTTTCTTTACTCCAAAGACCTGAACTAGTCCAACCTGAAGGTAAGAAAGATCCTTCAAAAGATTGATTATTGATTAAAGTTTGGTTAGAAATTAATAATGATTCAGTTAGGTTATCATAAACATTATCTGTTGTTTGTAGTTCAATAAAAGTATTATGAGTTCCTTGATCTGAAGTAGAATCGACATCGCTCATTTGATCTACGTAATAATCGACTGATCCGAAACCGTTATCTAAATACCTATATCGAGGTGAAAAATCAGGAAAGGAAGATTCGGATGCTGGTGACGTCTGTTTTTCAAAGTCGATATCCTGATTATTGTCACTTATGATTGATGTTTTTTGAGAGTTAATACCATTAGATTTTGACGTTTGGTATTGGATTTTCTGAGTACTACTAGAATTTGCCATATTTTGTTCTTCATTTTTAATTTCACTTTTTTTTTGGTTTTCGTTTAAAAGATTGTTTCCGAGAACTAAACCAATGGTTGAAAAATTTACGATAATGATAAGTAGTAATAAATACTGATGAAATTTTATTTTAATTTACAACACACAACCAAATATTAGTACTGATCAGAAAAATTGGAGACAACGTACAAATTATCAATATATATATGAAATTTATATAGGTATGCCAAACAAACTTCATTATAAATTAAAATTTATTTACTATTAGATGTACCTACTAAATATACTAGCAATAAATTTACTAAATCATAAATATTTTCTGAGAAAAAATCTTTACGTTAATTTCGTCAAAATCGTAATATAGTTAGAAAAAAAGAAAAAAAGTAAATCTTCTACTTGTTTGTTACCAAAAGAATCAGAAGTATCGACTATGTCATTATTATTGGGTGTATTATCAGAAATTGTATCAGTGGGATTTTCTTCAAGAAAATTGTCAGAAAACGAAATCCGTTTTAATTACTTCAAATTTAATTAATAAGAGGATTTATTTTTTATTAGGTATTTGCTTTCATATAATATTGGTAAACATCATTCCAATCTGAAATATCGTCTACATCCATGTCTTCCCTGATGTATAAGAAACGAGCATTACGTAAAGAAAATTTGTCCTCTTGTCGAACAATCCCAAGACTATCGATTGTTATCACGATTTGAGGTATTGTCCTAAAACCCCAGCTTTCTTTTACTTGAGTAAATCGCCCTCGTGATTCTATGTCAGGTGTTAAGTCTTCTAATTTAGAATCCGGACTGATTAAACCACCAGATATTAATAATTCTGCTAATCTAGTACCTGCTCGTAGATCCAATCCCCTAATCATCCCCAAATTAACAAAAACACCACCTCTTTTTACAGCATATCGCAAACCCCATACTCTCATAGATCCCTGTTCTTGCAGAGGAATCACACCTGTTATCGTTACGTCAAGAGTCTCTTTTGGTTTTAGTTTATACCAGAATTTTGATCGTTTTCCTAGCTCATACAATCCTTTTGGATCTTTAACAATTGCTCCTTCATGTTTAGTGTCAATATAATTGTTATAAACACTAATTAATTGGTGTTGATTCTTTATTTCGACACTTTGTACTTCTCTAAGCTCTAATCCCTGAATTGGTCCTCTTTGCTTAATAATAGTAAGTAACTGGTTCCTAATTTTCCTTCGTTTTTCGAATGGTAATTGAACTAATTCAACTCCGTTAAGAAATAATATATCGAAAACAACATAAATTGGGAGAATATTATTCATCCCATGTTTAACAGCTTCATGTAACTCATAAACGTTTAAGTATCTCGGTCCTTCAACGGTCCATTGTTGTGCAGTAATTTCTCCATCGAAAATAACAGAATAAGCGGGAATTACATTTGCTAGTTTCGTGATAATGGGAAATTTGTATGTATATTCTTTTCTCCTTCTCCCATAACAGATAACCTTATTTCCTAATTTATGAACTAATAATCGAACTCCATCATATTTTGCTTCAGAAAATACTGGAAATTGGCCTTTTTGTTGTTTATGAGGCCATTTTTCAGCTAACATTGGTTTAAATGGTCTAAAAGGAATTATTCGTTCAAATTGTTCGAGAACTTTTCCTTCTTCGACTAACTTAGCTATATCAGAAAACGAATGCATCGAAATTAGTCTCTCAAGCATTTTATATTCAAGATTAAACGCTTTTGAAAAAGCACGTATCAAACTCGACGTTCTGGAAACATGATCGTGAAATCTATTAATTTGAGATGCAAGAAAATAAACCTCTATTTTTCCCATTCTACTTAATAAATATGAAAAAACAGCCATCTTTATTGTAGTCTTCGTTTCTTCTGCTAATGCATCCCCTATTGCAAACAACTCTGCAGCAGTAAGATCTCCTCGCTCTTTAGATACAAAAGATGCAACAGCAGTCGGCCACTCTCCATCAGATTCTCTTAATCTTCTTTTTTCTATTTCTTCATGTGTAGCTTCAATATTTATTCTCTGAATAGCCTGTTCAAATCTTGTACGACCTATACCCATAGAATTAAAGCTGGTTTCTGCTTCAAGTATTCCAATCTTATTTATTAAAGATAGTCCATTCTCATATTTAAGGTACCATTCTAATCGTTCATCAGTATTCTTCAAATATGGGTATTTTAGATTAAATTGTTTTCTAAAAGTAAATGCTTTGTTTTTGTAAGGTGTTAGTACATCTCGGCATATTGCATAAAAACTAACAGAAGAAAGATCCTTTAAGGTCAGTTTTTTATTATTTTTAAGATTGTAAATAATTAAGTAAGCAAAATGAATAGGTAATTGGTAGGTATTAGCTATATTAAAATATAGATCATAATTAATATTATTAAAATCCGTTATTTGTTTGATTTCGGCTAATAGATTGGTAAAAGATTCTTCAGATTCTAGTGAAGATCTTGCAAATTCTGTAATAATCATTTGAAAATTCTATTCCCAAAATCCTTCAGGAAATTCATTATCACTAGGTTGAGTAGCATCAGCTCTGATCATTCCATTTTCATCAGTACTAATTTTCACAGGAAAATCAAGGGTATGACATACTTTTGAACGAGCATTAATGATGCTAATAGTATCTCTATAAACTGAACCCCAAATTTCAGCTTGTACCTTTGAAGTCATTGATTTTTCTGTTAAATGCAGAGAAACTTCACTTGTATGGAATAAAGCTTCTCCACCTTGTGGCAATCCTGAATCTTTTACTTGTCCAATAACCACACAGGTTATTCCCTTCTCATGATTATAGGTTTTCAATGCATTCAGATTATCTATGGTGTTTAATTTTGAAGGATCAAGCATATTTATTGAATCGATAATCGTAAACTTACATTCTAATACTTCTACAGCATTACGATAATCAGAAATGAAATCATTCCATGTTTTACCTAAATGATATTGATTTGGAATTATTACATATTTTTCATCATATTTCTTACGAAATTCATTTTCAGTTAAACCGGAAATTTCAATTGCGATTTTTAAAAATCTTGAAAATAAGTCATTTCTTCCAGATCCCTTGTCATCAAAGAATCCTTCTTCTGCAACAACATATGCAGTTTTAATATCCTGTAAAACAGCTCTGACTACCATTTCAAGAGCAGATCTGGTTTTACCGGAATATGCAGGTCCTGTTAATGTAATGGTGCATCCTTTAGGAATTCCACCCAGAATTTCATTTTCTTCATTTAAAAAGAGTTTGGAATAAAGCGGATGAACGTCTAATCCTTCTTGAGCCACAATCCCACGTTCTAATGTCTTCGGTAAAATAATATCATGAGAAACAGCCTCAGATGTCTCTTCAACTTGTTGGAAAGGTTGACTAGAGGCCCATTGTTGAGGCATGGCTCCAGCACCCATCATTGACTGAAAAGTCTGCATCATTTGAGACATAAGAGCCATTTGATCCGTTCCACCTGCAGGAGTTTGAGGTGGTGTAGCTTGAGGAAATTCCTCAGTTGTTCCTGGAGGATACGAAGAATCATGGTCAGGACCTTTGTCTGATTTATCTTCAAAGAAAGAAGATTTCTTTTTCTTAGACATAAACGATTCCTTCTTTGACAACTGATAAATTTATTTATATTAATAAATTTCTAATTGAAGATTATTTCAAAATAAAACAATGAAATTGTATTTAACAAAACTTATTATATCAATTTACAAGCCCAAATATTGTTTGAACAATGAATTCAATTAATAAAAACTTTAAATGGCATGTGATTTTGTTTGTTACAAAAAAATCTCGAATCATTAGATAATGAAGTAAAAGAAGTTCTAAATATATTTATTGAAAAATATCTTGAAGATCCAAACCTTCATGGAATTCTTTTAACTGGATCTTACGCGATTGGTGATGCTAGTAAAAATTCTGACCTTGATGTTCATTTAATTTTTAAAGATTTGGAATGGCGTGAACGAGGTAATACTTGGATTAATGGATATGAAATAGAATATTTTATTAATCCAGAAAACCAAATATATGAATATTTTAGAACAGAAGATCCTCTACGTCCAAATTCAGTCCATATGTTTGCAAATGGAATTGTTTTATTCACAAAACCGGAATCATCTGTTCTAACAAATCTTATTAAAAAAGCAAAGATATTAATTGATACACCATTAAACAATATGTCAGAGACGGATGTTGAAATGGCCAAATATTACATTGATGACGTTTATAAAGATTTGAAAGATTTAATTTTAGAAAAAAACGATATTGCTTATCAAATTACTGCAGGAGAACTTCTAAAATATTGTATTGATCTTTTTTTCAAAATTAACAGAACAATAAAAGAAAAAAACAAGAGAATTCCAAAGCAATTATTGAATATAGATGAAAAATTCTATTATATTATTCAAAAAGTCATAAAATCACATTTCGATATTGTTGAAGTTAAAAAATTAGTAAATTACTCTGAAAACTCTCTTAAAGGTCGAAGAACCCTGGAGTGGAAATTAAAATCAAATCTCCGAATAATAAAGAATTAATTAGTAAAGGTTGATTATAATGGATTTAAACCATCTACATTTACATGTAAAGGATATATATGATTCAAAAGCATTTTACATAAAATTTTTTGAGTTTAAAGAAAAAGTAAATTACGACGATTTATTATTTTTGGAAAACGAAAGCAAATTTGACTTAGCTTTACAACCAGATAATGAATTACATGTATTTCCAAATTATTTTCATTTTGGATTTATATTAGAATCACCAAATGCAGTCAAAGAGTTTTATAATAAAATGAGAAAAGAAAAAGTAGTTATAGATAAAGAGTTAATGGATTATGAAAATTTAGTCAGTTTTCGATGTTTAGATCCTGATAATCACAAAATTGAAATATATTTGGAGTAATTGATGCGTTAGGATAAGAAAATAACCGATTTTTTACTAAAGTAAAAGAGAGTTAAAGCAAAGATATTCATCATAAAGATTATTTAGAGAAAATGCTAAAATATTCAGAATTTGAAAAAGCTTTTTCAGGATTCTGTTTGGATAAAGCCATAAATTGTTACTTATGATCTAAAAATCACCATTATGAAAATATATAATTTAAAAATGGTAGAAAAAGTTTAAACCATCAATTAAATTTTGTAAATTCGTAATTGTTAGAAAAATAATAGCAAAATTAACAATTCAAAACAATGATTTCATTAGGTTATTAGTATGGGATTCACAGAATTGGACAAAACAACTAAGAAGATTATCCTTTCGAGTCAACAAGACGAAATAAATAGCTATTATATTTATATTAAGTTAGCTAAGTCTATTAAAAACGAGCATAATGCTGAAATCCTATATAAAATTTCAGAAGATGAATTGAAACATTACGAATTCTTAAAGAATATAACAAAAAAAGAATTTAAACCTCAAAAGTTTAAAATTTGGCTTTATTTCATCATTTCACGCATATTTGGATTGACTTTTGGTATAAGATTAATGGAAAGAGGTGAAATGGAGGCCCAATTAGCTTATGATAATATCTCAAGTGAATTTCCAGAAATCAAATCAGTTATTGAAGATGAGAAAAAACATGAAGATAAATTAATTGGTATGTTAAGAGAAGATTTGCTGAATTACATAAGTTCTATTGTATTGGGATTGAATGATGCATTGGTTGAATTACTAGGAGCACTAGCAGGATTTTCATTAGCTTTTCAAGATATTAAAATAATAGCATTGGCTGGATTTATAACTGGAATATCTGCCTCTCTGTCAATGGGTGCCTCTGAGTATTTATCAACATCTGAGGATGACACTGATACCAAAAATCCTCTAAAAGCTTCAATATTTACAGGTGGAGCCTATTTAATTGCTGTTCTTATATTAATATCACCTTTTCTATTATTATTACCATACAATCCAAGTCCTTTAATTCCATTAATAATTTCTGTATTCTTTGCAGTTATGATTATTTTTATTTTTACATTTTATATTTCTGTTGCAAAAAATTTGCCTTTTAAAAAACGATTTACAAGAATGCTCACAATCAGCTTAGGAGTAGCTTTTATTAGTTTAATTATCGGTTTTTTTGTAAACAATCTTGGATTAGTAGGATAAGTTATTTTAATAGCTTCTAAACAATTTTTCTCCCAATATTCCAAAGATTTTCAAAAAATTCAACATAGAAATTCGTTATTTCTTTTGAATAGATAAGAATAGATTGGGGTTCATTATCCCAAGATGTCATTAATAATTTGTTATTTAGCATTTCAACCGGTCCAGGAATCGGAAAATCTACTACTCTTACACGAGAAACAGTTATAAGATTTTTGAAAATGGAATCTATTGAATTTTATAAAAATTCGGCCTGCTTGTTTACAGTTTTATAAGGAAAAATATATTTTAATGTATCTGTTTTTTTAGAATCTAAAATAGTCTCTCATAAGATGATTTTACACCTTTTACTCCAAAAAATACTTCTGCCCTTATCGAAGGTGAAATAGTTGATAAATTTTTTAATGTTGGTATTATATTTTCCACAATTTCTTGTTTTTCATCTAACTCTTTTTTAAGGTCATGAATATAGTCATTCAATCTTTCTGGCTCAACAGCTTGAAAGTATTTTATATTATTTTTGTGGATTACACTTACAAGCCCTTTTAATGCTAATCGATCTAGTATTTCGTAGATTTTAGATGAGGAGACAAGAACATTTCTTGCTATAATACCAGAAGTACTTAAACCAAGACTTAGTAAGCTTAAATATACCTTACTTTCTCCCGAACTAAGTCCGAGTTTTATTAATTGATCCTGCATACCCCCCTAAGGGGGAGGTGATTCTTATATATATTCCCTTTTTGATAAGAATATGTTAAACAAAATCTTATTTTAGATATTTGGATGGTCAAAATATGAAAAAAAAACGAAATTTGTATTGAATTCACAACTTTCGAAATTAGAAAAAATGTTTCTGATAAAGAGGTTATAATTGTATCTGAAAATATGCAAAAAGGATTTTTATCTAAATTTGAAGGATATATTGAAAGAAAACTCATTAAAAATAATAATAACGAGTGAGCTGATCTCGTTTACTGGAAAAACGAACAAATTGCTATTGAAGCAGCCAAAAAAGCAAGTAAAAGTTCTGATTGTTTTGAATATTTTCAATTACTAAATATGGAGTCGGTTAAGATTAATTATTATCAAATAATTAACCAATTCAACTAAAATAGAACTAATAGGCTATTAATGGGATTTTGCTTGATATAGAACTAATTTTTCTATTTTTTTAATTTTTATTTTCAAAACCAAAGTTTAATGTAAAAACAAAAGTAAAAAAATATATGTTTTTTGTTAACCTTTGCAAATATTTAAATGAAAAAAAATTAGACTTCTATTAACAGGATTTGTTTTTTTACTCTTACTACATTAAAGGATAAACAAAAACCAAAAGTTTGCATTTCTCTTTTTAATTTTAGAGTAGTTAAATCACAACTATAGCGATAAAAAGAACATTAACCTGTGAAACCAACACGAAGTAGATATAAAATGAGTACCGATATAGTAATTAAAGACGTAAAAGTAAAAGACCTCCAACCATTTGAGAATAAATTCAGACTTAATTTCAAGGTTATAGATAAATCTGAGGTAAGAGAAGTAACTAACAAAAATAATCCATCAGAAACACACCGAATTAGCGATGTTACCGTTGCTGATGACACTGGAGCAATAATTCTCTCAGCATGGGACGAAGACATCGATTTTTTAGAAGATAATAAGTTTTTTAAAATTGAGAACGGTTATGTCAATGTGTTTAGAGATTCTATGAGATTATCAAAGGGTAAATTTGGAAATTTCGCTCCTTCTGAAGAAGAGTTTGAAGCAAATACTGAAACAAACAGAAGTGACGAAGTTCACGAAAGATACCAACAAAGATCAAATTACAACAGAGGAAACCAAAACTATAATAGAGGCGGTGGTTATAACAGTGACAAAAGTGATCGCCCAAGAGAAAGAAGACTAAGATTTTAGTTTATAGATCTCAATAACTCTTATTTTTAGTTTCTTTTCAATCCTCGAAAATATTTCTCATTAAATATTTTCATAAAAATAATTTGATTTTGTAAGTTTTTATTGCAAAAATAAAGACTATTTTTATCAATTTTCAATTAAAGCAATACCATTTTCAGTAAGTTTTCTGTTTTTATTAATGATCAAATTCCCTAATCTAGGGATACTTCCTTTAATTGTATTTTCTTTAATCAAAATTATTGCTTGCTCAATTTTGGAAAGAATTTCTTCTTCACTAGCAAAATCTTTAATTTTTAAGGCAAGTTGAGGATTTCTCCCTAATTTTCCCCCCATACTAAGTTGAAATCCTTTTTTGCTTACCCCAAGTGCATTAAAAGGACATACCATGATACATTGACCACAATTAATACATGATTGATTGAACTCGGGAAAAGACATGCTATTCATCTTAATAGCTGATTCTTTGCAAGTATGGTAACATATACTACATTGATTGCAATTCTCTTCTAATAATTTTGGTTTTTCTTGAGTTATTATTGATATATCTTTTATTTGAGGTTCTGAACATGCGTTTGGGCAACCAGCTATTGCTATCTTAAGTTTAGAGTGAAAAAGGATAGGCTCTGATTGATTATTATGAAAAAATTCACTCCAACCCAATTCTTCAATTTTCAAATCAATTTTTTTACCTAAAGATTCAATATCTACTAAGGAAAGAGGGCATCCCTTAGCTCCACCACATAGTTTTATCTCATAGGATTCATCCTGATCCGGATCATTTAGATAAATTCCAGAATTCATTAATGATTTAATTAGTTGATAATCAGTTTCTGAAAGTATTCCCCCAGCTGTCTTCAAACCAGATGACTTTTTAATAGATTTTTCATTAATTTTTTCTTTTACAGTACTAGAATTTTTGGTCTTTTCTTTAAGTAAAGTAATAACTTCATCTGTGATTAATGAAAGATTATTTTTCTTTGCATGATTTAATGCTTTTTTCTTAATTATCTTTCTAATGAAAAAAGGAGCTTTTTCTAATCTTTGTTTTGCTTCTGGTGACCATTTTATTGAATCTTGTTCTAATGAGTTTCCCATAACAATTTTACCCTTGAGAATCAGTAGAAAGCCCTAATTATATATACATTAGTGAGAGTACATGAGAATAAATGAGAAAATTGTAAGTAAAATTGCCAATTCAAACTGAATTGATTTTGTAATATTAGAAATTAATCTTTTGCTAAAACCTATAATATAGCGATTTGATTACCTAATTCAATAATTGAACTAATTAATAATTCAAAATCTTCTTTTCTACTTCTGTGATTTGTTATCGCTACTCTTATAACATAATTTCCTTTTAAATTTGTGTATGATGGAATAGCAATTCCTTTTTCATGTAATTGCCACAAAATTTCCTCATTAATTTTATTTAGTTGTTCTTGTGTCATCTCTATGTTATCAGGCTTAAATCTGAAACAAACGATATTCATGGAAACTGGAATTGATAATTCTAAAGATTTTTCTCTCATTATCAAGCTTGCAAGATAGTTAGCTTGATTAATATTTTGTTGAACTAATCTACCAAATTTTTCAATTCCCTGTTCTTTGATGAGTGTCCAAATCTTAAGTGCTTTGAAACTACGTGATAATTGAATTCCATAATCGGCAAACCAAGTTTCTGAAGCGTGTAGACCTCTTGTAGAATGAGCTATATAATCTGCTGTTAAAGAAAGAGCCTTAAGATGGTCAGATTTTCTTTTTACTAGAATTCCCCCTGCTTCATAGTTTATATACATCCATTTATGAAAATCGAATGCGATAGAATCTGCTAGTTCAAGATTTTTTGCTAAATAATTTGATTCAGGTGAAATTTTTGTTAAAGCACCAAACGCACCATCAACATGCAACCAAAGATCATATTTTTTAGATATTGAAGATAATTTTCCCAAATCATCAACTGCTCCTGTATTCACTGTTCCTAGATTACCTATAATACAGATGGGTTTAAATCCTTTTTTAATATCATCATTGATTGATTTTTCGAGCTCATCGCAATTTATTTCATAACTATCATTAACGGAGATTTTTCTTAAGTACTGATCTCCAATCCCGAAAAGCTCAATTGCTTTTAGAATTGAACTATGCATTTCATTAGATCCATAAAATGTTAATTTGTTGCTAGATGATTGCAATCCTTCTTTCCGAATATCATATCCTGCTTTTGTATTTCGTGCCACTACTAATCCGATTAAGTTCGCCATGGAACCCCCAGTCGTAATTAAACCTGATGCTTCAGAATCAAAGCCAAACATTTCTTTAGCCCAGTCAATAACTTGATTCTCCATATAAGTAGCTGAATGATTGAATCCTCCTGAGTTGTAATTAATTGAAGATGCAATAAAATCCGCTAAAGCACCTGAGAAAGAACCACTTCCTATTACCCAACCCCAAAATCTTGGATGGATGTTACCCATTCCATAAGGAATCACATTATCTTTGATTTCTTGATAGATATCAGTAATATTTTCACCCGATTTTGGAAGATTTGCTTGAAATTTCTTTTTTATTTCTTCGGTTGGTTGTTGCCATATAGGTTTTTCCCGTATATTTTTTAAGTAATCAATCATATCGTCTACAATTTGATGTCCTAACGCTTTTAAACTGTCCCAATCTTTGGGATCTAAAGTTTCTTCACTCATTGCCTATCATCATTTCAAAATTAATAATAATCATAAGAAAAAAACATTATATATCTTAATTGTTAAACACAAATAGCAGGAAGAAAAAGTGTCATTTTAAGGGAAGTCAAATATGTTATCAATATCAAGTATTTTGTCATCAGCAGATACTCTTGGAACAGGATTCTTACCTGTAAAAGAAGAAGAATGGTGGTTTGCTGTTGGAAACAAAAAATATTGGAAAGAAAATGATAAGGATGACTTATTAATCAGCTTCACTTCTATAGGAGGACATGTTGAGGATGGCGAAGGTATTATTGACGCAACATTAAGAGAGGTAAAAGAAGAAACGGGTAATAATGCTACCATTTCATCAGCTGATCAAACATTTATTATAGAAGCTGAGATAATTGAAGAAAATGTTTTTAATTTTCAAATTAAATCAAAAGAATTAATAAATATTGAAGATACACCTAACCCATGGATTATATATAAAGTTAAAACAATATCCGGCTTGTTAGGAGTTGTTGTTTATCAAGGAGAATTTGATGGTCAGCCATATCCACAAGCTGAAGTACCTGCACTTATTTGTTTACCTCCTGGATTATTACAGCAATGCCCAATTTTATTAAAGTCAAGTCTTTCTAATGGAGCCAAATTATTGGAACAGGATGATAAGATTCCAAGAAATGCTTTAATTTATCCCTTCGGTTCAGCAACAATTATTAAAGAATTAATAAATAGTTCCAGTAGTTAACGGTGAATATAATTCAAAATACAATTATTGATTTTATTAAAGATCTCTTACCGATTATAGCTATAATTCTTAGTATTGCTTTCTTTTTTATCGCTTTATACTTATATAAATCAGATTCTCTCTCAAAATTTAATTTATTATTTTCTTTAAGTTTGATTTCTATAAGCATAGCATTTTTTGTTTTTCCTTTAGGATCAACGTTTTCTATACCAATTTTAAGTACAAGATTACTTAATACATTTGGTTACTTAAGTTTGGTACTACTAACATGGAGTATGAGTATTACGTATTTAGGAGAGGAGAATTGGGACAAAAAATATTATGTTATAATATATTTTATGATATATATTATAATTACATCTGCTGTATGGCTTCCCAATTCCATTGCAGTAGATTCTGGTGATATACAACTTTCTGATTCACTTGTTATTATTTCAGTAATTTTTTCATCAATATTAATCTTATCGATTTTCTTTTTCCTTTTTATAAGTTATAAGAACTCAACTAGAGAAAAAGAGATAAGATTACAACTTCTTTTCTTAATTTTAGGACTTTCTATGATAGTTTTCGCTTTGGTTCTTGGTTACTCTTCTGAAATATTTTTTGAAAATCAAAACTTTGACTCATTAAGTCTTTTCATAGCTGGTATTGGGTTTTTTCTTATTATATACGCAATGTTTCAAGACTTAACATTAAGCAGAATTAAGATTGTATCAGCATTGAACAGAGCACAAAAATATTTGGATAAAGGTTCTGACAAAGAAATAAAGAATGTTAATAGAATTTTACATCATTCACAATCATTAGCAAAAAAGATGAAGCTAATAGAGGCAGAAATTTCCGTAATGCTTGCTCGAATTAATCTATCAACATTACTAGGACAATTTTCAAATGCAAATAAATTCATTGTGATAACTGAAGAATTGATACTAAGGAATAAAAGAGAGATTAAAAATTATGACCTTGATAAATACAAAAAACAAGTTAATATGCAAACAACAGGTTTAGGCTTAGAAAAACTTTACGATGGAAGTAAAGATGCGAAAAAAGAATTGAAAAATTGCATAGATTACATTGATAAGGTAATTTACCATTTTAAATCTGAAAGTGGACAGAAATTTTCAGTTGATTAGATTTAGTTGTTAATTTTTTCTATTATATTTTTCAAAGTTTTCTCAAAGTGATTAATTATTTCTGTCAAGTCAATTTCCTCTTCTAAAAATAAGAGAGATGCTATTTTATCTAGATAATAAATCTCACCGATCGAATTTATCTCTAATTTTGTAAATTGTTCATTAAATGATTTTATTAATGATTTAATTTTTGCATCTGATTCTTCTGAATTTGGAATCTGGTTCCAGAGTAAAAAATCTTTTCTTGGGTCTGAATTTATTTTCTTTATTTTTGAAAAGATTTCTTTCGATAGAGATAATGAACCATTAACAGCATATCTTGATGGTCTAAGCAAAGTAATAGAACAATTACTCAACATTAAGAAATTGATAGCTACTCTAGATAGACCACTTTGATTATCAAATATAATCCATCTAAAATTAGATTTCTCTAAATGAGTTAATAAAGAAAACATTTTTTGTAACATTCTCGCATGCCACTTCTCATCCATATTGAGAATCTCTTTTCCTTCAGCAGGAGGTGGTGCATAAACAGCACTTAGGTTTTTAATTGGTTCTGTTACAATGTTTTCAAAGGTTTTAGTTCCTTCAAAATAGTCCAATAATGTAAATCTATATTTTTTTGGTAAAAAAGTATTCAAAGAAGGAGCATTAAAATCGCAATCAAAAATTATTGTCTTTTCTTTCAATACAGTAGCACAATAATACGATAAAGCAGTAGCAATTAAAGATTTACCATTTCCACCTTTAAATGAGTGAAATGTTATGATATTTGACAACATAAGACCAAAAATCTTTTTATTCTGATTTCAGTCCTAAAGCATAATATTTATGCTCCGAACCAATTATTTGGTAAGTTATTAATGCTTGCTTAAGTAATTTTTTCAGTTCTTTGGTAACAAGTTTTCCGTTAAAAGATAACTTTGTTACTATTTCTTGATGTGAAATGCCATTCTCGTCTGATCTCATTATAAGATTTGATATTTTTTGTGCTTCACTATCTAAGGAGGACAATATATTAAAATTCCATATAGTTTGAGAAGGATCACGAACTTTTGAATAATAGAAGTTTGAGTTCGAGGGTTTTAGATCAATATTATTGCCTCTTAGAACAAATACCAAGTCACTTTTTTCTAAATCTTCTAAATGACTATAAATTGTAGGACGACTCAAATCTCGAATGGTAGCTAACTCTTGCGCTGATGCTCCTCGCTTTTCAATACTTTCAAATTTCTTAATGGCATCTAAAGTATCAATACAAGCTTTAAAATCAATTGATTTCTTCTCAAATTTTTCTGGGATTAAATTATATTCTCCTATTTCCCTTTGTTCAAACAAATTAGAAAAATTTTTGTTTAATAAAGCTATTTCAGTCTTGATTTCCTTTAATTCATTGGTAATTGCTTTTAACTCTTTTAATGAATCATTATCTTCCATATTGCATTCACAAGATAAAATTAAAGGAAATCTTACATTTTAACATAAACTAATAATCTAGTTAAAATTGTGTTGATAAACTTTTTCAAAAAAAATTTCACCGTTATTCGTAATTAAAATAAGCTAAATATTTAATTAACTTATTTAATAAACTTTTTTTCAAAAAGATTATTTTCAACAAAATTTAAAATAAATCTTAGGAGTTTTACGGAAATTATTTGGTTATCATATTTTCTAAAATATCAGAGAAAGACAAGTAAGAGCTCCCTCACATTTTTGGAATTCTGAAACATCCAAAGAAACAACATCAAATCCATAATCAGTAATTATATTATTAATCCTTGTAAAACCTTCTGGGATAATAACTGTACCATTAACTGTCAGGGTATTTGCAGCATATTCTTCATTTTCCTGAGTCGAAATTTTTTTATAATCCGTTAAAACAGGATGGTCTAAATATCGGTTAGAAGTTATTATTAAATCGTCCCTGAGCGCTGTAACATAACTTTTAAGATGAATAATTTCAATATCTTCAACAACTTTAACTGGAATTTCAAAAAAGGATTCTAATTGTTCAATACCTTCCAGATTTGTACGTTGGGTGAATCCAGAAATTAAGTTTGTTGAAAAATGTATAATATCACCTCCCTCAATTGTTCCTGGTTTTTTGATTTTAGATACAGGCAAATATTGTTTTAAGATCTCTTCAACTGAAATTTCTTCCCCACGACGAGATTCTGCACCCATTCTACATATCAACGCCTTTTTATAATGTATTATCGCCGTATCTTCGACAAAGCATGAGTCAGGATGATCAGAAATTTCAGTAATATATATTAATTCGAGTCCTAATTCTTCTAATGTAGAACAATAAGCTTTATGTTGCTTTTGAGTCTTTTCTATATTGATTTGATGTTTTAAAGGGTGGTTTGATATACATTTAAGAAAATCTTTACTTGGTTCACGAACTAATGCGACTTTAATCATATAATAATTCCTGATAATTTAAAAAATTCGATATTTAATAATTCACTACACACATTAAATACATAAATCACAATATTAAGTTAAAATTGATTTTTTATAAATATAAAAAAAACAAAACAAATTGGAGTGTCCATTTAATTATGCAGGATTTATCAGAAGAACTCAATAAGTTATTAGACTACTTGAATAAAATAGGTAATGAAAATAAAGAAATTGTTGATACTTTACTAATTTTTTTCACCTATTTATTATTATTGATTATTAGTTTGCGGATATTAAACCTAATAATGAATAAATATAAATCTAAACTTACAAAATCAACTTATCAAACTCTTAAAACATTTGCAAGGATGTTAATCGTCTTATTGTTTGGAATTGGTTTTCTTAATCAGTTTGAACAATTTTCTGGATCATTAATCGGGTTTTCAGCATTACTAGGAACAGCTATAGGGTTTGCATCTACCCAAACTGTTGGAAATATGATTTCTGGCATTTATATTATGATTGCGAGACCATTTTTTATTTCAGATTATATTATGTTACCTAAATTAGGTTTTGAAGGAATTGTAAAGGAAATAACGATAAACTATACAAAAATTTTACAGCCTAATGGTAATACTGCAATAATCTCAAATCGCAGTCTAATTGATACTCCTCTTGTAAATACTAGGTTTGAATTACAGGAAGAGCAAAAATGGTCATCTTTTTTTGATAAAATTAAATCACAAAAGAAAATTGCATACATTTATCCGATAAAATTTTCAGTAAGTGTTGGTGAGAAACAGAAACTAGTGAACCAAGCTGTTAAAAGATTAGAAAATCATTTTGAGGCTGAAAATATTGTATTGGATATGAAATGGAGGATAATGTCAAGGTCTCGATTGGAAGTAGCATATCAAATTGATATTATGGTCGAAAATCCGTCAGAAATTTTCAAAATCATGAGCAATGCTTTAAATCAATTAGAAATATATTTAGAAGAAACATTAATAGAAAATTAAAAATATTCCATAATAAATAAGGAGATAAATGAGTAAATGAGAAGAGTATTTGTTTTGGGAGCAGGAACATCAGTACATGCAGGTGCACCTGTCGGAAAAGATATAATTAAGAAATTTATTGAATTACAGTTAGAAGGGAATTCTGAAGGAGTAAGAATGGTCAAAGACCATCCGTTTTTAATGAATCTTTTAGCTGTACAACCTGGAAATAAAGTATCTTCTACTACTCTGATAGAAAATTTACTATCCTATCAATTTCCTGATTTAAGAGATGTTTTTACCTACTATCAAATTGCTAATGAAAGGAATGAACCTTTTATTAAAGGTTTATTTGAGGAAAATAATATTTTTATAGAAGAAATTATGAATTTCGTAATGTTAACGATAAAAAATTCCATTAAAGTAAGGACTACAGACGTTTGCAATCGTTTTGTAAAAAATCTTACACCTAATGATTCTATAATTAATTTTAATTATGATACATTGATAGATAACGCGATCATGTCTGAGTATGGAAACATAGACTATGGAATTGATTTCAACTTACCAGAAATGGATGAAGAAACAATCAGAGAGTTATCACTAAATGAAAACATGTCAGATATTTATTTCAATTTGGATAAAAGTAAACCTACACCCTTGATACTTAGTAAATGAGAAGAGTATTTGTTTTGGGAGCAGGAACATCAGTACATGCAGGTGCACCTGTCGGAAAAGATATAATTAAGAAATTTATTGAATTACAGTTAGAAGGGAATTCTGAAGGAGTAAGAATGGTCAAAGACCATCCGTTTTTAATGAATCTTTTAGCTGTACAACCTGGAAATAAAGTATCTTCTACTACTCTGATAGAAAATTTACTATCCTATCAATTTCCTGATTTAAGAGATGTTTTTACCTACTATCAAATTGCTAATGAAAGGAATGAACCTTTTATTAAAGGTTTATTTGAGGAAAATAATATTTTTATAGAAGAAATTATGAATTTCGTAATGTTAACGATAAAAAATTCCATTAAAGTAAGGACTACAGACGTTTGCAATCGTTTTGTAAAAAATCTTACACCTAATGATTCTATAATTAATTTTAATTATGATACATTGATAGATAACGCGATCATGTCTGAGTATGGAAACATAGACTATGGAATTGATTTCAACTTACCAGAAATGGATGAAGAAACAATCAGAGAGTTATCACTAAATGAAAACATGTCAGATATTTATTTCAATTTGGATAAAAGTAAACCTACACCCTTGATACTTAAACCTCATGGATCTTTTAACTGGTTATATTGTGCTGATTGTTATGATTTTTATTTGAAAGTAGTAGAACGATTCGGGATCCAATATTTTCCCAATGAATGTAATAACTGCCAAATAGGGCTCCATGATTATATTGTTCCATTTTCTTATAGAAAAAACTTTAATAACCCTTTAATAGCAAACATTTGGATCAATGTTGTAAAAATTCTCTCAAAAGCTGATGAAGTTTATTTCATTGGATATTCATTATCGGATGATGATTATACTACAAAATATTTCTTTGTTAAAGGAATATCTAGAATTCTCAAAGAAGAATTTCCAAAATTATATCTAATTAGTCCTAATGCGTCAAATCGTAAAGAAAAATTTGAGAGTATTTTTGGTGAAGTTAAAATTATAGAAGGAGAAAACGGAAAATTCCAAAATTTTGATTTACAAATAATACAAGATCATTAATATTTTTTCAGAGATTTTTGAATGAAATCTTGAAAAGTAATATGATTTATTTAACAAAGTAAAATTTTGAACCGTCATTAGTAACCAATGGATCGCCTTGAAGTTTCTCGCCAGAATGAAGTAAAACTTTTTTGCTTAGATGCAACTGATATATATAACTGTGAATTTTCTCTTTGGGAAGTTTAGTTTTTTCAACTAATCCATTCACCAATGTAGGAATCTCTGCTACAGATTTCATTGCTGTTTTATATGAATCGATTTCTCGAAGAACAAGGTTTTCAGTTAAGAAAAAATTTGATTTTCTCTCTTTTGAGGATCTAGTAGCAGTTATTTCTTTTAAGTCCATGTAAGCGTTCTCCACTGACTGAAAGAAGTTTTTAAAAGTTCTTTGATAGCTAATTTCAGAAGTTATATCTGGATTATCAGATAAAAATATTAAATTTTTTCCAAAATCAGTTATTATTGCAGAATTAGGAACTTTTACAGGTTTACTACCTGTCAGTATAATTTGTAACTCGATTAATCCGATTTTTTCAAGGGTATTCGCTAAAGTTTTTGTAATTCCAAGATCTTTCAATAAAACAGGACCTGAGGATTTATTAAGCTTCAACAATCCACTTTTTATTTTAGTATCCATGATTATCAAGATTTAACATGATTAAAGAAAAAATTTGATAATGCATACCTTGTATGAATGAAGTAAATATCTATCTAAATCTACATATGTATTACCTAAGTAATCCTAATTATGAAATGAAACAAAACAATTTATGTGAGATTATTTACATCTCGATTGGAAAGACAGTAACAATGCTCGGAATATCAGTGAGTACCAATAGACATTGGGATAAGAGTAGAAATTACTAACCACTTTGGTAACGGAAGGAAAATATAGAAGATGTGATTTAGAAATAATTCGCTTTCATTTGAGGAGCAATTAACAAGCAATTTAATGCTATATTGGCTTCATTTGCTGGAAAACTATACAGATCATGGAGATGGAAGCAAAATATTTTATCTTTTTCATTAAGAGCTTATTTTTGTAAATGAGGCGAAGAGAAAAATGTAAAATAGGGAAAAATTAATGAGTTCAAAAAAAGCGACTCGAGTAATGATTTATTTCTTATTTTCTTCTCATTTTAAAGATAACTGGAATGGCTATAATGGTTGCAATAACTAATATTGCAGTGAAAGCACTGGCATTTCCAGTTGTAATTGTTACAGTATCTTCATCCAAAATGGTTTGTGTTTCAGTTACAGTATGTTCTTGGGTTTGAGTTACGGTCACATACGGATTGAGTGTCACAATTTGCTCAATGGATGGTCCCATGACAAGTGACCTATCAAATGATGAATGGTGATTTATACTTGAAGTTCCATTCCAATATGCTATACCATAGGGAATATGTGCTCCATCACCAAATTGAACATCTTGAGCAGTATCCGTGGTCACTCTTGCACGGGTAAATTGAAGATAATAACCCATAGTTCCACCATATCCAACTCCTCCATAAGATACAGCTACATGAACATCAGAAGAAATATCATCATCGCTGTCAGCGGTAGTGTCAACATACCGATCATCGGCCATCCCAGTTCCGTTAGGAACTACATCAGTACCTTTCCATAACCACATGTCAGCATTACCATTTTGCATTTTCATCCCACCGTCTTTGAACTGTCCAATACTGAAGTTTGTCGAATCGATGTTGAAGACGATTGCAAATTTATCTGAAGTGTTGATAAAGGGATCAAAATCAATTCTTACCAAAAGGGAAATATGACTGTCATTAGAAGCAAAAATCAATTTTACGAATCCCAACTGTGTATGAATATCAGAACCGTCAGTTGCAGGAATTACAGGAACATAATTAGTTGCAAAATTTCCATTGGCACCAAATGCACTTGTGTCTGGCCATTCAGCAGTTGCATTCCATGTAGGCAAATTGTTTGTTCCGTAATCGTAAACATAAACTGGATTGTTATGACAAGCGTAGCAACCTTTACCACCAGAAAAGCCTGGCAATGACGTCGAGCTATACATATTTAGTCCTAATAGTCCAACAATGAACAATGCACCAAATATAGTTAAAGTTAATTTAAAATGTTTCAATTTTTTTTTCTCCTTGAATTAATAACTATAATTGTTATTTACAAATTAAAGACGAATAATATATTTAAATGAACAAGTAGGTAATCCAAAAGAAATTGATTGGTGGGTCAATTGTTTAAATCAATCTGCTAGGTATGTCTAAATTAGTCTTACCGATGATTAACACATTTTATTTTTAATTTGTAAATAAATTCAAGAAGAGAATAAATGAAGGAGGTATTCCGTTTTCGTTCAGTTTACTGTTAATTGAAAGTATGAAATTGAATTTGTGCTTATATCTATGTATTCCTTTTAGTTATTTATAATTTAATATTATAAATAGAAAAAAGTTAAATCCGTAACTGTTTTCGAACTACAACTTTTAGCACCAAATCAACCAATCTTCCATTCACAAAGTGATACCAATTTTTCTGTCGAGCGACCTCATCTAAGTATCTAACATAACCAGGCTCTCCAGGGGAAGACAATTTATTTATCTAAATCCTATGAGATAGCATAACCTTATGCTTATATAGATTCATAGAAATTTTTTTTCACATTTAATTTTGAAAGATTTTTTTTCAAAAAATGGGAAGAATAATTTGAAGAGGATTGTTTATAATGAAAAGATTTTCTTCAAAATTCTTCAACAACTCATCTGTTGACTAACCTGAAACAAATAAAATAATTAAGAAATCTCAAGGAGAAAATTATGATCACTGATTTTATTCTTTTTCCTCGCTAAAATTTTTGTGTAAAATAAGATCAATCGCTAATTTTGATTCAGAATTAAGATTAACAAATTAGAAAATCATTTTTTTGAAAATAATCCAATCTGATTCCCAAAGCAGTCTTCAAATCTAGCAGCATATCCTATTTCCTCTGTTATTTGTTGTTTTTCAGAAACAATTTTTCCTCCTAAAGATTTCACATTTTCTAATGTCTTAGTTATTTCTTCAACTTCTATATAAAACTTCAAATTTGTTTTTTCGAATTCGTCTAATAAAGGAAATCCAATAGAAATATCTGCATTATCTAATGCATAGCCATAGTTAGGAATTCGTTTGTAATCTATGTCCCAATTTAAAACTGCTTTGTAAAATTCACTAGCTTGATTCTTATCCCCAATAGGGATTTCTACATGACAAATTGTATTTTTCATTTTAACACCATCAAATTTTGGTAAATTAATTCAAAATAATGTCTTATTAATACATTTTCCAACTTCGGGTTAACATAATTACTTTGCAGTAACAAAGTTTTATTGAATAAGTATACAAATTTAAATCTAAAAATTAGATTTCCTAATAGTCATAACTCTATATTTAATTACTTTTTAGTGAAATTATATACATTAAGCAATAATTTAGTGAGGATAAGATATCATGCATAATTTTGTTCATATAGAAATCAAAGTAACTGATTTAGGCATTGCTAAAAGTTTCTATGAATCTGTTTTCCAATGGAAAGTACAACTGAGTCCCGATATGAGTAATGTAGCCTTTTATCAAATAGATGAAGAAGGAGAGTTGGTTAGTGGAGCATTTCTTTTAACTGAAAAAATTCCAGAAGAATGTTCGATTATGCTATATATTAATTCCAGAGATATAACGAAAAAATTAGATGAAATTAAGTCACATGATGGACAAATAGTTTTTTCTAAAACAGAATTACCTGGTGGACACGGATTTATGGGTAGATTTCGCGATCCTTTCGGAAACTTATTAGGTCTTTGGAGTGAGGAATAAAAATTCATGATAGAATTTATAGAATCCCCTATCCACATTACGCTTAGTATAATTAGTAAAAAATGGGCAGTTGAAATAATTAATGAACTATTTACTGGTAGGAAAAGATATTCCGATTTATTAGAACTAAATCAATCAATTAGTTCTAAAGTTTTATCAGAAAGACTTAAGGAATTATATAATGAAGAGATAATTGATAAAATAATTACAAATATGATACCTCTAAAAATAAAATATCAGTTAACTGAAAAAGGAAGATTCTTAAATAGAATTTTATTTGAATTAGCGATTTTTGGATCACTCTTTTATAGAGGAAAAATATTAGAAAAGAATATTAAGCATGAAAATGATATTATTAATTATTTTGGATCCAGCTATAAAATTGATCCAGAAGAACAACATAGAGCAAGAAAAAGGTACAATTTATAAATTCACTTTGAAATTATTTACTAAGGTTAAAAAAATTACTATTTAATTTCGACTTTAACGCTGAAGAGAACAAACATTTTTATGAGGATGATTTTATTTATTTATATAATTCATGCCATTAGATTTATCAAAATTAAAAGAATTAATAGAAGAACTAAAAACTCTCAGTAATGATACCAATTTACATTCAAAGCAAAAATTTCAAGTTAAAAGACTTTCAGATACGTCAATACAAAATTTTCAGAAAAAGGAATTTCTTCTTGAAACTGAAAAAAAAGCATACTTCGAAATTAGTCATTATTTCCGACTTATTGCTGTTTCAATAGAAGACACAACAATTTCATTTGAGATTTGGATAAAAGGTGTATTACCATACTTACTACCTCATCATGGCATAGATTTTGATGAATGGGATCGAATATGTACTATTGGTGATTCGGATTCTACTCTTGAAAATGAGTTAAACTTGGGTTGGGAAGAATTTCTTAAGAATATTGTTGAAGATGGAAAAATAGATGAAAAGGTTTGGGATTTTATTCAAGAAGGAAAAAATAGAGTTAATCATTTAACAAAAGCAAAAAATTTATGAAAATAATTGGAATGATGATGAAATGACCTCATATTCAGAATTAGAAAAGATTATTCGATCTGTTAACAAGCACATCTCAATTAAAGGGAAAATTTCAGAAATTCCTTGGCAACATTTAGTTTATAGCGATCCTGAATATCCTCATTTTGAATATTTCGATCTTGAAGATGATTATCAAATAATTATATATACCAAACAAAAAATTACTAACCAGGAATCAATACTAGTATATGGGAAAGTTATTCCAGTAACTGGAAGACCTAAACGTTCTAATCCAGAATCAGATGAGAAATTCACAGAATATCATATATTAGTTGATAAGTGGGATTTGATCAATGTTTGAAGGATTAAATTTGATTATTACAAGAAATATGAATGTTTTCAATAAAAGTAAAATATGAAACTCTATTTTTTAGGTTTAAGTCAAATGAGTGAAAAAGTTTACACCTTCTTGGATAAAAAAAATATAAAATATAAGATTCATGACCATCCACCAGTGTTTACCGTTGAAGAAGCGAAACAATTAAGAAAAAATATTCAAGGGCTTCATTGTAAAAATCTTTTTCTTAAAGATAGTAGAAGAAAGATGTTCTACTTGGTCACTACACCAGCTGATAAAAAAATTGTTTTGAAAGATTTATGTACTATGATTGGCGCAAAAAAGTTGACTATGGCAAGTTCAGAAAATCTTAAGGAATTTTTAGGAGTGGGACCAGGATCAGTATCTCCTCTAGGACTAATTAATGATACTAATTCAATAGTGAACTTTATTATTGATAATGATGTATTGAATGCAGATGTAGTTAACTTTCATCCAAATGATAACAGTAAATCAGTAGAGTTTGATATTGAAAATTTTAAAAAAATAGTTTCCTCTTTAAATAATCCTGTAAAAATTCTTGATTTAGAATGAAAGAATTATTGCTTTTAATTTCACAATTCTAGAGATTTTTTGATATAAACTGAATTAAACGAATTAATTATTACTTTAACCTTCGTTTAAATAAAATATGAACCCTAGAAAATGGTTTACTAAGACGAAAATCAAAAAATTTAGTTTTCTTGTTATTTTCGTTGTCATTATTTTCGGTTTGACAATAAATTATTCTAAAATAATTCTTGGAGGGAATTTTAATACTTCAGATAGGATTATACTTGAATCTTACCGTTTACAACAAATCTCTATGAAGAAACTTAGATAGCTTCAAAACGTAAAATCTATTTCGGAAGAACGTGGTCTGCTAATAATTCTATTTTTAGAGTTGATTATATTTTGCTTCAAGGTAAAACTTGGGTAGTAGGACAAAATTATTTGGAAATTTTTCCTGTTCAGACCACCTAGGGATTTTTGTAGAGCTTCCAATTTCCAGATCATCGTAAAATAGAAAATTAATCTATTTTCTTGTCAATCCATCTATAAATAACTTCGAAATAATCATTTTTGTAGAATCACTAGACATACCTACAATTTCCAAAATATGATTAAAAATTTCTGAGACCTTAGAAAGCAATTTCCTCCTTCTAAAAGTTTTTCCAGAATGACATATTTAAAAAACAAAAACTTTTGTTAGTACTTCTACTAATTAGTTAATTAGAATTAAGAAAATTCATAATGATTTTTAAGCTATAAAGAGCAATACTCAATACTTTGATTGATACACGCAATATTATGATTATTTAATTTTACTCACAACTAATGATAATTTGGGTAACATTAGCTCATAAAAAAGATAAAGAAAAGGTAATATTAGGATAACAATATTACGCACAATTAATTATAATGTGTGTAACATTAGCTCATAAAAAAAGTAAAGTAAAGGTGAAATTAGGTTTATAATAAGATTTGACATAACTTTTTCAAATTAGGTCATCCAAAATCTCCATTTTACTTTTGAAATTAGCTATAAGAATGAATGTCGATGATTCGTTAAGTACTTAGATAATTAATACTGTATCAAGTTAAAACAAATCGGGAAAAAAAATTTCATTAGATATAAAATTAAATTTGAAGACTCAATATTTTCAAATGAAGGTAAACCTGACTCAATCGAATATAAGAATGAATTGACAGGATATTGCTAAGATTTTACCGTTTATAAGAAAAAAAAAATTAATCAAGGATGAAACGTTACCAAAATTAATTTTTTTGGACTTTGATACAACATGAGTCTTTATAGAGCAAAATTAACTAAAAAGAAATATTTTTACATATTATTGTTCATTTCATTTGTATTTCCGAATTTAATTGTTCAATATCGCGGGTCAAATACATCTTTTTACGATGAGATTGATGACGCAATAGCAGGGGCTGATGTTAGAGCTTTTTTCGATAATTCATCCGAAGCGTTATTGGATGGAAAAATTTCCGTTGATGAATATGCTTTTAGTAATTCATTCACGGACAGTATTGGAGATTCTGTTGAAATATTTGTGGAGCATAATAAAACTCATTTATTCTTTGGTATAATTACTCCAACAACTGGTTGGGCGGCTATTGGTTTCAATGATCCAGATGTTACCCAGGGGATGCGTAATGCAGATTTTAAATTAGCTTCTGTAATCAATCAAGTACCTTATGCTGTTGATGCTCACGCTTGTAATCCATCTTGTGGATTAAGTGGTTTTGGCCAGCCGTTAAATGATTCAATAGATAACATTGATGCATTTAATGGAACAGAAGATACAAAAATGACATTTGAATTTGTTTTTCCATTTAATTCTACAGATATTGAAGATTATAGTTTTGGTATCAACAGTACCTTGACCACTTTTGTTGCATATGCAAATGATGGAGATGACGAATTTTCCAACCAACATTTAGCTTATACATCTAAATTAGAGCTCTATATTATTCCTGAACAAGCTCAAACAGTAACAAAAGTAGTGACTATTATTGAATTAAGTCTTTCTAATAGAGAATTAATTGAAGGAAATGAAAATTTTGAAATTATTGCAAACGTCACTAAAAATGATACAGGTCTCCCAATTGAAGGCCTCTTAATAAGTTTCTATCGCATTACAAGTTTCGGTAAGCTTGAATTAGGCTCTAATTTAACTAACACCGTTGGAATAGCTAGATTACAAACAAATTTTACCTTATATATAACTGAAAATGTAACATTATTAGGGGAATCGAGTTTTAAAATAGAAGGAAGTGATCAATATTTAGAGGCTAAAGCTTTCTTAACTGTAAAATATATTTCGACACATTTAGAAGAGGAAAATAATCCTGATTTTGGTAATATATATGATCCCTTTCAATTAAATTATCTTGTTCCAGCTTTAACTTTAGCTGGAGCTTTTCTTTCACTAGTCATAATATGGGCTTCCTTTTTATATGTAATTAAATCACTATTCTCAATTATTTTCGAAAAAAATGACCTAGATGGTAGTTAAATTGAAGGAATCAAGAAGATCGTTTATAAAAATGATAATGGCAGGAAGTATAATAGCAGTAGGTTCAATACTATCACTAAATAAATTATCAATATTAAATAAGGGTGATGCATCTTCGGAAAACGTAGATAGCACTTCCCAGAGTATAGTCCCTGGAGACAAATTTACATACCCAAATCCTAATGAATCCAATAAAGCTTGGGGAATGGTTATTGATTTAAATAAATGTACCGGTTGTAATGTTTCTGAGGATGAGGAACCAGCATGTATGGAAGCCTGTCGTAAAATGCATAATGTTCCCCCAGATCAGGTATGGATTAAAATCTTCCATGTTAAAGATAATCCTTTTACTGAAGGGTATAATTTCCCTCGTGTATGTATGCAATGTGAAAATCCTCCTTGTAGAAATATTTGCCCTGTCACTGCTGCTCTTAGAAGAGATGAAGGAGATGGACTAGTTCTTATTGATCACGATCGTTGCATTGGATGTCGATTGTGTATAGCTGCTTGTCCATATGAAGCAAGATATTTTAATTGGGAGGATCAAATATTTTCTCAAGAGAATATAGATAAATATGGATGGAATCCAGATACAGTAAAATATGACTCCCCAATGTTTGTTACAAGACACCAAAGGGGAACAACAGACAAGTGTGATTTCTGTGGGCATATGGCATATCAAGGTCTGAAACCTGCATGCGTCAGTGCTTGTTCAGAAGGATCATTATACTTTGGTAACTTAAAGGAAAATGCTGTCACAAATAGTCTTAAAGAAACGCTTGACGTTAAAAAAGTTATTTCGGATAGGGGAGGCTATAGATTTAAAGAGGAAGTAGGAGCGAAACCTAGAGTTTATTATATTCCCAAAAATAAATGGTGATTAAATTGGTATTTAAGCAACAAGAAAATATTTTCGAAGATCAAAAATATAATAATGTTTTAGATAGTATGAAATCCTCTTGGAAATTTATTATTCTAATCTTCATTTTATCTTTCGTTTCCTTTTTGGGGATTATGGCTTATATTGAACAACTTGAAAAAGGATTAATCGTCACCGGATTGGGGGATCGTAACTTTTGGGGGTTATATGTATCTAATTTTGTATTTTTTATAGGAATTAGCCATGCAGGTACCCTCATTTCTGCAATTTTACGAGTAACCGGTGCTGAGTGGAGAACACCTATCACACGTATGGCTGAAGCTATTACGGTATTTTCATTAATTGTCGGAGCAGCAATGGTTCTAATTGATATGGGAAGAGTTGATCGTATACTAAATGTAATTATATATATGAATATTAATTCTCCAATAATTTGGGATTTCTTTGCCATTGGTACTTACTTGACCGGATCTATATTGTTTCTCTATTTACCATTAATTCCTGACATAGCTCTTTTAAGAGATAAATATAAGGAGAAAGGTGGAATACGATTTCATTTTTATAGGATTTTTGCATTAAGATGGTCTGGAACAGAGACTCAACGAAAAAAGCTTGAGCGAGGAATTTCAATAATGGCTATACTAATAATTCCGATAGCTATTTCAGTACATACGGTAGTATCATTCATTTTCAGCATGACGTGGCGTCCTGGATGGCACTCTTCTATTTTTGGACCATATTTTGTAGTAGGTGCAATTTTTAGCGGAATAGCTGCTCTTCTCCTGGCAATGGCTGTTTTTAGAAAGTATTATAAATTACATGATTTAATTACAGAGAAACAATTTAAAAATTTAGGATTATTATTACTTTCTTTTGCATTTTTATACTTTTATTTCACAGTTGCTGAATTTTTAACAGCAGGATATACAAATTGGAAGGAAGAAGCTGATTTATTAAGAGAATTATTTTATGGACAATTTGCAATTTTCTTTTGGATTTTTTTGGTTTTAGGTTTGTTGATCCCTATATTCATTCTTATTTATCCTAAAACACGGACAATTAAGGGAATAGTTATCGCTTCCATTCTAATCAATATTGGAATGTGGGTGAAACGGTTTATTATTGTAGTTCCTACTGTTAGTGCTCCCGTAATATCAGAAAATTGGATTGTTTATATTCCAACAGACAATGAAATCTGGATAACTCTAGGGGGATTCGCATTTTTCATGCTCCTATATGCAATATTTTCGAAAATATTTCCAATAATAAGCATATGGGAGGTCAAAGAACAAGAAGATAGAACTAAAAAAGAAATTTCCACCGAGAAATTAATTTCAAAAGAGTTTGATGGATGGACCGATTCAGATGAACCACCAAAAAAATGGATTGATTAATAATTTACAGGAAATTTATCCGTTTGTAACTTTAGATAATGCATTTAAATTGAACAATTTTAATAATTCGATAATTCATGATAATAGATTGAAATAAGTTACGACTGATTTCTTTTTACATGTTGGATTAGATAAAATATCATTAGTTTTGTTTTTCAGCGTTTTCATAATCACAATTCAAAATTTAATTAATAATTTAAAATGAAAATTGCCTTTTTGACGGTTCCAAGAGTGGATATAGCTTAAATATTTATTTTGTTTCCAGTTGATATAGATTCTTCTTCAGTACTATCAGTCTCTAATTCCCACGCTTTATTATAAATATATATACCAATAGCTAACATAATTAATCCTATTATTCCAAGAAAAAGAATTAGGTAAAAAGCTAGGAACAAACTATCATCAAATTCTGGTAAAAAATTACTTAAAAATATAAGAAAAGGAGGAACGATAAAAACCGATCCAAAAAGTACTCCACCTATAACTAAAAAAGGTTTACCACGTTTTTTAAAAGCTTCCATTTCATCAAGTAATTTTTCAGAGTCTGAAGGAGAGTTTGACAATTTTAGCACCATCTTTTTTTATATTTAAAACTTAACGTAAAAATAAATACACAATTTGGTATTAATAAATAGATATTATTACATAAATTGAAAATCCTTATGTATTTAAAATTTACGGTTTAGTTTTAACAACACATTCTTTAATTTCAGTTTTAAATTCATTATTATCTTTAAGATCATTTCTTATAATGATTTTATTGCTCATTAATAGCTATTTTGGGCAAAACACTGCTAAAAATTCATCATTTTCATTACTTAATATCGATGATGTTTCTATATTAAAAAATGGAGTTCGATTATAGTTTTAAGCTAAAAAAGAGGATGCTACAGTCTCATAAGTTAATAGTTTTAATAGTATTGATTTTTCAACTGCTCCAAACCCTCTTAAAATAATGTGGAGATTCATAAACCTTTTAAACAATGTTTATGAATTTCAAAAGAAGAAAATAAGTACAATTGCTGAAAAAATTGTAATGAAGAATTATTCTGATATTATAAACCAATGTCAAGAATTTTCATAAAATTAGATGAATGATGTTGACTTTTGAACTAGGAAAACTATCTGGTTTATTAATACTACTTTTCTCATCATTATCAGGAGTAAAGTACATTTATTAAATCGAAGACCTTCTATTTTAATTAATACCTTTATTCTATTAACAAAATGAGATTTTAATATGTATTTTAACGAATTTAACCTTTCTTCAAAGATTTTGAACTCTTTAAAAAGAATTGGATTTGAAGAAGCAACCTTAATTCAAGAACGAACCATACCAGAAGCTCTAAAAGGAAAAGACATTATAGGTCAATCTCAGACAGGATCTGGGAAAACTGCAGCTTTCGGTTTACCAATCATTCATAAAATTAGTCAAAATAAAGTCCCCCAAGTTTTGATTTTGACCCCCACACGAGAGCTTTGTGAACAAGTTTCAGAAGCAATGCAAAATTATGCTTACTACACAAAATTATCTTCACGAACAGTTTATGGTGGAGTAAGTTATAATCCACAAATTAGAGCATTAAAAAATGCAGAAATTATAGTAGCAACTCCTGGACGTTTACTAGATCATATTCGACAAGGAAATACTAATTTACGCACCATAGAATATCTCGTTATAGATGAAGCAGATAAAATGTTTGAGATGGGATTCATTGATGACATCAAAAAAATAATTTCTTATATAACAAAGAATCGACAAACTTTTCTTTTCAGTGCAACTTTCCCCCCTGAAATTCAAAAATTAACTTTACGATATCTTAATGATCCAATAACTGTTGAAACTGACCCCCAAGTTGATTCTCGATATTTAAAACAAACATATTATCGTGTTGGAAATGATTCCAAGCTCGGACTATTATTACATTTATTAAAAGAAAAACTTGAAGATGTTAATGCTATTATTTTTTGTTCGACACGGAAAGAAGTCGATTTCTTAACTCAAAACCTAAGAACTTATGATGTAAAAGTTGCTCCACTTCATGGCGGTTTTAGTCAGCACAAAAGACAAAGTTCTATTAATGCATTACACGAAGGTAAAACGAAAATCTTAGTTGCCACAGATGTTGCTGCCCGAGGTCTAGATATAAGGACTGTTAACTATATTTTTAATTGGGATATTCCACCAACTCGTGATGAATATATTCATCGAATAGGAAGAACAGCACGTGCCGGTGATCGTGGTCATGCGATTTCATTCGTTTCGATGCAAGATAAAGAAAATTTTACTAATATTTTAGGTTACGGATATTTTAATATTAAATTAGAACAAAATCCAAGTTTTAAAAAGACACATATGGTTAGAGGTAATTTTCCTCAGCGAGGAAATAGATCATCTCGAGGAAACAAGTTCGCTAGAGGAAATAAAGGTTTTTCAGAGAGAAAAAATTATAAAGGTAGGAGAGAAAGAAAAAGTCGTTATGCTGTATACTAAATTTTTTCAAATTATAATCACAATTTATTTCTTCTTTTTAATAAGCTGCTGGTGATATTGATGGTAAAAAACATCAGTAATCTAAAAGGGCTTCTAGTGGATTTCGATGGAACATTAGTCGATTTTAAAAAAGCAGAGTTAAATGCTTTTACAAAGATAATGCTAGAAAGTTTTATATCAAAAAGTAAAATTCATGAAATTAATAACGAATATATAAAAATTGATCATGCTCTATGGAATTTATTTGAAAAACAAAAAATTACCTTGCCAGATCTACAACATGGCCGTTTTCGGCAATTGATGGAAGTTTATCCGGAAATAAAGGAAAATCCCTCAGAAATAAATAAAAAATATTTGCAGTATTTAATTCATGAAACATATTTTTATGAGAACGTATATTCATCATTAAAAAATCTACAAAAAAGTAACATAAAGGTAATTATTATAACAAATGGAATAGATTGGGTACAAAAGGAAAGGGTTAATAAATTAAAGCTCAATCCATTAATTAATGGGATGTTAACAAGCGACCAAGTTGGATATTCAAAACCTCATCCGGCAATGTTCGAAAAAGGAATTGAGCTATTACAGTTAGATAAATCAGAAATCTGGGTAGTGGGTGATAATCCTCAAGCAGATATTGAAGGAGCTAGTAACATTGATCTATCCTCATGTCTAATTACAGAATCTTTATCTAAGGAGGATAATAATAGTAATCCTGACATTATAGTAAATTCTTTTCCCGAATTTGTTAAGATAATTCTAAAAAACTAAAAATTTATAAAATCACCGAAACTTTGTGGAAATTTATTTAAATAATTAAGCGATTCTAATTATTATGACCATTTTCTTTTCACTTCTTTTGCATATTTATCAACCTCCAACACAACTGCCATTTGTAGTTAAACAAATTGCTGAGGAGTGTTATAGACCACTTATCCAAACTTTAAAGAAATTCCCTAATGCAAAAATTGTTCTTAATTGTAATGCGATTTTGACAGAGCAATTATATGATCTTGCTTTAGATGATGTTATTAATGGTTTTTCTGAATTAGCAGATCGGAATCAACTTGAATTTACGAATTCAGCTAAATTCCATGCTATACTACCACTAATACCACCTATAGAGATAAAAAGACAGATAGAATTAAATGATTCAACAAATCGACACTTTTTTGGAAATAATTATAGACCCGAAGGTTTTTTTCCTCCAGAAATGGCTGTAGATAGCATTATTTTAGATCCCATTAAAGAAACAGGACATAACTGGTTTATTATGTCTGGAGTGGGAAATCCAAATCCTATATTTCCAACTACAACTTTTTTTAATACTAAAAATGGTTTGAAAGTTGTATTCAGAGATGATTCAATAAGTAATGACATTAGCTTTGATAGATTAGATGCTGATGGATTATTAAATAGATTAAAATACAATGAACACATCAACAGAGACTATTATGTAATATTAGCTCAGGATGGAGAAACGTATGGACATCATATCAAACATTTATTCAACAAACTATTAATTCCAATCTTAGATAAGCTCGATAGACGACAGGACATTAAAATAGTAACAATTAGTGAACTAATGAATAAATTTTTGTCAGATGCTACGATTATACCAAAACCCAGTTCTTGGAGCACATCAGGTGAGGATTTGAAATGGCAAAATCCTTTAACATTATGGTATGATCCAGATAATCCAATTCATTTACTACAACACAATATCATTATGAAAGTTACTTCCCTGGTAATCACAGCAGAGCAACATCTTAACGAAGCTTCTGATCATGAAAAGCATTTATGGCAGGTTGCACGTTCATATTTAGACCGTGGATCCCATTCATGTCAACAATGGTGGGCATCAAAAAAGCCATGGTATTCACCAGATATGATTATCAAAGGATTACATGAATTAGTCATATCAGCAGTAAATGCTAAACGATCTATTAGTGAAAAAAATATAGACCTTAGAAATACCTTTACAAACGCTCTACATGAAATATTAGAAATAGAAATGAATCTTATTGAACAATTGGATTAGGTAGATTTGATTTTCTAATTAATTGATCAAAATTATATCATTTAGTTATTATTTAGGACGATAAAGAAAGTTCCATTGAAGTTGATACTTTTACTGATCTGTAATCAATGTTTAATTTATTACTTTATTAATCCCATACTATTCAATTCTCTTTTCTTAAATCTTTTTTAGGAGAGATAGTTTTACTTTGATTGATTTTGTAACCATATCAAAATCAAGGTTCACAGAAAAGTTTCCACAACATTTATTTTCATAAAAAACAAAATCTATTAATTCGTTGGTAATCTCTCTTTCAAAATCTACCTCAAAACTTATAACATTTTCAATTTCTGAAATATTTTTTGCTATTTTTAATAAATCATTATGCAAATAATTAACACGCTCATTTTTTGTAGCTTCATCTAAATTACAAGAATTAAAGTGTAACTCTTGCGATTCAATTATTATTTCAGTCATGTATTATTCAACTCGTAAATTTTTTTGATCAATTGCATTGTTTAATACAATTTCTTAAATGTACTTTAGGTTGCTTATGCAACTTCCTATAAATAGATAAACCAAGAACATTTTTTTATGATCGTAGAATGTTTGAATTAACTTTTCGAATAGAACCAGAACAAGAACTTTTTCGATTTTTTTCAGAGAAAAAATCAATAATGAGTTATTGCACCGGTCAACGGGGTCTTCTTATTTATTCTTCTCCGAATGAGTCAAATAAAGGGATTTTGTTTAATGGAAATTTTATTATAGATCAATCTATTAATGTCGAGTCTGTTCAGGATTCAACTAATGCGAACATTCTTCAATTTAATTGTGATTGTATTCTAAATCCCCCAAGTATTATAAGAAAAAAAATTCAGAAATATAACGGGATTTTGATCAATCCAGTGATAATACGAAATAATTGGGAACAAATAACGATATTAATCGAAACCTATCCAAAAATACAACAATTCATTGATGAAATAAGTGAGATTTATGAATTAGAAATCCTGAAAATCGAGAAGATTAATTACCAACAAATTTATACCTATGCAAAGACAATTGAAGAAATGATCCATTCTTTAACCGATCAACAACGAAATATTTTGATCAAAGCATGGAAAAAAGGTTATTATTCCATACCTCGTAAAATAAAAACTGAGGAATTGGCTTCTGTTGAAGGAATCAGTAGGTATGGATTAGAGAAAAAACTTCGAACAGCAGAAAATAAGCTTATAGAGAAGATTTTACCAATTCTGCTCTTATCCAAATCAATTGAAACTTCAAACTAATCTGTGGAGATCATTTTCTTTGACGTATATTTCAGAGGGGAAGAACTTGCAATAAAAACGAGGACAAACAGTAAAAAATTAACAAATGATTGGATTTTGTTAATCGCAATATCACAATACTTGAAGTTCGTGGTCCTTAAATAATACGTAAGAATGAAAAATTGTTTTATTCCTATACTACGATAGAAGCAATGTGAATAAAGACTGATATTGCGTAAGAAGATTAGAATGGTGGCCAAGATTCAAATATTACATAAATATGACCAATCAGTTAAATTAAAAATAGTGAATGAGGAAGACTACACACGTTCATTGAATATATTACAAATCCTGCAAAATGATCTACTTTTCTTACATTTATCGCAAAATAAAAATAGTTTTAAAACTGATATGAAAAATCCGTATTTTATTGAGCTATTTTTGCTCTATATATCCGAAATCTTCAATCAAGCAATATTACAAGCACTATAAACAATTTGAAAATCGATTCAATCTTTATTTTGCGAT
>MDVS01000014.1 GCA_001940645.1 Candidatus Heimdallarchaeota archaeon LC_3
AAAAAATAAAAAATAAGCCATTGAGAAAAAGAGATATAGAAAATAGTCTAATTAAAAATTAGATATTAATTTTATCTATTTTTGTTTTCTTATCACAGAAATCATCACAATAGTGATTAAACTTCCAAACACGACAAGTATTTCAAAACAAGGTGTTGTAACATTTGGAGATCCTTTACCAATAATGAATTTTCCTTAATTTGATGGGAAATTATTCCCATCAAATTGAGGAAAATTGAAAAAAAAATTACGGATTTTTAATTTTCAGATTCCCAAATAGCACAATCCTCAAGAATTTCTTCAATATAATGAGGACATTCTTCTTCATTTAATTCATGATCTTCAAAATATTTATAATGATTTTCCATCATTTCTTCATCACAGTCTTCTTCAGACATATGATTCATCATACATTCCATATATTCACTATCCATATGATCATCATCCATATGACCACCGTCCATCATCGTCTGATGATCACCAGACATGTGATCAGAACCCATAGAACTATTAGAGCCCATGGTAAAATCATTCATCATATCAACGATACCTGAACCAGTGTTAGCTAGTACAGGAATAATAATTCCAAAACTAACCAAAAAGGCTGCAATAACCAAAGTAACTTTTATTGTATTCTTCATAAGCATCACCGTTTGTGTTTGCTAAATTATTCTTACACTAACCACTTTAGTAGTTATATGAATTGAAATACGTTTCAATACTTCAATTATTATAAATATTTGTTTCAACTTGTTTCTAGGTGAGTAAAATAAAAAATAAAAAATAAAAAATAAGCCATTGAGAAAAAGAGATATAGAAAATAGTCTAATTAAAAATTAGATATTAATTTTATCTATTTTTGTTTTCTTATCACAGAAATCATCACAATAGTGATTAAACTTCCAAACACGACAAGTATTTCAAAACAAGGTGTTGTAACATTTGGAGATCCTTTACCAATAATGAATTTTCCTTCCATTCCGCCTTCTCTATGACTAAGAACATTACAGAAGAAATTGTGACATTTAAATCTTGAGTTGAAACATTAAAGGTTTTAAAGTTAGTACCCTTATATCCAGCAGTATTATTGGCCATGTAGTTATAAACTTCTTCAAAGCTGTTGCCATCATCTTGGTCTATGCTGAAATCATGTACAATTGTTTGCAAATTAATGAATTTAACTTGAACACATGTATTTTTTGAAACACTTATTTCTACTTTATCATATTTCAATTTATCAACAGTTGTATATGGTACTGTAGAAATTGTTGCAAATTCTATTGCATTTTCACAATGCTCTTCTACATCATAATTATTCGATACTAATCCTAATATTTGAATATTGTTAAAAATTAGAACATTCCTTACATGAAATAAAAATCTCTTTTATAATTTGATTGCTAAGAAAAAAGCTTAGAAAAATTGTTTTTTATTTTAACATTCAAACAGAGAATAATTATTAAAATAACTTAGACAAACCTAATAAAATATAAAAATATTCGAATTATACCATTAAACTATCAATAAGCATACATCCAATGACTATTAAACTTGAAATTAAGGATTCTTTTTCAGAATTTTTGTTACTAATTAAAAGAATATATTTGAATAATATCAGTTTAAATTTGTTATTTTAATAATAAATAGAATACAATTATGTTCTTCAGGGATTAACTGTGAGTAGAAATAGAAGAAAAGTTAAAACTAAAAATAAATTACACAATAATAATTATTTAGAATCAGAAAAAGTTAAAATTGTTGATCAACTTGATAATTTAAGATCTAATGTAAAAAAGAGACAATCAAAAACAGAATCGAAGAAATCATTTAATAATTCTTATTATATATTAGGTGGGGTACTAATCGCTGTTGTTGTTGTTGGTTTTATTGCATTTTCCCCCCTCAATTCACAAGGACCCACGGGAACCAGTCCTGAAACTGCTACTTATTCTACAACTTGTATAAAATCTTCAGATACCGTTGATATCCATTTTCACTCTTTTCTTTCAATTTATTCTAAGGGGATAAGGAAAACTCTCCCTCCTAATATAGGATTATCTGGCACTTGCCATCGACCTATCCATACTCATTCTGGAGAAGCTGAAGGTCAGCTACATATTGAATCATCATCAAAATACAACTTACCTGACGCTACTCTAGGTGATTTCTTCTTAATATGGGGAGAGCCGTTAACAGAATCAAGGGTATGGGATTATACAGGAGTTGCTAATATTACTGTAAACAACGTTCCATATAATGATCTGTTTAATAAACTTGAATTAAAAGATCAACAACAAATCAGAATTGATATTACTAGTTAATAAAATTCTTCTATTTCTTTATCTGCACCTAAAAAAATGCTAGCGTGTAACCTTTTATTAATAAGATTTGTTATAATTGATTTGTTTTGAGAACGAGGTATTTAGATAATTATATCACTACTACACATGGTTTATGTAGACTTTCTAGAAGAAAAGAAATAAAACACGGGCTTTCATAGGTTTTCTGTTGCAATGAAGTAAAAATTGGCTATAATCACAGACCTAAGGAAATCTTGTATTCTTTTTAATCCAATCCAATTTCCATAAAACTCTTATAACATTGCTGAGGAGATTATTAAAAAGGAAATAAGAGTAAATTTAATAAATTAAATTAAGTAACTTATTGCGTAGAACTACATTAATAATATTTTTTGTATTTAATAATGCAATCGTGAATCAAAGGTTTTATTTATGACCATTGAGACTCCTCAATATTTAATAATGGATTTAGGATCACAACACATTAAATTTGGCTTTTCTGGTGAAGGATATCCTAGATTTATTATTCCCAGCGTTGTTGGCTACAAAGTATATCCTCCTGATCCATCGGAGGCTCCTCTTATTGCCTATGATGCCTTATATGCAAAAAAAATTCATCTCACGTTTCCTTTTCAAGAAGCAACAATAACTGTACGAGCAGAATGGGATTGGTTATCCGCGAAAGAGTTAATATCACATTCAATTAGAAAACTCAATATTCACCCCGAAAATTACTTTGTATTTTATATTGAACCATTGCATTCAAATCCTACTAATACAGAGAAATTAATAAATCTCTTAAAAGAAAAATTTCGTTTTCCTGAAGTTTTCACATATAAACAGTCTCATTTATCGATGCAGGAGATTAGCAAAGTCTCTGGAATGCTTCTTGAATTAGGTCATTCTATTAGTTCAATCGTTTCATATTACAAGGGTTTTGAAATAGAACCTTCTATGCGTTTCTTTTCAATTTCAGGAAGAATCATAGCTGAACAATATGTCAAATATTTAAGAAAACAACTTGGAGATAAAACTACTACCTATGAACTGGTTCGAGTAATCGATAAACACTTTTATGTAGCCAAAGATTATGAACAAGAAAAAGAAGATTATGATCGAGGATATATTAAAGATGTGGAAGAAACACTACCTTTTTCTGGAAGAAAAATCATTATAGGAGATGAACGATTCAGAATTCCTGAAAGTTTGTTTAATCCCGATCTTCTCGATCCCGAAATAGCTGAGACATTTGATGCTGAAGGTTTAATGACAGTTCTTCAAGAAGTAATTAATCAAGTCCCTATGGATACACGGCCAGAGATTCTTAACAACATAATTCTTAGTGGGGGATTATCTAAACTAAAAGGATTGGACGGGAGATTAATTGAGGAATTTAACAAATTATTTCCAAATCTAGAAATTAAAATTGTAGCTCACCAACGAAGGGAAATCACTTCATGGTTTGGTGCTGAAACTACTTGTAGCAAAGGTGTTACAGAAAATTTACCACTGCAAACACGTTACCTAACTTTTACTGTCCCAACACTTGTAGAACAATTATATAATGAAACCATTGATCTTGAAAAACAAAAATTTTGGTTATCAACAATATTTATGTCGGTAAATACAATCGAAGCTGCTATCAGAAATCTTAGCACACTTGATGTTCCCATGTTGTCAGTTTTTGTAGCTTTGAAAGACGAAGGCATAATAGATGATACATTTTTTCAATGGGCTAATAGTTTCAGCTTTTTACGAAATCCAGGATATAAAAATATTGTTCAAAATGCTACAAGATCCGCAGCAGCAGATATAGTGGAATTTCTTAAAAGATTTTTAGAGATAATGTATAAACCTCACGATGATAGTAAGGAAAACATAAGAAAATAATAATATTTTTTTGATCTATAAAATAAACCCTTTTATTAGCATTTTACTCTTTCAATACATATTTCAATAATCTCAATAATTCGATTTAACTACAACAAGGTTTTTTAAAATATTATTGTTTGAGGTTTAGAAGACGTCACTTGAAACCCCCAGATATATGATTATTGATTTAGGCTCTCAACATATCAAGATAGGATATTCTGGAGAGGGATACCCTAGGTTTGTTATTCCAAGCGTAGTGGGATATAAAGTCTATCCTCCTGACCCATCAGAGGCTCCTCTTATTGCCTATGATGCCTTATATGAAAAAGAAATACATTTAACTTATCCTTTTCAAGAAGCAACAATTACAGCTCGTGCGGAGTGGGATTGGTTATCCGCGAAAGAGTTAATATCACATTCTGTAAGAAAATTAAATATCAAACCAGAAGAATATTATGTATTTTATATTGAACCTTTACATTCGAACCCAACAAATACAAGTCGGCTTATTCAACTTTTAAAGGAAAAATTTCGTTTCCCCGAAGTATTTACATTCAAACAATCCAGATTATCAATGCAAGAAATAGGTAAAGTTTCAGGAATGCTTCTTGAATTAGGACATTCAATGAGTTCAATTGTTTCATATTACAAAGGATTTGAAATAGATCCTTCTTTAAGATTCTTTTCAATATCTGGTAGGATTATAGCTGAGCAATATGTCAAACATTTAAGAAAACAACTAGGAGATAATACTACTACCTATGAACTGGTTCGTGTAATCGACAAACACTTTTACGTAGCCAAGGATTATGAACAAGAAAAAGAAGATTATGATCGAGGATACATTAAAGATGTGGAAGAAACACTGCCTTTTTCCGGAAGAAAAATCACTATAGGAGATGAACGATTTAGAATTCCTGAAAGTTTATTTAATCCTGATCTTCTAGATCCCGAAATAGCTGAAACATTTGACGCAGAGGGTTTGATGACTGTCTTACAAAATGTTCTTAAGCAAGTCCCTCTTGATACACGACCAGAAATCCTTAGTAATATTATCCTTTCTGGAGGGTTATCCAAACTTAAGGGATTGGACGAGAGATTAATTGAGGAATTTAAAAAATTATTTCCAAATCTAGACATTAATATTGTAGCTCATCAGCGAAGGGAAATTACTTCATGGTTTGGAGCTGAAGCGACTTGTAATAAGGGTATAAGCGAAAACTTACCTTTGCAATCACGTTATTTAACATTCACAGTTCCCACGGTAGTTGAACAATTATATAATGAAGCTATTGATTGTGAAAAGCAGAAATTGTGGTTAGCAACAACATTCATGTCAGTTAACACTATCGAAGCTGCTATTAGAAATCTTAGTACCTTAGATGTTCCCATGTTGTCAGTTTTTGCCGCTTTAAAAGATGAGGGCATTATTGATGGTGAATTCTTTAAATGGGCTAATAGTTTCAGCTTTTTACGTAATCCAGGATACAAAAATATCGTTCAAACTATTACTAGGGCAGCAGCAGCAGATATAGTGGAATTTCTCAAAAGATTTTTAGAGATAATGTATAAACCTCCAGATGATAGTAGAGAAAATATTAGAAAATGATTCGTTTATGGTAATTTGATTTGGTAATTTTCAAAATCATCTACATATTTTTATTGGTTAATTTAGTCATCTACTCTATTGAAAGGTTTAATTGATTTAAAATGGATATCAAAGAAAATCTTCTTATATATTTGACTGAAAAATATCCAGATAGCACAAATATAAATATAGAAATAACTTCTAAAATTACTAGCGGTTGGGAGACAGAAATTTACTGTTTTACTCTAAAAACAGATAATACATTAATATTTCCTTATGAAGATTTAGTAATTAGAATTTATCCTTCATTTAATGAAAAAAAAAGGACTCATAATGAGTTTAAAGTAATGTGTTGGTTACGGGATAAAAACTATCCTGTCCCAGATGTTCTTTTGCTTGAAATAGAAGACAATCCATTTAACCGACCATTTATTATTATGCAGGAAATCGAAGGAAAAACTTTAAGACAAATTTTAGAGTCAGCATCTGAAGAAGGAATGCCATATTATCTCAATAAATTTTCTGAAACTTTTGTAGATCTTCATAATCTTGATTTAAGTGATTTTCCGTGTTCCGAACTAGGATTACCTAAAATAACTGTTTCAAATTTTTTTGAAATGTATTCCTTACTAATGGAAGAACGCTTAAAAGCAAATAATCTTGAGAAACTTTTACCTATTCTGGATTGGATTAAGAAAGGATCTAGTCAAGTAAAAGTGGATCGAATATCAGTGATTCATGGTGATTTCCATCCAGATAACATTTTGGTTGATAATAATGGCAAATTTATTGTGTTAGATTGGTCGGCTTCCATGCCTGTAGATTTCAGGTATGATTTGGCATGGACAATGGTTTTAACAAGAATTTATTCCAATGAACAGCTTAAAGATATGTTTTTTTCATCATACGAAAGTGTATTAGGAAATTCAGTTCACAATATTAAATTGTTTGAAGTCATTGCTTTATTACGTAGATTATCTGATATTGCTATCATTCTTTCGCGAGGATCTAGTGTTGCAGGCCTCAGAGAAGACACAACATATATTATTAAATCAGAAAAAGAATTAATAACAAAATTACAAGATTTATTATTCAAATATACCAAAATAAAGATAGAAATACCAGTAGAATAGCAAATTAGGACAAGATTACCATGAAGAACAGTAAAGTTGGTGTAAAAATACTAACCAATTTTTTCCTATTTTTAGCGATTATTGGATTAAATTCTTTTGATCTGACTGCAACGATAGAAACAAACTATGTTGTTAATGCAAATAGCAATTTGGAAATTGAGATAATTATTGAGGAAAAAGATGTTTCTCTTAATATAAATTTTAAGTGTGATAAGTGTAATATTGACTTTATTTTTTTAGATAATGATAATTATATTAAATATACTAATAGTCAATCTTATAATGAAAGGATAGTAGTTAGGGATAGGGAATCTTATACTAACAGAATTTTCATTAATACAAATGGATCGTGGTGGATTATTTTTGAAAATAAAGATTTTATTAATAAAACACTTGATTTTGATTACGAAGAAGTCGATCCACCAGTTACAGAAGATAGGATATTCTGGATAATACTTATTCCCTGGTTGATAGGATTTTTTGCTATCACTAGCTTTTGGTTTTATAGAAAAAAAGGCAAACCATAAAATAAGTCATAAAAAGAATTGTTATTCTTTTATACTAAATATTTGATGTAAATAATCAACCATTTGTTCATCAGAGAGATTCATCCCTTCTTCAAATACTTGATCTGAGTGGAATTTAAAAGAAAGCATAGCTAATTCATGCATAATCTTGTTTAAATGATATCCTTTCTCAGTAAGCTGATACTCAATTCGCAAGGGAGTTTTACTCATTATTCTTTTTTCAACAAACTGTCCCTCTTCTAGTTCACGGAGACGCTGAGAAAGAACTTTTGAAGTAAGTTTAGGGTTTTCTTCCAAGAAATCTTTGAATCTAGATTTTCCAAAAAACATATCACGAACAATTTCAAGAGTCCAACGTTTTCCTACATAACTAAGAGAAGTTTTTACTGGACAATTCTTAATAATACTCATAATGGATTCCCACTTGAAAATTACTAGTAAACAAGATTACTAAATAGTAATTAGGTTTATTGTTTAAGAAAAATATGTTTCCCTATGGTAACAAAAAAAATTAATTAATCTTATTCCCAATTAATTATGACTCTATCTTTTCAAATCAGTGAACGTCTTAAACAATCAATAATTTTTTCTGCGTATATTCCTGTAGGATCAAGATCTGGATCATAAATTGTTATTTCAATTCCAAAACAATTCGGTGAGTGAAAAAGTTGTTTTAAAAGTTTACTCAGTAATAAAAAAGATAATCCGTTTGGCTCAGGACAATCAACAGCGGTCATCTCAGAAGAATCTATTACATCCATATCTAAATGAATCCAAAATCCTTTTGTGTTTTTACTTACTGTTTCAATGATATTTGCAACATTTTCTTTAACATTTTTTTCATTAATCTCTTGACTGGTTGTTACACTGATGTTTAGATTTGTGATTTCATCTAAAGCTTCATCATTTTCTCTCATACCGACTATATGAATATCTTCTTCCAATAAATAGGATCCTTTTCCTTCGAGATTGGTAAGGCGTGAATCACCCCGTCCAGTGACTATAGCAAGATCTTCTCCAGCAGCAGCCCCTATAAACTGAGAATTATTAGGATGTCGAAAGTCACTATGAGCATCTAAAAAAACTAATCCATACCTCCCTTGGCGTTTTAGAGCAAGCATGCTGCCAATAAGAATACTACAATCACCACCCAAAATTACTAATTTTTGATCATCTTCGAGAAGGTTTTCAATACGATTAGCTATATCATTGGAAAATTTTGCTATTGCTTCAGCATTACGATCACCCTCTCCCCGTTTCCATGAAGAATTGTATCTAGGAGGTACAAGGCTTCCTCCGTCAACAGCTTTAAGCATTTCCAGTAGTTTTCTGTCCCGAAGTGCCCAAGGAAGTTTATAACAGCCGGGTATTACACCATTTTCAGGAGGGTTTAAACCCAAATTTGAGGGTGCATCAAAAACAACTATCTTTTTCTTGGCCATATTATCAATAAATCAAAAGAAGTTTAAAAATTTTCAATTTCTCCAAAATAATTTGTTTCTAAAAAGTAACAATCTATCAACTTCTTAACTTATTCTATTAAAATTCAACATTACCAAATCAAATTACCATGAACGAATTTGAACAAATACTCCAATCCCTTAATGGTATTATGGAGTTCTACTTGACTAAAAGAAAAGACTATTCTTTAGAGTGCTTACTTGAATCACCAGTAAAAAATGGTCAATCAGCTTATGAATTGTTTCTTCATACAGTAAAAACGTTATATCAATTTATTCACGAAAAGTTTACTATTGAACCTCGTGATCTAATTGGAAAACCTAATGATGAATTAATTGATGTTCCTGATGATGTTGAACTTCCATTATATCAAAGAATGATAAATCAGTTAGAAAAAGCTAGTGATTCATTTTCTGAAGCTATTAATTCTCTTCCTAGTGAAAAATATGAAGAATATAGAGAAAAAATAGCTACTTTAGTAATGCACACTGTTTTACATGGTGGAATGGTATTAAGGACTCAGAAACAATACATAGAAAACAATATGATAAATTTGACTACCGATCTTCAAGTAGCTTAATCAAACATTTTGTTTTCAAAGAAATGTAACCACCAAAGATAAGAAAAATAAAGCCCCATAATAAGTGGGCATAATTATTAATTCCGAATATTTGAATTTATGATGAAATTCTCTTACCGCAATAAAAGAATCGGATGTTACAAATAATAAAGCTCCAAAGATAACGATAATCAACTCTACTGCTGTAACAGATATATAAAGAAACACTGTGGACAATAACATTAAAGAGAGAGCAATACTATATATAATAACAGGAATTTTAAATTCTCCCAAACCTTTTTCAGAAGAAGAAAGATATTTCAATAATGTAAAATCATAAATGAGTAGTAAAACAAATACGACTCCTAAAATTATATATTGCTCACCAGTAACATTGTTAAAAGCCCAATTCACAAAAGAAATAATGAAAAATACTTGAGCTAATAGGAAAAGAACCATCCCAATTAAGAAATTCTTTTCAACGCCAATATCAGCAAAGAAACATAATAAAAATGCTACTCCAAATATTATGGAGAATATCGTATCATCTACGGGATTCAAAAATACAAAAATAGTTACTAGTAATGTTGGTATAATTTTAAAAATTATTAAGATGTTTTCTGATAATTTGTTAATATAATTTTCACTTAATAGAATTTTTTGTTCCTTAACGGTAGCTAAAAAAGCAAATAAAAAAGAAAATGGAATGAAAAACGAAGAAAAAAGCAAAAAGTCCATAAAATAGGAAGAAGTGCTGAATCACTTAAAGTTAATTGCTCTTAATTTGAAAAATAGTGTGAAATAGCAATTTTTATTAAAAAAAGTTAAGACAAGAAATCCCTTAAATTGCTTTTAATTTGTTAAAAATCTCAATTTCCGTAGTTTTGATTTGTTCTAAGATGTCAGCACCTTTTGTCCGCATTTCTTTGGTCCAATATGATCCATCAATTAATCTATCTCCTGGTAACCAAATTTTATTATTATCCTTAATCCAAAAAATATAAGGAAAATAAATCCAATTATCATAAAGCTTTTGATTAATAGTTTTAAAAGAGTCAACAATATCATTTATGTCTCTTTTCTGATCTTCATTGAAGATTCCTATATTATCCTCCAAAAATTTATGAGCAGAGTGACGTGCATCGATATGAGAATTATAAACCCATGCATTAACATACCAACGGTGTTTAAACATCTTTTCATCTACTTCTGAGAAGAGGGATTCATTTTGTAAATCTCTAATCCATTTGTCATAGGCGGCTAATCCGTTGTATTGTCCATCCCATTTTTCGACAAAAAAGTTTTCTCCAGCTTCCTGTAAAGATTTGATTATCGTATCGTTTTTATCAGTTATTTGTGGACTTTTTTTTAAAGTATTGACGATCCAAGGGAATTTTTGGGCAGTAGAGTATTCTTCATTTTTATCGTAGTATGACCTACAAATAATAGAATCATTATCGTAACCAGTAATAACACCCCATTCAGCAACATTGACAAGATCAATTGCAAGGACTGGTTGATTATCATTAATCTCAGATTTAATAATTGATAGAAGTTCATTTTTTGTTTTAAATCTAATATCATCGGAATCTTTGGATTCTTCATTTTTTAAGAAATGTTCATTAAGAGAATAACCTAAAAAATTAATAGCATCAACTCTTTTAAACCAATCAGGAGAACTAGGACACTATTCTTTGTGAAAGTTTAAACGAAAAGCAGCACGAGAAATACCCATAAGTTCTGAATAAGAAGTGCTTTCTCCCTAATATTTCAAGATTTTAAATAAAGAAGCGATAAAAGTACATTCACTGTCTCGACCCCATTTAAGAGTGGCTAAATTTTCTAAAACTTTTTTAACAGGATAACCTTTAGGACTAACAACGGCCAAATAAAACACCTAAATGACAATATTAACGCAAAAAGATACTAGTTGAGAGCTAAATTTAAAGTTTAGGAAAAAATTATATATCGGTAAAAACTGACTTTAAAAGATGAAATAGAAAATAATTCTAGCTATTTTTTAAGTAAGCAGCACCGTGTTTAACTTCAAAGTCGATATTGCTTAGAGGAAGGTATTTGGTGATTTTTCTGTTCTCTGGCATAATTTCATACTCAATAGATATCTCATCTTTTAACAAAAGTTTCAAAAGTTTAAGATTATCAACAATTTTGGAAATAAAAGCTTTAGGAATATGAAAATACCCAGTTATTAGATTTTCATTCTCGTTATTCATTAAATGAGAAATGGGGAGAGATAAAAGCGAATGAATTGTACTTGTGTAAAATTCTTTATTTTTACAAACAATATTGTAAACATTAACATCTTTGAGATCAATATGATTAATACCAGGATATAGCTGATAAACTCCTTTTCCAACAAATTGATCAAGAATATGACGGATTCCTCCGAACTCATTCTGTCTGATAATCTATCTAAAGAATCTAAAGTAATTGTGTTCATTTAAAGTTCATCTAAAGTAACTGTGGCAAACAAAAACAACAACTGGACTAATCTTTGTTCATTGTTAAGCAGTTTTAGTGTCGAAAACAACGAAAATGAATTGATACTTAACTGGAACCAACCAGATTCCGATCAATTAGAATTCATTACCAGTTTAATGAGCAAAGTCACCAACAGAAATGTTACTGGTGATTATGATGAATTCTCTAAGAGTTGGTCTATTCGAGGATAATTTAAGACACAACCCAATTTATGCAATAAAATCCATAAATTAATATATTATTACTTACGTTAAATGAATTATATGTTCGATGATGATCTACGTAAATTTTTAGGGGATGATTTTGCTCTTCTGAATAAACCAGCAATTTATTTAACCAAAGAAGAGAAATGGAAAATTCTACAAGCTATTTTATTTATGTTTGGTGCAGAAACCGAAGATAATAAAATAATCGTTTATGAATCTGAAGATAATGAAGAAAAAATTAATCAAATGAAAGCTTCAATCGAAAATATGTTGAAAACTACTGTTGAAGCAAAATTCGACAAAGAAACTAATAGATGGATATTAGAAAGCACGGAATTTAGTTAATTCAATTTTTTAAGTAAGCAATTCCGTTAGTAACCTTAAAATCATATTTAAATAATTTCGGAACCCTATTTATTTTAGGGTAAGAAAAGGGATCAGAAATTTCTACTTTTACTGATGGATAACTATGAGAAAACATTCTAATGTTAATTAATACATCAGTTAAAAAGTTTTTAGGAACATGGAAATAACAAATTATGATTCCAGTTTCTCTATTAGAGAAAACATGTGCAATCGGGAATGAAAGAATCGAATGTAATAGATTCTCAAATAACTCTTTCTTGTGAGTTTGGAATTTTATACAATTATAATAATTAAGTCCTATATGATTAATTCCTGGATAAATCCTATATATATCATTTTTAGCTAAATTTTTTAGAATATAATCAATTCCTCCAGGACTCAAGCTCTTAGAGAGTGATGTAATTGAATTTATACTGAAGTTATTAGATCGAGTTAAATTTCTTAAAATTTCAATTTCAGTTTCTCTAAGCTCATTTTTATTAGATTTTGTCAAATCCCAACTTACAAAGTTAGATATTCGATTAGTTGAATTGAAATCAGGAATCTGAAAAGTTTTCCATCCTTCTAATGGATCATGCTTTTCTGGTTGAAAAGATTTTAAATTTAGATTCCAACTCCAATTATCTAGATAATAAGATTCAAAATCTAATAATTTATCTGATTCTCCAGAAGGAATGCAAGCTATCACGGTATTATTTTTTTGAAAAGGAATTTCCCAGAAGATGAAATCAGAAACTTTTTTAATTATTTCTGGATAATCCTTTGGGTAATCGAAAGATAGGAAATCAAATCCAAATTTGCTTGGATTCATTATAATGGTATTTAGATAACATACTCTATAAGATTTAAGAAATCGAAATGCTCTATTAACCCTAGACTTCTTTTTATTATCGAATCCAAGACTAGGAATCATTTCATTATCTGTTGGTGGAACGATCCGTGGTTTACCCTCAACATTCTTGCTTAAGAAATTTATATCAGTCAGCAAATGAAAAAGTTCGACTTCACGAGACCGTAATGGGATCCTTATACTTTTAATGACATCAAAAAATTCAGAAAGAAATTTTTCCAATCCTAATGAAGGATCAAAACTATTCATATAAGAATCTAAGATTGAAGCGTCAATTTTTCTTATTGGAGTATTATTAATATCTTTTAAATTGTCTATATAAATTTTGAAAGATGTTGGAAAAAGAAAAGAGCCGTTTTTGAACGGAATCATTACCGTGTTGAAGTCTTCTAAGTATGTTTTAGCCAAATCTCCTTTTAAAACTTTATTATGTATCTCCGCATATTTTTTATAGAATTCGTGGCTCAATTCACGATAAAGAATTTCTTTTTTTCTAATTTGATCCACATTGTTATAATTATTATTTATTTCAAAAAAGGATTGAGTTTTAAAATATCCTTCAATAATGTCGCTTATCATTTCCTCCTCTAATTTTTTTATATTTATAACATTATTGAGGTTGATTTCCACATTAATTACCGTAAATAGTCATCTGATTGAATGTTCAAAAATCTTTGGAAAATATGCTAGTTTGTTTTGGACGTTTTTTTAATATGATAAATCAACATTTGAATTGTAGAATAAAAACATAACTGAAAAAAGAAGTTAATTAAAGAATAGCTTAATCATATCTTATTAAGTTATAATCTAAGAATAAATTCAATTTGGAATGCATATGACAATGGAAATTGTGAATGAGTCCTTATCTGACCAAAGAAATTCTTATATCAATAATAATAAAGTTAGATTTTTATTGCTGGATGATGACCAAGATCATATTTTTTTACTGAAATATCTTATTGATCAAAATACTAATGCTGAGGTTGTAACATTTGAAAAACCTGAAGAGGCCCTTAACTACTTAAAAAATGGTGAGGATCTAAAAGATTCAACAAAAGGAATTTCTTTAATAATTTCAGATTTCAATATGTTTCCCATAAATGGCATGAACTTTTACAAAGAACTCCAAAAGATGCGAATTTCCATTCCTTTTATTTTAATTTCGTCCTTTGTTTCTAAAAAAATGATTATTGACGCAAAAAAGGCTGGAATCAAAAATTGTATAAGTAAAAATCAGTTTTTCAACCATAATTATGAAAAAACGATCAAGTCTCTATTTCATTATCTTGAATGACTTTTGTCGAAAAGAAAAATAATTGATGGTAGTGCGTAAAAGACTCACTAGGAAGTGGATATATTTTTAAATAATCATCCAAGGGTGTTTTGATACATAATACATGATAGGAAGTATAAAAAAATGAAGAAAAAACTAATAATATCTCTAATCGGAATGTCACTGATATTCTTTTCATCCATAGCTATTCAAGGTAATATGGTAAATATCACTGATGATGCATCAACAGAAAAATACTCTGCGGATCCTGAAGCCCCATTACCTGAAGAAATCACACCAGAAGATGATTTCCATAAATTTGGATCTGATCCAAATCAACCTGTACCAGACCTTATTATTATTGGAGAAGAATAGAGAAGCGATATTATGATTAATAATATAATTAATGTTCAGGATTCGATTATGAACAAATTAATGGATAATGAGAACAAATTCAATCTCTCTCAAGACAAATGGTCTTATTTGGGTAGTTTGTTATCCTTGTTTGGTGCTAAACAAGAAAAAGACAAAATTGTTCTTGAATGGGATTCTCCAGATGTTACTCAATTTGAATCTTTGACAAAAATTATGAGCAAACTTATTAACAGAAATTTATTTGGTAGTTATTCGCGAGCTAGAAAGAGATGGTTAATTAGAGTAGTATGATTTTAACATTTCTCCTTTAATTACGATTTCTGAGATCTTTTTCTCAACTTTATTTTTTATTATTACAATATTCCAAGTTGATATTAGACTAGATTAAATTAATAAAAACCAGAAGAGATATACTTTGACAGCGTTAGAATTCTCAGATTGTTCGCAAATCGATTTCACTCCGTCCTCTATTTCTTTCAAGAATGATATTCAAATTTCTTATATTATTATCATCCATGAAAACAAAATCATATTCGATTTGATGAAAAAGATTCTGAGTAAAAGTGATATTCTTTATAACATCAAATTTTTTCATAATAGTGAGGAGGCTTTACATTTTATTCTGAATAATGAAATTGATCTAAAATTGTTCAATATTTTCTCAGTTTATGAAAGATTTTATGAAATTTTTACACATTACCCCAAAATTGGTAATTTTTTAGCTTATAATGGTGTAAAATTCTTTTATCGATTTGAAAAATTAAAAACATATGTAGAATACTTGAATAATGTTCCTTTAATATAAGGTTAATTACATTGACTCAAGTTCTAATAAATATCTCTTTCTTTCGACTCCACCAGCATATCCCATTCTTCTCTTATCTTTGTGAATTACTCTATGACAAGGAATAACTATACTAACTAAATTATTTCCATTTGCACTCCCTACTGCTCTCATAGCATCATGTCTCTTAAGATTATTTGCTAGATCTTGGTATGTCCTTGTCTCCCCAAAAGGAATTTGTAATAATTCCTTCCAAACACTTTCTTGAAATTGAGTTCCTTTTATATCTATAGGCACCTGAAATTCTGTTCTTTTCTTCTCAAAATATTCTCTAAGTTCTATTTCAAGGCTATCTAATATCGAATTAGTTCCTTTTTCTAATTTTTTTCTGAATTTTTTTTCGACTTTTGCTTTAAATTTAGTTAAATCAATACTATCTGTAAACACAACGAAACAAATACCTCTTATTGTGTTTCCTATCAAAATATCTCCTAATGGGCTTCCCATGTTTCGGTAGATTATTTTTGACGAAACCATCTAAAAAAATCCTCCGATACGTGGTGTGTATCCATATTTTTTTATAAATGCTGTTCTAAATCCACTAATAGATCTAAATCCGCATTTATGAATTATTTCTGAAATATTTTCTCCATCGTCTATTAATTTCTTGGCTTTTTCTAACTTCAATGATCTATGAAATTCGGTTGGGGTAACATCATGGTATTGCAGAAATTTTCTCCGTAAGGTTGATTGATCAACATTAAATAAGCTGGATAATTCTTTTTCAGTAATCTTCTCTTCTATCTTGGATTCTAATAATACCTCTATTCTTTCTACCCAAGCTGGTTTTGTTATTGGATACGTTTCTGAATAACATCGTTTACATCCTCTATACCCTGATTGTTTTGCCTCTAGCTGATTTTTAAAGAATTCTAAATTTTCTTCTTTTGATTGCCTTGCTTTACACGATGGGATACAAAATATTTGTGTGGTCTTTATTCCAATGAAAAATTTTCCGTCAAAGCTAGTATCTCTTTCTAATCGTGCTTGAAGCATTGTTTCAAAAGAAATTTCTAACATAATATAAGTTCCTTGCAATATTCAATATTTTGAGTTGATTAAACTCTGTTTGTTATTATTAATTGAATTTCAGTATATAAATTTACTGCCGAAAAATGGGCAGGTAATTTTTTTAATTAAATCTAAGAACATCAAGATGATTCTAACAAGTAAAATTGTTGATTGTATTAAACTGCTTTTAGTTGCAGCATTACTTTCGTTCCTTTTCTATAATCATCTGGATTTGTGTTTTCTATCGACACTTTTCCTTTATATCGTTCTACTAAAGTTTTTACTATATATAATCCTAATCCTGATCCTTTTCCCTTAGTTTTGAATACTGTAAATCGTGTAAACAATTTTTCTCTCTCTTTTGGCGCTATTCCTTTCCCATGATCTGTAAAACTAATTGTATAATTTTTGCTTTTCTTTTTGTCAGATTCTAATTTTATTTCAATCTTAACTAATTCATTTTTATCGTATTTTACTGAATTATTCATTATATTAAAAAAGACTTGATCTATTAAAGCATCCGCCTTTACTTTAGTATTTCTAGTAATGCCTTTAATTTTAATATTTAATTTTTTATCTTTATGAACTTCACGTAATAAAATTTCTGTTTTTTTAAGTGTATCTAACAGATTTATTGTTTTTAAATTTTCTGTTTCAATTAGTTGCTGTTTTAAAAGAATTGAGATATTATTAATTAATTCCATTGATCTAAGACTACTTTTCTTAGCATTTTCTAATAATTCATTATTTTCTGAAATATTCTCCTGATAATCAATTAAATCTAAACTTCCTTTGATGATACTAAGATAATTAGTCATATCATGAGAAATAATATCTAAAAATAATGATGTTTCTTCTTTTTGATGAGTTAATTCCAGTTCTTTTGCCTTGATATCTGTTAGATTGTGGCCAACAACGATACGAATTTTAGTTTTTTGACTATCTAAAACTTCTGTAATCGTTAATTCGTACCATGTCTCTTTTCCTGTAATATTATTTCTTACTATTATAGTAGAAAGATCTTTATTAGGATTAGGTTCTATCAATTGCTTAATAAAACCTTTTTTTGATAAAATTTTACCATCTTTATCACATATTTCAAATCTATCAGTAATTTCTTCACTGGTTTTAGCAAGTAGATTTTCTGAGGATTCAAAGCCTATACTTATAGCAGCAGCTGTATTAAGAAATAAAATGTCAAAATTTTCATCAAGAACTACTATGCTATCGTTTATTGATCTTAGAATAATATCTAACTGGTCTCGAGCATGTTTAATTTCATCTTTTATCACTGATTCTTCTGTAATATCTCGAACAACTCCTTGGACGGCAGAAGAATTTTCATAGATTATAGGAATCGTTGCTACTTCAACATCAATAGATATTCCGCCTAAACGTAAAAATTTCTCTCTGATTATAGGATTCTTTTCTTTATTTACTATCGATTTTTTTATCCTTTTTTTTACTATCTCTAAATAATCAGGATGAACAAAACTCATAACTTCCCTCCCAATAATTTCCTCTTTATTTTTTGCACCTATAATATTTTTCATTGCCTCATTAATAAATACAATCCTACCATCTATATGTACAAACACTCCAAGTGGTAAAAACTCTATTAATTGTCTGTACCTCTTTTCTGAATGTCTCATTTCATTTTGAATTTTAATTTGATCTGTAATATCCCTGTTACTTGCTCTTCTGCCTAATAATTTTCCTTTTTCATTTATTACTGGTTTGCAAGAATGAGCTAACCAATAAATTTTTTCATCTTTGCGCATAATTCGAAAATCTATTGTTAATTCTTCCTTGCTTTCAAATTCTTGTTTTAAATGATTTTTGACAAGATTAAGGTCCTCAGGAGCAATAATATCTAAAAAAAGGTCAGGGTTTTTATAAAATTCTTCAGAACAGTAACCAGTTATTTTTAAACAAGCAGGTGATGTATAAATAAATTTTTTGTCCCTTCCAATCCAAGTCTCCCAATTATATGTATTATCTGCGATCATACGAAATTTTTCTTCAGATTTTCTAAGTTCAAGTTCTATCCTTTCACTTTTTCTCCTATCAGATACTTTTTCAAGTTCTTTTTTAATAATATTATGCAGCTCTGTTATTAGAGATGCACTGTCAAATCCTTTTTGTAAATAATAATCAGCTCCCTTATTCAGAGCTTCGATTACGACCTGTTCCCTACTTTTCCCAGTTAACACAATAAAAGGAATAAAATTCTCCCTTTCTCGAATTTTTTCTAATATTTCCAAGCCATTATAAACAGGAATATCGTAATCACAAATGATTAAATCGTAATTTCCTATTTTAAGCTTTTCCAGAGCCTCAACTGACGAAGAAATAGTCTCGATTTTATACTTCTTATTTTTCTTTTTTAATAAAGTAGATGTTACCGTAAGAAAATCTGCATCATCATCGATTATTAAAATCTTTATTATTTCATTCATGTTAGACATTCCGTTATCGAAAGAACATTTCAAGTGTAATTAAAACATATCAAAACAATTCAGGTACTTAAACAGAAAATTGGAATATGAGTATGCATTTTTTATTAATTGTTAGCTAACATACTTTTCTTATAATTCAATTAAGTATATAAATTTTAATTATCATTAAAATATGATTAGTAAATTTATAATTTGTTTCATTCTTTATTATATTATTATTTAATCTATATTAAAATACATCTTTGATTACCTTACTCTCATAGAATTGAAAAATTTTAACAGTTTCATAATAAATGTCTTTTTACTTAACAATTCGACAACTTTAATAATAAAAATATCTTATTAATGAAATAAACTGAAGACGTGATGATGATGATAAAACTATGTTGGAAATAATCGTTTGGGGAATATCGTGATTTCAGAAGTAATTATTTTAAGAAATGGTTTACATGTCTTTCATAGATCATACACTAGCCTAGATATTCAAAGTCTGGATGTTACTAGTGGATTATTTGAGGCTATATTTCAATTCTCCAGTGTGTATGCAGAAGATATGCTTGAATCTATTAATATGGTAGAATCAATTTATCATTTTAAAGCAAATGGTGGATTTATATTTATTCTAAGAGAAGTTCGAGGATCAAATTTATCCGGGGATCAAATTAAGTCTTATCTGGACCAAATAGTAAATAAATATCATAGTCAATATCCAAATGCAATAGATTGGGATGGAACAGTTGATTACTTTGAAAATTTCACTTTAACCTGTGATGAAATTTTACAAACCAGTCCAATAAGAATGGGATTACCATTTTTGTTGAAAATTTCAGTAAAACCATTCCTAATTAGTCCAGTAACTCAAATAGTTCCAATCACTGTAGATAACGAAGATACTTTTCTTGCAATGCAATTTTATTTAAATAATTACTTTGAAAATCTAAGTAAGAAAAATTTAAAGAAAATTTTAGCACAACCATACTTAATATATCTAAATAGTATCCAAAAATTAGTTTACATATATCCTTTTTTCTTAAATGACAAGAATAAAGATTTCGTGCATTTTCTTATCTTTATTACAGAAGAAAAATATTGGTTTACATTTTATCAGTTAAGTTCACTTATCAAAAATAGAGCAAAATACATCCTGCCAATTTTATCAGAATATTTGGTCAAATTAGATACAGATCCAACATCTGAAGTCATTAAACTCCAGAAAACACGTATGCAAGAGTATGTTTTAAATTGGGCTGATCTAAATCAATATGTGCAATCTCTTCAAGCAAATTTGTTTGAAGAATTCTTTAAATCACGAACTACTGGTATGAGTTTAAACGAAAACGATGCACGTATGCGACTAATCATATTTTTGAACAAGTTTGACAAAGATATTGACAGGCTTATTTTTGCTCTATTAGGGCAAAAGAAAATTTTAATAACAGGGTATGAACAAAACGAAGTTCAACAAACAGTAAATGCATTAGTTACTTTTTATCCACATCCTTCAGTTGTTACATGGACAGAAGAACCAACTGATGTACTATTAGTAGGAACACATCCGAGTTTAGTAAAAGAATATGATACAAAAGATATTCTCATTCTAGATTTAGATAAGAGTACCATATCTGGAGGAAATAAAAACGAATTTTGCGCTGAATTAATGAAGGAAACAAAAGTTTTACTTCAGGACATTTCTATTCAGGAAGCTCGTCGATTTTTCCAAGGCAAGGTATCAAGCATATTTTCCATTTTAAAGACCATTTTGCGTGCATATGTCGAAGAAGAAGATGAAGCATTAAAAAATATCGTTAAATATTGTCCGAAGGCAGTAGCAAAATTGATTGAACGTATGTGTGTTGGATTCAATCCTTTATTAGCTGAGAAAATCCATAAAGCAATATAAAATTTCAAATGCTTAAGCCTAATAGTTAGAGAAATTCTATAGGTAAAGGAAAATCTAAAGAATGATAGGCTGTTAAAGCAGAATGATAAACGATTGCATCTAATCTGTTAATATTTTCAGTTTTTTTAAACCAAGAATAGAGATCTACAAGTTCTAAATTTTCAGCACTTTCAAGGTTTTTAAATAATTTAATTATCGGGTGAAACATGAGTTCTACGAACATTGCAGTCTCTTCACCACTTTGTCTCCTGTTAATCAACTCAGAAAAGAATAAACAAACAGTTTTTCCTGGATAATCACGTTTAACAGCTATTCTAACATGTCCAAGACCAGTGTCGGTTAGATATGTTTCTAAAAAATTACAATAGCTATCCAAGGCATATAGAAAACCTGATAATAACTCACTATTTTCCATAAAAAAGGTGTTCTTCTTATTAACACTAAAATTTCTTGTAATAATTGGAACTCCACCGGTTTGGAAAACAATAATACCGTATATCCCTAATTCTTCAAGCTTAAGCTTAATTCTGACTGGATCATCGATTTGCAATTCATCCAGACTCGGTAAGATAATCCTCATCCCATGATAATTATTCTATCAAATTATATATACCGTTTCATTCAGCTCATAAACTTGGATAAAAGTCTTTAACAACATCTACAATAATTCAAGTGCTAAATTGTTCATAACTCCTCAAAAAAAGGTTTTAAAAATTTCTTTCCAGAGTTATTTCAGATAATAATATTCCCAGCAGAAGAGTTTTTCAATTATATTTTGACACATCTAGAACAATAACTTACAAATGCATTACATGGATTCCGATTCTTTTCAAGCTATAAATTTGAAATTCTAGTTGATTTTATAAAAAAGTGCTGTTAAAAATCTATTTCACAAATCCAATTATTTAATCAGAAAAGATTAGATTTATAATATTCCTTTGTAAATGTAATTACTGAGTATAAATGAAAAAAATACATTTTATCCTGAAATTATTTTGTATTTTTCTATATAATCAGAAACAACATTTACAAAAGTATCGTGTAAATTATTCATAACTCCTCCAATATTGGATTTTAAAATTTCTCCAGAATTACTGCATAAAGCAAATCCAGAGCAGGATAATCTGTTTGTTAATTGAGACACTTTTCGTTCAGTTATTACTCTTTCATTACATAAATTCCAATTATTTCCAATCAAAATTTTTGTAATTCTAGTTGGATTGCTTGCTCTTTGCTGATAATTGACAATTTCTCTATTCCAAATCTGCTCAACGTCTTGAACCGATTGAAGATCAGTGCTATTAAAAACTAAAAATACTAAATTTGCTCCAGAATAAAATTCTCTTCTAATAATGTTAAAACGATCTAAATGAGATATAATGTTAATTGTAATTCTAATTTGATGATTGTTTACGAATACATTCTTACTCGAGATATCTAAACCTATAGTTGACTGATAAGAATGGTTTAAATAGTTGTTTAGGTAATTTTTAAATAATTGAGTTTTCTGTGATTTGAAATCACCGAGAATTAGTGATTTTAGGACAATAAAGAAACGAAGATTATGATAAATTTCATTTTTTATATTTAATTTTTTAATTTGGCACGAATTTTTTAATATAAGTTCACATTCTTTGCAGATCTGAGATTCATGATCTAATCTTTCAGAATATAAAATTCTTTTGCAATATCTACAAAAAATTTTGTTTGTTGCGAAAGATTGAATCGATAATTGCATATCATATAGTTAATCTACTTCAATACTATAAATGTGTGTGTGGTGTAAAGAATAATAATTCTTGTTCAGAAAATTATAATTAATATCTAAATACTAATGAAAATTCAGTTCAAAAATTTTGTAAGTTTTTAAAAAAAGAGACCGTGACCAATGCAAGATAATTTAGACACTCTTCCTGATGATATTATCAAATGGCTACAAGATCCAAATAACTATATCAATGTGGTTTATGTAATTATTGCATCGATTGTAATTTGGTTTATTGGTAGAATTATTAAATTTTTTATTAAGAGAACAACAAGAATACCACCTGACGCTAAGAATGGAACAAAACTCATTATCACTATTTCACAAATAGTGTTTTGGGTAGGAGCTCTTGCAGCAATCTATGACCTTAAAGCTGAAGACTTTTTAGCTAGTACAGCAGTACTTGCCACAGCAATAGGGTTTGCTTCTACAACAGTTGCTACAAATATTGTCGGGGGATTTTATATTATCATAACTAGGCCCTTTGGAGTTGGAGATTTTATCCAAGTTAAAGGTACATCTGGGGTTGTATTAGAAATCGGTTTAAGTTATACGAGGATGCTACGAATCGACAAAACCATAGTTACAGTACCTAATAGTAATCTTCTAAATGCAAATTTGTTAAATTCCAATATATCTGTTGAACAAGAAAGGAAAAAACAAGAAGAAAGTAAGAAATTAAAACTTTCTGGAGTCTCAATCGGAATCCCGGATATTTTATCAAGTTCAATGATGCAATCATTTAAACAGGAGGAAATAGTAAGATTTTCCACAGAAATTCAACTAAAACTAAACCAATATAATCCTCCTCTTGCTGCAAAAGATGTTAAAACACGCTTAGATACTGTATGTGAAGAGTTTGTTTCCAAATTTGGTTTTAAACCGATTTTTTACTTTGGACAGCATGTTTTTCGTCAAAATACACACTTAGTGATTACTGCTAAAGATCCTAATACATTAATAGAAAATTACGCTGATTTTATGGATTCAATTATGAAATCAGTTTTTTCGGAGATTCAATGAGGTGATATGATGCAAGGTTTAGATTCTATTACAGTTGAGGCTATTAAAATTGTAGTATTAGTATTGGTAATTATTTTAATTTACCTTCTTCAAAGAATCTTACAATTATTAGTTTCTAGAGCAATAAAACGAAAACGAGGAATCTATTTAGAGGATGTAATTAATGGAATTAGAGTGATTATTAGACTAGGAGCAGGAATTGTTTTATTATTAGCAATAATAAATATTTATGGTCTTCCTCCGCAAATAAGTTTGATGGTTGCTACTATTATTGGAGCTGTAATTTCTTTTTCAAGTATTCAAGCAATACAGAATTTTGTGGCTGGTTTATTTATCTTAGTTACGAGACCTTTTGGAATCGCAGATTTAGTCTCAATAAATGGCGTTGAAGGAATTGTTTCTGAAATTTCCTTAAATTATACGAAATTAAGAACATTAGATAGAACTTATCGTTTCATTCCTAATAAAAATATCATTAATGCAATCATCATCAATTATAATAGAGAAATGGAAAAGAAGAAAGACCCAAGTTCTAGATTAACTAATATAAATTCTTTAAAAGATATTTTCTCAAGAAATGAGGTTGTTCGTTATTCATTTCAATGGGGTGCACCACTAGGTAGTTTAGATGATGCTAAACAAAAAATGAATATTGTTTGTAAGAAATATGAACCAATTTTCGGCTTTCTACCAGAATTTTTTCTGTTTTCAATATCTCATAGGATGGAGTTCAAATTTATTGTATTAACAGATAGTGCTGAAAAGATTCTTCAATATGTACACGATTTCTTAGATGAGATAGTAATTCAGTTTCACTAAAAATTTCACATTATATCTTATTTTTTCATCATGAGTGTAGATTGTTTTTGAAAAAGATTATTTTATGTGATTTTGATGGTACCATAGTCACTCATGATACTGCTGAATACATTCTTGAAAATTTTACCAAGGAAAATTGGAAAATTTACGATGAAATGTTAGAAAAAGGAGAATTATCTTTAGAAGAAGCAATTATAAAACAATTTAAGCTTATTACCATCTCAAAAGAGAAGATCATTGAAGTATTAGAGAAAACAACATTTTTTCTTCCTAATTTCGAAAAATTTGTTAAATATTGCAAGAAAAATTCGTTAACTCTGAAAATTGTTAGTGCAGGTCTAGATTTCGTTATTGAACACTTTATCCAAAAAATTGATAAAATAGAGATCTATGCAGCAAAAACAATAAATACAGATGAAGGTATAGAGGTAGTTTTTGATCAATTTCAAAATGATAAATCGTTAGATTTTAAAAATGATATTGTAAGATCATATAAAAGATGCAATTATGTTGTGTATTATATCGGAGATAGTTCATCTGATTATGGAGCTGTAAAGGAAGCTGAACTATCTTTTGTAGTCAAAAGCTCCAAATTACATTCTTACTGTTTAAATAGGAATATAACTCACTTTCCTTTTACAAATTACGAAGAAATTATTAATTATTTTGAAAAATTAGATTAATTTCTCATTATTTACTCATTATTTCAAATATAATAAAATATTTTTCTTCCACTTTGCTTCAAATCAGATCAACCTTCCGGTTTGCAAGTATAAAAAAAATCCTAAATATTTAGTTTACTTGTTGATTTATCTTATTTACTTTGAGAAATTAACTTAATCAATCTTCACCGCATTAATTTTAAAGACATTAGTGATATGATATGCAATATAAGCTTGGAACAATAGCTGGAGCAATTTATGTTGTTTTTGCAATATTTTCGGTTGTAATATTACTCCCTGGTGGAATGCTAGCTCATATAGACACCGAAAATAGTGTTGAAAATATTAGCATTTCTTTGGACAATATTGTTCTAAATTGGAGAAATAGCACACACGTAGAGTCTCTGACTTTGGAACTTGTTGTAGTTAATCCAAGTTCGAATTTTAAATTAATATTGATTGATATGAGAATTCGGGGGGCATTTTTAGATGGCGAAGAGATTAATGTAATTTCTACTTCAAGTGTGTATGCTGATTTAAATGAAGTCATCCCTTCAAGTACTTCAGAAACGATTTATTATTCCTTTCCAAATATTTTATATTTTAATGACGACAATGGCTACTTATATCAAGAAAAAATGGACGATTCATCAAAATGGGAATGGTTTATTGATGTACAAATTAGAGCTAGTATAGGTACTGAATCTGATCTTCAAATTGAAGGATTATTACATCACACCGGAGTATCACATACTGGAAACCCATGATCAATTTTTTTGAATATTTAAAAGTAATGTTGGATAAAAAATGAGTGAAAACCGATTAAAACAAGAAGTTTCTAATGGTGTTTCTAAACCGATAAAAAACATTGATAGGACAGTTGATCCGGGAGTTTTTACTAGGAATACTTATAGAGATAAAGAAGAAATAACGTTACCTAACATCGCTTATAAGCTAGGAAAAGCTAATATTAATGATTGGAATGAATTCACAAGAAGGTTTAATATAATAGTCTTTGGAATCGGTCATGGAGTTGTCATGGCAGTGATTTATTTCATATTTTACCTGAATATTATTCCTTTCATGTCTATTGAAGATCAATCATTAAAATTAACTACTTTTTTCCTTATCTCTTTACCGTTAGGAATTTATCTTTCAGATTTAATGCAGGCAATTTCAGTTACGATAATTTCAATTCCAGTGTGGATGCTAATGGTAACTCTTTTTATTTCATTTCCTGCATTCTCTGGATTAGTTACTGGTTCTGGAATAGGATCAATTGTAACGAACTTCCCCCAAGTATTAGAATTTCTATTTTTCTTGCCTTTTTCACTCTTATTTGGACTAATTCTACCTTCAGTTTATGGTGAAATGAAAAAATAGGTAATTGAAAATTTAACAATGAAAAATATATTACCCTTTCTGAAAAGTTAACTAAATCCTAGTTATAATGTAACTTACTGCCATTTTTTGTTTTAGCTGGAACCTTTCACATAGTTATATTTCATATTTTCAAAAAGAAGAATCAAAGAAATAAATAGTATTTTTGCGATCAGTTTGAAGTTAAATTAAATTATTTATACGGTCTTTTAGATGGGTAATAACAATAGATCGGAAACTAAGAACCATTCCGATGAAAAATTATATACTAGTGAGAAATCACCGATAGAGGAGCTTATTGATAAGAGAATAATTGCTCATGCTACGACAACTCCAGACAGACAGCATAAAAAGGGAAAATATACCGCCCGAGAGAGATTAGATTTATTATTAGATCCTGGAACCTTTAATGAGCTAGGTGGGTTTATTCGTCACAATAATAATCAGTTTGGGATGGATAAAATTAAACCTTATGGTGATGGAGTTATAACTGGATTTGGAAGAATAAACGAACGTCTAATATATGTCTACGCTCAAGATTTCACTGTGTTAGGAGGGAGTTTAGGTGAAGCTCATGCAAAAAAAATTACACGACTATATGACTTAGCTTTACAAAATGGAGCACCAATAATTGCGTTAAATGATTCAGGAGGAGCAAGAATACAAGAAGGAATAAAAGCATTGGGGGGATACGGTGATATTTTCTTTAGAAATGTTAGATGTTCTGGAGTAATACCTCAAATTTCTGCAATTATGGGACCTTGTGCGGGAGGAGCAGTTTATTCTCCTGCTCTTACTGATTTTGTATTCATGGTTGAAGGTACAAGTTTCGCTTTTCTTACTGGACCCAATGTTGTTCGAGAGGTACTCCATGAACAAGTTGATATGGAAGACCTTGGAGGTGCTTCATCTGTCCATGCTAATATCTCTGGAGTAGCTCACTTTGTAGAAAAAGATGAAGAAGAAACATTAGCAAGAATTAGAGAAATTCTTAGCTATTTACCACAAAATAATTTAGATGATCCTCCTTATATAGTTCCAACTGATAACAAAGCCCGTATTAGTGAGGATCTTAACACTATTATTCCTAGTGATCCTAAAATTCCTTATGATATGCTGAAAATTATTGAAAAAATAGTAGATAATTCAAAATTTTTGGAAATACAAAAAGATTGGGCTAAAAATATTATCATTGGATTTGCAAGATTAAATGGTTATGTTATTGGTATAATCGCTAATCAACCGTCAATACTTGCTGGAGCTCTTGATAACGAAGCATCGATTAAAGCTTCACGATTTATAAGACATTGTGATTGTTTTAATATTCCCATAATAACTTTTGTTGATGTTCCTGGATTTTTACCTGGCATTGAACAAGAATATGGGGGAATTATAAGAAATGGGGCTAAAATGCTATTTGCATATTCTGAAGCTGTAGTCCCAAAACTGGCTGTTATTACTAGAAAAGCATATGGAGGGGCTTACATCGTTATGTCAAGCAAACATCTAGGATGTGATTTAAATCTTGCATGGCCTACTGCTGAAATAGCTGTAATGGGTGGTGAGGGAGCAGTAAAGATTCTCTACAAAAATCAATTAAAAATATCTGATGATCCTGAAAGTTTAACAAAAAATTTAATTAAAGAATACAAAGAAACTACTAATTTATATAATGCAGCAGAGACAGGATATATAGATGATATTATCCTGCCTTCAGAAACACGACCAACATTAATTGAAGGATTATGGACACTACTAACTAAGAGAGATTCAATTCCGAAGAAAAAGCATGGCAATATACCATTGTGAGGATTATTAGTGAACATTGACAAAATTTTAGTTGCTAATCGTGGAGAAATTACCATAAGAATTATCCGTGCCTGTCGAACTCTTCAAATATCTCCAATAGTTATATATTCTGAAGAAGATCGGAGAAATCTCCATATTCGGATGGCGGATGGAGCATTTAACTTGGGATCAGGTAATCTTCATGATACTTATATGAATAGCGAAAAAATAATCAATGCAGCATTACAATTTGATGTGGATGCAATTCATCCAGGTTACTCGTTTTTAGCTGATAATTCAGTATTCGCAAAGAAAGTTATTGATGCAGGATTAAAGTGGATTGGACCTTCACCCGAAACATTACAAAAAATTGAAAATAAGTTAGATGCTAAACGGTTAGCTGAAAAAGCAGGATTTAAAACTCTACTTGATTCAGGAAAGTCTATAAATAACTTTGATGAAGCAAGAAAAGCTGCTTCAGAATTAGGTTATCCAATAATTCTCAAACCATGTTTTGGATCTGGTGGAATTGGTTTAGAAATTGTGAGAAGAGAAGAACAATTAGAAAAAGCTATGAGGCGAGTTAATGCTCAAAGTTCAATATTAGCTAAGAAAGAAGTTTTCATTGAACAATATGTTTCCAATTTACAATTATTCGAAGTAGGTTTCTTGACTGATTCAAAAACTCAAACTATTTGCTTTCCCGAGCGCGAAATTACCATTCAGCATAAATTACAAAAACTAGTTGGCGAATCTCCATCAACTTTTTTATCTGAAGAAAGTAGAACAAAAATATTTGACTTAATAAAAAATTATGCCTCAATTCTAGAATTTCAGTGTATAGGAAATATTGAAGTTCTTTATAAAAAAGGATTAGGATTAGTTTTTGATGAAATTAATCCACATATCCAGTTGGAACATCCGTTAACTGAAATGACCACTGGTATAGACATAGTATGTGAACAAATACAAATTGCTAATGATCAACCAATAAAATGGACCCAAGAAGAAATTAAGCCAACTGGATTTGCAATGCAATTTAGAATTAATGCGGAAGATCCTTTGAATAATTTTCAACCTTCATCTGGTGAAGTGAAAGAATTAGGAATACCTGGGGGTCCTTGGATTAGATTTGATACAAATATTTATCGTGGTTATCAAATTCCAATGCTCTATGACACATATTTAGGGCAACTATTGGTTTACTCAACTGAATCAAGAGAGCTTGTAAGAAAGAGGGCTTTATCTGCTTTAAACGAATTAACAATAACAGGTTTTCCAACTACTATAGGGTATCATCGACATTTAATAGCACATCCAGATTTTGTTAAAGGAAAATTTACAACAAATTTTATAGAAAAACAAAGTGATATCATTCGAGAAATAGAAGAAGAAATGAGATCTATTATTGCAGCACTATTCACCACAAATAAAGAAACGAGTAAAGTTACATTACCTCCACTCTCCAAAAGTAGGTGGAGAGATTACGCAAGAAGTGAGTCAACAGGGCGTGGAATCTAACATGTTGACTAATAGAGGAATTTACGAAGTTCAATATAACGGACGACTATTAAAAGTAGAAATCCAACCATCTGGAGAAATTAATGTTGAGGGTTATTCTTATAATCCAAAAATTTTATCTGAAAACACAAATAAATGGATTATTAAGGTAAATGATTTCATTATCAGAATTGAATACTTTGATGGACGAATTTTCGTCAATGGCAAAGAAGTTGATTTCACAACAAGACTAAGTGTTCCAAAAATTGAACATGGACCTTTGCGCCCGAAACAAAAATCTTATTTAGTTCAATCGATTATACCAGGAACTATTGTTGAAATTTTTGTTTCATCTGGAGAAAGTGTAGTAATAAATCAACCATTGTGTTATTTAGATGCTATGAAAATGAAAAATGAAATTAGATCACCAATTACTGGAATAATAACTACAATTAACGTAATTAATAATCAATCAGTGAAAAAAGGTGAAACTATGTTTGTTATAAAACCAGATTCCCTTTAAAAACCGAAACCAAGCCTTTGCTTGGATACCAAATATTTGATTAATCTGTTTCTTTTTGATTTATTATAAAAACAATAATAGATTTAGATAAATAATTTGTTTGTATTTCTTTTCTAAGTGTAATTAATTAGTAGTACATACTGATCGGAGATAAAAAATTATATGGCTCGAAGGATAAGAATCTCTGCTACCAATATTTCACGTTGGCTTGATCAAAACTGTATGCGAAGAACAGTTTATGAGATAACCCCAGAAAATGAATTAAAGTCAAAAAAGATTTTCACAAATGTAGATATCGATCCTACCTATCCTCTGATTCGTGTCAATAAATTATTGTTTCAAGAAGGAACATCGTTTGAAAATTCTGTTTATGATTTTTTAACAGAAGAATCGCATAAGACTGGAAAGTTTGAAGTTATATTTAAACCTCCAAGGGATAATAAAGAAGGTTATGGACAAATATCATCATCAGAATTTGAAAAATACTTAATTAATCCTCCAAAAAAGAAAACGATCTTCTTACAAATTCAGATTCCAGTAACACCAACATTTGTTACTCAGTACTTATCAAACATTGACCAAGATTTAATTGAACTGAACCATTCAATTATTGATCTAATATTATTTGATCCAGAATCGAATAATTGGTTAGTATCAGATATAAAAAAATCTAATGATGTCAAAAACTATCACAGATATCAAGTGACTTTTTATACTATGTTACTTCAATGTTGGTTAATAGAATTAGGATTAGAAGACAATACTACCGAATTAGGATATGTTTATTATAGAAATCCAAATTTAATTATTCCTGGTGATCAATTTGAGATCAAGCCTTTTGTAGGAAGAATCAAAAATGGCTTAGCTAAAGTTTTGCCTCGTGCTCTTCAATTACCCCTTGATCATAAAGATTGGCAGATCGTTTTTGCATGTGAAAAATGCAATTACTATTTGCATTGCTCTAATGACAGTAAGATTAATCAGACCCTATCTGAAATACCATTTTTAACAAAAACTGCTAAATTATTTCTTAATTCATTGGAAGTATTTAATCTTGAACAAGCAGAAAAATGTTTCAATGATAATCCTCAACTTGGTCGTGAGTCAGTTGCTATTAGTCGGGAAAGAGACCAACTGAAAGAAAGAATTAAAATTAGACGTAAATATTTAAACGAACCCGGAACCAACCCATTTATCTTTTTGCGTAAATCTTGTCCTAAAATGCCAGATCCATTTTTTTTAGAATATCCAATCTTCTTATCAGCAGAAAAAGAAAATTTATACGGATATACATTTCAAATTTCCTTATTCTATCGAGATCGAGGACAAACAAAATTAATTGAAAAAGATGAGACATTTAGTGGAATACGTCCAGTTACCGATAAAGATAATGAAAAAAGATATTTTCAAAGTTGGATCATGGAAGAACCCACCGACAAAGCTCAAATTACAATTTTAAAAGATTTTTTGAGTGTGTTAAATACTCTTTTATCAGAAATAGCTATTTTACCAGAAACAATTAAACCTCACAATAGAACGGTTCATTTCTTCTCCATGGATAAAATAGATTTTAAAAATATTTATTCTTCAGCATTGAAATATGCTTCACAAGATCGTGATTTAGCAATTTTAGTAGAACAACTATTAATGTTTTTTCCACCAACAGAAGAATATGTAGATGAAGATAAGGACCCAGAAATTATATGGAATATTCCCTATACGATTATAAGCAGTGTTTTAAAAAAAATAGCAATTCTACCGGTTCATTTAACACTATGGAAAATGCAGGATGTTTGGCAAGACCTAGATAGCAACCATCCGGTTATTAAAGTAGCTTATCCTCCTAAGAAATATTTACGAGACCGATCTAACCAATTCGCTTTAACTTTAGCTTATGATTACTGGTTTCGAAAAGAATCAATTCGTGACAATCAGTTAGAAAACTTGTTCATGTATAAAACTCGCTGTATGTATCGAATTTATTGGTACTTGGCAAAAATGAATAAAAAAGAAGAAAATACAATCTTTAAATTGTTTAAACATCCAATTAAACCTTGTAAACGAGTTATTTCAGCTTCGAAAAACTTGGAAGATTTAGCAACTAATCTATTAACAAATCTACCTGATGATGAGTTTATACGCCCGTTAAACTATTTCAGAGCAATAGAAGATCTAAGTGAATCCTTGAATTATATCGATAAAATATCGGGTGATTTAGAAGAAAGAAGAATATTAGGATTGGCACTAATTGGACTGAAATTAAAACAAGTGGAATTACCCACTGGTAGGAATAAGGGATTTATTGCTATATTTCATACAAGTGGTTTAAACAACTCTAAACTAAAAATTGAGACTACAAAACAATTTTTATTGACAGATACAACGATTGGGAATGATATTTTTCAGATTGGCCTATATAATAGATATGATTACATAGTGGATAACCTAAATGTCAAGCAAATTGAAAATGGTGGATTGGAAATAAAATTAAAAATTCCAGGCCGAAAAGATGGAGAAATTAAAAATCCCCTTTTTCGGGATGTAATAATTGATTCAGGAACAGTTGAAGTAGATCAAAGCTTATATAATAAAGAATTCATTCTTGATGATCCATTTAACACCAGTACAAGAGATGTGATTAAAAATTTCCTTTCATCATTTGCATTTCAACGGTTAGGTGAGACATTTCCAAAATATTTAGAAGATTTATTACCAGAAAATATGCATAATACCCTGCAAACTTTTTCATTAGACGAAAAGAATCAAGCTCTTACACTTTGGGAATCAAATCCAAGTTTAAAGAAAATAAGCAATTTTAATAATTCGCAACTGAAAGCAGTAAATTCTTCTTTGCATAATAAACTTACTTTTGTCTGGGGACCACCAGGTACTGGAAAAACACGAATTATTGCATGGTCTATAATTATTAATCTTTGGTATAGTATTTTAAATCAGAAAACAAATTACAAAGTTGCTGTCACTGCATTTACAAATAGAGCAATTGATAATGCTCTAGAAAAACTTATTTCTAATGTTAATCACTATTTAGATCATGATCCTCCTCTTACACCCTTGAAAAGGTTCTATATTTACAGAGCTAAGGGAAAACAATCTATAGAACAATATTACTTTAATGGTACTACTTTGACAGCTAAATCAATTCAATTATTTGGAAAAAGTGGGTTCCAGTCTTATCAAGCAATTGTTAATAGTCCTGTTGATCATTGTATAGTTTTTGGAACAATTTTCCAGCTTCGTCATCTTTTAAATCCCGAGATTCATCTAGTAAAAGCTCATAACGACCTTGATCTTGGACGTGGAAATAATTATGTTAAGCCCACTCAAATATTTGATTTTGTTATTGTAGATGAAGCTTCACAAATGAAAGTTACAGATTTTTTTATTTCTGCTTATACAATTAAAGAATCAGGGAAATTTTTAGTAGTAGGAGATGACAAGCAGCTCCCTCCTGTAGTTATAGGAGAGTATCCCGATGATTACAAAGATAAAGTAAGTTCAATTTATAACTATTTCAAAAATTTAAACCCAAAAATTGAAATAATAATGCTTGATTTAACTTATAGATTTTCAAAAGAAATAGCAGATTTTCCTTCACGAACATATTATGAATCGAATTTATATTCAAATGTAAAGTATAAACCTATAAATCTTAGAAATATTGATTCAGAGGATAAATATTTTCCAATACTTGATCCAATGCGTCAAATAGTACTTATCACTTATGATGGTCCATTGAGGGCTCAGGATAATGAATTCGAAGCAGAAATAGTTGCTATTTTAACGAAAAAATTCTCTGATCTCCTCATATCAGATGATGGATTAGAAATTTCAAATGAAAGTTTTAAAAATGAATACTTAGGATGTATCACACCTCACAATGCTCAAATAAATGCTATAAAAAATCAATATTCCATTATAGGGCTTTCACATGCCCGAACTCCAATTGTCGATACTGTAGATAAATATCAGGGTCAAGAACGTGAAATTATAATTATTTCTTATGGCGTAAGTGACCCTGATTATGCTAGACAAGAAGCAAACTTTATATTAAGTCCAAATAGGTTTAATGTATCAATAACACGGCCTAAAAGAAAATATATTTTAATAATAAGTGAAAATTTAATAGAAATCCTTCCAGAAGAGGAAGACTTACTCCAATCAGCCCTAGAATTACAATCATACAGAGAAGATTTTGAAAATAAAGAAGATTTTATATTTAACCTATCAAAAGGGAATTTAAATGCTAAAATCTATTATTAAAGAACATTCTAATTGGAAAAAAAGAATATTGGAATGTTTTAGATGAATTTTTAATGAATTATCAATTAAATCTTTGAATTTGTGCATTCATTTATCAAAACGCTTCTAGAATAAAATCATTTTTTTGTTTTTACTGGACTTCGTTGTTATCATAACATATAAAATGACTTCAATTTGTTTTAAAAATCATAAGAATTATATATCTGCTATTTTTATTTTGCACTAGAGATGAGGACTAGAATGGTTAATTGTAATTTGAAAGAATGTGACTATGTAGAGATGGAAGCTTCGACAGATGAAGGAATGGTTCTTTACACTTGTCCAAAATGTGGTAATGAAGTAACAGTGCCTGAACACAAAAGACCAGTAAAGAAAAATTGGTATCGTCGCAGTAAATATGATCGGTAAATAGTATAAGCGTGTTTAATTAAAATGGATCCTCAATTATTAGCTCTTCAAGAAATTCTTCATGTATTACGAGAATTAGTTGATTCAAATTTACGTCTAGAGAGTTTAATATCAAATTTATCAAGTGATTTCAAAAATCTAAAGGATTCAAATATTTATAGCTCTAATAATGAAGAAATTCAATCAAATTTAGATATTAAAGCATTTACTAAATTAAACAAGGATGAACAACAAATAATTATGACCATTACTCAATTAAAAGGAAATGGAACCTTAGAACAAATCCAGAGACGAGTTAGTCAAAATTATGATAGGGTAGTAGAATTATTAGATACTCTGATTCAAAAAAACATAGTAATTGTAAAGAAAGGCTATGATGAAATAGATTATTATTCGTTTAGTCCTAACAAACTTGACTAACCCTTAAAATGAAATGGATTCAATTTTCTTTTAGTCATTTGTTGAAAAAAAAAAGGAAATAGAAAAAGAAAAAAAAGAATTAGATTAATATTTGGTATTAAATATCAGTTCTTTAATTTTCTTCGTTGAACTAAGACAAAAATAACAGTTAGGGAAAGTAAAACTGTTAGTAATTCGAATCCAGGTGCTCCCTGTTGCGTTGTAATAGAAGTAATTTGCTCATCTTCAATTAAGGTCACAATAACTACATCACTAGCGGTGTTTCCTGTTTGGTCACTAATGATAAGCTCGACATTATAGACACCAAGAGCCCAACCAACTAATTTCAACTCAATAGTATTTCCAGACCATTCTTTATCCTCTTTAATGAAATTTTCACCCAGTTTTATCGAGTAAGTATCTGGATTAGTATCATATACTTCCCAGATAAGTTCTGCAAAAGTATCTCCAACTACGAATTGGCAATCGGAAAGATGAGAAATTGAAGGTGCTGTTAAATCCACTACAGCCACATAAACCGAGGAGCTGTGAGAAAATCCTGCTTCGTCATAGACCACTAAAGTATATTCATGTATTCCTAAAGGCAAAGAATCCACAGAAAATGTGAAATTTCCTTCTAATAAAACACCAGAATCTATCAAATTACCATCAAGGAAAAGTGAATAACTCTGAGGATTAGCTTCAAATATTTCGAAAGTTATTGAATGATTATTAGTTCCTTCAGAATAAACAAGATCTAATGGTTTCTTAATAATAGGAGGATTATTATCTGTGACACTGACACTAACTGATTCTACACCCAAGTTACCAGATTCATCTAAAACCTCTAATTGATAAACATATTGACCAGGAGGTAGACTAGAGATATCTACAAATATAAATGGAAATCCTCCAGACATTGACCCTTCTTTGATTTTTACTCCGTCTCTAAACAGGGTATAAGTATCCGGATGAGATTCAGATATAAAAAATTCGAACCATGATGCAGTATAAAGTGACTCGTACTGAATAGGATTATGTGGCCAAATGAAAGGCGCTAAAATATCCAAGACAGTCACTTCTACAGTACTGAAGAGAGTATTTCCAGTTGCATCTCGAATGTAAGCATTGTATGTGTGAACTCCCGGAAGTAAATTTCTTAATGGCATTGAAATGATTGCATTTCCAAATGTCCAGATTCCTTCTTCTAATAGAGTTCCGTCCAAAAATATTTGATAGGTTCCAGGATAATGATCAAAATCTTGGATTTCCCAGTAAGGAATTGCTATCTCAGTATAATTATGTTCATAGACTGTGAAATCACTCGGTTTCACCACTAAAGTTGGCGCATTGATATCCTGAAGAGCAAAAATCCATTGAAGATAATTATACTGACCCGAGAGGTCAAACAAATACAATTCTAAATTACTATCTCCGACCAAAATATCCAGCTCATCCACATTTAGAATAACTGGTACACCCGACTGCCAAGTAGTATTTATCTCTAAACTCGAATTTATCCATAACTCATATCTATCAGGATAACCGTCTGTTGCAATAAATGAAATGTTTCCACTTCCCATTAGATAAGCCGACGATCCATTTATAGACAATAATTGAGGGGTATCTAAATCTGCTGGAGTAATGATAACAGAGATTGTAGAAGATGCAGTATTATTATTCATATCTTGGACAAAAAGAGTAAAATACCAAGTTGCTTCACCTAATGATCCGGGTTCAATTCCTAATTTAACGAAGAACTTGTCATTTTCATCAGGGTATTTTTGAATGTAAAGGTTTTCAGGTGAAAGTTTGGATCCGTTACGATAAATTGTTGCATTAAACAAATATTCCTCTGTACAATTCCAAATAAGGTAATGAGAGAAAGCGAAATTTTGTGGTAAAGTAAGTGGACTAGTAACAGGTTGAATGAATGGATCAGTAGTATCAACAGGAGCAATGGTTACCCACACTTCATCTGATGCAATATTGCCTACTTGATCTGTGAAGATTATTGTTATATTATGATCTCCTACTGATAATGGATTTATTCCCGTTACTGGAACTTTTATAGGAGTATTCGCCTGCCATGTCCCAGTTTGATAAACCAAGTCATCAATATAGACTGTGAAACTGTCAGGGAATTCATCAAAAGCTTCCCATTCAAGATTAAATGTTAAAGTTGATTGAGGAATTCTTAAATCACCACTGAGAGTTAAATGACGCGGTATATAAGTAATACTAGGAGCTACATAATCTGGTTTCAAAACAGTTACGGTGGTAGAATCTACCGACAAAATCGTGCCTTGACTTCCATCTGCACTTGTGATAATTCTGAAAATATAGTCATCAGGTTTAACAATTAATGGATTAGTAATATTTAGTTTAATAGGGATTTCTCTAGTCTCTCCTGGTTCAACATTAAGGACTTTACTTGGATAATCTAAATAAATATCCCATCCACCTGAAGATAAGGTGAAATTTGTTCTAGTATTACCGGTATTATTTACCGTGAGAATGAAAGTTGATACATAATTAGCAACCATTGTGGTTGAAGCAGGTGAAATTGATGTTTCGAGATCATAGAAATTATTAAAATGAACAACACGTCTTTGAAGTTTTGTAACGGTCGGCATATTCTGGCTTGTTGCTTGAACATCCAAAGTATAAAATCCTGGAGGTGGAAATAAATCAGTTTTACTAAAACTAAAGCTGAATTCTCCACTGTAATATTGCCCTGTTCCTGAACCATAAGGAGAAACAAGAAAGCTTTGCTCCCATGTTTGGAGATTTGTTTCTGTTGAATAGAGAGTTGCAGTGATTGTAAAATTGTCATCTACGTTTCCAAGATTTTTCCCTAAAAATTTAATGGGTAAAACCATATTTGGAGTCATTTGGATTACCTCTGATGGATGGGTTGGTAAATCAAGTTCAAGACTCAAATCAATGATTTCTGGAACACTTAAAGTTGCAGTTTTGATGATAAAATCCTCTGAAACTCCAAAAAGCCTTTTTCCCTGACTGGTAGCTTTAATACTAAATGTTACGTCACCTGGAGGGACATCTACATGTGCTGGAGGAGAAATGATTAAATTTACAGTTGATTGAGTAGAACTGATCTCATAATGCGGTTCCGCTCTATCAAAAGTAGCAGTGTACCCATTAGGTAAATCTAGAACTTCTAGTTCAACAACATCATTTGCCCCATATGTATTCTGTAAGGAAATTTGATAAAGTTGGTCATTTGTATTAACGTTTAACAATTTGCCTTGATCATCCATTGGGATTATTTCGTTAACTCCCATTGTAAAATCATAAATATCTGAATCAGATATTGTTGAAGTACTAATTGCATACGCAAATTGTCCTGCGATATGTAATTCTCCAAGAGGAAAACTGTATATTGGATATCGAAACTGACTCCACCACTCATTAAGTGGAAGAATAAGAGTTTTAGGGAAGTAATCAGGAATTTCAACATCTTCACCAAATTGTTCCAAAAGCGCATAAATAACGTCTACTTCCTTAAATTTAACGAAATATTCAGGAACCCAGTTAACCTCACTTGCATGAAATACTAAATCTGAAACAGAAAGACCTAAAAATTCCTCTTCACTGAAGGGAATTGTAAAAGCAAGAGCTTTCATTTCTCCTGCTTCAGTCCACCCTACATCAATGTTAGTCGATAAAGAATCACCAGCAGATACCATAAGGTTTCCAGTAACAGCATTACCAAAAACTTCGAGATATCCTAACCCTACACCAGCTTCCATGAAAATTGATAGTCCACCACAAATAGCAGAAACATAAGGAATATTTAATTCTGCGATTATAGGAAGCACATCTAAATCCAAACCCAAATCAATGTTTACAGAGTCACCTGCTAAGGGAGTGGCGTAAGTGTCATTCATTTTAAAATAATAGTCTACTACTGGGAAATTAAAGAGAGCAAACCAATAGAAACTTAAAATAGGGATGGGAATTTTTCCTACTTTTTTCCAACCGATAAATGGAAACCATAAATAAATAGGAATCCATTTAATTGTTAGTTTGGGTAGTAATATATCTATTCCAACACCAATATCAAGTATAAATTCAATTAAGAATTCTTCGTAATCTGGAATGTCAAGTGGATCTAAGGTAACTTTCAGTGAATATTGACCTCCTTGAATGACTTCGGCTGGATATTCGATTGTTAACCTTACTGGAAAGACAAAATGAAATCCGGTTTCAAAAATTGCCCAAGCTTTGAATTTTACTATTAGTACCGTTAAATCTAGTCTTTTATCAAAACCAGGTAATTCGTACACATATCCTATTTGTGCATCAATTGTTTTCCTTATCCATTCTACTTCCTCATTTGCTTCTTGTCCACTATTTTCCTTAAACTTAATAGGGACAGATAAGTTTTCCAAATCTGAGAGGTCTGGTTCAATTAGCCTAATAGTCGGTTTTCCAGTTATTGTAGTTATTTCAGTCATATTCCAATTACCGGAAGCCATTGATCTAGATGTTATCTCTTGATTATCCGTAATCAAAATCTTATCAACTATTGTATAATCTTTATCTTTCACTTGAGTAATTGTTTCGATTTGTTGATCATTTTGAATAGTAGTAGATTCCACCTCCTGATCATTACTGGAATAATCTAAGAGAGAATAAGAAGAAGAATATGCTGAATCTTGAAAGAATATTGATTGAAATGATTCTTCGAAATTAGGGAGTTCATCAGAAGATATGTCCTTAGTAATGGTTTGAGTATCGATTTGATTAACAAAATACTCGTATGCTTTCATCGAAGATTGATTCGGATCTTCAAGTTCCTTTAATTTTTCTTCATACATTTGAAGAGCTACAAGATCTTCATCTGAGAATTCTGTAAGATATTCATTATATTGTTCAAGTTTAAGTCGATCTTCGTCTGAAAGATACTTTAAAAGTGACTCAGGAATTTTCGAAGAACTATGAGATTGTTCTCGCAGAAATTGATTCGATAATAGAGTATTATATTGAGGTTGAGTATAATACCGGGATGGAGTATTCAATCGAGAATCAATTTGAGATTGGACTGTCGTATAAGACTCTTCTGAAATTTTCTGATCTTCTACAGTACTCACCAAAGCGCCACTATATGCTACTATCGATCCACTGATGATTAATATTGGGATTATCCCAAAAACTATCTTTAAATTCGACCTGCTAATTTTCATTTGTTTATCCTCCTTTTTCTATCGACCGTTCTTCCAATTATTATAAATACCAGAATTGCCAGCAGAGAAAAGAATTCGAATCCAGGAATATCTCCACCTCCATTTTCTGAAGGTTCCGCTTCTGTTACTATTATACTCATGTCATCGGTTGCAACATTGCCAGAAGAATCATAAACAATAATTCTTATGTCATGATTCCCAATTGGAAGATCAGTTAAATGTACTGTAATTTTACTGCTAGTTATGTTACCAGAAGTAATTACTTCACCTGTTTTAAGATCTATTATCATATAATGGGATAGTGAAACATCATCAGATACCATCCAACTTGGACGCACAGTTATACCTAAGATTGCTTCAATATTCGAGGGATGATTGCAGGTTGGAGGAGAAATATCACCTGTTACTGTAACAGAGAATATTTGTGAAGCATAATTACCAAAAGTATCCCAAGCAGATATATTAATTTCATAAGTTCCTACTTCCAATTCATCTAATGAAAGTTCGAATTGTAAATTTGAAATAGCCCAAGGTATTTCAATAGCTTCTGAATTACCCGTTGAAATGAGGACAGAATATCCTTGAGGATGATTATCAAACAGATAAATTGTAACTGTGTTCCCTTTACTACCATAAGCAAAGGTTTGATCAGTAACATGAGAAATTTCTGGTGGTTGAGTATCATATGAGCTTCCGGGAAGAACTTTTACTATAGCTATGCTTGAAAAACTATTTCCCGCTACATCCCATAGAGTGAGCTCAAATTCCCAATCTCCCAGTGACAAAGAAGTAAAGTGATACTGAATTATTCCGGATTCCCAATAATCCATTTCTATAATTAATAGCCCATTTTGATGAATAGTATAGTTTTTCGGATGTTTATCACTAACTTCCCAGATTATGGTTCCTGCCATATTTTCTGCAACAATAATTTCAGCAGGTTGACTAGCAGATGGGGGAGTAGTATCTGGAGCTTCAGGTTTTACAACAACAACAACTATACTTGATGCGTAATTATCAGAAAGATCCCACAAAGTCAGATTAAAAATCCATGTACCAATACCTAAACCATCTATCACTATTGAGATATTTTCTCCGCGCCAAGGATTAAATTCATGTTCTGGGAAACCTGTGTTATTAATTTTTATTTGATAGGCATACGGATGAGCATCAGAACAATTCCAGGTTAAAATATGACCAGACGATCCTTCTTCATACGTAATTGGATCAGGTGAAACTATTATTGGTGCTTCAGTATCTGGTACAACTTCCGTTACAAATACGAAAACAGTATCCGAAATAAAATTACCCGACTCATCAAAAAGTGCGCAAGTAAAATTATATGTGCCAATGGATAAACTATCTAAGTTTATTTCAATTTTATCATTCAAAGGAGTCCATGATAGATCATAAATTAAGAAATTATTCCTCCAAACTGATGTCCACCAAGGATTAGCGTCAGATCCAGTCCAAGTTATAGAATATCCAATAGATCCTTCCTCGAATAGAAAATCTGATGGTGAAGAAATGATTGGTTGTGCAGAATCAGGTAATACAGTGATTATTACTTCATCAGAAACAGTTATACCATATTCATTCTGTACAATACAAGTAATATTATGAACACCTTCTTGTAATTCATCGAGCCAAATTATGACAGAACCTATCCAAGAACCTGTAAAAAAGACTGTCCCATTTTCATAAACAGTATAATTAGCTGGAGAACTTCCTGAAACCGTCCACAGAATTGAATAACCGGTACTTCCAATATCAAAACTAAAATCAGCAGGACTTGAAATTCCTAGATCATCGCTAACTTTATTGTCTGTCAAAGTATTAGAGGACCCATCGTCTCTTATATCTCCTAGACTATTTAGACCCACGTTATTTTCAGCTACCGTATTAAATGAACTACTTCCATCTAACCAAATTCCATATTCTAAGTTTTTCATGAAGAGATTTGAATAAAACGTGTTATATGATGAGGAGGTTGATTTTAATCCTGATAAACTATTGTTTTTAACATAATTAACCGAAAGATAGTTGTAGTTAGATGATTCTAAATAAAAACCATTTACTGAATTATTAGCAATAGTATTACTTTCGAAAATATTATCGTGGGCATCATATAATAAAAAGCCATGTCTTTCATTATTCAAGGCATAATTATCTATATAGGTATTATTGTTTCCGCCATTACTATAAAATCCTTCTCTAACATTGAAACTTCCAGTATTATTAATTAGGGTATTATTATTTGAACCTGAATTAATAACAACCCCATAAAGACTATTACTCACGGTATTATTGATAAGAGTATTCCATTGACTATTGAATCCTAAACAAATGCCTAATTCAGTGTTTCCATTCGCATAATTGTTAATCAATGTATTATTTATGGATTCATACAAATAGATACCAACTTCACCATTATAAGTAACTATATTGTTTATCAATTTAGCATTAGTAACGTTATTAAGATAGAAACCATGGATAACTGAATTAGTGACTTGAATATTTTCTAGAATGAAATGTATATTCGTATTAGAGATATTTACTCCATTATCAGCTGAACCATCAATGAAATAATCTTTGATAATGTAAGGATTAATTTGAGACCCATTTCCTTCCCAACCCTCAGCCAATGCTTGTAACTCAAAGTCATCATTGCCGTCGATTAAAATTGGTTGATCTGTTATTTCAGTTTCCATTATTATTTTTTTAATAACTAATTCGTAGGGATAAGGTTGACCTCCAGAAGTATCAAAACCTGTAGGTAGACGTCTATACATGAAATATTGTGAATCTGGAGAATATAATGGGTAAGCATCATTAAAACCACCATCTGTAAGCTGGACAATACTAGTCCCATTAGCATTAATTTGGTAGATATGAATATTTCCATCAGTCCTATTACTTGTCATTAAGAAGGTCTGACCATCAACAGGATGGTAATCGGACCAATAATTCAGATGCTGGTCATCTATAACGACTCGATAATTAGTCCCATCCATATTAATGGCATGAATATCCCCACCAGGGTAGCTCATGATAACTGTATTCCCATCAGCGAGGACCAGAGGGCTAGAGCGTACTCCCATGTTTTTCAACAACGCTTTACCCGAACCATTGACATTATGTGTATAATAGGTAATAGGACCATTCCATGGTGAAGCATGCCCTGATAAAAGTTTGTTCCCTGTCGGGGACAAGCCTATAGAAAATGAATACGTACCTCCACTAATCGAAACCCACTGATCAGTCCCATCATCTTTACAGGTAAAAGATTTGACCCAACCATTCCCATTGTGTGCGGCAAAGTAGACAAGATCTGTACCTGGAATAAATCTTCCCCAACTTGCCGATCCCCTATTTATATACGCTCCATTTTCAGTGTACTTTATTCCATTAGTATAAGTAAACGTAACCTGAGTAAGCCCAGTCCCATCATCTCTGACCTTCCACAACTCATTTCTTCCATAATATAATGCTGGTTCTCCCTCTTCTCTACGTATGTGGATGAGTAGCCATCCATTTTCCCAATCTTCAATGGAGGAAGCATCTGCAAGAATCATCTGTTTATTAGAAATACTTGGACCATAAGGATCTTTTTCTGCTACCCAAAGTTCACAACCCCAGATTTGATCATCAGGACATTTAATATATGCAATTTTATTTCCATCATCAGCCCATTTGTGACTATAGATGTTACCATCAGTTATTACTTCAGTATCTATTCTTTTGATCACCAATTCATAGGGATAAGGTGCTCCACCAGAGGTATCAAAATCATTAGGTAAGCGTCGATACATTATATACTGAGCATCAGGGGAATAATGAGGAAATTCATCGTTATAATCACCATCTGTCAACTGGACAATATCAGTCCCATCACTATTAATCTGATAGACATGATTATTTCCATCAGTCCTGTTACTTCTCATTAAGAATGCCTGATTATCAACAGGATTATAACTTCGCCAATAATTCAGATGCTCATCATCAATAACAACTCTATAATTAGTCCCATCCATATTGATAGCGTGAATATCTCCACCAGGGTAACTTACGATGACCGTATAACCGTCGGCTAGGACAAGAGGGGCAGAGCGAACTCCCATGTCTTTTAACAATGTCTTCCCTGATCCATCAACATTATGTGTATAGTAGGTAATTGGATTATTCCAGTAGGTAGCAGTACCTGATATAAGCTTATTACCTGTCGGGGACAGACCTATGGAAAAAGAATATGTACTTCCACTAATAGCAACATATTGGTCTGACCCATCGTCTTTACTGGTAAAGGATTTCCACCAACCACCTCCACCATGAGCTCGGTAATAAATTAGATCAGTTCCGGGAACAAAATTTCCCCAATTTACTGTCCCTACATTTCCAGCACCAGAACTTATGCCATTCGTAAACGTAAAAGTCAACTGAGTTAGACCGGTACCATCGGATTTAACTTTCCACATTTCACCCCTACCATAATATGATGCAGGTGTTCCTTCCTCAGCACGCAATGTAATAAGAAGCCAATCGTCTCTCGTATCTTCAATGGTGTAAACATCATCAAGAATCATATGTTTATTAAAAAGATCTGCACCATAAGGACTTTTCTCTGCTATCCAGAGTTCACAACCCCAGATTTGTCCATCAGGACATTTAATATATGCTATCTTATTTCCATTATCAACCCATCTGTGATTATAGATGTTACCATCAGTTAATACTTCAATATCTGAACCAACTTTTTTGATCACTAATTCATATGGATAAGGTGCTCCACCAGAGGTATCAAAATCATTAGGTAAGCGTCGATACATAATGTACTGAGCATCAGGAGAGTAGTGTGGGTATGCATCATTAAAATCACCATCTGTTAACTGGACAATACCAGTTCCATCAGCATTAATTTTGTAGATATGATTATTCCCGTCAGTTCGGTTACTTGTCATTAAGAAGGCCTGACCATCAACAGGATGGTAATTAGACCAGTAATTCAGATGCTCATCATCAATAACAACCCTATAATTAGTCCCATCCATATTTATGGCGTGAATATCTCCACCAGGATAACTCACGATGACCGTATAACCGTCAACTAAGACAAGAGCCCCAGAGCGAACTCCCATGTTTTTTAACAAGGTTTTACCGGAACCATCAACATTATGTGTATAGTAGGTAATTGGATTATTCCAGTAGGTAGCATGTCCTGATATAAGCTTATTACCCGTTGGCGATAATCCAATACCAAATGCGTATGTTCCTCCACTAATAGCAACGTATTGATCAGACCCATCATCTTTACTGGTAAAAGATTTGTACCAGCCACCACCATTATGAGCGCTATAATAGATTAGATCAGTTCCGGGGATAAATCTTCCCCAAAATGAAGTCCCTGAATTTACCATGCCGGAACTGATACCATTCGTATAGGTAAAGGTTAGCTGTGTTAACCCGGTTCCATCGGATTTAATTTTCCATATTTCACCCCTACCATAATATGATGCAGGTGTTCCTTGATCAGCGCGAAGACTGATAAGAAGCCAATCATCTATCGAATCTTGTATGTTATAAACATCTGCAAGGATCATCTGTTTATTTGAAATATCTGTACTACCGGGGTTTTTCTCTGCTGTCCAGAGTTCACAACCCCAGAGCTGACCATCAGGACATTTGACATATGCAATTTTATTTCCATCATCAACCCATCTGTGACTATAGATGTTACCATCAACGATAACTGTGGTTTCTGAAAGTACTCCCGATGGTTTCCAGTTAGTTGCTCCTGTACTCATTATAAAAAACATAACGCAAAATATTATACAATATAATTTTTTCCCTTTTTGAATCATATAATCTTCCTCAATTTTTACTTACTAAATTTTTTTATCACGAATTCTAATTCAACAGCTTAAAATTATTCACAAAATAGATTAAATTCCATATTTTCGAATTAATCAATTTCAGACTCATTTATTGCGAATTTTTCATTAAAATGAAATTTTAGATATCATTAATGGGAGGATTAATGCTATAATGTGTCTGATTTGTCATCATTTGCATGTATGATTCTGATGTAAAAGATTTAGGTTTAATATAGAAATTTTCGCTCTCAATTCGTTTGAATCTAATTTATAATTCTTTATTCTTAAATGATAATTGTTTCTATTCATAAATCTAGTAATTATATTAAGAATAGGATTAGTTATTGTATTACAAGTATTTTTCGGTCTCAATAGCTTCATTCTTTTCAAAATCGTCTTTTTTAATGAAAATTCATTCTATTGAATTTTATCTAACATATTTATAAATTTATCCAAATAAAAAAAATTTTTAAATATAGTAAATTTATTAATAAAAAAGATTTAAATTTTTCTTCACGAGAAAAAATCATTTTTAAAGAGGTTCAAATTTTTCAGAATTCGGTCATTACGAATATAAAAAATCTTTGAAAATAGAAATAGAGAAGAATGATGATATAAGAAATATCACATTGTTAATGATTTTAAATCAATCAATATTTTCCTCCAATTTTTTTCGTCGAAATCTGTAGTTTATTAGTATAAAAGAAAATAACACTAATAGAAATTCGAATCCAGGTGTTTGTTGTAAAGATTGTGTTGTGATAGAAGTAATAACCTCATTTTCAATTAAATTCACAATGACTTCGTCGCTAATGGTATTTCCTGAAGTATCTGTTATTATTAGTTCAATATTATGAATTCCTTCTGGCCAACCAGTAAATGAAAATTTAATACTTGTTTCAGTAGTCCATTCGCTTTCTCTAATGATGTTATCATTTAATTTCAAAGTGTAACTTGCTGGATGAAGATCATAAACTTTCCAAATAAGTTCAGCATTAGGATCTTCAAAGACAAATTGACAATCGGAAATATGGGATAATGAAGGTGCTGTTATGTCTACCACTGCCACATAGATTAACGAACTGTAAGAAAGCCCCCCTTCATCATACACAACTAGAATGTACTCATGTAATCCTAAGGAAAGTGAATCTACAGAAACAGAGAAGTTTGTTTCAACAGAAATGCTTGAATCTATTAACTGATTGTCAAGATAGAGTGAATAACTTTTGGGATAAGCTTCAAATATTTCCCATGTAACTGAATGTCCAGTAGTTCCCTCTGAATACACAAGATCAAATGGTCTCTTTATAAAAGGGGGATTACTATCTGAAACAGTAACACTTATTGATTCTACACCTAAATTCCCTGACTCATCCAAAACTTCTAATGTATAAATATACTGACCCGGAGATAGGGTAGAAATATCTACAAATAGAAACGGAAAATCATTTGATATGGCTCCTTCAATAGTTTTTAATCCATCTTTAAATAAAGTATAGGAGCTTAAATGAGATTCTGATACAAAAAATTCAAACCAAGAGGCCGTATAAAGTGGTTCATATCTAATAGCATTACGTGGCCAAATAAAGGGTTCCAAAATATCCAGAACAGTCACCTCTACTGAACTAAAGATTGTATTTCCACTAGCATCTCTAAAATACGCTTCGAATAAATGAATTCCAGGTAATAAATATTCACGTGGTAAAGAAATAATCGGATTTCCATTAGTCCAGTTTCCTTCTTTGAGCAGAGTACTATCTAAAAATATTGTATATGTTCCTGGATGATAATCAAAATCATGTATTTTCCATTGTGGGAAAACTGTATCTGTGTAATTATGTTCATAGACTGTGAAATCGCTCGGTTCTTCAAGTAAAGATGGCGTATCAATATCCCGATAATTAAATATCCATTGATGATAGGTAACGTGTTTCGAAAGGTCGTAGAGATACAATTCTAAATAGTTAGCTCCAATGAAAAGATCTAGTTCATCCACATTAAGAATCACTTGTACACCAGATTGCCAGGTTGCATTTTCCAAAAGGGAGGAATTTCTCCATAATTCAAATCTATCTGGATAACTATCAGTAGCTGTAAAATTTAATGTATCACCTCGCATAAGATAAGCTAATGAATTGGGCAAAGTTGTCAATTGGGGAAAATTTGAATCTATTGGAGTAACAGAGACATAGATTGTTGAGGATGCACTGTTATCATTCATATCTTGGACAATGAAAGTGAAATTCCAAATGCCTTCAGCCAATGATCCTGGTAGAATTCCAAATTTAGCATAAAATTTATTATTTTCATTTGGATATTCCTGAATATATAGATTTTCTAGGGAAAGCTCGGTTCCATTTAAATAAATCGTTGCATTAAACAAAAATTCTTCCGTGCAGTTCCAAATAAGGTAGTGAGAGAAATTAAAGTTTTGCGGTACAGAAAATGCATTTGTAACTGGTACAATAAGTGGATCTGTTACATCTGCTGAAACAATAGTTACCAGTACTTGATCTGAAGCAATATTACCCACCAAATCAGTGAAAGCAATCGTTATATTATGGTTACCAACTACTAATGGATTTATACCAGTTACTGGAACTTGTGTAGGTGTATTGTTGTCCCAAGAACCAGTTTGGTATACTACATCATCAATGTAGATAGAATAAATATTAGGATAGTCATCAAACGCTTCCCATTCAAGCTTAAATGTTAACGATGATTGCGGGATTATTAGACCACTAGGAAATTCATAATGCGGTATATAAGTGATATCGGGAGCGACAAAATCTGGATCTAAGACAGTAACATCTACAATCTCAGTTGAATGTACTTTATCTCCACTTCCATCTGCAATTGAGAGTATTCTAAAGGTGTAGTCTTTTGCAGGAACATTTTGTGGATCAGTGATATACAATTCAACAAGTATTTCTCTTGTTTCCTGAGGTTCAACATTGAGAATTTGACTTGGAAAATCTAAATATTGATCCCAACCATCAGATATAAGCGAAAAGTTTGTTCTAGCATTACCTATGTTTGTAATGTTAAGAGTAAAATTATGTCCATAGTTAGCAAATAATGTAGTGGATACAGGTGAGATAGAAGTTTCTAAATCATAAAACTTGGTGAAATTAAGAATTCGTCTTTGGATCTTGACAATTGAAGATGATTTTTGACTTGATGCTATAATATCTAACGTATATAGCCCCGGAGTCGGAAATAAATCACTCTTACTGTAATTAAAAGTAAATTCATCATTATAATATTGACTAGACCCAGAACCGTATGGATCGACAGAAAAATTCTGCTCCCAAGTTTTTAGATAGGTTTCGGCTGAATAAAGACGACCAGTTACTGTAATATTGTCTTTTAGATTTCCGAGGTTTCCACCATAGAATTCAATGGACATTACCATATGGGGATCTATTTGAATTACTTCAAACTTTTCCGTTGGTAAATCAAGTTCAAGACTCAGATCAGTGATTTCAGGGATTTTTAATGTTACACTTTGAATGAGAGAATCATTTGCAAGTAATAAATTCCGTTTTCCCTGACTAGTAGCCTTAACACTGAAATTTGATTCACCAGGGGGTAGATCTATATTTTTAGGTGGTGAAATGATTAAGTTTACCATAGTTGGGGAATTACTAATCTCGTATTGTGGTACTGTTCTATCAAATGTAGCAGTATATCCCTGTGGTAAATCTTGGACTTGTAGTTCAACAACATCTGTAGATCCTCCTGTATTCTGTAATGTGATCTCATAAACTTTATCAAATGTTTGTACAGTGGCAAAACTTCCTTGATTAAATGTCATAGTTTTTACAATTCTTTCCTCTATATCCATAGTAAAATCGTAAACGTCTGTATCAGCTATCGTAGATGTTTTAATTCCATACCAATAGAGTCCTGGTACATGCTGTTCTCCTAAAGGAAATTGGAAGATGGGAAAACGATGTTCACCCCACCATTTATTAAGTGGGATAATGAGTAAACCGTCAGGAATAGAATCTGGTAGTTCAAATTCTTCATCATCCTCTAGTTCTAGTTCTTTATTAACTTGATATTCCAAAAGAATTTTTCCAATATCTACATCCTTAAATTTGATAAAAAACTCTGGAGTCCATAATACATTACTAGCATGAAAAACTAAATTTGAAACATAAAGACTAAGATAGTCCTCTCCAGAGGAGGGAACTCTAAAATTGAGTGTATTAATATCCCCTGATTCCGTCCAACTAACACTATTTTCAGTGGTTAATGTCTTACCTGCGGATACTTTAAGATGACCAGTGACAGCATTACCTATGACTTCAAGAAATCCAAGTCCTACACCAACTTCCATGACTTTAGACAGTGCATCACAAATAGCTGAAACATAGGGAATTTTTAATTTGGCAATGATTGGAAGAAGATCCAGATCCAAACCAAGATCAATATTTACAGAGTCACCGGCAAGGGGGGTAGCATAAGAATTATTCAATTTAAATGAATAATCTACTATCGGGAAATTAAAAATTGGGAACCAAAAGAAACTCAATATAGGAACGGGAATTTTAATCAGTTTCCATCCCCACCACCAAATCCAAATAGGTATCCATTTTATTGTTATTTTTGGGAGCAACACATCCAATCCCACTCCGATATCGAGAATAAATTTAATTAAAAATTCGTCGTAGTCTGGTAGATCAATAGGTTCTAAAGTTACTTTCAGTGAATACTCAGCGCCTTCAACCACTTGAGCTGGATATTCGATAATGAGTTTTACTGGAAAGACCAAATGAAATCCAGTTTCAAAAATTGCCCAAGCTCTAAATCTAATAATGAATAATTCTAAATCTAATTGATGGTTGAAACCGGGAACGTCAAATTCAAATCCTATTTTAGCATTAATTGTTTTTGTAATCCATTCTACTTCATCAGCAGACTTGATTACTTGTTCAGTGGTTGTTTCATCTATTTTATGCGTAATAGGTATTGTGAAGTTATCAAAACCAGAAAAATCTGCTTCAATAAGTTTGATTCTTGGTTTTCCATTTATTTCAGTTCTTTCGGTCATATTCCAATTATCAGTAATTACTGTTCTAGTAAAAATCTCCTGATTTGCCGTAATCAAAGTTTTATCGATTACCTGGTAATCTTCTTCTGCTACTTGGTTAATAGTTTCAATGTACTGTTCATCTTGTTTAGTTACAGATTCCAAATTCTCACTAGCATTATCTAAGAGAGAATCAGAAGGAGAATTTGTCCAATCTTGAAAGAAAAATGATTCAAGCGATTCTTGGAAATTAGGAAGGTCATCAGAAGAAATATTTTTTGTAAGTTCCCGTGGATCAACCTGGTTAACAAAATAGTCGTAGACTTTTAATGACGATTGATCTGGATAGGATAGTTGTTTCAATTTCTCTTCATACATTTGAAAGGCTTTAAGATCTGAATCTGAGAATTCACTAAGATATTCATCATACTCTTCAAGTTTCATACGATCTTCATCAGAGAGATATTGTAAAAGTGAATCAGGAATATTAGATTTTTTCTGGTATTGTTCTAATAAAGGTTGATTCATCAAATAGGGTTCATCTAAGATTTTATTGCTTAAAAAAAGTTCCTCTGATAATTCTTGTTCTTCTACCGAGTCAGACATGTAAACCTGATACGTTAAGATTGAACCACTGATGATCAATATGGGTAAGATCCCATAAATAAAACTTTTATATGAAACTTTACCATTTCTTATTTTTTGTTGAATACTCATTTCTTTGACCTCCGTTTATTGTTAATAGCCTTTTTAGATATTATTACGAACAGCAAAATAGTGAAAATTGAGAAAAAATCAAATCCAGGTGAAGTTGAAATTTCTATTGGGGATGGTTCGCCTTCAATGACTGTCACTCTTACATCATCCATAGCAAAATTACCTGAAGAATCATAGACAATAATTCTGAAATCATATATCCCAATGTAAAGATTATCTATTTCAAATGTTGCTACATTGCCAACAATAGTGTCATTAACTATTAATTGTTCTGAATTCAGATCAATAATTTCAAAATAGGAAAGTAAGACATTATCTGATACTACCCAAGTAAAACTTACTGGTATACTAGAATAGGTTGTAATATCAGAGAGATGATTAACTGTTGGAGGAGTAGTATCCCCTGTTACAGTTACTGTAAATGTTAGTGAATTGAAATTATCAAATACATCCCACGCAGAAATATTGATTGTGTATATTCCAACTGCTAATCCATCTAATGAAAGTTCGAATTGGATATTAGGAATGGACCAAGGAGTTTCAATAGGATTCTGAGTGACTCCTAAAATAAATGAAGAATACCCTTGAGGGTTTTGATCGAAAAGATAAATTACAATACTATTTCCTTTACTGCCAAATATAAAAGTTTGATCTGGAATATGAGAAATTTCTGGTGTCTGGATATCATATAGATTCCCAAGAAGGACTTTTACAATAGCAATACTTGAAAAACTATTTCCTGCTTCATCCCATACAGTTAAATTAAATTCCCATGTTCCAAGAGGTAGGGAGGAAAAGTGGTATTGAATAATACCAGAAACCCAGTAATCACGCACGAAAATTTGTGTTCCATTCTTACGGATTACGTAATCGTAAGGATGTTCATCGTTAACCTCCCAAATAATTGTTCCAGACATATTTTCTGTAACAATAAGGTCTGCGGGTTGGCTTGCAAATGGTGCAGTTATATCGGGAGCTTCTGGGATTACTTCTATTATAACTTCATTAGATGCTATGTTCCCAGAAAGATCCCATAAAGTCAAATTCAGCACCCATATCCCTATATTCAGATCATCTATTGAAATAGTAATATTCTCGCCATGCCAAGGATTATTTACATGATTTGGAAAACTTGTATTATTAATCATGATTTGATAAGCATAGGGATGGGCATCTGAACAATTCCAAGTTATTGTATTACCAGTAGAACCTTCCTCATAAGTAACAGGATTTGGTGGAGTTATTATAGGTGCTTCAGTATCAAGCGCAGCTACTGTTACTGTTATCAAAACCATGTCTGATACAGAATTCCCTGCTTCATCAAAAAGAGAGCAAGTAAAATTATACAAACCTGCATTAAGTCCATCTAAATTTATTTCAATCTTATCGTTCAATAGAGTCCAAGATTGATCATAGATTAACGTATTATTTCTCCAGACTGATGCCCACCAAGGATGATCCTCAGAACCTATCCATGCTACATTATATCCAATAGAACCTTCTTCAAAGCTAAAATCTGCAGGAGAAGAAATTGTTGGGAGAGTTGTATCAGGAGCGGCCGGTAACACTGTGATTACTACTTGATCAGAAGCTGATTTACCATAGGAGTTCTGTACAATACAAGTAAAGTTGTGAAGACCTTCTTCTAATCCATCTAGCCATGTAATGACTGAATCTGTCCAAAAACCTGTATCAAAAATAGTCCCGTTATCATAAACGGTATAATTCGCTGGATTATTATCTGTTACTGTCCAGAGAATTGAATACCCAGTATCTCCAAAATATATGCTGAAATCACTGGGAGTGGAAATAAGAGGGCTATCGCTAACGTTATTGTTTAGAATAGTATTAGAAGATCCATCGTCTTTTATATCCCCTAAATAATTGAAAAGAACAGTATTTTCAATAACACTATAAAATGAACTACTCGCATCCAACCAAATTCCATATTCTAAGTTGTTTTCTAAAATATTCTTATGAATATAATTATTTGATGATTGAGTTGATTTTACTCCTGATTCTCCATTATTAACACCATAATTAAAAGTGAAATTATTATAATTGGCATTTAAATAGAAAGAAAAACCATGTTGACTATTATTGGTGGCGACGTTATAAAAAAGTCCGTTATAATTAGAATTTTCAAGCTGGAATCCATGTTGACCATTATTAATTGCTGTATTATTCATCAATAAGTTATTATCTCCCCACCACACCCCAAAACCAGCTCTTCCATTATTAATAGCAGTATTATTAATAACAACATTATTATTGAATTCTAAAACTAAATCAAAGCCACTATCAACACTATTGATAGCAGTATTGTTTATTAACTTAGCATTTGTTACATTAACTAATTGAATTCCATGTGTTCCTGAATTATTAACTAATATGCTTTCTAATACAAAATAAACATTTGTATTAGATATTTCTACACCTTCAAGAATTGAGCCATTAATAAGATAATCTTTTATGAGATAAGGATTATTTTCTGAACCATCACCTGGCCATCCTTCACTTAAAGCTTGAGAAGCGAAATCACTATTCCCATCTATTGAGATAGAATCATGTGAAACGATATTATTACTACCATCATTTCTAATATCTCCATTGATATTTGATATGAATATATTATCTATAACAATATTAAAAGCACTATTAGCCGTTAACTGTACGCCATATGAATTATCTTCAAAGATATTCCGACTTATTGTGTTTTCAGAACAATCATCAATATAGACTCCTGCGTTATTATCTGAAACTAAATTAAAGGAAAGAGAATTAAGATCACTAGAACCTCTAAGATAGAACCCATGATTAATGTTATTGATTACATTATTACCTGTAAAAGTATTCTGGTCGGATGAGTAAAGATGGAATCCATATATTGCATTATTTGTTGCAGTATTGTTAATAAATGTGTTCTGGTGAGCTTGAGCTAGGTAGAAGCCAAAAAAATTATTATTGGTTGCGGTGTTGTTAGTTAGGATGTTCTGGTTTGCACGTTCGAGATAAATACCAGTAATGTCACTACCTGTTGCAGTGTTATTAGTCAATATGTTATTGTGGGACCATTGCACACGAAATCCCTCGTGACCGTCTGCATTATTACCGACCAAAGTATTGTAGTCGGAATACAATAACTGAAATTGATATTTATTATTGGTGGCATTATTAAAATACAAAGCCCCATTATTTGTGTTGTCTAAATAAAAACCGAATTGATCTGATCCATTGACCCAAACATCCCTAATAATGAAAAAAACATTAGCATTACTAATTATGATTCCATGATTAGATGCATTATTGATGAAATAATCCTCTATGATATAAGGATTTGATTGTGAACCATTTCCCTGCCATCCCTCAATACCTGCTTGGGTAGCAAAATCTGCATTCCCATCAATTATAATTGGCAAATGATCCTCTAAATAATTTGTTTGAAAAGCTCGTAGGTCTGAGACGTACCAATCTCCTAAGGAATCATTTGCAATTACTTGGATCACGTGACTTCCAGCTGCAGGCATAGGAATAGTTGTATTTCCATAGATTGTTACGTTGTTGTTCCCATCCAAGGAATATCCTATCCAGTCATATGGAGTAGAAGTATCAAAACTTATTAGTAATCCTTCATGTCGATTATCACCAATATTATAGTCAGGATCCCAACTAAAACCAAAAGCATCATATTGAGTTCCAATTAAATAGCTTAAAGTATCAGTCCCAACATACAATTCCTCAATACTATTTAAATCATTTACAAATTCAATATTATCTACTCTTCCAATTTCCGTACCATTAACATAACTGATTATCCAAGTAAATTGTCCATTTACACCAGTATTGCAATCAAAACTAATAGAATGATGGACAAAAAAATCTCTAGAAATATCTGCAATATCTACCCAAGTAGATCCATCGAAGTACTGGTATTTCCCAACAACTAAGTTATATCTAATTTCAATTGCTGTTGTATCATCATTAGCTCTTAATTGGAAATATTGTACTCCAGTCGTTCCTGTTGTACTCTGAAGAAATTCGACTGTTCCAGATATCGGAGCAGAATTAAAATGATGTACACCCCATGTATAAGTACCAGATTGAGCATCTCTGACTTGCAAATGCTTTTTATGACCATCCCAATCAGTCCACGCTACATAAATATCCACAAAATCTCCTCCTGCCGTATCATAGTATTCATCTATAAAATCGATATTAGTCCCCGTTGTCCCATGAATATTGTTTTCAAAAGCAAACGTTCCTGGAAAGTATCCACTCATTGGAGCATTGTAAGTTTTACTTTCAGGGGTAGTTAATATAAGCGGTTGAACAGCAGATAGGGAATTTTTGATAGAAGAATTAATTTCTCTACTGTCTTTTTCAATATTTCTCTCTTTTTCTAGCACAGGAACTATCAAATTAGTATTAGGAACAATAAAAAAGAAAAATATTCCAATCATGATGAAAAATTTCAAATTGATACTTATTTTTTTACTTAACAGCCTCATTCTTATCATACTCGACTTCTTTGTTGTTAATTATGTTTACTGATTTCTGATCAATATATTTATAAATTTATGCAATTCCATTAAATTTTAAAATATATAATAACAAAAAATATTTGAATATAAACACAAACATTAAATTTATAAATAATATAGAATGTCTTTAATTGTCAAACTTTGTTTGTCTTGAGGTTAAAACTCTCGATGGAATCAGCAAAAAATCCTAATGAAGTAAAAATTGCACTGAAAGAATTAGTAGATTATGTTTCTCGCTTAGATGAAAAGATTGAAGGAATTTCATCACAACTGGAGATACTTTCTGAGAACCTGCTTCCAAAGAGTAAACCTGAAATAGTGGAATATATGCAAAAAACCATTGACGCTATGGCTCATTTAGATGAAATAAATCAACGAATTCCTGTATCACGTATAGATCTGGCTAATGAGCTCGATATTCATCCTAATACTGCATATATACGAGCAGAAAAATTAGTAGAAAAAAACAAGTTCTTAAAATATTATGGTCGAGGATTGGGAAGAGAAAAGTTTGAGGAAAAAAAAGCGGTTTACTATTCCTTATTTCGCACTCTTTATGACCATAAAACTGTTGCAGAACTCGAAAAAAAGAACAAATCTGCTTATATGATCGCATTAACTCTTCTCCAACAACAACCAATAACAGAAAATGATTTAATTAAAACTGATAAATTAACTGAAAAAGAAATAAAACAAGGTTTATACTACTTGGTAAGCCGAGGATTCATATCAAAAGAAACAAAAAATAAAGCAATTCTCTACAGAATTAGGAAAATTGATCAAGAAGGCATGAAAGTAACTTGAAAATTACCTAAGAAGGGGATCAATATGAAAATTGTTGCAACTCATAGTTTCAGAGGAGGTTCAGGTAAAACATTTATTGCTCTGAACATTGCAGCCGCTTCTGCTCGTGCAGGATTTAAAACAATTGTTATGGATTGCGATTTTGTATCTCCATCTTTTCAATCAAACATACAAGTTAAATCCAGTCAAAAAAATTCTGGGAATGACTTTTTATTAGGTAAATGTAAAGAAACCGAAGTAATATCTCAGACTACTATTCCAAATCTCAATGTTATATTCGGTGATCCCAAACCAGTTCTAGGTCAAGGGTTATTAGAACCAGTTGAAGAAACACATTGGAAAGCTCTTCAACGTTTTTCTCAATTACGCGAAAGTCTTGAAAAACAAGGATATCAAAGATTTATTTTAGATACATCACCTAACCTTTCGTATAATAGTGCTAGTGCTCTAACAGTGGCCGATTCAATTGTATTAGTTCATCGTCCTGTTATTCATTCCCTAGATTTAGCAATTTATATTCTTCAAACAATCTATACTACTTTGAAAAAATCATTGAAACCAAGATCATTTTATTTAATCTTTAATCAAGTTCCTCACGGAAGTCCAGAAGAAGTTAAAAAATTATTAGAGAATTTAACTATAGAAATCCAAAAACATATTGAAATAAAAGTGCTTGATAGCATTCCGCTTGATTTAGAAATGGACTTTTGGAATAGTCTCTTAATATTAGAGGATTCACAAACACACAATAAAATTATCAATATGACTAAAAAAATTTTCTAAAGATAAATTAGTCAGAAAATCAATCTTGTTCATGAATTATTTATCCTTGTAAAAAATAGAGTCAGCTTTCTCAATAAAATTTATTAAGGCTTGAATCTCGGTCTGAGGGACTTCAGAAGAACCATTAAATTGTTGATGGAGAAGAGTAACTTTTTTTTGGAGAGTTTCTTCCTCCTCTTGAACTTTTTGGGATAATAAGTAAAATATTAATTCTTCATCTTTTGATAAAATAACAGCATGTGGACCAAATGCGATTAACACTCCAATTGAGTCTAGAATAATAGTATCCGGAAACATAATACCTAATATTACAAAGATTAGACCTAGAAAATATGAAATAATTATAAAATCAAATCGCTTCTTTTTCTTTATTAAACTGTTTTTTCCTTCAATTAATTCGCTTCTTTCTTGATTAGGATCGAACTGATTTTGTATAAAATCTTCAAATATTAATATTTTACTATCTAATCTCATTTTAATACCACGAAGAGATTGTGTTACAATCATGATACCACAAATAAATTGAATGATGAGAATTCCTAAGAAAATCTCTGAAAGTTTTTGAGTATAACCATAATTCTCATTATAATATATTTCCCATGGATGATATAATAACAAAACAAGACCAGCGCCTGCAACAAAGTAAAAGAGTTTAGAAAACCATGGAATTTTTTTATAAATAGTATGCCAGTATTCAGCGTAGAATATCATTCCAATCATTACAAGAATTAAGCCGCCACCTAAAGAAAGCTCAGCTAACATATCTTGACCTTTTGTGATAAAAGGAGCTATGGAAAAAACAGCCATGCTTACTGCAAAAAGTCCTAAAGCAATGAAAAAATTAAACCACGTTTTTTTTCTAGAACTTTTTTTGAAGGTTGAGAGATTTATATTAAGGAGAAATAAGATTACTAGCATTGATATGAATGGGAAAATAAATACAAGAATTTGATAGATATTCATTTTATTTGAAATCCCCAAAATTAAGAATATAACAATATCACATTTAAAAACTTGCTGATTTTCCAAAAATTGTAGGTTGGCATACTTTCAAGTAAAAATATCTATGTCCCGTCCATATTATTATAATTCCCGAATATAAAAGGAATACTACGAAGAGATATTATCATAATCGCTCCCAGAAACAAATTCATTTTTTTAATATCCCTAATTATTACTGAAAATTCACAAATTCTTGCAGTAATTAAGAATATGATCAAAAAAGTATTTTAAATAATAAATATATTCATTTAATTATTTCAATTTAGGATTCTTCATCAAAATAAAGCGTATCAGCTCTCTCGATAAAATTCATTAATGCCTGAATCTCTGTTTGTGGAATTTGAGAGGGTCCCTCCGATTGTTGTTGGAGATGAGTGAAATTTTTTTGGAGGGTAGTAGTATTTTCTTTTACTTTTTGAGTTAATAAGTAGAGAAATAATACGTTATCTTTTGATAATATGTACGCTTGTGGAACAAATGCTATTAACATGCCTACTCCACCTAGAATAATCACATTTGGTAATAATCCCAAAACTGCAAAAATTAGACCAACAGTAAATGAAATAATAATAAAATTTAATCGTTTGTTTTTTATTATTAATTCTTGCTTTTTATTGAGTATTAAGATATCTCTTTTCTTATCATTTAACTCTCTTTCTATGAGGTCATTAATAATTTTTATTTTAGAATCAATCCTTTTTTTAATACTCTGAAGAGATTGAAAAAAAATTATCCACACACAGATAACTTGTATTAAGAGAGATATTACAAAAACACTAGGAATTTTTTGAGTATAACCATATCCTTCAATATAAAATATCTCCCACGGGTTATATATAATTAAAAAAAAAGTCCCCCCAGATATATATTAAAAAAGCTTTGAAATCCATGGGATTTTTTTATATAGAGTATGCCAATACTCAACATAAAATACCATTCCAATCATTATTAGAATTAGAGTACCTCCCAAAGAAAGCTCGGCTAACAAATATTGATCCTTTGCTACAAAAGGAGTGATAGAATAAGCAGCCATGCTTAAAGCTAATAGTCCTAGAGCAATTGTAAGATATAACCACAATTCTTTACCAGAATATTGCTTACGTGAAGAAATATTTTTCTTAACAAGGAATAGAACAGCAATGATAAACGTAAGTGGGGAAATAATTCTGATTATTTGAAAAATATCCATTATTTTTCTGAACCTATTCAATATGTTTCTTTAATGCTATTCCTCTGAAATAAATTTACTTAGTCTTTTTAAGGTAAATAAACCTCTTTTCATACGTTATGATCTTTCTCGTAAAAAATTGCATCAGCTTTCTCAATAAAATTAATCAAGGCTTGAATTTCGCTCTGAGGGATTTCAGAAGAACCATTAAATTGTTGGGGAAGTAAATTAACGTTATTTTGTAAATTTTTCGTTTCTTCAAGAGGCCTTTGAGATAATAAATAGAGTATTAACTCGCTATCCTTTGATAAAATGTAAGCTTGTGGACCATATGCAATCAATATACCTATAAAATCGATGAGGATGATGTTTGGAAGAAATCCAATCCCTATAAGAAATATACCAAAAATAAAAGAAAAAGCTATTAGATCTATCCTTCTATTTTTCATTTCTAAATTGATTTTCACATCTGTTAGAGCGATTTTTTGAATAATTTGATCTTCTTTTTGAAGTTCATTCTGTATGATATTTTCAAATTTAATTATTTTGCTATCAATTCTCATCTTAATACTACGAAGAGATAGTATTATAATCACTACTCCACAAACAAATTGAAGGATGAGAACAGCTATAAAAATCTCTGATAAGTTTTGAGTGTACCCATAATTTTCACTATAAAATATCTCCCAAGGATTATTTAGTAATAAAATGAAACCTCCACCCACAGAAAAATAAAAAAGTTTTGAAATCCAAGGGATTTTTTTATAAAGAGCGTGCCAGTATTCAACATAGAAAACCATACCAAGCATCATAAGAATTAGAGACCCACCTAAACTAAGTTCAGCCAATAAAACTTGACCATTTTCAAGTAGAGGAGTTATAGAAAATATACCAGACCCTAATGCAATTAATCCCAAACCAATTGTAAAATTTAGTGATAATTCCTTACTAGATTTATGTTTTTGAGCAAAAGTGAATTTTATGACAACATATAGTATAACCAGCATAGTTAGTAATGGAACAAAAAATCTAAGAAGCATAATCAAATTCATTATGTAAAAATCCTAAAAATTAATTATTTGCTTTAGTAATATTTAAAAAATTTTCTAATTCAATGTAATTTGTAGGAACGCTTACTTTACTAAATTTACTAAATCCTAATTAAACTAAACACAATTTTACTCAATGATACTCAATATTGATTTTAAATAATTCAAAAAAAGGTTTGATTCCCACTCTACTAGTAAATTTCATTTTTAATGAAACTTAGATAGCACGACATTGGGCCATTACGATTATACATTTATTAATAGGAATTTAATAATTAAAACTATAAATTATGCAAGCTAATATTTGGTCAGGATTGAATTAAAAAAAGTGATTTAACGTAATTATCATACTTCATGTTTTATAAATTCATTTTTCTGATATTCTTCAAAAGCAATTACCAATTCTTCTCTAGTATTCATTACTATTGGGCCATACCAGGCAACAGGTTCATTCAAAGGTTTTCCGGATATCAATAAATATTCTAATCCTTCTGAACCGGATTGAATGGTAACTATCTCACCATTTTCATATAAAACAAGATCGTTAGTATTGACAAGTTCAGATCTTTCTGCATCAAAATAACCACTACCTTGAAAAGCATAAGCAAATACAGTATGATCAATTTCAAATGGAATTGTTATTGAAGTGTTTTTTGGCATAGTTATGTGGTAATAAGTAGGCTTAATTGCAACGTCTTTCACAGGTCCTTTTTCTCCCTCAAACTCCCCACCAACTACTTTGATTTTAACTTTGTCTTTAGTTTCAATAACAGGGACATCATCTTTTGTTATATCTCTATATTTAGGTTTAGACATTTTTTGAACACGTGGTAAGTTCGCCCAAAGTTGGAAACCAGCCATTCGCTTATCAGAGCTAAGTTGGGGCATTTCTTGGTGGATTATTCCAGAACCAGCAGACATCCATTGTAAATCACCAGATTCAATCACTCCTTTGTTTTTTAAACTGTCTTCGTGTTCTACTTTTCCATGCAACATATAGGTTATTGTTTCGATTCCCCTATGTGGGTGCATAGGAAATCCTGCCATATAATCGTCAGGATTATCAGTCCCAAAATTATCTAATAATAGGAAAGGATCAAGTAATGGAACTTCAGCATTTCCAAATGCTCTCCTTAATTTTACTCCGGCTCCATCTGAAGTTGGCTTACTTTCTAAAACTAACTTGATTTTTCGTTTTTGGGTCATAATAAATTACTTTCTGAGATAAGGATAGAGTACGATTATTTAATTTGTTACCCTTTCCTACAAAATGTATATAATTATAGTAATTTTTCCAAATCAAAATTATAATATTATGAAAAAAACAAGAAAATATGATAAAGAGGTTGAAATAATTGATTAAAGATTCAACTAATCGTGCTGCATTCTACATCGTAGGAACAGTTATATTAAGTATAGGATTAATCGCATTCTCATTATATAATAACAATTTTTTTTCAGCATTGGAGACATTTCCAAGAACTGAAGAGCAAGAAACAACAATTTTTGCAACATTATTAGGAACACTGATGATTTTATATGGTTTGCTGTTATGGGTAATAGGTTTACTTTACCCCGGAGTATTGAGCTCAATAATATTACCGATTGATGAGGGTTTATCAAAAACATCAACAATATCAGCAACAACTAAAGAAAGAATACAAAGATCATTTTTATGGATTAATATTGCTGTGTTAATTTTTATAAGTATAGTTCTACCATTTATTATTTATTTTTACTTAATAGTGATTATGTTTTCAATACTGATTGCATTTTTTGTTTTCATTCTTCCAGGGATATTATTTCTGTTTTATGTTATCACTAATGACATTAGAATTCCATTTTATGCAGTTGGATTAATTTATTATTTAATCGTATTTATATTGATACTAATACTCTATTTCAGGACACAAAAGAGAATCAGAAATAGAGAACTGAAAATATCAACAGTCTTGATCTTTCACTATCCATTATTAATAATGACGGTTACTGCTTTGATTTCAGGAATTACATTATTTCTTTTGGATCTTTATGACAGAATTGCGGGGGGATTTTCAATAAATCAAAATAACCAGACAATTGTATATACTTACTATAACAATCCAAAAATAGACCAAGAATTAGCTCTAGAAAGAGTACTCAATGCATTATCCTCTGAAGTTTTTATTTATATAGGCGGATTATTTCTTGTACTAATAGCATTAATGTTAATTTACAATTTTTTTGGTTTATTACATGTTCGGGTTGAGGAAAACAGGGAAAAAGTAGAAAAATTTAATGAACGAATTTCAAGAGATTATTCTTTTGCTCAATCCTCTACATTTTCTTTGGATTCTACTTCATTTGATAATTTTGATTCTGGCTCTGAACCCGAACCATCTAAGGAATTATATGAGGAAAAATGCTGGAATTGTAATTCATACATGCCCCCACAAGATAATTATTGTTTAACATGTGGAGTGAAATCAAAAAAATAACAAATGAAGAATCTGATTCCACTTGTTTTCGCTGGAATAATGGAATATAATTTTCTTATTTTGCTCATAATCTAACAGAATATTAAAGACAAGCATGAATTTTTTTAGTATATTCCCAACACTTTTTCCTTAATGTTAAGACAATTCTGAGAGACCTATTACTAATTTTACTAATTACTTAATATCTAATTGTTATATTAGGGCTACCTAGTACAAAGATATTTATATAAAGAAAAATCCGACAAAAGGGTACTATATGAATTTGATTAGTTACTCTGATTAAGTCCTAAAACAAACTAATGTTCATTTTACTTAAAATAAGATCAAAAATTCTTTTATTTACTTAAAAAAGAATACGTAGATTCTTTCATTACGAAAATACGTTCGTTTCAGTAGATATATCTATTCCTTTCATCCTATTTCTTCATATAGAAAAATATTGATAGAAAAAAACAAGGATGATGATTTTTAAATGGTTGTTTTGAATAAAAAAATAATATTTTCTTTATTTATTGTTTTTACATTAATTTTTCCCTTAGCAGTGATATCAAACGATTTTAAAGAGTTTAATATAAATGAATCAAATATTTTAGTTAGCAATGTTAATAATAAAGATTCTTCTATTGATAAATCTGAAAAACTATCACAATCTACTCAAGTAAAAGCAATCACTTGGGATACTTTTCAGGGATTATCAAATGAGCTTATTGTATCTACCAGCACTAGTTGGGAATTTGGTCCAACCCCATCGTATACATTAACTTATGAAAATGGGACTCCTATTGGATTAGAGGATGCAGCACAAACTGGAGTTAATAATAAATGGGTTGTTGATCTCAAAATTCCTTTAGATGCTCTAGCTGGAGAAGGCTATGGCCTTGGAGGATTTCAGTTATCTTATGTGACTCAAGATCGTTCTTATACTTATGGTGGATTTTATGGATATTCGAATATTACATATGATCTTCCACCATTCAGCTTTGTACCAGGATGGTTTTCGTTGTTAATGGAGTCCAATACTTCTGATCCAACTCCATCTCCAACTCCATCTGAATTCTATATTTTCGATGATACCCAAAGAAGTATTAGCTTCAATACTACCTCTAATTCTTGGGATTTACATATAGTAGGATATTTGGATCCAGTAATTCCTCAAGGGAGATGGCAAATATCATTATTCATTATGGATGAAAATTTTAGCCCAGTTTCCTTTGGTTACCACGCATATCAAATCTCTCCACCTTATAGAGACTTTTTCATTGGATCTGTAGCGGATATTGAATTTGGTGGATTTGAAGGATATAAAACATCAATAACCGATAATGATGGTAAAATTTTGGGTTCTGTGACACGTGATGTCCCATTCAATGTTAATTTAAACATTTCCTCTTATAACGACTTAGAGTATGCAATATTTGCCCTAGATTTACCTTATTATTATGAGGAATATCTCAGCGTCGCTGAAACTTATCCAAAGACAACAAATTTTGATTCGGGTTGGGTTTATAACAGCATATTAGGGTATTATCAGTGGATGACAGGAATTGAGGGTTCTATTACGAAAGATGTTTATGAAATGAGAGAAATTTTTGTTCCTTTTGATGCTCCTCGAGATAGAGAAATAAATGGTTTCTGGGGAGAAGAAAAATTACTACTTATTGTGTACCCGAATAGAACTGTTAATCAAATTGTTTCAAAAATTGGTTTCCAATACTGGAATGATATTTTACAAAAAAATGAATTATTCGTTAGAGACATCACCACAAATTTGACAGACAATCTCGTCGTTTATAACGGTGGTTCTTACCAATATAATGCTGGAACAGGTAGAACCTCCATTTTATTTAATCTTACAGTTATCGATAAGGTTCCTAAGGGTATTTTCCTACATTATGATGTTTATGTCTATGATGTATTCGGGAATTCTATTAATCAACTTGAAAATGACCAAATGAAAATCGGAATAGAGGCTCGTATTGCAAACACTAGATTGTTTACATCAAGTGGAGAAATAACAAGAGAAACACTCACAGTTCAAGAAAGTGAATCTTTTAGAGTTGTCTCCGAATTAAAGGGAGAATATCCCGATACGACGGATCTTCAAGCTGTCAGTCTTTCTTTAAACGGATGGGAAGAATTTTGGAATGAGACTTATAACCAATATTCTTTCATAGAGCTCATTACCCGGTATGACTTCATAAAAAATGAAATTAATGTGGTAGCGTATAACAGTACTGAAAGAACCCACTTGGTATACGGTGAATATATAGATTGGGAAGAAGTTGAGTACACAGGATATCATTGGAATTATACTGGAACTGTTCCTGTATGGGAATATGGTCCATACTTGGTATGGGAAGAAGTTACAAGAACTGGGTTGCATTGGACACACCAATTTTATGATCGAGTCACTGGTGAATGGATCGATGATTGGATAGGTTTTAGAAGTCCATCAAATCTCATTGGAGACAATAATTCTAATCTTCTTGATATCTTATCCCGTTCTGTTACTTTTTTGTATGGGAAACTCATTTTTGATATGAATATTTCCATTACAGGAAACACTCCCGAATTATATTATAATTTTGAAGTTAAATTTGAAAAATATGAGTTCAGTGAAGACTATGACGGAACTTATGGTTCCCAAGTGTCAACAATCTGGTTAGAAGATCAAGTTCCAAGAATAAACGTCGGTGGAGAAGATATTCATGTTGATTTACTTGATTATCCTCTTTATTTGGAATATAATTCTCAAAATTACTTAATCAAGGAAGATCCATACATTATGATTAATGATGAGATTGAATTAATTCAAACTTTTCAAGACTACGATTTTTATTATCAAAAATCAAGAGAATTCTTAGTAAAAGGAAGTTGGAATCCAAGTACTGATGAATATGAACGTTATTACACCTTATTAAATGGAACTAAGATAGTAATAAAAGAAACTACTGGTTCTACCATTTATACCCTTGAATTCAATGCTTCATTAGTCAATGGAACTGATTTAGAATATTTAAATGAGACTATTATTGATACTTTTTCCCGGTATGCAACAATTTATTGGGATGAAATTCTATTTAGTGATATTTATACTTTCAAACTGGTAAATGGATCTGTTTTACGGATTATAACAGACCAAATAATACAATCAGAATATTGGGAAAGTCAAGATAAATACAATCAAACTGCGTATAATATACTAAGCGAAACTTCATTCTTGTTAGATGATTATAATAACTACTTGCCTTTATATCTCTTTAACGTTACTACCGGTAATTATGAACTAGTTTGGAATTTTCAAGTTCAAAACGAATATACAGATTGGGAATCAGAAACAGGTCTACGTTATGTAATAGATGCTGTTACTGGTGAACGATATTACATTTATAAAAATACTACATGGTATGAATCAGGTGTGGAAATTGATTGTGAAGGCATAAACGATGTTTATTATTGTTTTGCTCCTAGGTATATAATAAATATAAGTGGATTTAATTATACATTATATGAAGGATTATATGTTGATAAAATTTTTACAATTACCTTACCTGATTTTGGATTAATTAATGTTAGTGAGAAATACACTCTTCCCCTATTCATAGTGAAAGATTCACCCCAAATTATAATGTTACCCACAGAAACAATGCCAGCAAAATATAGTTGGGAATTAGATAGCACTACGTCCAATTTCGGAGTAGTTCCTACTATAAAGTCAGTAAATATATCAGGAGAACTTGTTTATCTAAATCAATCAGGTAATAATTGGGAATTACGTCTTGCTAGTGACGAATCTTTGTTTGATATTGTACCGTTTGATGCTGTTAAAAAAGACAAACTTTTACCCAGAATTGAAGCTCAGGATTATTGGAACTCAAGAGAGACTGGCTTTTATATTCAATATGGAAAGTTAAGTTTCCAATATAATGTTGATAATGAATTTCAGGATGCTTTTTCTGCTAAAACTAGTTTAAACTCTCAAGGTGAATATGAACCGTGGTTCCTTTATAATGATACAGGAACTTACGAGTATGTTATTAATCATACTACATTAGAAGAAATTCGAGTAGAAAATACTGAAGCAATTGGATTATGGAAAGTATTGATTAATAATACTTCAATAATATATACTTCCGATAATTCAATTTACCGCCATGTATCCGATGAATTTCCTCCCTTTAATTTTCTCTATTATGAAATACGAGCATACAATGACACAATTTTTACATTTGGAAATTTAGATGATTTCGAATATCTTGGAGAATATCATTATTATCCTTTAAATGCATCTTATGCTGGTGATCCTCTCGCAATATATGATCTTGATGGAATCAATGTTCGATTAGGTGATTATAATTTCTACTCCCAAAATATTTATTTAGCCAATATTAGTAATCAAATCGTTGAATTAGAATATAACAATGATTGGTTACCGGTCATATCTGTCCCATATCAAGGTGTGAATCGAACAGTTTCATACGAAGTCGAACCAATTTTAACACGGATATCTCATGAAGGATACAAATTTAGATACAGATATGAATCTGATTGGGATATTAATCTACAGACAAGTGTGGGGTCTATTGTTATTGGCAATCCTAAATCTAATATGTGGGGTTATGAAATCTGGACAGTAAATCCTGACAATGGAGCTTTGGACGTTGATGGTGAATTATCCACAACTAATGATCAGTATTTCGTAAGAAGAATTTACCAAACTACCAATGAATTTAACAAGGAATACTCCCACATGAAAGTTGATCTATTTTGGGATCCAGATACTACCTTATTCGATAATGAGTATAATTTGAGTAGTATTATGGGAATTAGTAGACTAAACTATAGTTTGCAATGGTCAGAAACATTTATTTGGTATTATGCGGAGAATTTCACCCTTATTTCTGACGCTACTTTAGCTAATTTACAAACAATCATGCTTAGTGGTGATTATTCTGCTCCTGGATACTGGAGTGTAGCATGGATGCTCCGGAATCAAACTTGGGAAGATATTATTGCCGAAGCTGAGGAAAATGGATGGGATTGGTTAACTAGCAACAATCAATCTTATACGTGGTTAGATTTCGGTTTTAACCAGACGTATTATACATTTTCTGATGAATCAGGATCAGATACCTGGATATTTAATCAGTTAATCACAAGTTGGTCAGGGTTATGGTTATACGACGATTCTAATTTAGACGGTAAAATTGATTTTAATCAAGGAGAAATTTCTCATACCTTTATACCAAATGATATTGAATCGCTTGTTTTCACCAGTCCTGGAATTGCCTTTGATAATGCTCATGATTCTGGTAACATTATTTTATCAGGTGATGATCCTGATTTTGATACCACAATTGATTTTGGGATTCAGTTTGTTAATGTTACTGGAAAAACTTATCCCGTAATAACAGATGTTTTTGGGAACTGGGCGTCCTACTGGGACTGGCACTCTACTGGTATTACAGGCACTGGATATAATGGTTTTGCATACAGACCATCTAACGTTTCTATTGATGAAATTGATTTTCAGATGCATTTTGAAGTTTTATCATTTCCAGGAAAAAATAATGCTATTGCAAACCTAAAAATCGATCAAACTATTGGAAACTGGGATGTTGATGCTGTCGGTGCACGAAAGAATTTAGAAAATTATTCATTAGCGATAAGTAATTTAGTATTATTATCATCCTCATCTTCATTCCAAATGTCTGATACAACGGGATCATCAGTCGGAAACGACGAAACAATTGCATCAGATTCATTTATATTCGAAACTGCTAAAGGTACTAAGTTTGCTTCAGCTTTTCTCAAAAATGATTATTTATGGACAAAAAATCCGCACTTAGAAGCGAGTACAACTTCTAATACGTTGCCCATCGGCCAGTTTCAAGCTATTTATGAGTCTGAGGATGAGCAATCATCTGTAGGATTTAAAATTAATGTTGAAATGTACTTTTTAGCAATCGGATTTCCCAAGTGGGATGGATTTAAAGTATTTCAGGATCCTGTGTATTCAGCTTATGCAGCAGTTGCTGGTTCAGCAGCATCAACTTTCGCCCCTACGATAACAGAAAGCCCTGCATTGACTAACATTGAGGTAGACGAAGGAACGACAGTTATTCTTTCTTGGGTTGCTACAGATGATGATCCTGATTATTATGAAGTTCTGGATCAAAATAATAATGTTATAGCATATGGATCTTGGTTGAGTGGGATACCAGTCGAGGTATCGATTGTTATTATTTCAGGAACGAACACTTATTTTATTGCTTTTTATGATCAACTAGGGTGTAGTGTACAATCTGGGCTTATTACCTGTACAGGATTGATTCTATCAACTACAAGCTCTACTTCTTTAACAACTACTCCAACAACGACTTCTGGAACAGTAACAGTTTCTCGTACTTCTGAAAAACCAAAAGATACGGGAATACCAGGTTTCACTATTGGAACTGTATTAGTAACAGTTATTTCTTGCCTATTAGTGATTCTGGTAAGAAAAAAACTCCGAAATAACTAATTTTAGAGTTTCTCCTTATTTCAACTCTTTTTTTTTATATATTCTATAAATTATTCAATATCTATTAAATCATTCAAATTTTCTGTGATTTTATTATTATAATCTGGGAATTGAATTGCTAGTTCTACAATATGATTTGGGTAGTGCTCTACACACCTCCCAAAAATTGAACAGATATTTCAAGGTTAATTTATAAAATGAGGAGATATCTAAAGTTTCGATCCACAGCTTTCACAGAAAATTGACCCAGTGTCGATCTGATACCCACAATACTGACAATAACTTTTTCCTTTTGGTAACGGTTCTTTAATCGTTCGAGGTGGAGGAGTATATTCTTCTGATTGAGCGTAATCCACTGATTCACCTAGTCGAATTTCTCCTGTTGATGGATTAAAACGATATCGAATCAATTCTTTATTTCGTAAATCTAGAAGGATTTTTAATATATTACCAGGACGAATACCGATTTCAAGAGATAAATCTTCTAATTTATAGGTTCCTTTGTTTCTTCTTTCACGAATGGCGTTTTTAACAGCTATTTGATAATTTCTATTTGTATAAAATTGGTTGAATACTCCGAGCATTATAAAAAATCCGGGAATAAACATCCAAAATCCCCAAGTATGTAAACTCATGAATGTATCAGTGTATCCAAATGTGAGCATTAAAGCAGAAATTGTTGCAACTCCCAGAAATATCAAACTTAATACTAAACCACCGATTACGGCCTCATATTTACCTTTTGAATAATAACGCTGGATTATACCTCTTGATTCCAATATAATCACCGAAATCGTAAAATGGATGATCGAATTATATATATTGTCTTAAAAGTAGGTAGTCCTATAAATTTGTTGAAACATCTGTTTTAAGCCTTGCTATCAAAGATTCTTATGCAAATTTTCCAAAAATCAAAGATCCTACATTGCAGAGGTATTAATTTGAATGAATCGGTTAATTAATAAATAAAAACTTTCTTGATAAATATCAATTAATAATATTTTTTGTCCTTGCTTACGCAATTGGATGGGTAATATCTATTCCAATGCTTCTAGATCTTTTACCTGCTTCTTTAGGAATTATTGCAGCCTCTAGTGCAGGTATATCTGGTTTAATCATTATTTCACTTACTGGATGGAAAGAAGGATTAAAAACACTCTTTACCTTATTATTAAATGATTTAACTTATTGAATTTTCCTCTGTTTTTCTAAATTAATACTCTTTTTACTTAGAAGGGATATCTATACTATATATGTAATATTTTATTACTGGCTATAGGGGCGAGCATCAACCTTTTCCCCATGTTTTTTTGCTTCTTTTTTCCAGCCGCGATTATTAAGCCAGACAAAAAACCAACCTAGAAGACGACCCCGAAAAATAGAGGGAAGAACTTCAATTACTTCATCTGAGAATTCTTTCCCCTCTGCAAGTATATCGACCATTTTTATCAAAGTATTTCTAGTACCATTTGCTAAACCACCTAATTCATTCAGTTGTTTCCCTGATTTTCCTTCCAATCCTTCTCCTGCGCCAATTGCTATACTACCACCCCATTTCATATCTGATTCGGATACAAAACGGTGATAAATGGATATAGCCACAGCAGTAATATGATGGGACTCAGCAAAACCACAATTTATTATTGGAATGAATAATTTTCCTTCAACTTTTCTCTGTTGGATAACGATGGATTCCATCAATTTAGTTACAATATACGGCTGACAATCATCATAAAGCGGGGCAGTGAGGATTAGAATATCAGCTTCTTCAATTGCGTCAAGCATTAGTAAAAATTTATCATCAGAGGTCAGATGACTTCTGATCATTATAAGTTTAGGTTCTAAGCCTTTCTCTTGGAGAAGAGGTTCCAAATATTTGCTAATACTGTTGGAGGAACTTTTAATTCCTCTAGGACTACCTGATAATAAAAGTGTTTTTGTCATTTCTTCAACTCCATATCAATGACTAATTCCCGTAGTCTATCACGTACTTTCCCTTCTTCTTCTTTTTTGAGGAAAACTTCAGCTTTATATTTCGGTGGATAAAAATTTCGACTATGGCGATCAATTAAGGTATTAAAAATTTGTATTTCTTCTTCATCTAAGTTCTCAGTTGTAGCTACTGCAAGTAATGATGGATAACGTTCATATCGTTTTAAATGGTGACTTTCACCAGATTTTCTAGTGAAACCTGGTTGAAGAAGACCCAACATTCTTTCAATTATCTTTTTTAATTCAGATGAGTATCCACCAAAGGTCAGAGGAGTTAAAAAAATAACTAATTCACTTTTTATTATTTTTTCTTTAATTCCTTCAGCATCATCATCTTTCACCATAGAACAAATTCCTGGTGTCGTATCCCAACATCTGAAACAACCTAAACAATGTTTAATATTCTGTTGGTGAAGAATAATTGACTCAAAAGATATCTCTATATTTTTTAATTCTTCTTCCAAAGTTTCTTGGATGAACAGCATCTGATCGTGACCCTTTAGACTTCCGTTTAGAATAATTGCACTCAAAATATATACTTCCTTCATTTTGCTGAGGTCATCGTTTCTTCAGAATTCTTTTTTTTATTTTGTGAAGTATTTAAGGTTAAATTCTACATAAAATCTTTTTCAGTATATTAGGTTTATCTACGAAGATTGTTAATTTTAGAATTAAAAATTCATTTTCGTAATTCACACCATTGTTAATTTACTTTAATATTTTCAATTATTGAGTTATTCTCTTAGTTGATTTCATTTCTTTTTCGTTTTTTCAGAATTCATTTTTTGGGAAACGCCAGAAAGCTAGTACTGCAAAAACAATAGACGCCACTACAGTTATTATAATGGGAGTCATAATAAAAGATTCACCCATTATTGCCATACCTGCTATAGGTAACGTTCCTTCTCCCATTGGCATTGTTAAGGGGAAAGGAGTAAATTCTGCAACACCAAGCATCGGGGCCAGCATGAATATTCCTAGATTTAATCCGAGACTTATTCCGAGAACACGTGCACTATCATCAAAAAAGGTTCCTAGCATCAAAACCAGTGTTAAGTAGAACATGAGAGGTAAAGCTAATATTGTGAGTCCAATAATAAAATCTACAGGTGAGATACTTCCCTGCCAACCAGAAAGTTCCTTGAAAAGTAGTAGTTCTGCAAAAGCAATTACACCAGGAATTATGAGCATTGAAACAAGAATACCAAATGAATTACTAAGAAGTTTAGAACTAATAAAAGCAAAGCGTGACACAGGTTTCGATAGAATCCAAGCAGCAGTTCCAGATTTCTTTTCACCAACAATTACATTCTGCATGATTACGATGACTCCATAGACAGTCATCATGCTAAAAATTATGTAAAAAAAGACTGCCCCTTCCATCATTTCTGTCGGAGAAAGAGCTTCCGCACTATCTTCCCCCATTATTGATCCAATTACTGGAAAAAACATTAAAACATTAATAACCATAACCCATAAAAGAGTCTGGAGCCACCAAGACTTGGTACGCTTCCATCGACCAATTTCAGTTGAAAATAAATTCCAAAATCCTCTAGTTACACCTGTTTTTGTAATCTCATCAAAAATTTCAATTTGTGTCATCATTATTCACCTTTTACCAACTTAATAAATGCTTCTTCAAGATCATATCGCTTTATTCCAAACTCCAAAATATTTATTGTTTCATCTGTGAGAAACAATCGAAGTAATTTTGTTTTTGCTACCTGTTCATCAGAAACGTGGACATAAAATAGTGTGGAATTTTCCTCTACCTTTGCTTCAACTTCTGTGACCCAAGATTGGTCTGAAATTTGTTTTTCTACAGTTGATCCTTCACCTTCGAATTTCACAGAGTAAACGATTCCTTCCTGTCCTCCCATGATTTCTTTGATGGACCCTTGTGCTATTAATTGACCCTTATTAAGAATTGTAACAGTGTCACTCACTCTTTCAACATCATCTAATATATGCGTTGAATAAAAAACTGTAACTTCATGAGCTTTTAACCGTTCCATAATTTCTAGAACATCTCGTCGACCTAGTGGATCTAAAGATGCAGCAGGTTCATCTAAAATTAATAAATCAGGATAATTAGCATTGGCTTGAGCAATTCCGAGACGTTGAATTTCACCACCTGAAAATCCTTTAATAGGACGATCAGCTTTATCCTCCAATCCAACCAAGTTAATCATATTATCTATACGTTCTTCTATTGCATGATTTGGTCCTTTATAGTAGAATTTTAGTGTGTAACGAAGGACTTCCCGGGAGCTCATATAGCTCGGATACCGAGGATGTTGAGCCAAATAACCAACTTTGGATCGAATCTTAATACTTGAACGGGTAATATCACTACCAAAAATTGTACCACTTCCACTTGAAGGTGTTATCAGTCCAAGTAAAAGTTTCATTGTAGTGGTCTTTCCAGCACCATTAGGCCCTAAAAAACCGAAAATAGACCCTTTAGTCACATTTAAATCGAGGGAATTAAGAACAGGTACCCCACTGTAGGTTTTAGTTAAACCTTGCGTTTGAATAACATAGGAATTGTGTTGAGTCATATTTCTCACCTTAAGACTAGTAAAATCTCTTATATCCAAAATGATTAAATAAGTTTCTCCTAAATTAAGTATGCCTGCAAAAAATTCTTTAAAATATAAATTTATGATAAAATCATTAAAGAATTGAAGATTCAGGTAATTGAAGGATTATAATCTCTTTAAGCTCTTCAATTTTATTTCTTTTGTGTTTACGAGAAGATTTTTTTAAACGAAATAGAGGTTCAGAATTACTGTAAAAAATAAGTTTACTAATAGGTAATAACAGACAATCTCTTCCTCTTTAAAGATATTAAGTAAGCCTACATAGATTATATTTCAATTTTTCGAACAGGATTTTGGTTCGCATTTTTCAAAAAAACGGAATTATAATTTTCTAATTTCTTTGATAAGTTTACCAGCATCTTCGGCTTTTACTTGAATCATCTCTAATTTTTCTCTTTCTGAACCTTCTAAATTCCCATTATATTCAATAATTGCTGAAGCAGTCATAAGAGTTTGAAGAGTATTTCCTATATCGTGTGAATATATATCTTTTAGATTCAACATTTCATGATTGGTTATAGATCGTTCAAAATGAATAAAAATCACAATTAACAGAACAGTTAATATTATCGACATTGTATAGTTTATTATTATTGCAAAATCATTTGTTGAATTTAATAAACCATAAGAATAATCATCTACTGTAAGAATTAAAGAAATTGAAATAATAATGTAAATCACAAAACTGAAAATGGCTAGATATAACCAATGCAATCCTTTATCGAATAACCTAATTAAATTATTTCTTCGATTATATAAAAGAATACCTATAATGGCGTAGCTACCGAATCCAAAAAATATTGTGATAGTTCTTGCTAAAGCAATCTGAGTAAGTAATCCAAACACTAATGGAAAACATATAATTCCTGAGCATACAGCTATAACTAAAGGTGTTGAAACTGGATAAAAATATGAAATTATGCTTGAAAGTAATAAAACAACTCCAATACTGAAAAATATAATATTCATTAGGAGTAAAAGTTCCTTCTGATAAGTATCGATTACTAAATCTGCCATAATGGGTATTACTCCTGCTACAATCCAACTCACCCAACCTGTGATTAGTAATATAAACCTTTGTTCCTTAGTATTTCTGAAAAATTCAGTTCCGTTAGTTAAACCTATAAATCGTAACCCGATTAGAATAATGAGACTGTAAGATGTTAGAATATTCAAGTTCAAGCCTGCCAGTGGAGTATTATTTGATATCTAAATAATTCTGAATAAATTATCTAATAATAAGGGGTCGAAAATATCTTAAAATATCTTAATATCATATTATTTTGCTAGGTTTATTATACCAAAATTATATTTTATTCAATATATTTAGTAAATTTAGGAATTAGTCATTGTGGAAATGTCATTCTATGAAATTGATAGTAAAATAAATATTATTCCTAGCAAATGCTCTGATCCTTGGTTTTGGACGAGTGCTCAAATAAATCCATATCGAGGGTGTCAATTTAATTGTCATTATTGTGATGGGAAAGCTAATTACTATGGAATACCAAAATTTGGTCATCAAATAAGAATTAAGCGTGATGTAATAAAAACTTTAACTCGATCTTTACATAAATTAGGCTATCGAAAAAAATCCGACGCTAAACAAAAAAAATTATCCTCTTTTTTATCCAAGTCTGAAATACTAGAAGAAAGAGAAATTCTTCCTAAATTTATTATCTCTGTCGGTGGAGGAGTCACTGATGCTTATCAAAATATAGAAAAAGAAAAGGAAATCACAAAAAATATTATTAAAACTCTGATTGAGTTTGAGTTTCCCGCTTTTTTCCTTACTAAAAGTACGCTTATTCTAAGAGATCTTGATCTTATAGGGGAATTAAATGATCGTTCTTATGCAGGTGTTAATATTTCAGTTGGTTATAGTGATGAGAAGATCAGAAGACTCATAGAACCACACAGTGCAAGCACTTTGAAACGGTTTGAAGTTCTTGCGCAATTTAGAGAGGCTGATATTCCAGGTGGAATATCTATGATGCCTTTAGCTCCTTTTATTGGTGATTCTGATGAGAATATTGACACACTTCTGAAATGGGCCTCAGAGAGCAAAGCAGAACATGCATTAATTGCTGGATTAACGTTGAAGCCCGGAAACAGAGAATTGTTTTTTAAAGAGTTTTTAATGAAACATTTTCCTCAACATGTTGATAAATATAAGCTTATTTTTCCTGAAAACAACACCTATGGCATACCGAAATTTGATAAAATAAAAATTCCTAATGTCACAGCAATTGGACATGAATTATGTAAGAAATATAATATTTATCCCCGAATTAAGAGATATATTCCTGATGGAGTAATAAAAGAAAATTATTTACTTGTTGAACATCTTTATTACGTCCATTACTTACTTTCTTGGGTTAACAATAAACCTCACTCTTATCCAGCATCAAGAATAATAAAATTTGCTTGTACAATTGATAAATTAGAAGAAAATATTCGAGACCTTTCAGAAGATAAAAGAGAAGAATTCTTAGATGGCCCAGCCTTCTGTCATCAAATTGTTGATGAATATTTGAAAACTAAGGATAACAAGATTAGAAAAGAATTTGAATAATGAACGATAAGACGCAAAAGGTGAGGAATATAACTAAAATTATGAATGAATTTAATTTAATGAATTACCCCTTTTTATCCGAGTAAAACAGCCATAACTACTATTATTCCAGAGGCAACAACTAAATGTACTACAGTAATCAATGCAGGAGTTTTCCAACCACTCCAACCTATTTTATCACCAGTTCTTTTAGCAAGTACGCTTATACCTATTACATTACTTGGAGAGCCAATAGGAGTAAAATCTCCACCTAAATTAGCACCAATAATTAAAGCCCATCCTAAGACTAACACACTCATCCCTGTTGCATCTGCTATAGTTATTATCATAGGTGCTAAAGCAGCAGCAATAACAATATTGTCTACAATTCCCGAGAATATAGCACTAACCCAGAGTATAACTAATGCAGCTATTATTAAGTTAGTTCCAACTGAAGATTGTATCAAATCTGCTAAGATGTCTATCACACCAACTAATTCTAAGGAAGAAACAAGAACAAACAAACCAGCAAAAAAGGCTAATAAGGGCCAGTCAATTGCTTTAATAGCATCGTCAAAATCAACACCTGATGCTAAAATCATGGCAGTAGCTCCTATAAGACTAATATCTAGTACACTTAGTCCAATAAATGTCGAAAGCACAAAAAGGATAATCATAATTGAAAGTATGATACCAGTTGCATAGAAAAAGCGGATATTTTTTACAGAAGCCCATTCATCAAATTCTTCAACAACCTTCATTTGCTCCTCTTTACTTATTGTACTTTTTGGAAGCTGTAATTGGATGAAAAAGAAAACGAATGAAACTAAAATCAAGGTTGATGCAACGACTACACCAATAGCTAGAAAATCTACATATCCAATATCTAAAGTAGTGCCAATAATGATATTAGGAACAGAAGAAACTAATGTGTACATCCCTGCTACGTTAACAAGGATCATTTCTGCAATTATAAATGGCCTAGCTGGATAATTAAGCCTTTGACATGCTAAGATCGTTAGAGATCCTGCGATTAATATTGCACTAATATTATTAATAACTATAGATAAAACAACCGTTAACAATCCCATGTACAAGAGTAATTTTTTTGAATCGCCTTTAGTTAGCTTTAATATTTTGATCGCAATGTAATGGAATAAACCACTTTTTCCTCCTATATCAACAACAAGTAAATTAGCCACAATAATGGCTAATATTACAATATCCCCAGATAAATGTTCAATAATAGTGAGATCGTAAGACTCGTATAATTGAGAAGTATCAAAGAAATGGATAAGCCAACCTGCAACTAAAACTAAAACACCACCCAAAAATGCTGCAAAATGTTTATTGAACTTACTATATATTATTAAAGTGTAAGTAAAAACAAAAATTCCCAAAAAAAGTAAAATGTACAATGGATCTGCTATGACCGAACCTTCCATTAGTTATTCATTCCCAAACTATTGTAATCATTGTTTTAGATACCATTCTACCAATGATATCAACGTCTATATCTAATAAGTAATCTTGATTTGAATGTGAGTAGACTAAAACGCTTCCGGCATTGTATTTATCAACTAAATTTTGTATGGAGATACCTAATGATCCTGTAACGATTTCTGTTTCAATATTTTTAACATTACCTCGAACTGTTGCAATTATTTGTTCCATGAATTCTTTTAATCGTCTCTGTAATTTTTCTTTTATGCTGTCTAAGCTTAGATTTGGATCCGGTTTCTTCTCTGTCTGAACTAAGTGATATAGCTCAACTATTTTTGGATCAAGAACAGCACATAAAACTATTTTTGTATTATCATCATATAATTGAAGGATACTGTTTGTTATTGGAATCACTGTATCTGGATGTACTATTACTACAACAGTATTCATATCTCCTGAAATATTTCGTGGTATCAAACTTACGGGGAAGGATTTAGCACTTTTTCTTAAAAGGACTTCAATTTCTTCACCTAAAGTATCTTTAGAATCTTGTTCCGTTTTCGTCAACGGTGTTGGGATACATAAATAATCTAATTTTTTTTCCATAATTTGATTAAATAAGAAATCCATAGAAGATCCTGATTCTTTCATCAATTTATCGATTTGTTCATGAATATCCTTCGGTTTAGGAGATTGTACAGAAATTATATCCTTGATCTGAAAATATTTTATTATGTTTTCTACTAAGAGTCCTTGTTGTGCTTCCGCACGGTTAATTAAAGTTATTAAATCAGTATAATATTTTTCCCAGGCAAAAACAAATAATTTTGCTGAATAATTTTTAGAAATTTTTTGGGCTATCTCCAAAGGCCTTCTATTTTCTTCGGTTTTTTGTGGAACATAAGTAATAACTATTCCTATATTTTTAGGAGGATTTTTCTTCACTATTTCAATTTTAGGTACTACAGATCTTTCAAACATTAAATAAAATTCATCTTTTATATCTTCTGATGCCAAGAACTTCAACTCTTTTAATTATTCAATATTAAAATCATAAAAAACTATAATTATTAATTCTGATAATTAAATTTCGAATTTTTTAACTTATATGTGTTTTTCGAATTTTTTTCGAAAATGAAAAAAGTTATGAAGTACTGTTCAGGTAGGGGATGAATTACCACTATTTTTGATAGTTTTACTTTCAAAAAGGTGTTATTAAAAGATAAAAATACTTAGTTGTTTTTTGTTACTAATGTATCTTGTTCAGAAAAATCATATTCGCTGGAAAACGCTAGCTGAGTACAAGATACTATTACGTCTTGCACGTTTAAGCAAAAATGTTTATAATACTGCTTTATGGTATATTAACGACCACTATGATAAACACAAGACCTATTTGCGTTACGAAGAATTATATAAAATAATGAAAGGACAGGACCCTAATTATTTATAATGACCTTCACAAACAGCACAACAAACTTTGAAAATGCTTGATCGGGCAATAAACTCATTTTTTGTACTATTAAAATTAAAAAAACAAGGAATATACACAAAAAATATAGAATTTCCACACTATAAATCTAAACAATGTTAATATCCATGTATTTTTCCTAAGCAACAATTTAAAATATTCGAAGATGGAAAAACCATTCGATTATCGCTTGGACGCTATTTTACCATTCATGAAGGACAACAGTATCTATTTTTCACCTTACCCGATCATATAATCAGAACTGAACTGAAAAAGGTGCGATTACTACCCCAATGGCACGGTCAAGCCTTTGATATCGAATATCTCTATAAAGTTAAGAAAGAAAACGCAATACTTAATTCTAATAATCAACTTGCTATTGATCTCGGGTTAGCCAATTTTGCGACTTGTGTTAGTAGTAACAATGTTTCTACCACTGAATCCGCTTTCATACTTGAAGGACGTGGATTAAAAAGCTATAATCGATGGTGGAATAAAGCAAAAGCAAATAATCAAAGTATTATAGATAAACAACAGCGAAAGAGAATAGGTAGAAAAGAATCACATTTATTACAAAAAAGACGATCCATAATTAGAAACTATACGTTTCAAGCAGTCAATTACATTATCAAGCATTGATTAATTAATGAAATCGGTATTATCATTATAGGCGAATTAACTGATATAAAACGAAAGAGCAAGTTAGGTAAAAAAACTAATCAGCATTTTCAAGCGATACCGATAGGAAAATTCAAACAACAGTTACAAACAAAATGTGATTATTATGGTATAGTGTATAAAGAAGTTATTGAAGCGTATACCTCACAAATCTGTTCACAATGCGGAGTAATACGAAAAATGAATCGTATAATAAGAGGATTGTATTATTGCAAGCAATATGGTTTGAACATTAATGCCGATGTCAATGGTGCATTGAATATCGGTTCAAAAGTAGCTTCTAATGTCTTTAATTATACTGTTAAAGGCTGCAGGAGTAGTGGTCGCGTGAATCGACCTCAACGAATAAGAGTGGTTACTTTTTCACAAAAATTAATGCACTAAACTTCGTTTGAAGTCACGTCCTTCAGATCGTGGTAGTTCACTTTAAAACTACTTTGATAAATAATTTAATATTGTCATTAGGAAATTGTTACCTATTATACAAATATTTAACATTTTCATGAAAATAGGTCATTAGAGAAAAGAAAACTCATTCCACTTAGCATAAAGTTTGGTTTTCATTATCAAAGCCTCGTAATTCATTTGTGATTTTATGGGAAATAAATTTCCACTAGTGTTCAAAAAAATTGGTCTTAATTCCCTTTACATAGTTGATTCTAGTGGATTACCTTTACTGATAAGAAATTATTTTGCTGATGAATATTCAGACGAAAAAAACATTATAATTACAAGCTTTGCAAGTGCTATCACTATATTTGCACAAACTATTTTAACTTCATTCATTTCTGATATTGGAATTGAAGATAAGAGATTGTTTTTCAAATATCAATCTGGTTTTATTTATCTTTTAGTATTTGATGAGGATAAGCTTAAAGGCTTAACCTTGAATAAATTACATGAACTAATGGCTATAACAGTATGGCGTTTAGATGCTATATTCAAAGAATTTTATCATACGGAGCTAAAAAGTGATGAAGGCAAGTCATTACCAATTGATATTGAAAGGAAAGAATCAAAAATCGATACTTTATTGGCTAAGGGGTGCAAGGATTGGTTTGACATTCAAGAAAAATCAATTTCTGAAGCGAAGGATATTAAAAGGAAAATCTTTCAAAAAACATCTGAAAACAAATTTTTGAAGGATATTGGTCTTAATGCCTTTTACCTTTTGGATAAGAAAAATCGACCATTATACACAAAGTTATTTGTTCCAAAGAATCCTCTTATAGAGGATGAAAACATTGTATCAGCATTCCTAACAGCAATAGTATCATTCTCGAGAATTTATTTATCATCTCTTGAGGACGTGGGTATGTTTGACCAGAGGCTCTTTATAAGGGATAGCAAATATTGTACAGTAGTTATTATTATTGATGATCTAAAATTCTTAGCTCAGTCACGTTTTGAAGAAGAATTAGTTATAGATATGTTCTTTAAAAATATTGAAAATGAATTGTCTAAATTATTAACCAGACCTAGAAGAAAAAAACGCGGTATTGGAAGAAGTAGTAGAAAACGAAGGAAACCCGTTCAACTCACAAATACACAGATTAAAAACTTTTTAGAATTTGTTAATAATATTTTAACAACTACTTTTCAGCAGTATAAAGATCATAAGACTTGATTCACTCTTCTATAATAATTATTATTTCGATTGACCAAATAATTACCTAAATATAAGACAATAGTTAGTATTAATGTTACCCAGCCTAGAAGTTCCCTCATTATTATGATGATGATGGATAAAATGAGAACAATTACTAACGGAACTAGAAGTTTGAGTTTTGGATTCATAAGTTTAATTCATCCTGAATAAATTATTTTTGGTTTTTTGATTCCTTGAATAAAAATTCTCCTATTATTCCTTGTAATCAATTAACATTGCTTCCATTCTAGTTCTGATAATAAATAATACACAAGGATTGTAATCAGCACAATTTTTGTTAATTTTTTTAATCTTCTTACCTAAAATACGAATTCTTTCTGCTGAGAAGTAGAAAAACCCTATTCTTATTGAATGTAGTAAATTATTTTTAAAATTCAGGTTTTTTACTAATCAATAAGGAAAAATTAGTTTTCTGAAACACTAAAAAATGGATTTTGGACCTGTCTGAAACTTCCTTAATTAAAATATTAAAATCAAAGATTTCGTTATAAGGATAGATTTATTTCTTCAAATTTAAGAAAAAATAATTGTTTTAATAGGATCTGTTTGAATGTTTATCTTTTTTGATAATAAAATAAAACCGTATACCGATCTGATTCGAATTAAAACCTCTATCATGGCAGGATTCGGTTTTATTCTTGGTTTGTGGTTAGCATATCAATCCAAAAAGTTAAATATCAATTCTGAATTCATTTTTCATTCAATCTTAGGATTTATTGGTGGATTCACATTATCAGGATCGATAAATACCTTTAATGATATTAAGGATTTAAAAATTGACATAATGATAAAACCAGAAAGGCCTTTACCTAAAAAATTAGTGTCTTTAAAAAGTGCTAAATATTTCGCTATAGCTTTAGTATTAGTTTCTTTGGTAATAACTATAGTGTTATTTTCAGATATTCTAATTGTGATACTTGCAATTGTTTTTCTAGGATTTCTCTATTCTGTTGGATTCCAAAACATACCAGTTTTAAAAAATTTTTTAGTTGCGTTCTTAATTAGTACTCCTCTTGTTATTAGCGCTTGGTTAGTCGATAAAGATATTGTTTATTCAAATAAAAAGATTATGAATTTATTTACTATAGCTGTGTTCGGATTCATGTTGTTTGAATGGTTGAAAGATCTAACTGATTTTGAAGGAGACGTAAAGCACGGAAAAATAACAATTCCAAGAGTTATTGGATTAAAAAATTCAGCTCTATTCATATATACAGGATTTATATTAGTTTTTATATTATTTTGGAATTATTTAGCTAATTTTCAACTATCATTCATAATGATTCTGTTATTAATCATCCAAATATTAATTCTTTTCTCATCCTCAAAAATACTATGGAATCAAACTCCGAAAATAGTTGATAAGGCTCGCAAAGAAATCTATTCAGTTTTTGCTTTAACAATTCTATTACTGTTTCTTTTAAACTAGAATAAAATATTTTGTCTTTATAGATATCAGAGTCACGTAATCATCTAAAAAAGTCAGTTCTATTTAACGTAGGATTTTTTCCTGCCCATAATGGATTTTCTTCAAGAACAAAATCAAACAGTCACATTTTAAGCTATAAAATAGTAAAGAAAAGAGGAGTCACTATCCATGGGCGAATATGATTTATTTTTTAAATGGATAATCCCAAAATGGAAGTCACACTAATATTTAAGTACTTCTTGAAATCGAATAATTGAAGAAAACAACATTTTATTTTTAAATTTTCGAGTTTTGTAGACAGTAATTATTTAAGCATTTCAATTTTAAAAAAAATTAATAAAATAATATACACCAAAAAACTAATTTAATAATTATTAATAATTTATATTTCACAGTAATTGATTGATTCTTTCTTTGTGATAAGCATTATGAAATTTATTGACTCTACTATTCGAGAATTGGGTGATGGTACAATTGATTATCTTGAGAATGGTGATCGTATCTTCAAATTACATTCATATTCAAAAAATCCGATTATTAGACCACAAAACTTGAATTCGTTTTGGTATGAGGATGGTAAGCTTCGTATTGGAGCAATTTTCAATGGTGGAGCAACCTTATTTAATAATAAAATCATCCTTGTTCCGCGTTCTCAAAAGGAATATCAACGGGGAAGATTTTTTGATGAATCAATGAATGTGGTAAAATTTGAATTTAAAAATTATATCTCAAAGATCTGGATTCTTATAAGTGAAGATGGAATTAATTTTCATAGATATAAGAAAGGTGTTATTCGTGGTGATGGTAGGACACATAATGACTTCCTGTACGGGATCGAAGATATGAGAATAATTAAAACTAAACAACGATATTGGTTAATTGGATGTGGAAAGGTCATTCCTCCATTTCAGGGATTTTCTGATAATCGAGGAGATCGTATGGCGATTTATTCGACACTGAATTTCGAGGAAATCCAGTACCACGGTATTATAAAAGATCTTGATATTCGCAATACCGTTTTTTTTCCAGAAGCTGTGTCTGGAAAATATTATATTTTTCTGCGTTTTGACAATAGTATTCATCTTGATATTTTAGAAGCGGGAATGGATCAATTGCATAGTCCTACCAAATATGATAAATTATGGAGAAAAATTTATGATCGCAGGGAGCAATCGAAACTTCTTGAGACGAAAAAATATCTCCATGAAAAGGAAAAAATTGGCCCAGGACCTCCTCCGATAAAAACATCAAAAGGTTGGCTTGTTATCTATCATGCTGTTGGAGAAATTGGTAATCTCCTTATCCAAAGTTACGGTATTTCTGATAAAATTCCTAGGTGTTACACAATTTGTGCAGTTGTTCTCGATTTACATGATCCTTCTAAAATTCTTTGTCGCACTAAATATCCTCTTTATATTCCGTCTTATCCTTGGGAATTATACGGTAATCTAGAATATCCAATCGATATCCCAGTAGTTACCTTTCCTACAGGAATAATTGTTAAAAACAATAAAATACTTCTTTATTGTGGCTCTGGGGATAAATATATTGTTCTGTTAAGTGCTCGTCTCGATTATTTATTAGATTATCTATGGAAGGAATGTAGACTTACCGATTAATTTTTTTAACTTCGAGAGAACAAGTATTAATGAAAAATCATTTATATTTGAAAAACATCTAAAATTTACTTTACTTTTGTAGGGTTCACTATCCATTTATTTTTGTAATACTTTTCAAGATGAAAAATATGTGATAATGAAATCTTTTATATTTTTAAAAAAAAGTGAAATTATCTAAGGTATAGATATAGATGGAAAATATCGATGTATGCTTTATTTCAGAAGCTGTTGGAGGGATATCGGTTTATACAGACTATCTCATGAAAGCATTAGCAAATAATTTCTCAATTACACCTTTTGGAATATGGCTTACGTCCTCTCCTGATGAAATAGTCCCAAAAATTGAAAATTTTCCTTCATTTCGAAAATTTATTTTGGAAATACCAAGCCTTGATCAATCAAAAGACAAATTAATAAATTTTATTGAGAACCTTCCCTGTCAAATAGTTCACATTCAATGGGAAAGGAGTTTTTTTCCATCTAATGAAATATTTTTAGATTTTCTTATCCATATTAATAAATCGACCTCTAAAAAAATAATTGTTACCTTTCATTCTATATATTTGGATCCCATATTCATAAAAATGGTTAGAAAGTGCGCAGAATTTATTGATACTATTATAGTTCACCAAGAAAATGCAAAATACTTTTTAGTGTCGCATGGTCTCGATCCTAAAAAAATTATTACCATTCCACATGGAACACCCTCAATAAACAGTGCACCTAAAAAAAATAGATTCTTTAAAACTAATCTGTTTAAAATTCTCATGGTGGGAATATTAAAAAAAAATAAAGGATTTGATAAGGCACTATCTTCATTAAAATCTGATAAAACACTTGAAATTATCGTTTCAGGATGGCTTAGAGATCAAAACGAATCTGAATTTGTTCAAGAACTCTGTTCGATCCAAGATAAGTCATCAGCAACAATATCAATTCTTCCTCAGTATTTAAAACTTGAAGACCTTATAGCTCTAATTACAGAAGCAGATTGTATAGTTCTTCCTTATGAACAAGATTATTATTCTTCCTCAGGAATTCTACACCTTGTTGCTAGTTTACATAAACCTATGCTAGTATCTGCTTCCCCAAAGTTTAAGGAGCTAGTTGAAATAGCTCCATTTTCTATGGTAGATGATAATAATTATCTAACTCATATAAAAGAATTACAAGGAGTACAATTTAAAATGGAATTTACGAAAAAAATTATTAAATTTGCTGAAAAGACTTCTTGGAATGTCACAGCTAGGAAAACATATAACTTGTATCAACAGAATTAGTAAACAATTTCCTTTTTCAATTTTTTTTCAAGATAATCTTTGAAAGCGAGTTCTAATCCAACATCTTTTTGTGCCTTTTCAGATAAGAACCATTTATGCTCTAAAATTTGGCAATAATTTTCGATTGGATCCGCTAAATACTCGAAATGGTCGCTTAATCGATTTATATAGACTTCATAAATATCTTTTTTCCAACGAAATGCTGCGGCACCAAGAGTTAAGCTATTATTGTGTTTTCTTGACAAATCGGCTTTAATTTCTTGAATTTCGTTCATAATGTGTCTTGCTTGATTTTCTCGGGCTAATATACCAGTAATAGAATGTAAAAGATTTTGATAATAATTTTTATCAGTCACTATAGTTTTAAATTGAACTTCATCTTGTTTCGAAGTCGGAAAAAGAACGATTTCATCAACTGAGAATCCAATTTGGTTTAATTTTCTTATTCTTTCTTGAATTTTGTAATTTTCACTTTTTTTAATAATAAAACTTTCGCTTATCTCTTCCCAAAGTTGATTATACTTTTTTTCTATTATATCTCCAACAGAATAAATATCCAGTGCATCAGGAAGTTCGTGTAAAACTGAAATATCTAACAGGTCTCCTGTAATATTTTCTTTCATAATTTCCAGGTCAAGTTCTCTAGTAGCATCAGAAATGATAGGATAGAAGTTCGAAGTTTCAGCATCAACTAAAAAAGCTTGTAATTCTCCTGCATCTCTACGAAATAAAACATTAGATAAAGAACAGTCTCCCCAAAATAAACCAACAATATGTAAACTAACCAGCAAACCAGCGATAGCATCTTGAAGACGAATTCTATAACGTTCTAAATTTTTATCGTTAAATAATGATCTAAAAGGGAGAGAATTTTGTAAATATTCAGTTATAATGATACCACTGTCATAATCAACATTATTTTCCTCATTAAGGTTAATTCTACCCCAACCTACTGGGATAACACACTGAAAAGCAAGTTTTTCTGCTTTTCTAAGAATTTCGTATTCTCTTTTAGCTAACCTAACATGTAGGTTTTTGAAAACATATACCTTATCGTTCCAATTAACAAAAATTACTTCATGTCTGGATAATCCTTTCTCCAAGTGAATTATTTTATTAGAATGATTTTCCCAGTTTTTCAATGGATAATTCCAAGGTAAGTTGAGAAAATCTGGATTTCCTTCTCTGATATGTAATTCAAATTTTTTTTTAGAAATTCTTCAAACTTCCAGAAAAATTGTGGTAATTGACAATAGATTTCTATTTATTATTGATTTTAAAATCTAATATAAAAATAAAAACTTTACAATTTCGTGTTATATAACTAAACTAGATTATTATCAAAAATAGTAGCAATGATAGAATTATTTGAATAAACTCAAGTTGTAATTGTTATAATCTTATCATTATTGAAATTTTCTGATCTTTCTCATCTTTTTTGAAAACACTATCTCAACTAGTATGAAAATACAAATGGAAAATGGATTTAATAAGAAATAATTGCCTCATATATTATGAAACTATACATTTATCTCTAGAGCTCTCACAGAATATTTTTTTTTCTTGAAACTTTCTCAATTCTTTTTTGTCGGTCTTTTTTTATAAACTAATTTCAATTATTCGAAATAGAAAAATCACAATATTTTTAAGTTAACGTGTTAACAAGAAAATTAATATAACTTGAATAACTTGTGAAGTGAAAAAACATGTATGAAAATAAATCACAATACTGGAATAAAATGGGAAAAATAAGATTTTGGCGGCTTAACAAAAGAGTAAAGGCAAATTCAGCTAATTCTTTATCTATACGAAATAATTTCAATAATAATTATGATTTCAGCACTGAACGAATAAAGTACAGTGTAAAATTTAACAGATAATTATTAAAATTATTGGAGAACCTAAAAATGAATACTATATTATCAGCAAAAAACATAACTAAAACATACAAGAAAGGTAAAGTAGTAGCCTTAGATAATGCAAATCTTGACCTTAAAAAAGGTGAAATTCACGCTTTACTCGGACCAAATGGTGCTGGAAAAACAACATTAATTAAAATACTAGCTACACTTCTAACTAAAGATTCCGGAGAAGTCAACATTTTCGGATACGATTTAGATAAAGAAGAAAATAATATTCGTCATCTATTGGGATATGTTGGACAGGATACTGAACGATCTGCATACGCGAGATTGACAGCAAGAGAAAATTTAAGATTTTTCGGTTCATTAAGAGGACTAAGTAAAAAGCAAGTAGATGAAAAAATACAGAAATTTGGAGATTATTTTGATTTTAATGGAAGTTTTGAAAAACAATTTATGCATCTATCTGGTGGACAAAAGCAAGCTGTAGTCATTATGCGTTCTCTTCTTCATGATCCTCCAATTATTTATTTAGATGAACCTACTAAAGGATTAGATGTCATAATAGCACGCAAAATAAGAGAATTTTTAGTAAACTACGCACGTGGTGAAGGAAAATCCTTACTTCTTACTTCTCACATTCTCACCGAAGTAGATGAGATGGCAGACAGAGTTTCACTCATTAAAGATGGCCAAATAAAGGTCACAGGAACACCCCAACAATTAAAGGAAGAAGTTGGGGCAACAGAATTTATAGAGTTGGAAAAGAGTTTGCTACCTCAATCTACACAGGAGAGAATTAACAGTCTTGATGTAGTTATTGTAAAGCTTGAACGGGAAAAAGGATGGGTTTCATTTGGCATTAAAGACATATTTGATGGAACAGAACAAATAATGCAGATATTAAAAGAAGATAATGTTAGAACAGGATTCAGACATCATTCAGTTTCGTTAGAAGATGCTTTCATCCATGCTATTGGGGATGCGGGTGAAAAATTCGATCATTAAATTTTGGTGATTTTAATGCACATAACTTCTGATTCTAAATCAAATATTTCTTCCACATCGGATATAGGAGATTATAAAGGCTTATCTAAGCCTGTTAACTTTTTAGGTGTTGTAAAATCAGCTGCAATGGTTAATATTAATATTACCAGAAGATATCCTGCTAATTTAATTGGAGGGTTCATCCAAGTAATTCTATTTGTAGTTTTTTTCGGTTTTTTTGCAACAGCAGTAACATTTAGTACTTTAGGAGATAAGGATGTATTTCTCTTCTTTCTGGGAGGATTAATGCTAGTTTTCTTCACAGATACAGCTATATGGACTCCAGTCAACTCTGTTACTAGGGATCTTTATAATGGTACATTAGAAGCAATTTATTTCAATCCAGCAAGCCGTTATGGCTATTTTGTAGGATATATAGTTGGTGATACGATTATAATGGGTGCTATATTATTTATTCCTATATTTTTAGTTATTTCAGTCATTAGTGGAGCAACCATTAGTAATCTTGCATTGATTATCCTTGTTAGTGCTACAACTATAATCTCTTTGGTGGCTCTTGGAGTATTATTCAGCTTAATGGCTATTCTTTGGAAACAAATAACTGGAATAACCGGATTAATTGGAGTGGTTATGCAGTTCCTTACAGGTGCTTTCATTCCCGTACAATCATTACCAGAACCTGTTCAATTTATCTCGTATATTCTTCCACAAACTTATGGTATGGATTTAGTTAGGTATTACAGTTTTAATGGAGACTGGAATACATTGATACCCTTGGGATTGGAGTGGGTCATGTTAATATTTTTTGCATTGCTATATACCTTAGTTGCAGTATTTCTTTTACGAAAAGTGGAGCGACATGCCAAAACAAAAGGATTACACCTTTTATAAAGGAGATTAAATCATGTACACATCAGTTTATGATCAAAAGGAAACTAAAATTATGGAAGAAGTAAATTCAAAAAAAGTTTCCACAATCAAAGTTATCCTATCAACAATTAAAATGAATTTGATTATAATTAAGCGATATAAAGCTAATTTAGCTGGAGGACTCCTGGAAATGGCGATAATTGCTCTTGTATTTGGATTATTTGCTGGAGCTATGGAGTTCAAAACTTCAGGATTTAGCCATTTAACATCCGATCAAATCTTCATATTCTTTCTAGGAGCTATAATTTTAATAGTTTTTAATGGTACAGCTCTTTGGATACCAGTAAGAACAATACAAAGAGATTTATACAACGGAGTATTAGAATACCTTTATTTTAATCCTTCTAGTCGTTATGGCTATTTTGTTGGTAATGTGCTTGCAGATGGAATCATTAAATTCTTCTTCCTATTCCTGCCAATATTTTCCATAATGTTGATAATTATTAATATTAAAATTCAGTCTATCATTGCAATCTTCGCGGTTACACTAGTTGTTCTTGCTACTTTGATGAGTTTAGGAATTTTAATAAGTCTGGCAGCTATTCTTTGGAAAGATATTGGAGGGTTGATTGGAATCCTTGGATTATTGTTCCAATTTCTTTCTGGAGCTTTCTTTCCGATACAAACATTCCCTGAACCTGTTCAAGTATTAGCATACCTATTACCATACACCTTTGCATTTGATCTAGTTAGATATTTCTCATTTGAAGGAAACTGGGTAACTATATTTCCCTTAGAAGTAGAAATTGCAATTTTAATATTTTACGCAATACTCTATATTGCATTGTCAGCCTGGTTATTAAAAAAAGTTGAACGTCATGCCAAGAACAAAGGTTTACACTTAATTTGATCTTAAAATTATTAAATATAGGAGAAAATGAAATAGATTATAAAATAAAAAATTTTGATGCTCTTACTGCTTCCGCAGAAAATTAGAAGTCTTATCATCATTCAAATCTGTTACTTTTCCGGGTAATGGATTTATCGGAATCAATGTGATAAGAAAGAAGATTGAGAGAATTATTCTCTTTACTATTTTCATTTTTTTCACCTTTTTTTTTATTTAACATATTAATTGTCAAAGTTGTTAAGCTCTGTAAGAAAATAGGACATTTTGATTGATAAATTGATCTAGAATGATCTATTTCATGTTAAGTTTTTCCAAAATTAATGAAAATTAGCGATAATAATGAAAACGATTAAAAAAATTTAAGTAAAATCAATATTACTTTTTACTTTTATAATGATGGAGTAACAGCTAATAAAGATCCTTAACCCAAAAGAAAAATGATTATGAGTATTTTAATTAACAGATTATAAAAATTCACTCAAAGAGTAGTCTTGAAATTTGAAATTTGGGTCAATTGTCCAAATGAATAAAATGAATTTTAATAGTCGTATTCGAAATTTTTGTAAAGGGATTTTCTCAATTAGTGTTTTATGTCAGAAAACCTGCCTGTTAATGTTTTTGTAATAAATATTGTTGTTAATAATAGATCTGAATTTTTGTTAATCCAAGAAGCTAAATCTTCAGTAAGGGGCAAGTGGTTTTTTCCAGCAGGTCCAAAAAAATCAAAAGAAACTCTTATTGAAGCAGCTGTAAGAGAAACAGAAGAGGAAGCTGGAATAATAACCGAACCAAGGGCTTTTCTTTATATTATACATCAAATTGACGAAACAGAAGCATTACAAATAATCCTGATTAGCGAACCAATTAAAGGAAAATTAAAGATAGAAGAAGATAATAATAGTATTCAAGCAAAATGGTTTAGCAAGGAAACAATTAAGACCTTAAATCTTCGAACACCAGCTGTTTTAGACATAATTGATAAATATGAGAAGAGATCATTTATTTCGATAGACGATTTTTACCAGTTTTAATTTAATTTTATACAAACTCTTTTTTCCTTATAAATAGTAATCCTAGAACAAGAAATAGCCCTGCTAAGAGGAATAAATAAAGTTGACTTAAAATAAAATCCGGTACCTCGGTAATAGGACTATAGGTATACAATGGCCTGAACAATTCCTCTGCAATGGTTTGCAAATTTGTTGAGGGAAGATAAGGCTGATCTCTCAAAAACAATAGGGATAGGAAAAATCGTTCAAATAATGCAACTATAACTCCTATTGTAAAAGCTCTACTTCCTATAAATCCGATAATAAGGAATAATCCACCGTATGTAACTGAGGCATACAATATTAATAAGGCTGATTTGAGTAATAAATGGAAATTGTTGATCATTAATTCTATAGTGTTATTTAATTCAGTAATCAAGTCTCCTGAAAAATTCATACTAACTAAATGTAAGAAAATAAAATAAATCATTGCAATAAAAATGTTTACAATAACTATTGCCAAATGATAGGCTATCCATCGAGAAAAGTAAAGAGCTTCTCTGGGAATAGGTCTAACAATATATAAATCAAGTAGATGATCAGATATTTCATCAGCAGAGAATGGAAGACTAATTATCAAACATCCAAATGTAAAGAAGAAAAAAATAGCTGTCTCAAGGAATAAACCAATGTAGGCCTCTTCTACAGTATCACTTCCTAGTAAACGATTCTCACTTAATAATGTAAAAACTAATGGGAATAAAGCTAATAACAAGTAAATAATCCATTTTCGTCCAAAAAATAGTGATTTAATAGATAATTCAAAAGAAACAAACATTTTTCTATATAATCCTGGATATACTTCAGATTTTTGCATTGTTATCACCTATCCTATAGTGAGACTTTGAAAGAGACTTTCTAAGCCTTCGTCTGTTGGTCGAATTTCTCGAACAAAGATTCCATTATCAGCAATCAATTCAGTAAACAAATGATAGAATTTCATTGGCTCTAATGTTGTAACTATTAATTGTTTTTCTTCTGTTCTTGGATTCTTACTAAATTGAAGTGAAGATATAATATCTTCATCTAAATGATTGATAAGTAATGAACTTATTTGTTGAATTACTGGAGAACTAATTTCTATAGAATGAGGTTGCTCCTGAATCATGGATCGGATTCTTTTAGGAGCTCCTTGTGCAATAGCTCTTCCCTTGTATAATAAAACAATTTGGTCAGCAAGGCGATCAATCTCGAACAGAATATGTGAAGAAACAAAAAATGTCATATCATATGTTTCTCTGTATTCTCTTATAAGATCAAAAACATGCTTTCTAATTACTGGATCAAGTCCGTTAAAGGGTTCATCAGCGATAACTAATTGAGGGCGATGAATCAATGCTTGGGCTAATTTTATCCTTTGTTTCATGCCTTTACTGAATTCAATGATTTTTTTATCTGCGACATCCTTGAGCATTAATTGTTCCAATATTTCAAGGGCTCTCTTTTTCGCTTCTTCTCTAGGAAGATTTAATTGACTAAATTTACTGAGAAAGTCCTTTGCCTTAATCCAATTTGGAAAAATCGAATATTCAGGAACATAGCCAATATTTTGTTTTATCTTTGAATTAGTAAATGGGTTTTCATTAAGTAATCTGACCTCTCCTAATTGTGGTTTGATTAATCCAAGCATCATTCTGATACTAGTAGTTTTTCCAGAACCGTTAGGTCCTAAGAAACCCATAATTGATCCTTTAGGTATAGCAAAACTTACTTCACTAACAGCAACGATCTGTCCAAATGCTTTTGTTACACTATCTAACCATCCAAGAAGGTTATTAGAAGAATTATCAATTATATTATTTTTCAACAATAAACCTCCTATAACTCCTTTGTTGTTAGACGTCTCAGTCTAATATACAGAAATAATGATAAAATTATTGTTAGAAAAATTGCAGTAAACCAAAAATGATAAAATTCCAGACCTTGACCGTCATTAAGGTTTAATTTATCAGTAATGATCCCGAAAAATTCTGTTTGTTCTAGATCCCACATTCCCATAATCGAAAATCCAAGGAGCACAAAAAATGTAGCACTTGGAATTAACAAAAGATATTCATTAGATCTATTTAGTTGGTAAACTAGCTGACCAAAGATCGATCCAAGGAAATACAGTAAAAAGAAACTTAAACTTGCATATGAACGCTTTTCTACTACGATAGAAAGAACTAAAATGAACATACCTAAAAATAAAGAGCTAATAAATCCAAATATGATGATTAATACATATAAATCAAGAAATTTAAAATGATCTTCTCCAAATCCTTGAACATACATAAAAGAAATTAATATCATTGGCAAGGTAATTATGATATTATTGTAAAGGAATATTGCACCAATTTTTCCCATAGCATACTCTGATCTACGCAATTTTGATAGATATATCTCAACTAAGTGACCTTGTTTGTCATCTGCAAACATACCACTTCCAGCGATCCCTAATAAAGGAATCAGAAGAAAACCAATGTTAATTGATATGGTGAATCCAAATCCCAGACCTTCTGGCTTAAAAGATTGATTTCCTATACTTAAATAATAAGAAATGATATTACTAAGTTCTCTACGGACATATTCAAGTTTTTCCAGTTCTGAGGATTCAGCTAGAAAAGGAGAAATTGTTACAAGAGCAAGCAAACTGAAAAAATTTATAATAAGAATAATGATTAAAAGAACTTTCCCAAAAGTGGATTTTCTCCAAGTAGAGGACATTTCAAACCAAGCTAAATTGAAAACACGCTTTAACCTAGAGTTGGTTCTTCCTGTGTATTTTCTGTATCCAAACTTCTCAACATATTCTGTGCTCATATTACTCACCATTGCTCTCCATTTGTGTCATCTTGAACTAGCTCTAAGAAAACTTCCTCTAGAGACTGCCTATAAGGGGACATTGTCCTTATATCTACTCCTGTTTTCCTTGCTATCTTAAAGATCATCTTATGAGTATCTTGATCATCTTGGTTCATTATACAATGAATCTCATCTCTATCAATTTCAATATTTAGACCCTGATCACTAAGATTGTTAGCAAAACTATTTAGATCTCCAGATATACGAATAATTAATGATATATCTCCATCTTTTCTAGTAAGAATAGATTTTAAACTTCCTTGTTTGATTGTTCTTCCACGTGAAAGAACCACTACGTTATCTGAAGTTTGTTCTACATCAGGCAACAAGTGGGTAGACATTATAATGTTTTTATCATGGTTATGTCCAAGGTCATCAATTAAAGATAACATTTGTTGTCTTCCTTGTGGATCCATACCTGCTGTGGGTTCATCAAGAATTAATAATAAAGGATCCTGAACTAATGCTGCTGCTAATTTCACACGTTGAAGCATCCCAGAACTAAAAGTATTCATGTCTCTATACCGTGCTTCTTCGAGACCTACATAGTGCAAAACATCGAAACCACGATGTAGAGCATCTTTTCGAGGTAATCCTGCTATTTTTCCAATATGAGTTACGTAACTCATGGCAGATGTTTTTAACATGCGTGTTTCAGTTTCAGGTTGATAACCAAAAAAATCTTGAACTTTTGATAGATCTTGTGGCAAAAAATAGTCCATAAATTGAATAGTACCTTTATCAAATGGTAAAATACCAAGGAGACAGCGTATAAAAGTTGTTTTTCCTGCGCCATTAGGTCCTAACAACCCTGTTACTCCTGTTTGAATTTCACAAGAAAAATCATTTAATGCAACAAAGGAACCACCGTAAGTTTTTGTCATATTTTCAACGGTAAGTAGCGCTTCAGTCATTTAAATCTAAACGAGCGAGGAATTTTGACTTTAAAAGGTGATTTAGGTAGCACTAATAATTACCTAAAATAATCTGTTTTTAATTTTTCTTTATTAATCCGGTTTCGGGGAATAAAAATTCAAAAAATTTTGATACTTATTCCGGAAGAAGTAAACTTGATTAACATTAATCAGATTAGATAACAAATTTTCCTTTTTCATTATGTTTTTATTAAATCTAATAGTTTTAAAAAATTAAATAAAGGCAAATAATCTTCATTCGTATTTAAAGATTCGGATATTTTTGCAATATTTTGTTTTCCATCGATTTTTTCAAAAATTTTTTTACATTCGTTTGTTACTGATTCTGGAAATTTCGATACAGATTTTTGTTTAGGGATATTTTTCGGTGAAATTTTGTTTTCTACTAGTGTTCCCACAACGTATGGCATAAAGTCGCTAAAAATAGCTTCATCAAAATCTTTTCCACTTTCTAACAATCCTTGGTACCGGTTGTCAAATAGTTTTACTAATAAAGAGGGAAAATTTTCTAATTTTTCGATTTTTTGATTTGATATTTTTGCTACGATTAATGCTCCAACAATTCCTGATTTTGCTCTTGCGATAATTATATTGCTGTTTCCGAATCTAACAATATTAGAATCACTTTCATCTTCTGCATAAGATGTTGAGAAGGATTCCAAAGCAGAAATAAAGCCAGTCATTAAATCATTTTTATCCAAATTACTTCCTGTATTTTCTTCAAAATCGAGTTGGAAAATTCGCTGATTTCCTCTAATTATTAAAAATTGTTTGAGATCTTTTATTTTTGAGTGGAAAAAATACAAAATTAGGTGGCCTGAGCTCATTTTAAGGTTTTTTAGTCTTGTCTTGCTTGTATTAATGATAAATAATATTTATTTAAATTTATGATTCATTGTTTTTTTTTGGTTTAATACTAACCTCATCATGGTTAAATTTACTTATTTTTCCTCGTTGAATATTCATAATTAATTTGCATACTGGATCTGGACATGTTACTTCATTATCTGATTCCATCCAATCAGCTGGGTCGTTCTTTCTTTGTTTGGCAGGCAATAATGGTATGGCAGATTGTAATGCATATAAACAAAAATCTTGACCCTCTGGGAAGGAAATTTTTCCTCCTTTCAAAAAAAATTTATCGCCCACTCTCATGTTACACGTACAATTACCATCAATCCTCTCTACAACTATTTGCAAGTCATATAACTCAAAGTGGTTATTTTTATTGTTTATCATTGTTATTGGTTCCTAATTTCTCTCTAATTACGGGTAAAACTTCTTTCCCTAACATTTTAATTCCTTTAATTGAATTTACACCATGTGGTGTACCGAATTCTATACGAGAACCTCCAGAATTAAAAATTTGTATAGCTTGAGCCACTATTTCTTCTGGAGTTCCAGAAAAAGTAAATTTTGCTAATAATTCGTCATCAATAAATTCGCTCGCTTTATCTAAATCATTAATTTGTGTTGCTTCAACTATTTCCTGAAATAAATCATTTGAAATAGATAATGAAGGATCAAGTTTTCCAACAATAGGCAAATATGGTGCAACTTCTTTTCTAGCTAAATTTCTAGCTTTATCTCCGTCCTCATCAACAACGGTTACGCATCCAAGCACTATTCCAATAGATTTATCATCAATAGTATCTAACGCCCAAGGAATAAGATCGGGGTTAGCAGTTCCTCCAAATTTTACTTCTGAAATGTAAGGTTTGCACGCTTTAATTGTTTGTGGACCCCAAGATCCTAATAACATGGGAATGTTTGATTGAATGATTTGCCATTTTAGAACATCTTTTCCTTTAAGAGGAAAATATTTGCTTTCAAAAGATTCCCCTTTTTTGTTCAATAAATGTATTATACATCGATAAGCATCCTTAAGAGCAGAAATAGGATGTTTTGATGCCAGTTCTAAATAATTAAGCCAAGCACCTTGTGCAAGTCCTATGTAAGCCCTTCCCTTACTTATTTCATCAATTAATGCAATATTCCCTGCAATATTTATTGGATGAGAAGTGAATGGATTCACAGAAGCTACACCTATTCGAATTTTCGTAGTCGCTTGAGCTAGTTGGAATAGCGGTAATCAAGCTGGTTGATATAACAAATCATTGTAAACTGAAACACCATCAAATCCTAATGATTCAATTAGTTTACCTAAATGTTGATAAGCTTTAATGGGCTTATCAGTCTGTAATGCTATTGATATTTCAGGATAGCTAACACGTTGATACATAAAAATCATTTTAAAATTGAGATAGCTTAAAATAAATTGAATTTTCAGTTAGATAGTCTAATTAAAAAAAGTGGTTTTGTATTTTCCTATTTCAAAATAAAGGATTTTAGAATTCTGTTTTCAACGTTGATTTCAGTTATAGGAACATTGATCTAATATTAATTTGTAGGTTAGGGTAATAAGACATTATTTTTGTAATTAATGGTATAATCTCACTCCACAATTATAGCAATTTTTCTCCTTCTTTTCGACTGCTGCTCCACAATTTGGACATCTACCTGGAGAAAAAATCGATTCATTACTAGAATAAGAGATTTTATTTACAATTTTAGATGAAGCTTGTGAATTAAAAGAATTTTCACGATTATTAGTTTTATTAAAAAGTGATCGAGATTCTCCTAAATTAAATTTAGGAAAAGATTTGAAAAAGAATAACAGATGTAATATAATTATTGCTGGAAAAACCATAAATCTTAATCCGAACATAATTGATACCTCTAGTGATGTAGTAGGCACTCCATTCACGGTAATCGTTGGTCCTGGTAATCCAGAAAATTATGCAATCAATCCCATTAAGAATACCAAAAAACCTATTAATAAAAATGGGATTAAAAAGCAACCAAAGCACATTATAGATGAAAAACGACTTTTTTTATAAAACATTTTTTACTAAACAACCGATTTCGAACTATTCTTGATTATTTAAAATTTGACAAAATTTCAGCTTAATTATTTAATTTACTTTTTAATTTATAAAATATAAGATATTTGTTTTTATATTGATTTTATTTGGATGATTAATCATTTTTCTCTTAATCAAATTAGTTTTTCGCTTAAATTTGCTATTTTTTTACAATTGCTCAAGTAGTTATTTAAAGAAAAACCCGCATCTGAATATTTTAATAATTTTCAATTAATGATATATGAGGTTTCAAAATGGGTCATGGATCAGTAAAGGTACAAGGAAAAAAGTTTGATGTAAAAGATCAATACGGTTCATTAAGGTTAGAAATATATGGAATGGAAATTACCGATATTTCAGAAATAAAGGACTTAAATAAGATAAAAAAGCTCGATGCATTAGATCTTTCAGGTAATAAGATTTCGGAAATCATTGGTCTTGATTCACTATCAGGTCTCAAACAATTATTTCTGAATAGTAATCAAATTACAGAAATTACGGGTTTGGACTCATTAACCAACGTAGATCGTATATTTTTAAACAAAAATCAAATAACTGAAATTAAAGGATTAAATAACCTGAAAAATCTACAATGGTTAGAACTCAATGAAAATAAGTTAACAAGTTTGAAAGGAATAGAAAATTTAGTTGGTATAATTCAATTAGAATTAAAAGAAAACCAAATAACTGAAATAAAAGGGCTTGATAATCTAACTAACCTTTTACATCTGATATTAAGCAAAAATAATATAACTGAAATTAAAGGATTAGAGAAATTGTCCAATCTAAAATTTTTAAGTCTTGACTACAATAAAATACAAGAAATTAAAGGATTAGGAGCGTTATCTTCTCTAGAAAATTTATTTCTCAATTCGAATGAAATCGCAGAAATAAAAGGTTTAGACACTTTAACTAAATTAGAAAATTTGTATCTAGATACCAACAAAATTACAGAGATTAAAGGGCTAGAGAAACTTGAAAAATTATCGCTGTTGTATCTTGGGATGAATCTTATTGGATGGGAAGAAAAACGATTTGAATTGAATGCTATGGGTGAAGGAAATATCAAAAAATTGTTGGAAGACTATAAGGTGTGGAAAGGAAAAGGGACATAATGAACTGATAACAATCAGTGTGAAATAGATATAATTAAGAAAAAACATGTACTCTGAAATGCTGATTAAAGTGATAAAAATTAATAATCCATTACCTGAAGGATTCCAGAGGATGGTAAGATTACTTATCACACCTATCAATTAAATGATTTATAGATTAATTTTTGATTTAAGATTAGACTTGACCAAAATGATTAAATAAAATGAAAAAAAAATTTACTTACTCTGTTTAAAAATACCAGTACACAACTTTTTACCTGTTTTTGTTTCAGATATAATGCAAGTAACCAATCCTAGAATAATATTTCCACCCTTGCTCTTTAATTGAATCTCCATTTTTTTTACTTCGTTATTAATCTGGATTCTATCTCGAAATATATTTAATTGTTCTGTGTTTACAAAAATTTCCCGAGCATTAATTCCATTTAATTCGGATAGATTAGTATACTGAAATAGTTTTAAAAAAGCCAAGTTTGCATCAATCATCGTTTTGGGAGAATAATTATCTAGTTCCATACAGAATACACAAAAATCAACCGATTCTTGTAAAGATTTATATTTAAGTTCTATTTCTTGAAGACGTAATACATCTTCAATAATTCGTGTAACAGAAAGAATATGAGGCTCATTGTTCAAAGTAATTACTGTTGCTGACATTTCACCCCATAATTTTCTCCCATCCTTCATCCGAAATTTAGCAAGAAGCCTTTCACAAGACCCTTTTGTATTCAACTCATCTTTTAATTTAATCCGATCTCTTGGATTGCACCAAATATCTAAATCAGGGGATAATGAAGATTTACCGATTACATCAGCCTTTGAAAAACCAGTGATTTTAGTGAACCCTTCATTGACATCAATATAAACGCCATCTTTGAGACTATTTATGTTAATGCTATCTGAACTGGTATGAAAAGCTAATCTAAACCGTTCCTCACTTATCCGTAACGCCTCTTCAATACGTGAGAGGTTTACTACTTCGTAAATAGTATGAAAGACTTCTGAAAACATAGAAGCAGAATCACCACCTTTTTTAATATAATGTTTAGCTCCCAAATTCAGTGCTTGAATAGCGACTTCTTCTCTACTTTGGCCTGTAAAAATGATAAAGGGAATTTTAATATTGTTTTCATTAATTATTTTCAATAAATCTAATCCATTTAAAGTAGGCATTAAATAATCTGAGATAATTATATCATACTGTTTTCCTGAAAGAATACAGTCTAAAACATTTGTCGGATCTGTACATATATCTAAAACTATTTTTCCTTCACCCAATTTCTCAAGATAGATCTTTGCTATGCTACAAAAATCTTCTTCATCGTCAACATGAAGAATTCGAATAGATGAAATGGACAGGTAAATTATCTCCTTATCAACGAATTCTGGGTATTAAGTATATTTACTATGTAAATAATTCTTAAAAAATTGAAACATTAAAAGAATTTCAGGAAATTTTTTTAACTTTCCGAACAGATAATATAAAATTAAAAAGTTATTAAAATAACTTTCACTAGAAAAACTGGATTATAGGTAAATTTCAACACGAAAAAAGCAACAAAATTAACCAAAGCATTTCCTCTAGCAAAAAAATAAAGAAAAATTGCCCATTCAGGATTATAAACACTTTTTATTATGGGTATTCAGCATCTGTTGTTTTAGATTTTTTCCGTTCAGAAAATTATTGAATCCTCCTTTAAGATATTACATTCAACAATATTTTCGTTGGATATTAATTAAATTCTGATTTCTAATCTTCGAAATGTTAGTTAAACTCAATTTATCAGATGGATCAGATGGTAAAACCTAATTTCACTTTGTTAGAAGCTCTGAATATGGTACAATCTCATTTTAATCTAAGTGGAGTGATCAAAGAACTACCTAGCTATGAGGACCAAAACTTTTATATTAAAATAAATGATGGAAAAGAATTTGTTCTTAAAATTGCTAATTCTGAAGAAAGCAAAGAAATTATTGAGTTTCAAAATGCAACTATTAATTATTTATCTCAATTTCCTAATGTTAAAGTTCCAAAAATTATTTTAAGTAAAAATAATGAAGAATTCTCACTTTATTCAGAAAATGAGGACAAAAAATATATTATTCGTGTGATTTCATATATATCTGGAACATTATATGCGGATTATAATCAGAAAAATTCTGTTATCCTTAATTTTGTTGGCCAAAAACTTGGAAGTTTCACAAAAAATTTGCAAAATTTCTCTCATCGTACAGCTTATAGAAAGTTTGGTTGGGATTTAGCAAATGCTTCTACATTAATTGGTGAGAAAATTATCCATATCTCAGATTTAAGGAAAAAAAAAGTTATAGCAAAGTTTCAGAAAATGTTTGAATCACAGGTTATTCCAGAACTAGCTGAATTACGATCCAGTGTTATTCATAACGATTGGAACATTCATAATATAATTATCAATAAAAATTTAAACTCCAGCGATTTTGAATTAGGAATTATTGATTTTGGAGATACTATATTTGGAAAAACTATATTTGAATTAGCAATAGCTATAGCGTATTTAATGCTCGATCAAGAAGACCCATTATTATCAGCATTTCATGTGGTTAAGGGATATTTTGAAAAATTTTCTTTGACTAATCTTGAATTAAAGGTTCTTTTCCCATTAATCTGTGCTAGACTTTGTATGAGTGTCTGTAGTTCAGCATATCAAATTAAGATTGAACCTGAAAATGATTATCTTACGATTAATGAAAAACAAGCATGGGATTTGTTATTTAAATTAGAAAAATATCCGTTACAGTTTGCATATCAAACATTCTTTGATGCTTGTCATCCAGGATTAAGTAAAGAAGAAAGTTTGGATTTAAGAAACCAATATATTGGCCCTAATCTCAGCATTTCTTATCAAAATCCATTGAAGATTGTTCGGGGATTTATGCAATATTTATATGACGATGAGGGTAAGAGATATCTAGACTGTGTTACTAATATTCCTCATGTTGGTCACAGTAATCCAGAAATTGTTGAAGTAATTAATAGACAAGCTTCAGTATTAAATACTAATACTAGATACCTTTACGATCTATTAGTCCATTATTCTAAACGTTTATGTGAAACACTTCCCGAATCCTTAACGGTATGTTATTTTGTTAACAGTGGAAGTGAAGCAAATGAATTGGCATTAAGATTAGCTTATAATTTCACAAAACAACGAGATTTGATTGTAGTAAAAGGAGGGTATCATGGGAACACTCAGGGTTTAATTGACATTAGTTCGTACAAATTTGATGGTCCAAGAGGAAAAGGTGCTCCTTCGCATGTTCATAAAGTTCCAGTCCCTGATACCTATCGGGGAAGATATAAAGCAAATGATCCACAAGCAGGAAAAAAGTATGCAGATTATGTGAGAGAAACGATTGAAAATTTAAAAAAAGAAGGAAAAAAAATAGCTGGGTTTATTTCAGAATCTATCATGGGTAGTGGAGGCCAGATTGTATTTCCTAAAGGTTATTTAAAAGAAGTTTATAAGTATGTTCGTGATTATGGAGGAGTTTGCATTGCTGATGAAGTTCAAGTGGGATTTGGACGTATAGGAACACATTTTTGGGGTTTTCAAACTCAAAATGTCAATCCTGATATAGTTACTTTGGGTAAACCCATGGCTAATGGACACCCTATGGGTGCTGTGATCACAACCAGAGAAATTGCTGAATCTTTTGATGATGGAATGGAGTTTTTTAGTAGTTTTGGTGGAAACCCAGTTTCTTGTGCTATCGGTTTGAAAGTATTGGATATTATTAAAAATCAAAAATTACAAGAAAATGCACTAGTTTTAGGGAAATATCTTTTGGAAGGAATACAAGAATTAAAACATAAATTTCCGGTTATAGGAGATGTGAGGGGATTAGGGTTATTCTTAGGGATAGAATTTGTTCTCGATAGAGAATCTCAAGAACCTGAAGATAATTTTGCAAAAAAATTAGTCGAATTAATGAAAGATGAAGGAATTTTGATTAGTGTAGATGGTTTATTACACAATGTAATCAAAATCAAACCGCCATTAACATTTAACAAAGAAAATGCAAAAACATTTTTAGATAGTCTTGAGAAAAACATAATGCGATTGATTACTTAGGATAGAAAGAATCTTTTTCAAAATTAGATAGAAATATAACTTATAAAGTCAATCAAGTTCTGACTTTAAAAACCAATTTAGTAAAAGAAACTGCTTCTAATTTGAGAAATCATCTATTACATAAAATTGCATCAATTATTTGTGATAATTGAATGAAACTCATTAAATTTATCTGACCTTAAGAAATTTATAATTAACCTAGATTTGATTTTATAATAGAATTTCTATATAAGAACAATAATTGGATTAATTTTAATTAACATTCCTCATTTTATGAATAATAAACAGTAGTGGAATCATATGGGAAAAATCGATTTACGAAAAGATCAGAAGGGAATAGAAAAGTTAACTAAGAAAATTAAAGAATCAGAAAACCCCCTTTGGGAAGGGACAATTGAAAGTTGGTTTGATAAAATATCGTATACAGAAGGCAATTTAATTCTACATTTTAAAGTTCCTGTACCTGAAAACAACTCAGTTTTTCGTAATGAATTCCTACAGTATCTTAAAAAAGATTTGGACAATTTTGAGGGAATTGATAATCTCGAATTAAATTTAATAACTGATATTAGTAGTTCTATTGGGGATCTGAAAGGAAGAACAATTGAAAAAGCTAAAAATATAATAGCAGTAGCATCGAATAAAGGAGGAGTTGGTAAATCTACTGTAGCTTATAATATAGCTGCTGCACTTCAATATATTGGTGCAAAAGTTGCTATTCTAGATTTAGATATTTATGGTCCAAGTTTACCAACAATGTTTGGTATAAAATCCCCAGCTCAACAATCAAACGCTATAAAACTAGAATTAGTTAATAAATATGGTATGGATTTATTTTCCTTAGGATTTGTAATTTCAGAAGACCAACCAATTATTTTCAGAGCTCCGATTGTTGATAAATTAGCAAATCAATTTTTTTCTGGAGTGCAATGGAATGAAGTTGATTATTTAGTTATAGACCTACCACCAGGAACTGGAGATGTTCAACTCACCTTAGCTCAACAACTACCTCATGTGAAAATGATAATGGTAACTACACCAAATGATGTTTCCCAATCTGATGTCACTAAAGGAGTTAGAATGTTTTCTCAAGAAGGTTTGAATATTGAAATTATTGGAATAATTGAAAACATGAGTTATTTTGTATGCGATGAATGTAATACAAAACACGAAATTTTTTCGTCTGGAGGAGCAAAAGATATCGCTGATTCTTTCGGGATAGAATTATTAGGAGAAATTCCATTATATACTGATTTACGAATATCAGGTGACAAAGGAAAACCAATTGTTATAGATAATCCTGACCATCAAGTTAGTAAGAAATTTATTTCTATTGCAGAATTGATAAGTGCAAGAATTGCTCAAAATAACCACGAAATGTATTCAAAAAGAGAAAAAGAAGTAATAATTGATTTAGATTTAGCTTAATCCTAAATTTTTCTATAAAAATTGTTGTTCTCTTTTTTTCTTCATTACACACATCGTTTCTCGACTTAAGAAAATAAATTTGCTTTAAACCTTACAAAGATTAACCTGATTATTATTTATTATTACCAAAAACTATCATTGATAGAATAAAAACTTCCTTCGGAAATGCTTCAATCGACGTATGCTGTAAAGCACCTCTCAGAAATGCTGGATACGCTCATGGAAAGTGGCAGGGCCAGTGGTGAATTTCTTAATCAATATTTAGTTTCCCATTAATTTCGTTGTATGGGTCCTCAAGCTCGAGGTCACCATTAAACAATTCAGGCCTTTCAACCTTCGCCAGGCTGGTCTTCCAAGTATGACAGAAAACTGGGTAATCACTTCTGAGGTGTTAAAAGATCCCACAGGAAGACTTTTTGGCTTCATGAAAACGCATTCCTTTTAATTCATCAAATTCTTGATTTTTTCTATCATTATGAAGTATTTCTTATCATAATACTATAATAAACTTCGTATTATTACGGAATAAATGGGTAGTATCATTCTATACCTTTCTATAAAAAGAATCCACATTTAGAAAATCTAAGTGATCAATAATTAACAGGTTTAATTCAGAATATTGAATAGAATTTTATCCTCTGATTTTATTCGCCTGACAATTTTTCCTGTCTCAAAAGTTATTTTCAAAATAATCTAAAAGAATTCGTTTCCAGTTCTCTTTGAAAAATCGAGACAAAATACATCATTTTTGAACTATCATGAACCAGATCATCTATTAATGAATAAGGGTATGAGAGCTCAATTAATTCTTTGATTTCTTCTTTATTTAATATAGATTGTTCGGGTTTTCCGTAAAAAATCGAACATTCTATATTAAATTGAAACACTTTTTTCTTCATAATTGGATTGATAAAAAGGAAAACAACCCATCGATCATCAGTGTTAATATGGAAAAATAATTGGTATTTAGAATCTTTCTTAATCAAACTTCTTAATTGAGAGGAAAGATAGTCATGTAATTCTTTATCATATTTTGATTCAAACCAAGAAATTTGATAATTTGGGGTAATAAAATTCATTTGAATTCTTTTGGTCTATTAGATTAAATCCTTTTATAGTAACTTTATTTTCCTTCCTAACTACACAATATTAAGGAAGAACAAACATCAGATCTTTATATCTTTAAATATTTAATTATTCAAAAAATGTATTATAAAAATCCAGTCATTTAGTTCGTATTTTGATACTCCTATTAAATTAACTATTTCTTGTTGAAGATTGTGCTGTAATCAGAGACAGAGATTTTAGTGAAAGAAAAATTTATTTATTTAATAAAAATTTGATAGTTGTTCCTGAATCAGTTATATTATTTACATTTATTACAACAATATCGAATTCTATTGTGATATTTAGTCTATCAATCAAAATAATCAGTAATCATATAAATCAGTTAATTAAAACAAGTTAGATGGATGAAGAATCTATTTAGAGATTACAATATTAATTCTCCTTCTTCGACCTTGATTTGTGAAGCTTTTTTTTGTTCATTTAGAATTGAAGTTTTTGATACAAAATAATCCAAATTAACTGTTTTATTTAAAATCCGTAACCGTTTACGAACCACAACTTTTAACACCATATCAATTAAACCTTCCAATCACAAAGCGATATCAACATTTTCAGTCGAGCGACCTCATCTAAGTATTTAGCATAATCAAACTTTCCAGAGGATGACAATTTATTTACCAAAATTCCTATGATATATGTTAAACTACTGTTTATATAGATTCATCGAAATTTTTCTTTCACATTCATTATTAAAAGATCTTTATTTCAAAAAGTGGTAAAAATAATTTGAAATGATTTTTTCAATAAGATTTCCAAGAAGAGATCAACCGAGAATTGTGGCAGCCCGACAAAATTCTCCTTCTGAAAAACATCAATATTAATTGTATTTTACAAATAAAGCGGTCTTCAATTATTTATGTAACATATTAATAAGAAGTTAATCAAGTTTCCAACAATTTTTGGGAATTGTCTCCAAGAATAAATTATAAAATTCATTATACAGGTCGAACACTAAATTATCAGGGATAACCTTACCTTTTTGGTAAAGAACTGAAAATATATCTTCAAAAGAAACTATAGAATTCATAATAGATCATCAATAGAATATTATTTACTTTGATGACCCGAAAAAGATATTGAATCGATTAAATCTTTCATAGAGAATACAAAAAAGGATGTGAAAAATAAATGCTAAACTGCTCAATTTGTGAAAATGAAATTACTAGAGATCGCTACAATATTGCTCTAAGAATTGAAAGACAAAATATAGCATTAAATGAACAATGGAACGAATCTTGGGAATTACCAAGAGAAAATCTTTGTGATAATTGTTTTGATAAGATATTAGGATATCTTCAAGCTATATTAAACAATCTGAGAATAAATAAAGGTAAAATAGTCAAATAACTTTATACAGTTAATGTTTATGTGAGTATGCTACTAAATTAGATGAATTTGAAAGACATTGGCATTCTAGTGATAAGTGTGTAGAACAGTGCGATTGTGACGATTGTTCATATCTTCATGAATTTGAGGAAGAAATAAATGGTAATACAAGAAATGATGATATACGCGAATAGGCATAATTCTATACAATTTCGAATAGGAAAGTATATAAAAAATGAAATCATACAAAATTGTTCCTATTTCCATAAACATAAGTATTCTTGCGTTTGATAATAATTGAGGCAATTCTATGTTGCAGAAAGATAAAGAAAAACCTAAATTGAAGTTTATTACTAAGAAATTTGGAAAAAAATATTTGACGAATTTCTTCTTTTCAAGATTCAGAAGAATTTTAAGATTTTGCTAAAAATGTAATTCTATGTCTTTCTTTTACCGTCAAAGAAAACACTATTCTATATCTCCTTATAGATAATTTGGAAGGATTTTATATTGGGGAAATAGAAGAACATTTTTGTACCTTGAGTCCAAAATCTATAGAACTTTTTTCAAGTGATTTAAAAGAAAAAAGCATATTAGAGAGATTAAGTATTGGACCTTATTGTTTAAGTAATGTTGGTAAGAGAAATCGTAGACTTACTAATCGAATTTAGAAAACTTATGAAATAATTGTAAAAAAATACTAAATAGAAATAATTTCTCTTTAGATAAGGATATTGATTCTATTTAAGACTTGATAGATTAAGATCGTTTAGTCAAGTGGATATGGATAATTAACGAAAATTACTCGATTCTTAGAATTGATTTGAACAATTTATCAAAAATAACTCCAGATTTAATTTCAGATAGAGTCTGGAATTGAACAAAGCTTTCATTCAGGACTTGATTTATAAAAGAAGTATGTGGGAGGAACTCTCTTATCCATTTGGGAAATATAACTGCCAGCATGCAATAATTTTTTCCCTGTGCACGTGGATCTTCGTTATCAGGATCTAAAACCTCGAAAGCATAGACAAATGAATGAAATTCTGAAAAACCTGGTACCGGTAATTCATATAATCCAATATTTCGTTCATTACCCTGTCCTACAGCTATATAAAAGAAATTCCCAATACGAATAGCATCATTTGTTGAAATAACAGTTGAATCTTTTTTGGTTATATATGTAAGAGTAGGTCCTAATCTGGATAGATGAAAGATTAGTCCATGAATAGCATCTTGAAGTCCTATGTTACTTTTAATAGTTTTATACTTATGTAGCATTTCATTTGAAACTATATAGGTATTATGAAGATCATCTTTCAATATTTTATCTATAACAATAGGGAGGTCTTCTATTTCTTTAGTTATATAAATTATTGGTGTTGTATCAGCAATTTTCAGAATTTCATTCAGGACTTGATTTATAAAAGAAGTATGTGGGAGGAACTCTCTTATCCATTTGGGAAATATAACTGCCAGCATGCAATAATTTTTTCCCTGTGCACGTGGATCTTCGTTATCAGGATCTAAAACCTCGAAAGCATAGACAAATGAATGAAATTCTGAAAAACCTGGTACCGGTAATTCATATAATCCAATATTTCGTTCATTACCCTGTCCTACAGCTATATAAAAGAAATTCCCAATACGAATAGCATCATTTGTTGAAATAACAGTTGAATCTTTTTTGGTTATATATGTAAGAGTAGGTCCTAATCTGGATAGATGAAAGATTAGTCCATGAATAGCATCTTGAAGTCCTATGTTACTTTTAATAGTTTTATACTTATGTAGCATTTCATTTGAAACTATATAGGTATTATGAAGATCATCTTTCAATATTTTATCTATAACAATAGGGAGGTCTTCTATTTCTTTAGTTATATAAATTATTGGTGTTGTATCAGCAATTTTCAGCAATTCTGATGCGTTTCCATTTTTCAAAATTGCTGTTGTTACAATAATATCAAATTTTTGCCCTTCAGTAAATTTTAATGCTTCTTGAATGCTGTCAGTCATAACATATTCATAGGGCAGGTTCTGAGAACTTATTAAATTTTTAAATGCTTCCTGATTTTCTTTATTTTCATCAATGAACAATAAATTAATTTTATTTGAATCAGTCATTAGTATCAAATTCTTATTCTAACAGGATAAACTCAAGAATTTTTTTAAAATCAAAAATAGTTAAATTAAATGATACCAGTATAAAATTAATAAAAAGGTTTGTTTAATAGTCATTAACAAAAATAACAAAAATAAAATTTTGGATAAAAAAAATTTACCTACTTTGTTAATGATATTCAAGGAATTTTTTCATAAATTTGAGGATGTTGTCTATGCAAATTAATTATGATTGCATAATTATGTTAATTATTGCTTAATTTTAAGATTTAAGCTAAATCGACAAAAAAAATTGTTAAAGGTTTCAAGAATAAGAATTAATTTAAAATATTTTATAAATGTTCATTACATTGTAAAAGTAATGTGATTAATGAAATCATGAGCACTTCCAATTCAGATAACAATACAATTCCGGGGGTAGGTATAGAAGATCAAGAAATAATTGGAATTCTTGAAAGAATTGTTTCTCTGTCCCAAAATCTTTTAGAAAAAAACCAACATGTGTTAGTGTTCAATATTTTTCTTCATTTAGTTAGAAATGACCTGCATTTAAGAAAAAAGATTGCATACGAGCTTTTTCCTGGTGCAGTTGACGATTTTCAACCACAATATACACAGGAAGAATTGAATTCAATTATTCAACTCCAAACTTTTGCAAATAATTACAGAATACAATTTCTGGTTCGCATAACTGATTATATTGTAGGTAAATACAAAAAAGCTACAGAAATGGTGAAGAAAGATTTTAATGAGGGTACTAGACTCTTTAAAAATGCTCAAGACTTAGATTTTTGGTATATTAAGCAAATCAAAAGTAGTTTTAAAGATTCGTTAAATCTTGATAAAAGCATCAGCGAATTTGAAAACCAAATGTACGACGAAATGGTTCAAGTCTTGACCGAAGTTTCGGAAACGGGTTTGAATTCTATGCAAAAAATATTGAAAGAAGCATTACAAAAGTTTAGATTTGATCCATTTAAATAAATCTATTAAAAATACTTTGAAAAATTATAGTGAGGTTGTTTCTTCCTTACAAACAATACCATATGTTTCTAATTCCTCTAGGACAGGAATATAAATTTCTGGAGATGTTGGAATAACTACACCTTTTATTTTTATTGTTTCTGTAAGAATTAAACGACTAGCAATAGCAGCTGGCAAAGATACCGTACGTGACATACTTGAATCACCATTAGGATCACCATAATCAATCATTGTTGATGATATTTTTTCTTTTCCTCCATTTGGATACTCAACCAAAAAATCGTGAATTAATATAAGCATATCTCTTTCACCATCTTCATATTGTAAACTTTGCTCAAGTTTTTCAGTTAATATGTCCAGAGGAGTAATTTTTTCAATGGAGTCAGGAATTAGTTGATCAGAGAATAAATTAAGCCAATTCATTCTTTGCATTACTGGATGATCTGTTGAAATTTTCAATTTATCTGCTACTTCTCGTTTAATATTCTTTCCTTCAGTATTAATTAGTTTGCTTAACGCTTGTTTGTAAGTTAAACCTTTCAAATCACTTCTATCCCCTAATTCAAGAAAACCAAGTGCACTTATTTTATCCCATGTATCACACCAACCTACGTTTCTCAAGGTTCCCCTAAACATTGTTTTGGTTTCAGGTATTCCATACAAATCAATGTATTTTAAACTATCACGGTTAGCATAAACCTCGAACTCCCCTAAGTCATCCTCTTCAACAGTTAATTTATCTAAATTGCTTTTTTTAAATAACATTCCTTCTGGTATACTTATCTTTTGTCCGTTATCGAGATAGAGAGCTGGGTCTTTACCTGATAAAACCACTCCTCGAGGTGACCAGGAAAATTTATAACCAAAAGGGTTTGTATTTGCTTCAGGAGCTGGAAGACCACCACAATAAGATTTAAATTTGGAGATTTTACCTCCTTTTCTTTTTACTGCATCAATAATCCTCATAGCTGACATATGATCGATCCCTGGATCAGCACCCATCTCGTTGAGTATGATAATTCCAGCTTGTTTTGCCTCTTGGTCTAGTGATTTCATTTCATTACTGACATAAGATGTAGTTACCATGTTTTTTTTGTATTTAATGCAAGCCTTAGCGACTTTAACGTGAAAAATATAAGGCAATATACTAACTACTAAATCAACATCTTGGAGAAGTTCACCGAGTTTATTTTCATCCTTAGAAATATCAAAATATATTGCTTTACCATTTAGATTATCTTTGACTAATTCTTCTGCTTTATCTAGCAGATTACTTGCTACGATGACATTATAGTTATGTTTAAACAGATAATTAACCATAGGTCTTGAAACAAACCCAGATCCTAGTACTAATACCTTTTTCAATAAAAAAGACCTACATTAAGTGCATTTACTAATTTATTTAGATAAATATTTTCTTAAATAAGAAAAATTAGGTGTTAATTCACCTTTAAAAGTGATTATTGCATTGTAAATTTCTTTTGCAATATCTTGGTTATTAAACGAATTATTCAAATCGATTTTTAATATTTCCTTAACATAAGGAAGCAATTTATTTCCAAAATACGTTGAAGATTCTTTAGGAAGTTCACAAGGTAAATTGTCTATAGCAAGTATAACTGGACCATTTCCTTTAAATCCCATTAATGCTTGATCAGATTGAGGATCGTAAACAAAGACTGGTTCATCGCTTGATGTGATTTTAATAGTACCTTCGATAGCACCTTCTTTATCACAACTAATATCCCCAATAACTTTCAATTTTGGACTTAAATTTTTGTTATATGCTTTTTTTAACCATCTTTTGGTAACAAATTTTGGATATTTTTTTTCCCAATAAATCGCGTTTACTAATACGGTATGTAATGATGGATCAAATTTTGACTCATATTTTTCAGGATGATTATAATAATCTTGTAATTCGAATTCGATTTCCTGTTTAATTGGTTGAACTAAATCTTTTTCATAATAAACCGTCTTATAGAAAATCTCCTTAGAATTGTCATTTGATGTCAAAAATTTATCTAAATTCTCAGGTTTAATTTCTTCTGTTGAAAAGCAATCCAATATTTCTTGAGCTCCCTTTGAGACATTCCCATATCCTAGGAATCCAAACACTAATGGACTTATTTCTTTAGGTAATGATTGATCTTTTAATTGATTACCTAAATTGCTTAGCTCTGATTTTGCTTCTTCTAAAGAATTATATTTATGAGCGGGTAGAACTTTTCCTAATACTGTTGAGTAACCTTCATATTTTAGTCTCTGTCCCAAAACCCATAAGGTATCAATCATACCCGCTAAACCAGCATAATTGCCAAAAAATATTAATCTTCTATTTTTTTCATCAATGATTTTTTCATAATCAATAAGAGTACAATTCTGATCTAAAATCTTTCGTAACAAGGGCATATTATATTCTTGGCCTTTGATAACATGAGAAAAAAATACATAAATATTATTAGGGAAAATGTACCTAATAGGAATCTCCTTAATGGCAAATATTACTTTAGAATCCCATATATTTTCAGTAATATTAGCTCCTACTGATTTATACTCTTTATCAGTAAATGCGCGTATATTTGATGGTTGAATATTTATTTCAAGATTTAATTCCTGAACTAGTTTTTTTACTTGGTCAGGGGTAAACGGAACTCGCGCTTCCCATTCACTTTTATCTTCTAACCGAATCCCAATCGAAACCATAAATATACACATCTATTAAGTTACATTTTAGAATTATTGGCATTTAAATTAAAATTGATTGACCCTTATAAGAATACATATTGTTTTTTTTGAGCAGAAGATAAGTATCGATTTGTAAAGACTTGAAGTTCTTAAAAATAGTAGGTTTGGTTATACTAACTCAATTTTAAATAAAAAGAAATTAGTAAATAAAAATGAGAATTAAAGTTCTAAATACCAAAAATTTAATAATCTTTTATTAAATAATTGATTGCACGAACATTATAAGTGATAATATATGAACAATCAGGATATTGTAAATAATCTTCATTTGAAAAATGTCCTTAGGATAGAAAAAAAAGAAGCAGATGAAAGTATTACTTGTGAAAAACCTATTAAGGAAGTTGACACACACTTTGTTGGAAAAATCGTTTTATTAGAGATTGAGAATAATCTGATAGCTAAGAAAGAAGATGGAAAGGGAAGTATTTACCTTCGAATAATAAATAGCATAGAAGATTTTGATGCTTTTACACAGGATAGATTAAGGATCTACGATCGCATGTGGGATGGTTGAGGATGCAAAGTTGATTATAATGAAATTTGGAAAAAAATTGAGAATAAACGTAATTATTAAGATATGAATAGAAATTGAGGAGCTTTGACCTTGGGAACTAGTTTTAATGTGTTCCACAAATTTCTAGTTTAACTGACTTATACAAGTTGCTACAAAAGTAAATAATAATTAACCATAAGCTAAACTTCTCAAACCGAATATTCGCTTTACATCTTGTAAAAGAGCCTTACCATATGTCATTTTCCTTGTACTAATTACCAGTTCTAATTCCATAAATGAAAAGAAATCAGTTTTTGCATTATCTTTTTCAACTAATACTACTGTTTCAGCTCCGTGTTTTATGGCAGTTTTAAATATGTCTTTCGCTAATTCTGGATAATTAGCGATCACTGGTCCTATTCTTTTTCCATAAATAATCCCATATCCTTCATTTTCCTTAGAAATTATTGTCAATTGGTTATATTTATGAATATGAAATATGTTTTTGCGATTAGTTCCTAAAACTTCTTTATCAAGAGAATAAATCCATTCTGGAAAGGTGTTACTTACATTGAGGTTTTCTGATGGATTTTCACTGCAATTTACTATTTTATATATTGAAGCTTTGTAATCATTAGTAAAGCCTAAATTATTGTATAAAGAAATACCAGCATCACTAGCACACAATTCGATTGTTTCCCAATTATTTTTAAGTGCAATTTTAATTAGTTGGTCCATAATTAATCTTCCAAGACCTTGTTTTTGTATTGCAGGTTCAATGCCAACATAGGGGATCCAAGCAGTATTTTTATAAGGAATCAAAGATCCAAATCCAACATAATCTTTTTCAGTAGATTTTTTAATTCCAATTCCAATAAAATTATTATGTCCATAGAACATTTTTACACTACTAATCATATCATTTTGAATTTCTTCTTCTTCAAATCCCATCGCTTTACAAAAAACTTTTAAGGCTGGAATATAGTCGTTAACATTTAAATATAGGATATTATATGAAATCATTTTAATCAGATCAAAAAGTATAGATAAAAGAAATTAGAATAAATATTTTTAACTATTCATGGAATAATTTGTATTTTTTTAATTTTCTATTTTATCAAATTTATGTTGAGTGAATCCTAACATACTTCCAATGCATATATTTGAGTTAACCCGGAAAGTATTATAACAATCCTTACATACCCAACTCTTGCAGACATTGCACTGTGACCATTCCTGCTCTATCGCTTTAACATACTTTTCGCGCTTTCTGTCAGCAATACACATTAAATAATTTAATTCTAATTGAGATATATTTTTTAAATTACCATCTATTGATTGGTGGACTTCCAATAATGGTCTATTTCGATTCTCTTCACTAATACCAATTATTTTTACCTTTCCTTCTCTAACCTTCTTTTTTCTATATTGAGGTCTGATATAGTACCTAGTCTCTCGTGTACCTATATCCTGCCAAAAAGGTCTTCTTCTTTCTTGTGGTAATTGAGGAATTCTTCTTCCTACAGTATCCCACTGAGGTATAATATTTTCTAAATCTATGATTTCGGGTTGATAAAATTCATAATTACCTTGAACTTGATCAAATTCTCCTATATCTATGTTTTCATTTACTTCTAAATTTATTCCTGTGGATTCAATGTATTGCTGAAAAACATATTTGGTAAGACTCTTGCTTCGAGTACTAGAACTGTTTCTTAAAGAATTTTGGACCCAAATCCTTAAAATTTCTTGCAGATCTTCATATTGTGAAAATTGCCCTATAACTACTAGAATGTGCTTACAAATTGACCCACGCAAACCACCACAAGTATTAAGTTTATTTGTATGACAAGCAAAAGATCCATCTGCCCGTAACCAACAGCCATATGTGAGCTCTCGATTTGTTTGACTTTTAACAACGCCATAAATAGTATCAGAAGTGACATGTCCAAAAAAAGACAAACGATCTCTTTCAAGCATTCGAAAAGCTTTATTTATTTTTGCTGAATTAACAGGTAAATTTTGTAAAAAAGAAACCCCTGAATGATTAGTATACATTATAACCTTCTCTAGCTTAATACAACTATGAAGGAGAAATTATATTTATAATTACACTAATATTTTTTCATGATATTAAATGTAAAAAAAAATGATTTTAGATTATCAATTAACCCAATATATTAATGTAGTATCTGGATGAAAAGCATACCAAGCAAACCACATAACATCAAAATAAACAATTGGTTCTAAAGAGCCTATGCTTGAAGTTCCTTCAATATTCCATTCAGATCCTGTGTTTACATCAACGAAATTACCATTTTCATATTTGAATGTATAAATTTGATCTCCTATATTACTATTGTACACCCTCGCAACATCTAATTGATTATCATAGAAGACTACAATATTTTGATTAGAAATATTCACATTTAAGACTTTGGTATTCATTAAAGCGTTTTTTTCAATTGCTAAATACGATTCATTCAATGAAACACCATAAACAACAGTTTTATCAGTTAAAATAGAATTACTGGTCATAACAGGGAAAAAAGGACCCCCAGATTTATAATAATTATTGTCGTAGTTATAATCTCCATAAGGATCAGAACCATAATTTCTCAAAAATCCAGTATCTTCAGACAAAACTTGAGTTTCAGGATATAAATCGTACCATTGTCCCCAAGTAGTCCAGAAAAGTTGAACCGTTTCTAAATCTTGGTTTATATGGTCACCTTGGACAGACATACCTAAAATTTGAGGCCAATAAGAATCGGAATCACGGTCATACATGACTAAATTACTATTTAATAACTTCCCGGATACACCGAAGGTTGTTTCTATTGTCAAGAAATGTCCCTTAAATCCTACAGCAGATCCAGTTAATGGACAATATGATAAGGTAATCTTTACATCCGAAAATTCTTCATTAACAATTTCATGCAAGACTAAAATATATTGAGGAAAGGCGATAACTGCACCTTGATAATCTAAACCGAATACAATATCAGTAGCTGATAAATATGAAGCAGCTTCAGATCCCGTAACATATTTCGGATTCTCAATCGGGGGTATTCCATCCTTAGGAACCCCTCCAGATAAAATATTTCCTGATAATTCCGAGAATTTCCATGCTGTTCCATTAAAAAAAGTATAATTTATTCCTTTGGTCAAATTTAAAGACCGATTAGTATCTTGTTCATTAATAGACTCAGAAGGACTTGATGATTCAGGAGGACCCGATGATTCAGGAGGACCCGATGATTCAAGATCTGTTGAGGGTGGGTTAGGAAAAGTAAAAACTCCAAAACCAATAACAATACTAATTAAAATAATTCCTACAAATAGACCAATTTGAATATTGCGCAATAAGATCACTTTTTTCTATTATTTAATTGTCAAGTATAATTAGATTGATTTCTTATAAATTCCTTGTAATTTCAATAAACTTTTATTAAAAGCATAAAAACGTTTACAATTGTTGAGATGAAGCCAAACTTTTATTCAATTTTCTTATATTCCAACCTAGTATAAATAAAGAGGAAATTATTGCAAAAGGAATAATAAATGGTAAAATGTCTATGAAAAATAGCGTAAAAGCCGCCGAACTGATTCCTAATACCGCTACAAATGTAGGAGCACAACAGAGGAACCCAGAGAAAAATGATGGGATAATACTCATTATTCCTGTAGCAGGATTAATTTTACAAGCTTTAGGAGCTTCAGTTAGGGAGTAAATGGATAGTGATATATTTAGACCAGCTATTAAACCGAGAAATAGTCCTAAAAATAAGTTCGGAACAGCAATATCAAAACGAAAAGTTCCAATTGAAAGGCGCATAATTGGTTCCCAATTAAAGGCTGCTCGTTCTCTGAATATTAGTTCAGACCAGTTATCTAATAATAAAAAGTCCAAGGGAATAGCTCTACGCGCAAAGTAAATATGGTTTATAAATCCTAAATATAAAATTGCGAATAATCCTGCTATTAAAGTTGTTATTAAAATATATTTAAACCTTATTAGTATATTTCCTACATTTATCCTTTCCGCTTCTAAATTTATCATTGTCACTATAATTCCTCTTAATATATTAAAGTGGTATCTGGATGAAAAGCATACCAAGCAAACCACATAACATCAAAATAAACAATTGGTTCTAAAGAGCCTATGCTTGAAGTTCCTTCAATATTCCATTCAGTTCCTGTGTTTACATCAAAGATGGTGTCATTTTCATATTTGAATGTATAAATTTGATCTCCTATGTTACTTTTGTATACCCTAGCAACACCTAATTGATCATCATAGAATGTTACTATATTTTGATTGGAAATATTTGCATTTATTACTTTATTACTTCTTAATATACTTTTTTCAACTGCTAAATTCGATTCATTAAATGAAATACCGTAAACGATTGTTTTGTCTGCCAATATATCACTTTGAGTCATGACAGGAAAAAATGGACCTCCAGAATTATAATAATTATTTGCATCACTATTGTAGCTACCATATGGATCTGATCCATAAGCTCTAAAGTGGCCTGTGTCTTCTGATAATACTTGAGTATCAGGATGTAAATTGTACCATTGACCCCAAGTAGTCCAGAAAAGTTGAACTGTTTCTAAATCCTGATTTGTATGGTCACCTTGGATAGATGTACCTAAAATTTGAGGCCAATAAGAATCTGAATCACGGTCATACATTACTAAGTTACTATTCAAGAGTTTCCCTGATACACCGAAGGTTGTTTCAATTGTCAAGAAATGTCCCTTAAATCCTACAGCAGATCCAGTTAATGGACAGTATGATAATGTGATCTTTACATCCGAAAATTCCTCATTTACAATCTCGTGCCAAACTAATATGTATTGAGGATACGCCAAAATATTACCCTGATAATCTAATCCAAACACAATGTCGTTGTCTGAAAGATAAGTGCTAGCTTCTAAACCAGATACATATTTAGGATTTTCTATTGGAGGAATTCCATCCTTAGCAACCCCTCCTGATCTGATATTGTCAGATAATTCCGATGAAAGCCATTCTGAAGCATTAAAGGTTGTTAAAGTAATATTTTGGGGTAAGTAAATCGTTTCACTGCTTTCAGAACCATTATTAGTATCATGAGAAGAATTTGGATAAGAAATTAATCCAAATCCAACAACGATACTTATTAAGGTAATTGCAGTTATTAGACCATATTGGAGATTACGCATTCTATTCAACTTACTATTTTATCTATTTTTTTTTAATTACTTAGATTAAATTGGTTGAATTTCTTTTATGTATCTTGTCAGCTCTCAATGACTAAGCATTAGAATGCAAATTCTCTTTTAAGATAGAAAAGAAAAATAATATAATCAATTGGATTAAGAATTGTCAATTTTATATTGTAAAGAACCGTTGATTAATAAGAAAATTAAATAATTTCAGTCAAAATCAAAAATAGATCGACTTTTATTAAACAATTCGACATGCCTACAGCGATTGCATGTCATATTTATGTTGTCTAAATATTCGATTTAGGTTTTAAAACATTTCTTGATCCTGTATTGTGTTTATTAGTCATACACATAGTAGATATAATCCGACTCTTTAACTGGTTCGAATCCCTTTTCACGCAGAAACATTCCTATTTGCCCCCGATGATAAGATTGATGATGTGAAATTAATTGAATGAGTATATTGTCTAATGATGTTTTTAATTTCAGTCCTTTAATTGATGTATAAGAAATTTCTTTATTTAACTCCTCTTCATTAATACTTTTAATAAAGTCAATCAATTGATTGTCTATGTCTAACCAGTCTCTTTCAACTGATTCCCAATCAGAATAACCTTCTGAAGATCTAATATTTTTAGGACTGATTCCATCAATTCTCTTCATCCAAAGATCTACAGCACCGAAAATATGAACAACAACATCCAACAAAGGACCATAGGGAGTTTCAATACTAAAATTTTCAAACTCTAGTTTCCTTAGATTTTCACGGAATCTATCATTAGCCCATCTCTGATAGTTAGCTAAATTTAAAAAATATTCTTTCATAATGGTAATTAACCTGAATTTATTACTGATAGAAAAGAATTGAAATTTAAATATATCAATTAGTTTTTTTCAAATAACTATAATTAGTTACGAAGTTATGAAAAACTCGCCTAAACAGTATTCATCATGTTCAATAAATTAAAATTACCTCGCAATTATTCAAAAGCTTTAAAAAATCTAGAATTATTAAAGTTAGATAAAGAAATATGGATTGATGCAGGTTGTGGCAAGGGTACATACTCTATTCCATTATCCTTTTTTGTAGATAAAGTAATTGCTTTAGATACCAATAAATATAACTTGGAAACACTTAATAATTTTATAAAGGATAATAAAATTACCAATATAGAATCGTTCATTTTCGATTTCAACAATAAATATAAAATTTTATTTGATAATGTAGATGGAATTCTTTATTCCTTCTCCTTACATTTTCAAAAAGAAATTAGTAATGTTTTAAATAACTCATTTGATGTATTAAAAAAAAACGGAGGAAGAGTAGTAATTATAGAGTATGAGAGGAAAATTCCTGTTCCATGGATTCCTTATCCGATAACTGAAAAAAAAATGATAGAATTACTACAAAAAGCAAAATTTGACAATATTTCAAGAATTTTCAAGAATAATAGATACTACATATTAGAAGCAATTATATAATTATTATTTCTCTTCTGAAAAGTTCTGAGCTTGATTAATTTGTATAAATAAAACGCTTAAAATTATAAGAATTATTCCGACCCAATCAAGAAAATTTGGTTGTTCTCCTAAAAATAAAACTGAAAGAAACACAATTTGTGGAGTCATGGTGCTATTTATTATAGTACTGTCAACAGCTCTTAAAGTTTGCATGGTTTTATTCCAAATTGTAAATGCTAAAGCAGTATTAAATATACTTAACCAAATTATGTAGATAATCGATGTTAAGGATAATACTGGAATTGGTTCTACAATTAATGCAATAATTAACAATATTGTTGATCCAAAAACCATACTTATTGTTGTGACTAGTACTGCTCCCACTCGTTTACTTCTATTGATCGATCGCCCTATAATAGACGATCCTGCATTAGCTAACATTGCTAAAATCCCTATTAATAGTCCCAAAAAACTAAATTCTAAAGTTATTTTGTCATCAAAGTAAAGAATTACGCCTATTAGAGCAACAAGAATTAACAATAGTTGAATTTTATTGATTGATTCTTTGAGGAATATCAATGAAAAAATCAGAACAATAATAATAGTAAAATTTAATATTAGAGAAACTGTGATTGCCTCAAGAAAAAATAATGATAAAAACATCCCTCCTTGGGTAAATGTTATGAAGAAAAGACCATAAATAGCAATGTAACCAAGATCTTTATTTGATATTTGGGAGACTGCAATTTTTATGTCATTTTTCATTACAACATAAAAAATCAAAATAATCGAAGCTAAAAAGTAACGTAATCCCGAATAAAGAATTGGGGGAATATTTTCCTCTTCTAAACCCCATTTAATAAGTAGCCAAGAAGAAGACCATAAAACTGTTACAAAAATTGCTTGAATCACTGCGATAAGGTATTTTTTTGAAAATTTGGTTTTATTTTCAACTAAATCTTCATTTCTATTAATAATAACCAAGTCCTCTTGATTCTAATGATTCTTTAACAAATTAAATGTGTTTGTAGAGGGTGACGAAAAATTTATTGCTCAAAATAAAGAAAGATTTTAAAAAATAGAATAAAAAATTCAAGAGACTAATAACCATGCTTACTCAAAAGAGTAAATCAATATTTAAAGTCGTAAGGTCTTATAACTCCGAAAAGAAGGTCATTATTCCCCAATTTAATGGTTTTTAGTTTAATTTCTGCATCAAATATCTTTTGATTAACTGCTTTTTTGTGCCTAAAGAGAAATTTCTGTTCTTCTCCAAAAAATGCTTGACTAATCTTTTCGACAATTTTTGCAAAACTATATTGCCCGTCTGGTTGAGTTTTTGGTGCAAATTCTATTATCGATTTCCCAATTATGGTTTCTTTTGATTTATGTCCAAAAAGTCTTACCATAGCATTATTACAATCAATAATAACATCTTTATCTAAAATACAAACTCCATCATCTACTAAATCGAAAATAATGTTATATTTGTTTTCGTTTTCAGCTAAAGTCTTTTTTGATTTTTCTAACTCTGTAATATTTAAGTATTTTACCCAAACCCAAGCATAGTTCTCCCTATATTCCTCAGGAACAATTTGAATAATATTAAACGTCTTTTCTAAGCCATTTTTGATTTTGAGATTAAGTAAGAAAGACTGTTCAAACTTATTCTCGTCAATCCCTAAAAAAATTTGTATATAAACAGGAATAAGATAAGGTTGGGATTTAGGATCAAAATATATAGTTAATTTTTCAAATTCTTCTATTGATTTACCTTCTATTTCATCTAATGTTGCTTGATTTACATTAATGACTTTGATTTTTCTGATGATTGACAAAAGTTCATCTTGATTATTTTCCAAATATTCTTTGAGGTTTACTATTCCTTTATTCCTTAGAGTATTAAGATGTGATTTTACTCCTGAATAATCTCTAATTGATTGAGCTATTGGTGATTGCTCAAATAAACTCTTAAGCTTCCACTCGCTCTTTTTTAATTCTTTTTTATCCATAATTCGATCAGTAATATCTCTAACTATTGCTAACACTTCTTCAATCCCATTAATAACCATTCGAGCTTCATAATAATGAGGCTGGTCTTTTAAGGATAAAGAATATTCAAATTTGGTTATTTCATTTTCAGATTCAAATAAATATTCAATGTTTTCTTTAAACATGCTAGCTACATCTTTGGGAAGGACATCAAAGCAAGTTTTTCCTAAAAATTCATCTGGAGGTAAATATAGGGACTCTTCAGCTCCTCGGAATGAAATAATCTTGGTATCTCTGTCCATCCTGAAAAACATATCTGGAATAGCACTAAGCATGGCTTCATTTTGGATCTCTGCATGTTTACGATCAGTTATATCCATAAACACACCATAAGCAATATTTATTCCTCCTTTCAGTTCTGTAGATATTGCTTTGTCATGAAGCCAAATCCACTTTCCGTCTTTTCTTTGAATCCTATATTCAATATTAAATTCATCTTTATTTTCAAAAAGGAGCTGGTAACGGTTAGTTACACTTTCCAAATCATCAGGATGGATTCTACCAAACCAGAGTTCTTCACCCCCTTTAATTATTTCTTGTTCGGAGTAACCGTATACTTGATACACATTTGAACTGATGAAAATCGTTTTTCCAGATTCGTCGGAAATCCAGGAAACGGCTGGAATATTATCAATTAGGTTGTGATATTTTGATTCACTTTCAATTAATGCATTTTTTGTTTTAGTTTGCTCTGTGACGTTTCTAACAATTGTTAGAACTTGATCTACACCGTTCTCCACCATTCTGGCCTCATAATATCGGATTCCAGTTTTAAAAGGTAGTGAATATTCAAAACTACTAGTTTCTTTGCTCCGCAATGTTTTTTCGATATTGTACATATAAATTTCTGCTACATGTTCGGGTAAAGTCTCTGAAACAGTTTTTCCTATAAATAATTCCGATTTAATAAATAAATCCTTTTTCGATCCTTGAAAAGATAAATGTTTTCCATTCTTATCTAACTGAAATAATAAATCTGGTAATGCTTTTAGTATAGCTTTACTTTTGCGTTCGCTCTCCGCTACACGTTTTCTCTCGATTACTGTTTGAGTTATATCATTTATCCTCATCCAGACAACATCAAATTTGTCCCTATTCGCTTGAGGGATAAAAATACTGACCCTAAGATAAATTATTTTATTTTTGTCTTTCAATTCTGTCTCAAATTCTTGAGTAATTATATTTTCAACAAAGTAACGAATCATATCATAAGCATATTTCTTGTTTTCATTAAACAGTCCCTTTAAAGATTCATACCTATCTTTATTAAATTCGTCAAGTGTACGATTTCCAACTCTAAACATTCCAGCCTTGTTTACCCTCGAAATTTTCATTCTTTTATTTATTTCATAATAGTTAGACAATTTCATTATTTCTGTTTTATAAGTTTCGGGAAATTGCTTTTTTATTTTTTCAATGAAAGATTTCGCTCCTGAAACATCCCATTCATAACTAGGAGTGGGGATATCTTCAAAAAGTTCTCGAAATTTTTCTTCACTTTCTTTTAATTGCAATTCTTTTTGAATCTTATCTGATATATCACGCACTATAGTAGCCAAGTAATTTCTGTTTTTATATCTAAAGGAGCTTGATTTGAATTCGACAGTAAAAACAGATCCATCTTTTTTCCTATTAAGTCTATGAGGGACAATTACTATTTTTTCGTCTTTTATTTTATTTAAAACTTCAGAGGTTTTATCCATCTCAACAGTAATATCTTTAACATGTAATTTCAAAAAATCCTCCCGAATATAACCATACATTCGCTCAGCTGCTGGATTTACATCAAAAAATCGTTTAGTTTCTAAATCCAATATTAAAATGGCATCTTCATTATTTTCAAATATTAATCGATATTTCTCCTCACTTTCTTTCAGAGCTTGTTCAGTTCGTTTTTTATTAACAACTGAATAAATTGTATGTATTAACTCTTTATAACGACTCTTGATATCTGTACCTTTATTAATATAGTAATCAGCTCCTAAATTAAGAGCCTCTATACAAACTTCTTCTCGTCCACGCCCAGTAAATATTATAACCGGAAGTCCACTATATATTGGATTCTTACGAATTTCAGCTAGAATCTCTAAACCATTTTTTTCCGGCATTTCATAATCAGAAATAAGTACATCATATTCTCTTTCATTAATAACATCAAAAAGTTTAGTAGAATCTGCTAGTGTGTCAATAATTAAACGTTCTTGACTTTCTTTAGTCAAATAAATCTTTGTTAAATCTAAAAAGGATTCATTATCATCTAATAATAAAATTCGGATAAAATCGGTTTTTGCAGAATTCAGAAAAATCACTCATTTACATTTTTATTTATTATTGAAAAAGTATTTGCTAGCATCTTAACATCCTCTTTGGACAATGAATTTCTTTTTCTCAGGTCTCAATACGAAAAAAAATTTTCGTTGGGAAATCAATTTTATTTTCCATTATCAAAAATTATTTCGCTATGGGTCACCTACATTTGTTCAAAAATTTTATCTCTAATAATTCTTTAGTGAATTTACTATGATTTATTTAGTAATAGAGACAAAAAAAGTGTGAAATAATAATGAATATTCTAAAAAGACTAAAATTTAAACAAAAATTATATTTGAGCTTCGGTATATTAGTTCTATTTACCCTTTTAATATCCGTGGTAACATATACTTCTGTTGGCCAAATAAATAATAATTATCAAGACTTAACAGATAAGGAATTAATAAAATTAGATCTAGCAAATGAGATAAAATATTTGGATTCAGAACTCACAAGTTCTCTAAAAGAATTTCTATTTAATCCAGTTGAGGAAGTTAATCTAAAGTATCTAGATTATGCCACAGAGTTGGACAACGCTCTTCTTAATGCTAAAGGAAATTCATCTAGTCAAGTAGAACTCGATATTTTTCAAGGTATAGATGATGTTAATGTCATTTTAATTGAACAAGAAACATTCATGATGGAAAAATCAATTGAAAACCAGGCAGAAATCTTTGATTTATTAGATACCAATTATTCTTTTTATAAACAGGTATACTTAAGCAATTTAAACTTATTCTTTAATTATGCACAAACTGAATATGATAACGCTCTATCCTCAAACGATACGGCTCTATTAGCCAATCTTAGTTCCTTGTTGCAAGTTGCCAATGATATAAAATACTATGATACAATTCTGACGTTGAACCTTTATAAAATTCTTTTTCAACCAACGAAAACTAATGTTTATGAACCTATTTATTTAAATGCTGCTGATAATTTGACTATTGCACTTAACGCTGCAATTAATGCTACTTCAAACAATGCTACAATCCAAAGTTGGTTTGATAATGTCAATGAAGCTAATAATATTCTTATAGAACAAGAAACATTCATGATTACTGAATCTCAAGTGAATTCAGTTGAAATATTTCTCATTTTTGATGGTGTTTATGCAGGAAATAAATCTATATATGCTTCTTATCTGAACCAATATTTCTCATTTTCTCAATCACGATTGCTTACTCTAGAACATAATATACAAAATCTAGTAACATCCACAACAGTAATAATTCTAGTTTTAGGAGTAATGGCTTTATTACTTGGGTCATTTTTATCAATTGTTTTAGTTAGATCAGTAATTAAACCTTTACATAACGTCGTAAATGTTTCTAAAAAGATTGCAGATGGAGATTTAACCGTTGAATTGAAAAATGAATCTAAAGCAAATGATGAATTAGGTGAACTTTCTCAATCATTTTCAAATATGCTTAATTACCTAAAACCCACTGTTTCGACAATATCTAGCATCGCATTACAATTATCATCTAATAGTCAGGAGATGGCATCTTCAGCAGAAGAAGTTAATGCTACCAGTGAAGAAATTTCATCCATTACTCAACAAATCTCAAAAGGTACTCAGGATCAAACAAATCAGGTAAGAGAATCTGTTAAAAAAGCTAATGATCTAAAAACTACTTTCGATGAGAAAATTAAAGGTATTAAAGTTGCTTCGGAATTGATTGAAGTAATAACCTCACAAGTAAACATGCTAGCTTTAAATGCCAGTATTGAAGCTGCACGAGCTGGTGAATATGGTCGTGGTTTTGCTGTTGTAGCTGAAAATATTCGTAGTTTAGCTGTTGAGACCAAAAATTCTGTCGATGAAGTTAATTCTTATGTAAAAGATCTTCAGGATTCACTTGGTCTTTCAATTACTTCGATTAATGAATCTATTGAGCAAATTGCTTTAGTTTCTGAAGAAACTGCATCTGGAGCTGAGGAAGCTAGTGCTGCAACTGAAGAACAGGCTGCTACAATGGAGCAAATTAGTGCTTCAGCCCAGGAATTAGCAGAACTATCTTTAGAATTGGAAAGACTTCTCAAGCAATTCAAAATTTAAATAAAAAGGTAGTTATAGAACTTTCAGTAACTTTTTGAGAATGATTTTAATGCAAAATTATAGAATTGGTGAGATAATGAAATCTTTAGGAGAATCTTCTTACAATCTTCAAAAAGCAGCGAAAAAAATGAAACAGGTAGCTCAAAAAATGCAAAAAACGAAACAAGAATTAGTAAAAAGCATGAAACAAACTCAAAAAAATTACAAGGAGCTAAATCTCCATTTTTTTCACAAAAATTTATGTTTTTCGGTTGGAGAAAAAGTAAAACAATTTGAAAACAATTATATTATCATTGATCAAGGCAAAAATATAATTATTCATGAAACTATTTAAATCAGCAAACTATTATCTAAGGCTTACAACATTGAAAAGCAAAAAGCAATTTAAGAAACTTATAAAAATTCCTTTTTTGTTATCATCATTCTAAAATTATTTATCTTTTTCATTTCTTTTATATTAAATAAGTAGTCTGCTGGTCCATCTTTTGTTCGATTTTTGAATTCATTTTCGATAATGGTTATAAAAATTTTTTTTGTCCAGAAAAATCTATATATCGTGCCCAAACTCTCCCAATGTGTCTTCATAACCATCCAGTGCCATTTGAGCATTATTTATTCTTTTGATTTCACCAGGGGTAATTTAAAAGTCTACCACGGTTGATTAATTAAAGATGTTCTGATTAGTTCTAAATTTTCACAGGATAATTGCATTAATTGATGGAAGTTGGTCTAAATATTTAAGCGAAATTAAATCATTCCCTTTATCAACAAGAATAAAAACAAATTCTGATGATGAATTAGGTAATGTTGCACTTTACCTGAATATTCTACTAGATTTTGCTCAGGAGCTAGTTTCTAGAGTACAGGAAGTATCCAGCTCAGTTACCTCTGCCTCAGAAGAATTAGTTTCTTCAACCGAAGAACTTAACGCTATCAGCGAAGAAATATCATCAATAACTCAACAGATATCCAAAGGTTCTATCAGTCAAAGCGAGCAGATTTCCTTTGCAGCAAAAGCGACCAACACTCTAAAAGAGGAATATCAGGAAAAAATCAAAGGATTAAACTTATCAACTGAACTAATAGAAAATAAAACTAGCCAAGTTAATATGTTAGCTCTCAATGCATCATTGAAGCTGCTCGTGCAGGAGAATATGGCAGAGGGTTCGCAGTAGTAGCAGAAAACATTCGCCAATTAGCAGAAGAAACCAAAGTTTCTCTTGCAGAAGTTACAGGTGTTGTAATTGATCTCCAAAAGACTTTGGAAGAGAATATTCCAACAGTGAATTCCTCCATACAGGGAGAAGCATCTATTGCAGAAGAAACAGCTGCAGGATCTGAAGAAGCCAGCTCAGTTACTGAAGAGCAGGCTGCTACATCTCAAGAGATGTCAGCTGCGGCACAGGAATTAGCAGATCTCGCTACTTCACTCTCTGCGTTCATAGGTGGTTATAAAGTCGATCTGATGAAAGGATAATGATATTCGTTAAATTATTATAATAGTATTCTCTTTTTCTCCCCTTTTCTTTTTTTCAAAAATTTTTACGTTTCATAAGGAAATTTATTTGAGAAGGTAAATTCTTTTTTCTCAGAAATTTTAACTTAGATAAAAATATAAACAAAACTATCATGATATCTCTAAACGTTAAAAAAACAATATTAAATCTCACATTATTTCAGAAATTCTTCACTATCATGATTTTGCTTTCAATCATACCTCTAACTTTATCTGGTGTTGTCATATATCAATCAGCTGAACAAGGTTTTCATGCAGAAACTCTTGATGTAGCAGCACAAATTTCGTTAGACCTTGGAAAACAGATTGAACCATTTTTAGTGCAAGCAGAAGATGACTTAATGGGAATAGGGAATATTCCAAGCATTTATCAAGCAACAAAGATAGGTGCAGCAATGGATAAAGCCACTTTATATGCAACGTATGAAGGTGGTAAATTCGGAGCAGCAAACGAAGCTGATAACCTCCCAACAAAAGAGATCAAAACTTGGGACCCATCAAATGATCCAAATCCTGAAGGATCACAATATTTGGAATATTACACAACCCTTCATCCCGAATATTTAGAAATTTTTGTAACCGATGTAAGAGGTTATAATGTAGCAACGATGTCATCACTTCCTGGTGACTTTGATCAAGGAGGTGAAGGATGGTTTATTGAAACTGTTACTAATGATGTTTATATTGAATATGAATTCGATGAATCTGCTGGACAAACTGTAATGTCTGTTTGTACGAAATTGATGAAAGGTACCGAATTTTTTGGTGTAATAAAAGCTGCGATCTATCTTATGGATCTTTTTGATGAGCTAGTAGAGCAACAAACATATTTTGAAACTGGATACTCATTTTTAGCAAATAAAGGAACAAACACTATTACTGCAATTGGTACTATTGGATCCGTGGAAATATCTGGAAGTGAACATGGCCTTGAAGGAAGAAATTTAACAGATTTTATGAGCCTTGAAGAGCTTCAAACTCCTATTGTAAACGAATTTGTAAATGATGCCTATTTTGGAAGTTTTGGCGATAAAGATTATGTTATTGGATATTTCAACGATGAACACGTTCCATTCTATGTCGTAGTTGTTCTCCCAAGAGCCATTTTTGAAAATCCTCTCAATACTGTATTATTCACTATTGTGGCTTTTGTGGTTGCCTTCTTTTTGATAGCAGCTGTTGTTTCTTTCTATGTAGCATCGAATATCTCAAAACCTATGTCAAATCTAGCATCAATTAGTCAAGAAATGGCCAATGGTGATTTAACGAAAAATTTAGAAAATGACAGATCATCGAAAGATGAAATATATTCGTTAATGTCTAATTTTCAATTAATGCAAACATCCTTAAAAGAATTGGTTATTAAAATAAGTTCTGCTGTATTATCCTTATCAAGTTCAGCTCAAGAAATGGCTTCTTCTGCTGAAGAGGTTAATGCAACAAGCGAAGAAATTTCTTCGATTACCCAACAGATATCCAAAGGTACCCAAAATCAGACAAATCTAGCAAATACATCAGTTAAAAATGTTCAAAATTTAAAAATCATATTTAATGAAAAGATTAAGGGTATTCAGATCGCCTCTGGGTTGATTGAAGAAATTACCTCTAAAGTAAACATGCTTGCTTTAAACGCTTCTATTGAGGCTGCTCGTGCAGGAGAATATGGTAGAGGTTTTGCTGTTGTTGCTGAGAATATTCGTAGTTTAGCAGTTAATACAAAAGATTCTTTAGGAGAAGTTGATTCTTATGTGAATGATCTTCAAGATTCTTTAAGTAGTTCAATAACTTCAATTAATGATTCAGTTGAACAAATTGCTATAATTTCTGAGGAAACTGCTTCTGGAGCTGAAGAAGCAAGTGCTGCAACTGAAGAGCAAGCTGCTACGATGGAAGAAATTAGTGCTTCTGCTCAAGAATTAGCAGATTTGTCTTTAGACTTGGAAAGATTAATAAAGCAATTTAAAATTGAAACCAGAACATAAATACTCCCGAAAGTTCATTATTTTCTCTAATATTTTAAAAAAAATTAATAAAATCCCTCCTTTTTTTTCACAAAAAATACTTTTTCCAGATATTTAATTATTTATCTTTTTCTTTTTTTTATATTAAATAATTGTCTGCTGGTCCATCTTTTGTTCGATTTTTGAATTCATTTTCAATAATGGTTATATAAATTATTTTTGTCCAGAAAGAACTATATTTAATGTCCTAACTCTCCCAAATGTGTCTTCACAACCATCCAGTGCCATTTGAACAATATTTAATGTTTTGTTTTCACCAGTGGTAATTTAAAAGCCTATTACGGTTGATTGATTAATAATGTTCTGATCAATCAGAATTAATAATATCTAGAGGTCTCATTGTACTGAGTAATAATTCTTTCTCTTTTAGTTTTATTTTATTTAGTTTGACTTCTACATCAAAAATTTTACCGTTATCTTTTCTTTTATATCTCCAATTAAACCTCTGAGGATCACCGAAATAAGTAGCACTTATCTTCTCTATAATCTTTACAAAGGAAGGTTTGTCATCTGGTTGTTTTCTTGGAGAAAAATCAAGCGGGCTCAGTTCAATGATTTCATCTTTTGATTCATATCCTAATAGTTTAACAGCTGCTTCATTACAATCGATGATTATTTCCCGGTCTAGTATCAGAATAGCATCCTCAGCTGAATCAAAAATAGTCTTATAAATAAGTTCATTCTCCATTAGAGAACGTTTGGTTTTTTCAATGTCAGTGACATCAATAAATTTTATCCAAATCCATCCCCAATTTTCTCTATATTCTTCAGAAACGTAGTGAGTGACATTTATTAGCTTTTTTTCTCCATTCTTTTTGATGTAAGGAATAAGAATAGATTGTTCATGGATATTCTTATCTATTCCTAAAATTATCTTAATAAATGCTTTTGACAATCCAAGCTGTTTGTTAAGCATTTTTCCAGTTATTGCTTTGAGATATTCCTCTTTATCTTTTAAGTCAAGTAGTTCTAATGATGCTTGATTAATATCAATCAAAATATTTTTCTTCAAACAAGTAATTATTTCCTCGGTATTATTTTCAAAATAATCATTAAGGTTGGATACACCTTGTTTCCGTAAACTGTTAAGATGATTTTTAATTTCTGAATAGTCACTTATAACTTGTGGGATATAATTTTGTTCAAATAGACTTCTAAATTTCCATTTACTTTCTAATAGAACTTTTTTGTCTATAATTGGTTCTGTAATGTCTCTCACGATAACAAGAATTTCTTCATCACCACTGGTAACCATTCGAGCTTCATAATAGTGAAGCTGGTCTTTTAAGGATAAAGCATATTCAAATTTGGTTATTTTACTTTCAGATTCAAATAAGTAATCAACATTTTCTTTGAGCATGCTAGCCACAACTTCGGGAAGGACATCAAAAAAAGTTTTTCCTAAAAATTCATCTGGGGGTAAATTAAGGGACTCTTGATTTCCTCGGAAAGAAAGGATCTTAGTATCTCTGTCAATCCTGAAGACCATATCTGGAATAGCACTTAGCATTGCTTCATTTTGGATCTCTGCATGTTTACGATCAGTAACATCTATAAATACGCCATAAGCAAAATTAATTCCTCCTTTCATTTCTGTAGATATGGATTTGTCATGAAGCCAAATCCACTTTCCATCTTTTCTTTGAATCCTATATTCAATATTAAATTCACTTTTATTTTCAAAAAGAAGCTGGTAATGATTAGTTACACTTTCCAAATCATCAGGATGGATTCTACCAAACCAGAGTTCTTCACCTCCTTCAATTATTTCTTGATCGGAGTAACCATAAACTTGGTATACATTGGAACTGATAAAAATTGTTTTTCCAGATTCATCGGAAATCCAGGAAACCGCTGGAATATTATCAATTAGGTTGGAATATCTAGATTCACTTTCAATTAAGGCAAGTTTTGTTTTAGTTTGCTCTGTAATGTCTCTAACAATTGTCAGAACTTGATCTATACCGTTTCTCACCATTCTGGCTTCATAATGGAGAACACCGGTTTTAAAAGGTAGTGAATATTCAAAACTACTAGTTTCTTTGCTCCGCAGTGTTTTTTCGATATTATACATATAAATTTCAGAGACATCTTCCGGGAGAGTCTCTGAAACAGTTTTTCCTATTATTGATTCTGGTTCAACAAATAGTTCCTTTTTAGATCCCCGAAAAGATAAATGCATTCCATTCTTATCTAACTGAAATAATAAATCTGGTAATGCTTCCAGTATGACATTACTTTTGTGTTCACTTTCTTTCAATTGCTGTTCTATTTTTTGTTTCTCTGTTATATCACGTACAATTCTAACTAGTAAATTCTTATTCTTATATTTGAAGACGCTGGATTTAAATTCGACAGTGATTATTGTTCCATCTTTTTTTCTATTTTTTCGAGAAGGAACCAGGAAAGTTTCACCTTCTTTAACCTCATTTAGGACTTGAGAAGTTTTTTCTGGTTCAACAGTGATGTCATTAACGTGTAGTTTCAGAAATTCCTCACGAGTATAACCGTAAATTTCCTCAGCAGCAGGATTAATATCATAAAATCGTTTGGTTTCTAGATCCAATAACAGAATAGCGTCATTTTCATTCTCAAATATTAATCGATATTTCTCCTCACTTTCTTTTAATAATAATTCAATTCGATTTTGATAAGCAATCATACTAATTACGTGAATTAACTCACGATATTGGCTTTTAATATCAGTACCTTTAGTAATGTAATAATTAGCACCTAAATTAAGAGCTTGTATTGCAACTTCTTCTCTTCCGCGACCCGTAAAGATAATAACGGGAAAGTTACTAGTGGTGGGATTGTTGCGAATTTCTTCTAAAACCTCTAACCCATTTTTTCCAGGCATTTCATAATCAGAAATAAGTAGATCGTAATTATTTTCTTTTATTAAATCGAAAACTTTAGTAGAATCTGATAATGTATCAATTTTTATCCGTTCTTGACCTTCTCGTTTTAAATATATCTTGGTTAAACTTAAAAAAGATTCATCATCGTCTAAAAGTAAAATTCTGATGATTTCACTGTTTGTAGTATTCAAGAATGAACCCTTTGTAATTCTTCATGCAATTCTTCAAATTTTTAAATCAAAGTTTTATTATGACTAAGTAAATTTCCTAATAAAATAAAAAAAAAAAATTTGATGAGTAATTTTTTTTTCCTAAAACATAGGTAGGCTATAGAATTAAGGAATTGATTTTTAACCCGAATTCAGATAGGAGATGAAAAAATAGAGCAAAAAATAGATTTTAATTTCATAATAATTTCTAGAATGGATTAATTCGAGAATTCTTTTCAGGAGCTTATATTAATAGAACGATCGTAAATCGGAATTATATCGTCTCTTGATCCATATACTGTTCGATATTTGAATTCATTTTCAATTAAGGATTATCCGATTTTTTTTAAGTTTGGAAAGATCTATATATTTTGTCCAAACTCCACTAAATGTGCCTTTATAATCATCGGACACTATTTGAACAATATTGGTTTTTTGATTTCACCAGTGGTAATTTTTAAGTTTCCTATGGTTGACTGATCAATTGTGACTTCTTCTCTTCCACGACTGGCAAAGATAATAATATGAAGCTTAATGGTCCTAGAATTCTTGCTAATTTCTTCTAAAACCTCCAACTCATTTTTTTCAGGCATTTCATAAGCAGAAATAAGTAGATCGTAATTATTTTCTTTAAGGAAATCGAAAACTTTAGTAGAATCAGAGAATGAATCAATTTTGTTGAATATTCCAAATGGTAAAAATTATTATCAAACGAGAGCAAAAACCGGAAAAAATATTATAATGGCTTTTTAGAATTTTAGTAAGTTGATTGAAGAAAAAAAATAACTATTTTGGATGGTTGGTAAAAAAATATTTTTTGTCTTACTAATTTGTATTTAATCTAATATTCTTTATTAAAATCGAAAAATTTAATGAAAAATTTATAATAATAATGAAAAATATTAAAAATATGAGCTTAAATAAGTTTTAAGGAGATTTACGAAACGATTTTGAAAATAAAAACAACAGTAGAATCTGAATGAGAATCAATTGAATTTTTCCCGACATTTTTAAATTTAGTTATAATTTTTAAAACAGTCCTAAAATAATCATTTCTTTAAGATATGGATTATAAATTTCCTAATGAAATAAAATTTTCCAAAAAAGATTATATTATTAATAGTATAAGGATATGATATCTACACGTCAAACGATACTGAATTAATTTCTGGTAAATTTAATTTTGTGATTTATAAAAATGTATTTTTAAACGAATTTTGATACAATTCAAAATTAGTAGTAGATTAGAAAATTCAAAAGAGGAATAAAATGAACTACGATGATCATATTTTAAAAATATTGGTAATCGGTGAGTTAGGGGTCGGAAAAACGACTGCAATCTCTCGCTTTGTTGATGGCAAATTCATATCTAATATGAAATCTACAATTGGAGTAGATTTTTCTTTAAAACATCTAAAGTATCACGAAAATGGAAAAGATATTGCTAATGTTGCTTTACAGATCTGGGATGTAGCAGGTGAAAAACGCTTTCGTGATATTTTACCCGTTTATATTCAAGGTACGAAAGGAATTATTGCTACTTTTGATAGTACTTCATTCAATACCTTAGAAGCTTTAGTAGATTGGTTTGATAAAATTGATTCCCTGATAAAAATTGATGGAATACCCATTATTTTAATGTCGACGAAACATGACTTAAATCCAAACATGGATACAGAAATTGTGAAGAGATTTAAAGAAAAAAATGGTTTATTTAACTATTTTCAAACAAGTTCAGTTTCAGGCGAGAATATTGAGGATGTCTTTTATTCTTTAGCAAAAAAAATTGTATACTCCTAACATAACATAATTTAGCAAATCCAGAATATAGGTCATTACATCCACGTTGCTTGCACTTTAAAATCATTTTAATCTATCAATATTTCTTTCACGATCGTATATCAATATTGCATCGTCTACTGATTCATCTATTGTTTGATATTTGAGTTCACTTTCAATTAATGATTATTCAATTTATTTTAAGTTCAGAAAGATCTAAATATTTTGTCCAAACTCTACCAAATGTATCTTTAAAATCATCGGGTACTATTTGAACAATATTTACTCTTTTGATTTCACCAGTGGCAATTTTTAAGTCTACTATGGTTGACTGATTATAGATATTCTGATCAATTCGAATTATTAGCTGGATAAATGCACTAATTGCTGGAGGTTGATCTAAATATTGAAGCGGAATTAAATCAGCAAATTCTTGTTTAGTTTTAACTTTGAATAAATCTAAAGCTGCTTGGTTTACTCCTGTTAGTTTAATTTTTTTAGCACAAGTGAGTAATGCATCATGATTATTTTCAAAGTATTCTTTTAGATTAGAAATACCGATGTTCCTAAGATTATTCAAATATTCTTTTACTTCTGAATAATCCCTTTCTGCATTTGCAATAGGAGTCTGTTCAAATAAGCTAAGAAATTTATTTTCGCTTTCTAAAAGTTTCTCTTGAGCTTTTTTCCGTTCTGCGATAATTTCATAGATTGATAACACTTCACTAACCATATTAGAACCAACTTGTTTCACTGGTATAAATCTTAAGTCAACCCAGCTATTCGCTCTAGTTAATATTTCCTCTCTTGTAATGATTCCCTCTTGAACTGTTTTATCAAACATATGTTTCAGTTTCTCTAGATGATCAGGATGAACAAGATCAAACACTGAAGTATCAGTACTTCCGCAAGTCTTCTAAAAATTTTTCTAATTGTAATCTAATTCTTTCTCTCTCTCCGACAAAAAGGTTAAATGACAAGTTCTTTTTAAGTTTTAACTACGATGAAAAAACAAACAAAAGAACGAGTCAGGCAGCTAGTTTCTAAAGAAGTTGATAAACTTTTCGAATTATATTTTGAAGGTACAGAAGGGTGGATATATTCGAAGCAGTCTCGTTGGAGTTCAAACGACGTATTTCAACGATTGATACAGGCTAATTTGGAAAAAACTTCTATTGAAGATGTCTGTCTTGATTTTGCAGGCTGCAGTGCTGATACTGTCCACTATCGAATAAAAAACCTTGAATTTGACCCTTCAGTACAACACGTTAATAATTCCCTGAGATATATTGCTCAAGGTTTTCAAATTCATAAAAATACAAAAATTACTGTTGCAGTTGATATTACTGATCATCCGTTTTATGGTGATCGAGATCATGAGTTATCAGTAGGTTCTAAAGAAAAAGCAGGAACCTACTTTTTCAATCGTTATTTTACTGCTTGTATCATAACCAACG
>MDVS01000015.1 GCA_001940645.1 Candidatus Heimdallarchaeota archaeon LC_3
ACAAAATGGTTTATTGTAAAGGTATAAAGGCCTTGATTTTGAAAAAAATTAGGTATTACTAGCAATGATAAACTGTACAATAAAATAACAAATGATATAACTAATAAAAGACTATCAAATTTTAAAATAGGCATTTTATTAATATTAAATATTATTTTGTTTTGTTTGACATTATTATATTTCATCTTTCTACACAATAACCTATACGGATAAAATATTCTTAAGTATATCAAATTCAAGGTAAGACAAAGTAGTTTGCAAGACAAAGTGGGTAGATTTCTACTAGAAAAAGAATAATCAAGAAATTTTTGAATTATATTCGATTTTTTTTTTTAAAAAATCTTATTGAAGTTTTTTAAGAAAAATATAAGAAATAAAAGAATTTTCTGAAGTAATTATTCACTATTCTATAATTTCCACGAGGTCATTTCATGATTCGAATCGAAGCAGATATGCTTATACCTGGAAAAGGAGAGCCTATTAAGAATGGTTGTGTCTTATTAAGTAAAGATAAAATTGAATATGTTGGTTCAATTGAAGGATCACCCACTAATAACGTTGAAAAAACTCTTACTGTCCCTGTTGCTATGCCAGGAATGTGGGATTGTCATGCTCATTTTTTGGGCTTGAAAACAGCTAATCTTGAAGAATTAGTAAGAACACATATCTCTGTCCTTACAGCAAGAACTGTTAAGGACGCTGAAAGGGCTTTGTATGCAGGTTTTACTAGTATCAGAGAAGCAGGAGGATATGGCATTTTTCTTTCGAGAGCAATAAATGAAGGATCCATCGAAGGTCCAAACATTTATTCGCCTGGCGCTATTTTAAGCCAAACCGGAGGACATGCAGACATCCATAGTATTTCACTGGATTGCTTGACTAATTCTTTTTCAGGCTTCCCCTTAGAGTTATGTGATGGAGTTCCAGAAGTACTAAAAAGTGTCAGAAAGCAACTTCGTTTAGGAGCTAAAGTAATAAAAATTTGTGCATCTGGTGGAGTATTGAGTGAAATTGATCACCCAATTCATCAACAATTTAGCGATGAAGAAATGAGGGCAATAGTAGATGAGGCTAAAAGAGCTGATCGTATTGTTATGGCTCATTGTCATGGAAAACCTGGTATTATGGCCGCTTTGAGAAATGATGTTCATACAATTGAACATGGATCATATATTGATGATGAAATTGCTGATATTATGGTAAAAAAAAATGCTATTGTTGTACCAACACGATTCATTATCGATCAATTATTAAAATTCTCTCAAAAATCTCAAATTCCAGATTATGCTCTTAAAAAACTTCAGGCCCTTTCAGACATCCATTTTGAATCTAGTAAAACATGCATCAGAAAAGGTGTCACAATAGCCTTGGGAACTGATATCATTAATTCTGGATTGGAGACAGTCGTTCCATGGGGAAGTAATGGTAAAGAGCTAGCATATTATATTCAAGCAGGTATGTCAGAATTACAAGCTATTGAAACAGCAACATATAATGGTCCATTAACACTAGGCCCTCAAGCTCCTAAATCAGGATTATTGGCTAAGGGATATGATGCAGATATTATCACTGTATCGAAAAACCCATTAGACGATATTACAGTTTTAGGAGAGCCTGACAATATAACTTCTGTAATTAAAGGTGGAAAAATAGTTAAAGAAAAGAAGTAAATTAAATTTAATTCTTTATTCTTCTAATCCTTGTCAAGCCAACCGCTGAAAATACGATGAGGATTTCATATCCTGATATGTTAGATATATTTGAACTTGAATTGTTTTTTCATTAAATGAAAAATTTTCCTGTTTAAATTCACTTTTACACCGGTAATGTTGAGAAAATCCGAACTATTGGTAATACTTCTATCGTGTGTATTGGGGCATCAAAAATTCGTAGTGATCACGTGTAGGTCTTAAATTATATTCATTTCTTATAAATTCATACTAAATTTGTTCTTAGTATATTGCTGAATGTAAAAATCGTTTCAAGTCTTCTTTCATTTGTTTCAAGGATGGCTCATGAACATACATCATATGGCCCGCTTCATAATAAGAAACAGAAATATTATTCCTTAAAGATTCGTCTAATCCCAAATGATCTAATGTGTATTCTGTAGCAAGAAACGGAGTAGCTTGATCAAAATAGCCATTAGCAACAAAAACTTTAAGGAAATTATTTTTACTCATAGCTTCGCGTAAAGTCTCAGCCACATTAACAAATTTATTCTGATATTTTTCATATTTCCATTTTTCATATAATGGGGCTAAGATTTCATAAGGGACATCGTTTTCGTAATTTAGATCATTTCTAACATAGTCATTAAATGTTGCAGTATATGGTCCCTGAATAACCGAATATGCAGGATCAAACTCATACTCTGCACCAGAATCATCACTATCAATCCCTAAATATCTACTATCTAACCTGCCTACTGTTCTATGTTTTTCACGTAATAATTCTTTTGAAAATTTGTTAATATTTATTCGAAGATTCGTTCTTTCTATGTATTTTTCTGATAATCCAGTTAATCGAGCCAATTTTTTAATAATTTGTTTTCTTTCTTCTCCTTGCAATTTGTCTCCCTTCATTAATGCTAGGGTATACTCATTCATTGCAAATTCTCTCGCTTCCTTAACTGAATTTTCGAGATTTTGTTGTAAATCCTCTGGTAACATATTATGATACCAAGCTGTAGCAGTCCATGTAGGTAAAAAGAGTATATGCGGGAAATCATTGCCAGGTAAGAAAGAAATAGTTTGAAAGTTTAATACCACTGAAATTAGCATTAATCCATTTAAATTCATACCTAATTTATCTTGTAAGTAGCCTGATAACCTTGCTGCTCTTGTAGTTCCGTAACTTTCCCCTATTAGAAATTTAGGCGAAGTCCATCGCTTATACCTGGTTGTGAAAAGACGAATAAATTCACCGACGGTTTCAATATCTTTTTTGAATTCAAGAAATTGTTCTGATTTCTCTCCAGGAACTGCACGACTATATCCTGTACTGACAGGATCTATAAATACTAGATCCGTCTCATCGAGAATTGAATAATTATTATCTCTTAGTTTATAGGGAGGAGAAATAGGTTTCGCATTATTATCCTCGACTTTAATTATTTTAGGTCCTAAAAGACCTAAGTGGAGCCAAACAGATGACGATCCTGGTCCACCATTAAAAGAAAAAGTTATTGGTCTTTTTGTAATGTCAGAAGGCTTATCCTTCGAATATGCAAGGAAAAAAATGGATGCTTTTGCTTGGGGTTCTTTTTCATCAATTTCCTTTTTTAGTACTATTGTCCCTGTTTTAATAGTATAAGCTATTTCTTTATTATTTATCATAATCTTATGTTTAGTTTCTACAATCTGATCTTTTGGTGGTTCTGGTTTATCTTTAGGCTTGTCTTTCTTTTGTTTTTCCTTTTCACTCATAATTATGAACTCTTTATTTCCAATTCCATTTGTCAAATTGAATTTATTCTTTATTTATTTATTAATTAATATAATCGGAAAACGAAGTAAGAAAAAAAAACTGAGAAAAAAATTAAGGCTTTTATCAGCAATAAAACAATCTTAATAAAAGATAATAATAAATTTGCTAGTTATTAGGACCATACTAGGATATAATATTCCTTGAAATCAAAATATTTATCTAAAATTTTTCAGCTTTTTCAAAAATGAAAGTCTTCTCATCGAAACCATTGTAATATTAGTAAATTTCCTAAAAAATTAGGTATCCTCTCATAATCTTTATTAAGAAAAAAAGAATTCAAGTAAAAAAGACATATCAAACGGGTATCATTACAAAGTTTTTATTGAATTTGATAAAATTAAAAAAATATTTTACTTGATAATAATTTGTAGGGTGTAAATAGTCTTTGTTTCGAAATAATTACATCAAAGATTTGGTGAAAAGGCATTGGGTATTTATTCTATTTATTATTATATTCCAAATTCTATCATTTTTCTTCATATTTTATGAAATTAGAGGATTTCCAATTCCTGAATTAGAAACTACTTATCCAATATTTATCTTATCCCTCTTAGCTTCTATATTAATATTAACAATATCTGGCAGTTTATTTTATCGATGGAACAAATGGGGGAAAAAATATGGCAATTACCAATTAGCATGGGCTATTAGCTTTACGTTTTTTTTATTACTTTTCGTAGGTCTTTTACTTGGCTCCCTTGGATTTGTTGATAACCAAAATCCTGAAACATTCTTCTTTTTTAGACAAGGAATGATAATTTGGGCTGCAGGAATGTGGTACGGATTTTCTGAAATAATGTTCTCAATCCATAAGAGGAAGAAGTTGTTTCAAAGAATTCCTGCTTTTTTTATTGTAATTGTTTCAGAATTATGGTTTGTTTATGGTTTATTTATTCGCTCTGATATAGAATTTACCATGTCTGGTTTTCTCTTCACAGTTTTTATTCCTGTTTCTTTTACAATCGCTTATATGTGGTATCTATTTGGATTCAAGCGTTACACACTGTATGGATATAGTAAAAGAGCTGTAAATTATTTATTGATCGGATTTGTATGGTTTGGAATCACTTATGCTGCATGGGTGCCTTGGCATTATTCTGAACCATATGACTTAAGGTATATCTATGTAATATGGTTCGGTTTATTTTTAATTGCTTTATTATTGATGTTAATAGGTTTCATGATGTTGCCTTATGGACAAAGTCAATCAGATATTTATCCAACTTTTGCAACCTATGAAATGACACTACAAAACTATCCAACAAAAAGAACACAAAAAGATGATGATACACAAGAAACAATACCAGAAGAATACAAAAAATTCCTTGAATATACCTCTTTTATATCTCACGAATTAAAGAATCCTTTGATAACAGTCTCAGGTTTTTTAACGCTTATTTTGAGAGAATTGAAGGGAAAAGGAATCGAAAATGCTAAAATTTCAAGCTATATCAAAAGAATTGAAAATAATAATAAACAGGCACTTCATTTATTGGAAGATTTAGCTCAATTAAGGAAATTCGAAACACATACTATAGTTATGAGACCAGAAGGTTTTCAGTTTTTTGAGCAAGTCCAAGAAACGACTAATGCTTATATCCAGCAATATAAGGATATTCAATTTGAAATCAATTTCCCATTTGAAGTATCATGTTTTTTGGATAAATCAAGGATTGAACAGGTTGTTAAAAACTTAATCATTAATGCTAAAAAATATATTGATCCAACCAAGGGAAAAATTTCTATAAGTGGAAGTTTTAACTCAAAAACTAACCAAATATTCCTAATTGTGGAAGATAATGGTCCTGGTATTCCAGATATGATAAAAAACAATTTATTTGAAAAATATGTCAGTGCAGATACAGTATTTGGAACTAAAGGAACGGGAATAGGATTGTATTTGTCAAGACTAATAATACAACATCATGGTGGAACCATAACAGGAGAAAATAATTCTAAATATGCTAATGGCGCACGATTTGAGATTGTATTCCCTAAAAGCATTATTAATAAATCCCAATTCCAACTATTAAAACTATTTTAGAGATTTACCATTTCATTTTCTTCTAATAATTCTCAAAAGTAATAGTAGTATTATAATAAATACTATTATAATTATTATAAGTAAAAGAGAGGCACTTAGGGCTTCATCTACGATAAACCTTAACATGGCCCAAGGAAGAGAAATAAAACTAAAAATCAGACTTATAAATAAAGTATTCATTCCTCTTTGTACCCATGTAAGGATTTTTTTCTCTTTTTTATCAGAATGATCACGATAATTTGACATTTGAAGTAAACCAACCCAGATAAACATTGCATAAGAGAAAAGACTCAAAATAAACAATATTATGAATATTAAAACCATATACTGAAAGTTAGAAGGCCATAAATATGCTAAACTAAAGTCGTTTAAGAAATCTTTTATTGTGATACCAATAATATTATTTTCTAGAAGTGGAGCGTCAAGAAATGCAAAGGTATCAGGATCGGTAATACTTGCTTTTATCCCTATAATGAAGACACATGTTGTAATATAAAAACCAGTTAGAATTGCACTGGCTGTAGAAAAATGTCCTACGAAATCCATTAAAGATTCTTTAACGGCAGCTTTATCTATTTGTTGTTCTTTATCATCAATAATTAAATTTTTATATTCACTCACTCTTCAGATCAACCTTAATTTTGGATACGGAAACAAGAAAGTGAATCATCTTATATAGTTTATATGTATTAATCATATAGAATATTTTCTTTAAATTCCTCTGTATTATGAAAAATTAATAATAAATTCAATATTTCTTGATATCTTTATGAACGATCGATCGAAAAAAGACAAAAATCTAATACGAAATTTAGATGACATTTATGGTACATAATTAATAAGTATGCATAAGAACAAAACATATATAAGGTAAGGAGTTAAGAATGAATTAGCCCCACGACTCATTAGGTCTTCTCTTACATTTTAAATGTAACTTTCCTATTTTCTTTGTTGTGGGGCTCTCCCTCCCCTCTTTAATACTATTTATTCATTTTTTGTTAATGTGGTAATCTAAATTATTCATAATTCAAATTTCATTAGATAATTTCATTAGCTTCAATATTTACTGAATTAAAAGTTGAGATAATACAGAAAACTGACTGAAAATCAGTGACAATTACAAAAAAAAATGCTTAGGCTAGGATTATTATTAAATAAGCATTTTGTTCGCGATTTAGAAGTTTAAGATGTGAATAGGACAATTTTTTATTTTGTAAATTTTCTGAAAAAGATAATTTTTTTCTCTCTTACATTAGTAATTTGTTTTCGTGAAAACATTTTTATAAAATTATTTTTTGCTGTAGTTGTAAGATTTTTCTTAAGGATTGATTGTGGTATGCACTTGGACTGGATAATGCCTTTGAAAGGCTAACAGCTAATACGGAATTTAACACAGAACATTATCAAAAAATCTTAGAATCAAAATGCATTACTGGTTCGAAACCTTTTCACTATGTTAAGACTCCAATGCAAAAATTATCTCTTTTTTCTGACTATCGAAATGTTAGAAGTTGGCATTGGCGTCTTTGGTGGCGAAGAAACTAAGAATTAATAAAGAATAATAATTGTTCTTCTTAGTATTGTTTTCATCTTCACCGATTCTTTAAACAGTAAGAGGAAGTTTATTACTCTTAATATACAATCCGTTGTAAAATTTCCAGCCATTATACCTTATTTCCCTAAAAAAAATCATGTTTAATCAAAAAAATAATTTGGTGAATAACAATGTTAGAAGAAACAAAAAGAAAAAATACAATACGAATTGATTTAAGTATAGAAGATATCCCAAAGAATTATTATAATATTTTATCAGACTTTGGGAATTTATCAGGACAAATGGCACCTCCATTACATCCCGGCACAAAACTACCCATTGGTCCACAGGATTTAGCACCGTTATTTCCTTTAGAATTAATTAAACAGGAAGTTAGTGCTGAAAAATATATTCCAATTCCTGAGGAAGTACGTGATATATATGCTCGTTATAGACCATCACCTGTTTTTCGAGCAGAACGATTTGAAGCAGCTTTGAAAACTTCTGCTAAAATTTATTTTAAGTATGAAGGAGTTAGTCCTCCCGGTTCTCATAAACCTAATACAGCCATTGCTCAAGCCTATTATAATGCCAAAGAAGGTGTAGAGAAATTATATACAGAAACAGGGGCTGGACAGTGGGGTACAGCTTTAGCTTATGCAGGTCAATTTTTCGACCTTGATATTGAAGTGTTCATGGTTAAGATTAGTTATGATCAAAAACCTCAAAGAAGAACGGTAATGGAAATGTATGGCGCTAAAGTTCATCCCTCTCCTTCAAACATAACAGAAATCGGAAAAAAAATATTAGGTGAAAATCCTGATCACCCTGGCTCTCTTGGAACTGCTATTTCTGAAGCTATTGAAAAAACTATGTCCTCAGAAAACTGTAAATACTCCTTGGGATCAGTTTTAAACCATGTATTATTACATCAAACTATTATTGGACAAGAAGCACAAACACAATTAGAAAGCATTAATGAAAAACCCGATATCATTATTGGTTGTTTGGGAGGAGGATCGAATTTTGGAGGATTAGCTTTCCCTTTCTTAGAAGATAAATTGCAGGGAAAAACTCCTGATCTGAAAGTTATAGCTGTGGAATCAACCGCTGCACCAAAATTAACACAAGGTGAAATGAAATATGATTTTGGAGATACTGGACAAATGACTCCGTTACTTCGGATGTATACAGTTGGACACAAATTTATTCCGGCACCAGTTCATGCTGGAGGACTACGATATCATGGTTCTGCTCCAACAGTTTCACACCTGCTCGAAAATAAAATAATAGAGGCAGAAGCTTATTCTCAACAACTTGTTTTTGATGCTGCTCACATATTTACTAAAGCTGAAGGAATTATTCCTGCACCTGAATCAGCTCATGCTGTAGCATCAACAATTGAACAAGCAAGACAATATCCAAAAGATTCTTCCTCATCCGAGGGCCCAGTGATTTTGTTTAATTTGAGCGGTCATGGATTGTTAGATCTCTTAGGATATCAGAATTTTCTTAGTAATAAATTACAAGATTTCCAAGTAAATCATCAAATGATTAAGGAAAGTATGGCTCAGATACCACAAATTTAGTTTCAAATTCTTTAATTTAATTCAGTATTTTGTTTTTTATATATTTGGTAAAGAAAGAAAGAAAAATACTGAATTGAAGTAAAATTCTTAGTTTTTTAATAAAACCTCCAATTCTAATCCTTTTACTTTTTTTCTTATCCAAGAAGTTGGAGCATCAGGGACTACCTCGACAAAAGCATCACTAACTAGTTTTTCTTTAAATTCTTTCGACAATAATTTTTCAAGCTCCTTCTTGTTTGAAGTTCTGAATCCCACTAAAGATTTTTGTGTTAAAGGTAAAGATGCTTTTTTTCGCAAAAATTGAATTGTTCTTAAGATATCAGAACGTTTCCATTCAATTTTCCATTCTTCAGGGACTTTCGGATCTAAATATAAAGTCCAATCCTGCGTGGTATTTGTATTGAACCCAGAATCATTTTTTGGTCTTTGAAAATAGACGTTTTGAAAGTTTAATTCAATTTCAAATACATTTTTCCATGATTTCACTAAATTTAACTCATCATGATTATCTAATTTGGTAAGATATAATTCAGGAAGACGATACCGATTTTTTATTCGATTATCTTGGCGTAATTTTCTACCAGTTTCTAACAAATCCCAGACAAGTTCTGAAACTTCTAAAGTTTCTCGTTGTTTTTTGGTTAAATTAGGTAGTATTTCAGCTTTTTTAGTTAATAAGTGAATACTTTCAGGTAGTGTACTTGATGCAGGCTTTATCAGCACTTGGTAAAAGTACTCTGCCAAATGAGGTACAACTGGAGCAAACAACTTCACAGAAAGATAAACAGCTTTCCAAAGCAGTTGATAAGCTAATTGGACATCAGCAGAAAGAACATTTTTCTCTGATTCTTCAGCTACCCAGAACCTCTGTCTATTATTTCGTAACCAAAATGTTGAGAGTTTATCCCAGAATCTAGAAAGTGTTTGCAACAATTTAGAGAGCTTATAACTTTTATACAAATTAGTAACTTCCTTTTCTAAAGATTTTAATTCATTTACTAACCATACATCAGTTAAATTCATCACTTTTGGAAGCCCCGAATTCAGCTTAGGCCAAACAGAGGGTGTAAGTAAAAGATTTTGTTGTAAAAATCTTGCACATGACCAAAGAGTAAGTAATGGCTTAGTTGAGTTTTTAACATTTTCAAATCCATATAGTAATGGCTTAGATATATCCCAGCCGGCATAGAACCATCTATTAGGATCAGCTCCAAGTTCATCTGCTGCTTCATAAAACCAAAGTGCATTACCCTTTGATCTATGCATTGCTTCTCCTTTAGCATCAAGAACCTTTTCATAAGCGACTACATGTTTATAAGGAGGCTTTCCAACCAATGTCACTGACATAAATAACATAGAATAAAACCATAACCTTATTTGTTCATGCATCTCTAATACTAGATCAGCAGGAAACCACTTAGCCCAATAAGAATCTGAAGAGTTATCATCTAGAAATTCTAAAGTGCTGAAAGGCACTATTCCGGCATCAAGCCAACAATCACCAACTTCTGTAACTCTTGGAACAGAATGACCACACTTGGTACATTTAACCATAACTTTGTCTACATGGGGCCGGTGTAAGTCTGGAACTAGTTTATCAAATTCATACTTTGATTTCATACCAGCTGCTCTCCAAAGTTCATCCACCCGTCCCATCACTTGTAATTCACCACAATCAGAACATTCATAGAATGGTAAGGGTAATCCCCAAAATCTTTTTCTGGATATACACCAATCCGCCATATTATTAAGCCAATCTTTCATTCTAGCTTTTAAACTTGGTGGATCCCAAGTAACCTCCTCGATAGCTATTAAAAGTAAAGGACGTATTTCTTTTGAGCTTAAAAACCATTCATCTACTAATCTATAAACAAGTTCCTCATTACAGCGCCAACAAGATGGATATCTGTGCACAAGAGTAGTTTCGTATTGTAATTTACCTAGAAATTGTAGCTTTTCAGTGACGGATTCTGATACATCACTAAAGAATTTGCCGTCAAATCCAAATTTGGGTAAATAATGACCGTTTTCCGTTAAAGGAGCTAAGACTGGCAATCCAAGCTTTTTCCCTAACTCATTATCTTCTGCACCACAACCAGGAGCTACATGCACTAATCCAGTTCCATCGGTTTCAGAAACTTCATCCCATGAAACAACGGTTACATCCACATTATTTTGCTCAGGAACAAACGATTGACAGGGACCCTCAAGATCTATTCCAACTAAAAGATCACCTTTGAATGTAAATACTTCTACATAGGTTTCTTGTAACCATGAAAGTCCTTCAAAAGCATTTTTACCAAGAACTAACCACATTGAATTTTTTAGTTTCTTTTTTTGGGGTTTTACTAGAATATAATCTAATTCAGGATGAACGGCAACTGCAACATTAGCCGGTAAGGTCCAAGGGGTTGTTGTCCAAACTAATAATGCAACATCGGGCATTTTCTGGGGAAATTTCTGTAAAAGAAAAGCCTCAAATTCAGTGAAATGTCCAGTATAATGTTTGTGAGCAAATTGAACAAAAACACTTGGATGAGTTATGTCTTTGTAAGAATCCATCTGTTCATGTTGACTTAAAGAAGTACCACAGCGAGGACACCAAGGCATAACGCGATTACCTTTGTACAACCAACCATTTTCATTGCATATTTTCAAGAAATACCAAATATATTCTATGTTAGTATCAGTATGCGTCCAATAAGAATTGTCCCAGTCCATCCATTGACCAAGTTGTTGACTTTGTTCAGTGATCACGTCTCCAAATTTTTCAACTCGAGCACGACAAGCATTTGTGAATCTATCCAACCCAAAATCAAAGATTTCTCTTTTTGAATTAAGTTTTAATTGTTTTTCAACTTCAACTTCAACCCAAAGTCCCTGACAATCAAAGCCATTTTGATAACGAATCTTTTTTCCTAGAGAATTGTTATATCTTAAGTAAACATCTTTGAGGGTTCTTCCCCAAGCATGATGTACTCCCATGGGATTATTAGCAGTTATGGGACCATCAAAGAAACTAAATCTTTTTTTAGTAGAAGATTTATTCAAATATTTCTTAGGAACTTCTAATTTTTTCCAAAATTCATTAACTTGCTTTTCTAAAGTTAGGAAATCTGGAAAAACAGACAAATTTGGAAAGTAATCAAAAGATTTAGTTCCTGTGGGTAAAAAATCAAGCACATTGTCAACAATATGTTCTGAATCATGATTATTGGTATTAGAAGAGTTATCAGATTCAGGGTGGACTGTTGAGTTATTTAAATTACGAGTATCCTGTTTTAATTTCTCGATCCAACCTTAAAACCTCTAGTATAAATTTTACTTATAAATTTAAAAATATATCAAATCTTGAAAGAAAGAAATTAATTACAAAATGTTACAATTACTGGTAAAAAAAAAGAAGTTTAATAAAAATAATTCAATCAGGAGGAAGGATAACGCAAATGGAAAAAAATTCAGTCTTATTTAATGCAATAAAAATGTTAAAACCATTTTCTAAACCAGTATTTTTCGAATATTACTTTAGACCAGTGCCAATATCTCCTAGGTTTATACACTTTCACTTCTGGTTTAGGAGTTTTGTAAAAATTTCCACTGGCATAACCTGCTTTGCCATTTCCTATTTCAATAAAACATGATCCATTTCCTTCATATTTAATCCTTTTTGGATGATCTAATATTTCCGCAGATATGTTTTCTGCTACTACTTCGGCATGTTTATGCGCAAATATTCCTGCTTTAGGTAGTATACCCCCGTTTGGAAGTTTAATAGAGGTGACATCACCAATGGCATAGACATTTGAATATTGTGTTTTAAGAGTAGATCTATCACTTGGAATCCAACCTGAATCATCAGTTAAACCTGCTTCTCCTACAATATTTGGGGCTTTATGGGGTGGAACAACGAGACATAAGTCATAATCTTGAGAACTGCCATCAACGAAATGGATTGTTTTTTTCTCAGGAATGATGTTTTTGAACTGTGAATTTGGGTAATAATTAATTTTAAAGTCTTCAAACATTTGAGTGACAGCTAATCCTACGTCTGGACCGGCAACAGGTAATGGAGCAGGTTCAGGAGCATACAAATTAATTTCTATCTGATTTCTATTTTTCTTATTAAAATAATTTCTGAGAAATAATGCTGCTTCATAGGGAGCAGCAGGACATTTATAAGGAAGACTGGCAATCACAAGTGTAACTACTCCTTGCGTAAAAGTTTCCAAACGTTTTTTCAAAGGTTCTAAACCTGCAAACGAATAAAATAGATGAACATCCTCTGAATCAAAAGGAAGAGAGGTTAAATCTAATTCAGCTCCTAAGGCAAGAATCAAATAATCATAAAGGATTGAATCAGCTTCTGATTTTAGGACAACTTGCTTGTTTTGAAGATCAATTTTTTTAACCTCTGCTTGTATAAACTCGATTCTTTTTCGATTTAGTCTTTCAAGACTTTTTTTAACTTTATCAATCTTCCGCCAACCCATCATTACCCACAGGTAAGATGGAGGAAAAAAATGATACTCTTCTTTATCGATTAAGATAATTCGATGATTTTTCTTTAATTTCTTTCGGAGAATGTTAGCAGTGACTAATCCGCCAGTTCCTCCTCCAAGAATTACAATTGTTTTCTCTGAATTGATTCTGATCACCTTAGGATTATTAATTACCATAGCAGATTTTAGCAATTATTCTTGAATTTAATGATAAAAAAACCTAATATATAACTTTGTAGGGTTAACTAATGAACAATAGAGTTAATTTGGCAGATTACATTTGATTCATTGAAGAATCTTATTTTAGTTATTATTTGGATAATTGTCAATAAAAATATTAGAAATATACTCATAATACGATTTTATTCTTTTATATTCTTGATAAATAACTTTTCCATCTCCAATAAATTCCTGATTTAATTTATTTCCTTTTTCAGCTGTAGAAATAATATATTGAAGTTTGTATACTTGGTAGGTCTTGATCGAAGCTCCAAGTTGTCTCAAAAATTTTTTTTCTGAATTACGAACAACAATATTATTGAATTCAGAGATAAAAGGGAGAAAATTCATTAAATTAGTTATATCCGGTTGATGAGAGATGAGATTACTTGCAGTATCAGGATGAATAAAGAATTTGCTTGTAGCTAATCCAAGAGAGGTAATATTGATTTTAAAGTTTTCATATATGATTAATTTTGCTAAAAAAAGGATTCTGATAGCTTCTTCTAACGAATCGTTAATATCTGTAAGAGTAGTGTATTTGGAAGAAACCAGAAAAGATTGTTCAAAAAATTCTGCAAGATCATCAAATAAAATAGTTTCTTGAGGAATATGAGATAAATATAGTAAAAGAAGTTCGGGAAAATAATCTCGTAAGGATGATCGAACAGGAGCTGATCCTTCAATAAAACCCTCAATTTTTTCTTTTTGATCTTTAGAAACAACAACATACCCGTAACCTTTGTCGTGGTGTTGTGGTCTGCCTGCTCGTCCAAGCATCTGGAGGATATCTGAGCTACTCATAGTCTCTTTGCCTGTTAGAGGATTATTATAATCCAAATCAGCTATGATAACTACTTTGGCAGGAAGATTTACTCCCCAAGCAAGAGAAGAAGTGGAAATAAGAATTTTTATATTATTATTTAGAAATTCTTCAATAATTTTCTTCTTATCGGATTCAGATAATCCAGCATGATAAAAAGCAATACCATAATAGGATAATTCCGATAATTTTTGATTCTGAAAATTAACTTTACTGTGAAAGGGTAATTCGTCTCGTTGAGCCCAAGAGGTAAACATTTTAGCATAAAAATGGACATTAGCTCTGGAGGTCGTAAAAATCAATGATTGATTAGGGAGAAATTTTTTACTGATTTGATAAGCTTTGACCATTCTACCAAACTTTTCCTGCATGGATTCGGGTAAATCAATAAGTTTGGTTTGAAGTTGTGTGCTACGATAAGAGTTATCATAAATAAGGGGAGTAGCTTGTAACCATTCAGCTAATTGAAATGTATTAGGAATAGTAGCAGACAAACCAATAAGTCTAATAGAAGGATAATGAGTCCTAAGAAACATCAATAAATATTCAAGATAGGCCCCACGTTTTCCTTCAGCAAGAAGATGAATTTCATCAATAACAATAACAGAAAGAGGAAAAGAAGAAAAATTAAGTGAATGAAGGAGAGAAAGAAACTTTTCAGGAGTGGAAAGGAGAATATCACAATCAGAAAGATCAGAAGGAGAGGAACCACCAAGAACAAGGCGAGTCTTCCAGTTAAGAGAATCAAATTTACGGAGTTCAGCGAATTTTTCATGGTTTAATGCTCGAAGTGGACCAAGATATAATGCTTTACCTGGTTTAAGGAGAGCTTTAAGTATAGCTAACTGAGCTATTACAGTCTTCCCTGAACCAGTTGGGGCTTGAACAATAATATTATTGTCAGTATTCCAGATGTCATGGTAAGATTGTTGCTGAACTTTGTTAAGAGATTCAGGGAATAATTTAAGGAAAGGTTTAGGAATATCAGGGAAATTTGTGACTGAAGAACTCATGAAAAATCACTAAAGGCTTTAGTAAAAATATTCAATAGGATTTAAATAAGAAATTGGGACATGATTAATACGAAAATGTGTGAAATTTCAAAATCGCATCCAAATTCTTGTTCAATATCTAAAATGATTTCACCTACTCTTTTGTACTGCTTTTATCAAGATGATTGTAATATTTTTTAGATAATAAAACGTGTTCCAACACTATTTGGAACAAAAGAATCTGGTAATCTCCTAGCCATTTCGTGTATTGCTTTCCAACCGGTACAATGGCTTGGAACAACAAAACTCGGATTTATCTTTTCTAATTCATCAATTGTCGGTGAAATTATCTTTTCAAAAAACGGACCACCTAGATGAAAACCACCCATAATAAAATAAATTTTTGATTCACCGGTAATTACTTGAGCGTTCTTTATAATATTAACAATTCCTGCGTGACCACATCCTGTGATCACAACTAGACCTTTGTTACGTATATTAGCAATGAAACACTGATCATCAGATACAATGGGATCAGCAACCCATTTACCGTTTTTCTTTGCATAATGATTTGGTAAGCCAGTTTCGAATTCAATTGTTCTTGAAATTTCCCCAGAAATTAGGGAAGTATCATCAAAAAGCATTGATGGGCCTACTGACTCGATCAATTCAATATTTTGATCCAATAATTCTTTTTTCTTCGGTTGAGGAAGATTCACCTCAACTCCATTAGGTAGTATCAGTTTTCTTTCTAAATATGAATCTGGATGAATAACTAATGGCGTTTTCTTTTTACCCATTTGCTTCAATATACCTAGCAATCCCATAACATGATCAGTATGACCATGACTAACTACAATAGCGTCAATAGTCTCTAGATCTATATTTAGAGCATTAAGATTATAAATCAATCCATTCATCGATACACCGGTGTCAAATAGTATTCGTCTTTTTGAAGATCCAAAATTAACATCCACTAAAACTGAAAATCCATGTTCAGCTATAGGTAATGGTTTAATCAATGTGTCAGGCAACAATGGATATCTTTTAACATTCTTATTACTTGTCATTAATAAATCGAAGGAATTATCTACTAATGATAATATTTCTATAGAATCTGTAGGTTTAATATATATTTGTGTCATAAATATCGTGCCCTAAAGAAAACAAAAAATCTCAATCAGTTTAAGGAATTTTCTAACCATAAAACCTGACTAATAATATATCCCAAAATGAAAATTAGATGAAAATTTTTCTATTTTTCAGTGTTTTTAGGATTTTACCAGATATAATGTACTAATTTTCTGAAAATAAACTTAATTCATTACCAAAACAATCTTGAAATACCGCAACATGCCCTAAACGTTCACCATATTTAAATTTGTCCTTAATTATCTTGCCTTCACCATCAACAATCTTTTTCAAAGTAGCTGAAATATCTTCAACAGCAAGTCCTACATTTAATCCTTTGGAACGCAATTTTTCTGTCTGAAATATTCCAATACTTACACATTCATTTAGTTCCACTATTCCCTGACCGGAAATAGATTCTCTATCAAATTTCCAATCAAAAACATTTTCATAAAACTTAATTCCTTTTTCTAAATCAAGAACAGGAATTTCTATTCCAACTATTTCCATCTGTATCATCTAAATTTTAATTTATTTGTTTTCTTTTCTATACATATCCATATGATAGGTGGTCGGCACTAAGACGGATCGAAAAAATAGCATTACTTCGGTTACTCAACACCAAATCATATCGATTTTTAATAAAATTTCAAAAAGTCTTAAAGAGTAGGTTGTCCATATTAATGTTTAGTTTTTTAGGCAATAAACTAATATAATTTTTTTTCTTTCTATACTTTTCTTAAAATTCCTTAGTTTTTCTTTTACAGTCTCTATCAATAGCTAAATTATTGAAATGATCTAATCAAACCTTTTCTAAAAACTGCTGGATCAAAATCGTCCTAAATCGAATTTTCAGTTATTTATCCCGGTTAAAATTACTGAAAAGGGTCTTAATTCTTATAGTAAATTTATACGATAGGTTTTTAAAGAGATTATTATTTTATTAAGTAAAGTAATAATATCAATAAAATCTCATTATTACTTGAAACCTTGATGTGAAAATTAATGAAAAGCAAATTTAAAACCATTTTAGTTATTAGTATGTTTGTAATGACATTTGGAATCGCTACCAGTGCCAATGCCTTTACTTTTCCCAGTTTTAACTTTAGTCCTGCTGTTTACATATTTACTCCTATTTCTACAGCAAATTATCAGATTACTGGGGAATCAGTATATGTTTCATCAACTTTTTCAGCATATGATTTTGATGGATATGTTACAAGAGTTTATGTTAAATTAGATGGTGGCAGTTGGATTTACAAAGGTAGTGGGACTGGTGTTAAGTCTCATGGATTTACTTTTGGCACAATTAACCTAGGACCTCATACAATCTATGTTAGAGCATATGATAACGATGGTGCCTATAGAACTGTATCCCGTAGTTTTACTGTTTCGTTTAATTACGGAATTAATATTAATTTTGATGACGGACGGGCTATATTCGCAGCATTAAAAGACATTGCTCAGGAAGTCATTGATTCCGCTCTTCCAGTTGGTGAGACATATACAATAGGTCCGTATGTGGCACCAACGGAAAAAGCTAGTTTTAAAGTTAAATTCGAATTGTATCGCTCTGCTACTAATACAATCCAGATTAGCTTAGTTGATAGCAGTGTTACGATTCCAGGTCCTTACAATATTGATTTTGAATTTAGTTTTGGTCTTGTAGTAGATGTTACTATTAGTTCTGGTTCGATAACGATCACATTAAAACGATTGGAAGCTGGAGCTGAAGCTAAATTTAGTTTAGACATTACTACTGCCATTGACAAACTAATAGATACCGAAATGACTGACGGGACAGATAAAACTGCAATTAAAGGTGGAGTCAAAAATTTAGATGCTTGGGGAGCTTTTGACAGTTTACCCAAATTTGAAGTAGCAGCTGGTAAAAAATTAACCGCTATTGGAACTGCTTCAACAACATTTTCTGTAAATCCAGGTGATGATCCTTGGACTGGAAGTTTGACTATCAAAGGTATTTCTTTTGAATCTTATTACCGATTAGATATTGAAAATATTGGAGGTAGTATGAAAACCAATGCTATCCGAGATCATATTATTAGCGTTTTGAACAAAATTCCATCTTCAGCAAGTGTTACTGTTAGAATACCCAGAATCTGTTTTTGGCGATATTGTACTCCCAGTTACACACGGACCTTTACCGCGGATCTTTCCTCATATAAATCAGCTATTGAGAATCAAATAAAAAATGTTTTTAATACCGCATCATTTGCTGTTACGGCAGAATTAGATCTCAACAGTAAATTAACAGCTTACAAAATTGACTATTATGATATTCTTACTAATTCTCCTTATGCTAAACTTTACGTAGGACAATTCTTCATTGATTTCGATGCCGAACTCTCTTTTAGTATCGGTCTTAGAATTTCTTTGAGTATCAGCACACCAAATTGGATTCGAAACTTGGGTGGACCCAGCTCAGTTGGCTATACATTTAGTTTTTCTGAATCTCAAATACTATTAAATGTCGACAAAGTCTATACGAGTCCTTGGTTAATTAATGGAATAACGATCACACCATTTAACTAAGGAATTTTCTCTATTATTTATATAAAAATATTTCAATTTTTTAAAATTAAATCTTTCTTCTCAATTTATATCAAAATAAATTGTTTGAAAAGAGGATATTACGGGATAATGTAAAATCTATCTTAAGCTAAATCAAAATTGCGTTCTTTACGCTTATAATATTTAGACATATTTTATTACAATCCTACTCCACAGTTCCAACAATATTTCTCCTCTTTAACTATTGATGCACCATAATTTGAACATCTTCCACCTTCATTTCTTGGTATAGCTATAGTAGTTTGATCTGGATTACCTCCATATTCCGTAGATGGATATAATTTTGCACCAGATAGTATTCACTTATTTCATTTTATTCCATCGTAAAAGGAAAGAAATTAATCCAATTTCAGTTGTTAATGAATGAAATTTCAAATTACAATATTATGTTTTTAAAGGACACTTCACAAACAGGAATTACTATTTATATTTTTAAATTATTTATTTTCTTTTCAGTTTCGAGGCAAATTATAAATTATTTATGTAACCAACGTCTATTATTTGTGTGTTGTCTCATTAACAAGGTGAATCGAACATGAACTCTATAATTCAGTCATTATTAATACTGGTAGGCGTTTTATTAATATCTCTATCAGCTGTTATGGCTCAGGATGATATTTCTCAGTATGAATTATCAGAAACTGATCTCCCCACTGATTATGAAAGAATCAGTTCAACAGTTTTTAGCACGTCTTCTATCCCTACAATCCAACAAACCTGGAAAACACCTTTGATTGCTGTAACGAACCCAATCATTGGAATATTATTGACGTTAGCGGATTATGGTACAGTAGCTGGGGCTGATGGAGCGATGCTTGGTGCTGCACTTAATGAAGGTGACCCCGTAACAGTAACTGGGGTTGATCGAGTGATTAATGAATCCTAAAATCTCTATGACTCCATTTATGCATCTTACATTTATGCGCAAAGAGGACAGTTTATTGCGACTTGTCTCGACAGAACAATTTTAAATAACGTTGAACACATTGCAATATCGGATGCCATCACGTTATTAGAAGCTCAATTAGCAAAATTACCAGAATCAACATCAACACTAAATCCTACTACGACAGAGAAAAAATCAGCGGGAAGTCCAGGGTTTGAACTAGTACCGGTGTTGGTAGCAATGGTTACTGTTTTGATTACGTACAAGCGTTTCAAACATGACTAAAAAAATGTCTCTACTTTCAAAATTCACAAAAGAGATTTTCTTTAATGTCAAATTTATTCTAACTTTCTGGAGGGGATGTATGAATACAAAAAATCGTTGTTTCATCTGATTTTAAAGTAATTGTCCAGCTATGAGCTTCAACAATTTTTTTTACAATATTTAATCCTAATCCACTGTTTCCTTCTATTGTAGTGAACCCTTTTTGAAAAATTTTAGATCGATGATCTTCGGGAATCGGAATGCCATCATTACGGATTAAGATTGAGTTCTGATCACTTATTACCTCTATTTTGGTAGCTTTTCCATGAATCACAGCATTTTCAAACAGGTTTTGGAATATCTGTGTCATTTTTAGACGATCGCAAAACATAGATGGAAGATCCGTAGAAGAAATACTAATATTCTCAGGTAGAACGTCTTGAGCTACTTTCTTGATTATATCATTTAGATTGACAATATCAGTCTTTTTTGCTACCAAACCCGCATCCGAAAGTTCTACTGAACGTTTAAGCAATTCTTGAATCTTTTTTGTTATACGTATAATTTTTGGAGCTAAATCATTTTCTCCCTTTTCTTCCAAAAGTTCGGCATATCCTTGAATGCTAAATAGACCACTTCGTGTATCATGGTTTATTTGGTGAACGAATTCACTTAACTCTTGTTTTTGATGTCTGAGCAAATCTTCTGCTTTCGTACGTTTTGTGACATCTGTAGTTATCATTCCCATTCCAGTACCGACTTTAAAAGCTCTTATTTCAAGATTAAAATCACCAAATCTAGAATGTAGGATAATGTTATCAAAATAAATCGGATTTCCCGTTCTAATAACTTCAAGGTATTGGTTATATCTACCGGTTTCCTTTAAATTAGGGATAATATCTGTGATATTTTTTCCAACAACGTCTTCTTTATTCAGATTTGGAAATAAGGACTTCATTGTACCTTTGTTCACATCAATAATATTAAGGTTTAAATCAAAAAGAGCAAAATTTTCCGTTGCTGACTCCATAAAGTCTCTTAATCTCTCTTTTGATTCTTTTAAAGCTTTTAAAGCTTCATCTAAATTTAAATTATCGAGAGTGAGTTCATGAAGAATACTGAGATTACTAATAACACTTTGAATATAAAGTGGCTGTCCTTCTTGATCATAAATCATAACAGGTTTGATTTTTACAGGAAGTTTTGTACCTTCTTTTTTGATTAATAATCGGTAATGTCCCGAGGTTTTAATCCCAGATCGCAATGAAATAATTTTTTGATCAACATTATCAAACTCGGATGAATCTACTATTTGTTTGAAGGGCAATCCAATTAACTCATCAATCTCATATCCTAGCATCTTGGCTACAGTTTGATTTGCATCAAGTATTACGTTATCAAGGCTTTTACCTGTGAAGATTGCTATATTTGAACTTTTAAAAAGCGCTTGATATCGCTGATCAATTTCAAGAAGAGACTTCTCTACTTGTTTGAGTTTGGTTATATCACGCAATATGGATCTGCTGTAAAGTACATTCCCATGTACATCACGTTCAGCTGAAACATTTAGGCTAACAGGAATTTTTCTACCATCTTTTCGTTTTAATAAAAGTTCTGCATCCTTTATAACCCCCATTTCTTTAAATAATTGGAATAGTCTTTTAGCTTCCTCCAAACAATCTGGATGATATATTTCAAAAACAGGATAATTTATTAATTCTTTCTTTGAATAACCCAGACATGTAACTAATGTTTGATTGCATAGAATGATTTTTCCGGTTTTAGTATCCACAGAGACAAACATATCAGGAGCATTCTCATAGAGATCTTGGTATGATTTCTCAGATTTTCTTAAATCAGTACTAATCATGATAAAATGTACCAATTCAGTGAAAAGCGTTTTAACATCTCCTCCTTTTTGTAAATAAAAATCAGCGCCCATATTAAGTGCTTGAATCACAACCTCTTCTTTACCACGTCCTGTAAGAATGATGAACGGAACGGTATTCCCTTGTTTCCGTAGTTCCGTTAGTAGTTCTAATCCATTCATCTCAGGCATTTGATAATCTGAAACGATAACATCAATACTCTTTTTTTCTAACAAATCGAGAGCTTGCTTGGCAGAGAAACTTATCTCGGCTTTTATTCGGCCATAACTCAATTTTTCCAATGATCGTCTAATGAGAGATAAAAAATCTTTTTCATCATCTATACATAAAACATGAACAATATCTTCTTGAGAATCCTTATATTGCGGTTTTGTTGAATTCTCTTGAGAATACATATTATTAAATTGTCTCCTTTTATAATGTAATCTCTTATGAAGATTCGCTATACTATTAAAGTTTTCCTATGAGTTACCAAATCCGTTTTGGTAAAATTTATAGAAAATGAAGTTTAGGGTGATACACGAAAAATATTTCCTATGATACGTTTGTTGAAAGAGAAAATGATGAGATAATAGAGTTTTATGATGAAAAAGAGAGATAGGTAATCCATTATTTTAAGTTAAGGTAATAGATATTGGATTCTTATCTAATTTTTTTGACAAGTTTAAACGATTTATTGAAATAAAGTGATTTAATTTTGAAAATTATATTTTTTATCTTTAGAAAATCCAAAAAATGCATTATCTTAGTTAACTTTTTGTTTACAAACAGGACAAGTATGATATGCCTTTAACCATTCTAATAAGTTTATATCAACATCCAATTAATAGAGATTTTTAGTAATTACTTCTAATTATGCATAAAATATAGCATTATTTCTTTGAAATTTAAGTCCTACATTGTTGTTTTAATTAATCTCTTTCCTATCCTAAAATTTCCGAACTTAAATTATTTTTTAACTACTTTTACTTTTTTGCCCAATCGATTACCTCACTCTCTGATGTTGAAATTAAATGAGAATATTTTCGAGATCCATTTCTTCCCCCTTTTATTAAGTACTGAATTGTTAGCTTTTTAGTTGCATTAGGTGTTACAATACCCCATTTTTCAATTCCAGCTTCATCTGCCAACTCACCAGTTTTTAACCATAAACTTTGAACTTCTTGGTTCCATGCATTCTTCATTTCAACATTTACAACTAAACGACTAACCTCAGGTTTATGAACGCTTTCATTAAACTCAACGAAAGCATCTTGAAATGTTTGAGGGGTAGAGTTTTCTTTAAATTTCCAATATGCAATAGATTTCGATCCATTACTAATTATTTCACTTTCATAACTTTTTGAATTACTCATAGTAGATTTCTGTCCTATAATTTAAAAAAATAATATACAGACTTAATATATATAACAAATAGTTATTAATATTAGGTAACTTATTTCTTACCCGATACAATAAACTGGGTTATTTTTGATAAAAGGAATTCATCAGGGTAGGTGTTAACTTTTTTTTCTAATTCATTGTAATCCCAAATTTCATCGTTTATATACAATTTATTTTTAGGAAAATACTCTGAAAAGAAATTAAGTAAGGTTTATGAGAACATAATGAATCTTTAGTTAGAATAATATATATTTCAACTGGAGAAGAAGCAAAAGATTGTTTAATTATTTGATTAGCATCATCTGTAGAATAAAAGTTAACAGGTTTGGAACAAGTAATGCATTTTTGAGTACCATACCGTGCAAAAAGAATTCTAAAAAAAAGGGTGTAAACCAGAAGCAATAGATAAAGTAGAATTTGGATTACGATTTAAAATGTTTTGATCTATAGCAATAGTTGGTTTAAATCCTGTAACTTCGTCAACATCTGCTGATTTGAATTTAGATCTTAAACCACTCGAAAAAATATCAGAAAATTGTCTATGTGACTCGTGATATATAGTATTAAAAACAAGAGAACTTTTTCCAGAACCACTGATTTCGGAGACACTATTAATCATCTAAAATATTCCCATACTGATCAACCTTATCAGAAAAGGGTCTAATTATTGATAAAAGAATCAATTAAACAAAATAATTTCATGTTAATATTGTAAAGATACCAATCTATTTTAAAATCATTTTACTTAATTATTATTTAACTAACGAAATTTCTAATGAAAATAATTTTGCTATTTAAATTTTCCTGATGTCTGAGAAAAGATTAAAGAGAAACAAAATTATCTTTGTAATGAAAAACAGATTTTGTGATACTTACATGGCAACAAGCAAATGGTCAAATGATGAGAAATTAATTACCAAAGCATTTGATAATGAAAGTGAAGATTATTTTAAAGGATATGAAAAAAAAAGTATCCCAAAAACAGCAGAAGTTCAAATAGATTCAATTATTGAAGCAAAGTCTTCAACTGTAATTGATGTAGGATCTGGCCCAGGTGTAATAATGATAAAAATGCTTGATCAGGGAGTACAACATGTTACTGGAATAGACTTATCTCCAAAAATGATAGAAATAGCACAAAAAGAAATTGAAAAAAAGAACTTAGTAGCAAAAACTGAGTTAATAGAAGGGAGTTTTTTAGAAATAGTTCCCAAAAAAGTCGATGCGATCTTCTTACATCGGGTTTTATGTTGTCATCCAGATAGAGAAGTAATGATCGACAAATCGGTGAGTCATGATCCGAATATAATTACTTTTACTTCTTTGAGAGACTGGAAACTATTAAGAGGAGGTTTAGTAGTTGTTAAGGGAATTAGAAAGTTAATTAGAGGAAAATTTTTTCTTCCTTTCGTCCCCAGATTTAGTGAAATTGATGAGCAGTTGAAAAAGGAAGGATATTATCCAATAACAACCTATAAATCCAAATTATGGATAACTAAAACATACAAAAAAGATTTAAAATAATTTAGTTCATTTGAATATTTATTCAATTTCTCTCCGTGACCATTTATCCTTTTTACTAAAAGCAAGTTAATTCAGATGAAATACCCAATTCTAATTTTAAAATGAATTTACAGATCAATTTTTTCTTGAAATTTCTTATTTAGGTAAGCCTATAAGTAGTTTATAGATAAATTTTTGAATAGAAATTATTTTTTGTAGGATAGGCTAAATCAATCAAATTGGGAAATATTGTTCAATATTGTGTAATTATTTGTCAAATTATTTAAAAATTCCATAAATAAACAAAATTTACGTCATTTTCCTAAAGAATATATTTTTTTAATTATTAAAATTACATTAAGAGAGGAAAGAAATGCTAGAATCAAATAAGATCTTTAATTGTTTTCTTGACACCTCACTACATATATTATCTAACTATATTGATGATTATAAAACCATTACAAAAGATATCGATATAATTACTGATCTAGAATGTTTCAGAATGGTCCGTAGGCTCGATAACAAAGTTGTTGTATATGTTCGAAAGATTGACAAAGATTATGGAATATTTTTGAAAAAAAAATTTAAAATTAGTCCTAAATATGCTCTCTCAGATCTATTAAATCGAATCGAGTTATTAGAAGGAATACTATTTGATGTAAAATCGGTTAAAAAAGAAACAATTCATCGTTTCTTTAAGTGAGAATTATTCAACCAAAACCCTTGAAAATAACAATTTAACCTCATTTATGCATAACCATTTTATTTTTCCTTCTTTTCTCATATATTTTAGAATAATCTAAAACAGTTTATAGTTTACTCTTCATTTCAAATTTAAATTAAGAAAGCATTATATCTAATATAAAATTTTAGATTTTCCCGTTACTTTTAATTATTCTAGACTAATTGCATGGTTGAAGAAATTTTTTCCAAAATAAGGGAAAAACAAATATAAAAATTGTGTGTTTTAAATCCAAATGTTTAAACTAAATCCAAAATCTCAAAAAAAATTAAATTAGTACGTGATTACTATGGATTCTTTAGTTGAAAAGTCAACAAATAAATCAAATAAGAGAAATCAGCCTAGTAAGGAGAGTTATATAAAAGACATTGAATCCCTCATAGCGAAACAAAGAGAATTTTACAAATCTGGAAAAACGCGGTCTTTTAATTTTCGTAAAGAACAATTAGAAAAATTAAGAACAATTATTGAAGAAAATGAAGAAGAAATTAATAAAGCGATTCAAGATGATCTTAATAGATCTGATTTTGCAGTAATTTTTACTACTGGGGTAGTTATTACAGAAATTAAATATATGCTTGAACACGTTTTAACTCTTAGACCTCCTTTTGTCTCGAGACGTTTAAAACAATGGATGGAAAAAAATAAAAACCGATCTCCTATGACTTTTCTAGGATTTAAATCATATGTTGAATCTGTTCCTAAAGGCGTTGTGCTTATCATTGGTCCTTGGAATTATCCATTTCTTCTCATGATAGTACCTCTCATAGGAGCCATAGCAGCAGGTAATTGTGCTGTCTTGAAACCTTCAGAAGTTTCAAAAAATACTTCTAATGTTATTGCTAAACTAATCAATAATAATTTTGATAACAACTTTATTCATGCAGAACAAGGTGGAGTTGAGGAGGCTATCGTATTGACTAATAATCCTTCTTGGGATCATATATTATTTACTGGTGGTACAGAAATAGGCAGAATTGTTTATCAGGCAGCAGCTAAAAATCTCATACCTGTTACTCTAGAACTTGGTGGAAAATCCCCTGCAATTGTAGATAAGGATGTTCATCTTAAATTAGCTGCTAGAAGAATTGTATCCACGAAATTTATTAATGCTGGTCAAACATGTATGGCTCCGGACTATTTATTAGTCCATAAAGATATTAAAGAACCCTTGAAGAAAGAGATGGAACATTATCTACACAAATTTTTTGGTGATAATGTTGAAAAAAGCAAAGATTTTGCTCGAATAATCAACAATAAACAATTTGACAGGTTATTACCGTTAATAAATCATGGAAAAATTTTCTTAGGAGGAAAGAATAATCCTGATACTAGATTTATTGAGCCAACTCTATTAGAAGACGTTGATTTGAACTCCCAATTGATGAAAGAGGAAATTTTTGGACCTATTCTTCCAATTATTGAATATGAAACTGATGAGGAAGCAATCAATTTTATTGAGACTAGGGAACATCCTCTTGCACTCTATATTTATAGTAAAAATAAAAATTTTAAGAAAAAAATTTTACGTAACACAAATTTTGGAGGAGCGATGATAAACCAAAGTGTAATTCATTATCTTCATCCTGAAGTTCCTTTTGGAGGAAAAGGTAATTCCGGATTTGGAAATTACTCTGGAAAATATAGCTTTGATACTTTTTCTCAACAAAGACCTGTTGTTGAAGCAGGAACATATTTAGATAGATTTTTTGAGAGAATTAAGTTAAAATCCTTTGGATATCCCCCATTTAAGAAAAGAAGTTTAAAATTAATAAAATTGTTTCAACGGACTTTCTCAAGATTTCGATTATAATTTTAGGAGCAAAGCAGCTGAATTTCCAAAATCATTTGAAGATTCTAGATTTTTTTCTTGGTTACAAGATTTTTTCCCAAGTAATTAGAATAACTTTTGCAATTTACGCATAGGATTTTTATATTGAAAATAGATAAATCCTATAATTGTAAATGTGATATTTTTAAAAGGATAATTTGATATATTACAATCAAGAAAATAATTTTTAGTGAAGGTTATGCCAACAGAAGATAATACAGATGTATCGACCGTAAAGATGATTCATGAAACATTATTGATGCAAAAGGAATATTTTAAAACGGGAGAGACTTTAGACGTTGAATTTCGCTTAGAACAATTAAAAAAATTGAAAAGCGCTTTATACGAAAACGAATCAAAAATTCAAGAAGTTATCTATAATGATATGAAAAAGCCATATTTCGAATTATTTACTACCGAACTTTCTTATGTCTACTCCGAGATAAATTTTGCTATCAAAAAATTAAAAAAATGGATCAAAGGAGAAAAATTAAAGACTCCTTTGCCGAATTATAAAGCAAAAACACGTTTAATTCCTGAACCGTATGGTAATGTATTAATTATTGGTCCTTGGAATTTTCCTTTAATGCTATCAATAAATCCATTTATCGGGGCTATATCAGCAGGTAATTGTGTAGTTCTGAAGCCATCTGAGGTTGCTGTACATACTTCTAAGTTTTTAACCAAGCTTATTAATGATACTTTTGATTCTCGTTATGTTTCTGCAATACATGGTGGAATTGATATTTCTCAAGCATTGATAAATGAGTCATGGGATTATATTTTTTTCACAGGCAGTACCAGGGTGGGAAAGATTGTTTATCAAGCAGCTGCTAAAAATTTGACCCCTGTAACATTAGAATTGGGAGGAAAATCGCCTGTGATTGTAGATAAACGAACATCAATATCAAAAACAGCAGAAGCAATAGTTTTTGGTAAATATTTTAATGTTGGACAATCCTGTGTTGCTCCTGATTTTTTATACGTTCATACTGAAATAAAAGAGCAACTTCTGGATGCAATAGAAAAACGTTTGAAAAAACATTATGGTGATTTAACTAAACCCAATGAACATTTAGCAAGAATAATTAACGAAGATCACTTCAAGAGATTAAAAACTTATTTTGATCATGGAAAAATTGTTATAGGGGGATATACTGATCAAAAAGAGCTGTACATATCTCCCACTATTCTTGTTGATATAGATCAGACTAAAATGGTTATGCAAGAAGAAATTTATGGTCCAGTTTTGCCTGTGTTAGAATATAGTAATGTTGGCCAAGTTATAAACTATTTACAAAATCATGATAAACCTTTAACAATGTATCTATTCTCCAATGATAAAGACTTTGTGAAAACTGTTATAAAATACTCATCTTCTGGAAGTGTAGTCGTCAATGATGCAATAGTGCAATTTGTAGACAAAAATTTTCCTTTCGGTGGAGTAGGAGCTTCTGGAATTGGATCATATCATGGGTACAAAACTTTTGAAACATTTTCACATTTTAAGGGAGTTATGTTTCGATCACGTTTCATTAACTTCTCTAAATTTATTCGTGATCCTCCTTATACTGAATTTAAATTAAAATTGGCAAAACTGCTTTTAAAATAGTCTTTACTGAAGTTTTTTGTTCATATCATTAAAGTAGGTTTAATTCCAAATCTATTACTTTTATTAGGTTCGCTTAGACTAGATATTTTTAGAAGATTATTTATGAAAAATAAAACCTGTATTTAAAAGATGAATGTAATGTTCTTTAAGAAAAATAAATATCTTTCAATTACGTTTCTTGTTTTAATAACAATAATCATTGTTTTCTTGTTATCAACTGTAGTTTTAGCTGATGATGACGATTTTTTTGGAGAAGAAACGAGGCTTTTTCCTTTAGTCAAAGAAGATCTAGCTAAGGAGTTGGGAATGTAACAGTAAACCTTCTTATCTTAGGAATGGCTTATGTTGTTGTTAAACGCTTATACATCTATATAAGAAAGTTTGTTAGCAAGGAAAAATATCCAGAGGTTATAGAATATAGTAAAAAGGTATATATGAAATCTAGAAAGCCTCTTTTTTATTTACACCTATCAACTAATCTAGTAGCAACTGGTTTAGGTATTGTTCATGGTTTATCTGTCGAAGTTGAAAAATTCAATATGTTTCTATCTGGAACGATTGGAGTACTACTTATGGCGATTCTTTCTATTTCTGGATTAATAATGTGGAAAAAATTTTGGCCATTCTGGTCAAATCGCAAATCGAAAAAACTAGTAAGTGCAATCCATCGCCAATGGTTATTTAGTGCATTATTGGTAATCGTAATTTGGGCCCATTTATTTGTGTTTTTGGAGAAATAACTATTTTTTTATTCTCGCAAAAATATCTAATTGATTATTTAACCCAAAGGTAATTCTTGAAGCTCATTTTTTTCCAAGAACGTTAAGATCGCACAAGAGAGTAATACTTGGTGGATAAATACTCTATAAATAGCTTTTTTATTGTATATCTCTTTGATAATCGGATCTTGATATATTTAAAGAGGAAATTCTTTCCAAACTTTAAATAATCCAGTAGAAAGTTGAACAATTAAACAACCTGCATTAAAATAAGGACCTAGTATCTTCACAAGTATTACATCAAAACTTAACAAGGAAACTATAGGTATAATCTTAAATTCGAAAAAAAGTTATAATATGAAGGTCTAGGTTTTATTTTGCGTTCAAAAAAAAATAGGTAAATATCATGGATAATGTCGATTATAATATTACAGGATTAACGCACGTAGTAAGGATAGATAAAGACAATAATAAAACATTTTTAAAATTATTACTACAAGGATCAGTTGTAAGTACCGTAAAGATTAACTCGAAAACGGAAAAAGGTTTTCGACAAGCGTTACAAGAACTAGCTATCAAAGGAGGGATAAACAATTTAGTAAAAACTTCTATTTTAAACAATACAGCTAAAAAAATTTATCTAGCTAGTTGGAATATTGAAAAAAATGCTAAAATCTCATCACAAACTATCAATACAAACATTCCTAGCATATTTACGCAAAAAATAGATAAAATATTAGAGATAGTAAGTCGAAATGAGACAAGATTTAATAATATTGAAGAACGAATACAAAATATTGAAGAATCGATATCAAAAATTGCAGGAACGGCATCATTAACAGAACCCGTATCAATATTAGAAAAAAAAGAAATTTTAAAACCAGCAGAACTAACAAAATCTACAAAAATAGATGTGGAACCTAAAGATGATTTCGTAATAAACAAAGAAAAAATAATAGAAAAAGAGAAAATAGCAGAAAAACTGTCAAAAACTAATATCGAATCAGAATCAATTGTTGAATTAGATTCAACTTTATTATCTGAGCAAGAAGAGATATCAGAATTGGAATCAGAAGTACAGAATGAAATAGGTAAATTAGAATCAGAATCTAATAAGGAAATAGATCAAACAAAAGAAGAAAATGTTCTAATTGAAGAACCAGAAGAACAATCTACTACATCTAAGGATTTATCGGAAGACAATCAAAAAATAAAAATAGAATCTCAAGATCCTGAATTAGCAACTGAAACGGATGAATCTGATCACAATATTGATCAGAATATCCAGTCTGATAATCAATTTGAACCATCTTTTAAACCTGATCAAATTCATAAAAAGGAGTTAGAGCTTACAGCAAATTTACAATCTGAAGAAGCAACAGAACAACATCCAAAACAAATAACAGATTCTGAATCGATAACTGAAAAAAATAAATCCGTATCCATTCCTGAACTTGAAAAAGAAGAGGAGAATCAGGTAAAAGATCAAAATGGATCAATAAATGTAGAAAAGAAAAAAGAAAATTATGAAGATGAAGAATTTTAAGAGACTTCTTTCCATTTCAAACCTAAATTTTCTACTGTATCCAAAGCTAGTTGATATTCGCTATTAGTTATCCGTCTATTAATATTATTATACCTCTTATCAAATGGTACTTTATTAGCAGGACGATATTGCCTCATAATATTAACCATCACTGTTCCAGACTGGTGTAACTCATTAGCAATCCATTCCAATATGGGTATTGTATCTTCTTCAATTCTTCCAGGCATACAAAGATGTCTAATAATCATTTCTCCACTCCCCATTTCTACACATCGTTTGAGATTTCTAGTTAGAATTTCTCTATAATTGGATACTTTTGACATTTTTAAAGCGAAAGAATTATCCCAATATTTGAAATCTGGTAACCAAAAATCAAAAAGATCAACAATTATTTTCAACGATTGTTCTGATAGGTAGTGATTCGAATTCCATAATTGGCAAATATTCTCATTAAATTTCTGAAAGCTTTCCAAAATTGTGGGTAAATTTGGTGTTGGATCTCCTCCAACATAATTTAAATTTCTTGCTCCTTTATTGAAGAGTTGAGTTTGAACCTTTAATAAATTTGTTGACAAGTGCTGAGGATTATTTTTTAATTTTCCCTTATTTGACCATTCTTGAGCTATATCAGCATTTTGGCAAAATACACAATTAAATGTACAGCCTTCAAAAAATATTGTTCCTGAAGGTACTAATACTGATTCTTCACCACTATGTAAGAATGCAGAAGCTATTTCACTTTCTTCAGGTATCAGACAGTAACCAAATTCACCGTTTAATCTTTCTCTTTCACATAATCTTGCACACAATTTACATGGAGACAACAAGGTAGAAGTTAATCGTATTTTTAGTTCGAGAAAGCTATTTGAAATTGATAATGGAATTACGTCATGATTATCAGAACGATCATATTCATTAACGAATTTACCAAAATTTTCTTGAATTTTATTATGAATAGACCATAATTCATTTTCTGAGAAAACATTTGATAATTCTTCATCAATTGGATAAGCTTTTAATAACAAATATCTCGCGATAGCATTTTTGTTTAATAATTCATAATATCTTGGAAAGGTATCGCGTATTTTTTTATTCTTCCAAACCTCCATACTATCCGGTCTGAATAGAGACCACAATTGCCATTACCTCACATTTGAATTTCTTTTAAAAGTTAGTATTTTACATTTTCTAAGATTATTATACAGTAAGGATATTTATCCAATTTAATATTATACTGATTTTAATTGTAATCATATTATTAAATCGATTTCAATTAATAAAATTTATTTTAACCAATTATTATTTCCTAAACAACCATGTTTTTAAATATTAAGAATTCAAATTTAAATGTTTAATTGGGGTAGGATGCTTGAATATAATTCAATCTATCTATGATACAACTGTTATTTTGAAAGATCATATCCTAGCTAGTTATAAATATATTATAATTGCGTCTATTGGATTGATTATTGCTCTTGGTATACTTTCTTCAAGTATACTTTTTGTTAATACCCAAAAAACTGTTGTATTGGATGATTTATTTGAAGATCGTCTTGCTAGTTGGAACGTGCAACATAATAGACAACCTGATGAAATCAAGAATACATCATTTAGTAGTATCGTAAATAACACATTCAAAAATTATAATCTATTTAACAAAATCGACAAAAATGTTCAATTTAGTAAAGCCAGATATGGATTCTTTTCTTTAATGATGGTCGAAAATAAATCAAATTTACCTTCTAATAGTAATATTAGTGTTTCACTTGTCTATGAATTTCCTTATATGAGTCTATTGGAAAAATATACAGTTTCATCATCAAAAATTGTTGAAAATAGTATAAATAATCAAACAGCCGTATTGTTTTATAATACCGATAATAAAAATGAAAGCGATTGGTATCCAAGTATTTCACAACATTTTGAAGTAATAATCCCATCAAGATCTAATTTCTCTCAATCTATTTCAATTAATAATGTAGAAATCACTGGTTTAGTAAAGATAAATTCAAGTGAATTAAAAACGCTAGCCCAAGATAATATAGAAATAGAATTAGCCAGTTTTAGCGGAAATATTTTAATCGTCTCAAATATTACAGCTTTTTTTGGAAATCCTGGTTTCAAAGAAACTTCAAATTTTAATAATTTAGATGTAAATGATTTTTACTTCTATTTCTTTGATATACACAAGTTCAACGGTTTTGAAATTGATCGTGCTGTTGATAATTTTGAGACTATGGAATTTCAATTATGGAATGATCTTTATTTAGCTGGATTCAGAGGTTATTCATTTAGAGATAATGTAATTTTTATATTTAAAAGTGTTGAAGAAATTACAGCGCAACTTTTTATTAATGTAGTCCTTTTTGCTTTACCAGTTGTACTTATTGCCATTTTCTTAGCATATTTTTCTTTTGGGCTAATTAGAAAACAGAAATTACAAATATTAGGAATCTACCTATCCCGTGGAATATCTAAAACTCAATTTTTTGTATTTATTATCTTTGAAATGATTTTAACGTTAATAATTGGGTTAATTATTGGAATTTTTTTAAGTATCCCAGTTACTGCTTTTGTTATTCGATCTAGTGGATTTTTGGAATTCGACAGATCTTTGTTTTTATCAGCAGAACTACTAACTGTCGATTTAGTGCAATTATTAGCTCAATATGGGATTCTACTTGCTTTTGCAATTAATATCCTTCAAATAACTAATTATTTAACATTTTCAATTAAAGATGTTGAAAGAGAATCAGTGGAAGAACGTGAAAATCCTTTTTGGAGAAGAAAATATCTAGATATACTATTTTTAGCCTTCGGATTAACATTCTATTTAATAACTGTTTATTCTATCAATTTAGGATCAATTCTACCATCTGAATTGATAGCTACCTTTTCTATACCCGCTCCAATTTTTATTATTCTTGGATCTGCGATGTTTATTTCGCGTATCTTTCCAATATTAACTAATATATTAGCAACAATTCTCTGGGAAAAAAGAGGATCATTATTTTCTTTCAGTTTAAAAAACATAACCATGAGAAGATATTCTACCACTAGAGCATTAATATTGATAGCTCTATCATTTGCATTTATGATTTCTTTTCTTTCATTTCCACATTCTTATATTTCTCATGAAGAAACAACATTGCAATATCAAATAGGGGCAGATATCAGTATAAGATTAGTTAATGAAGAAATAAATAACACATTTTATGAAGAAACTTTATTTAATTATTCCAATGATATCGTTTCTTATTCACCAGTTATTACCGCAGATTTTGTTGGTAATTCTATCATGGCAGTGAATACATCTACTTTCAGTAAATCAGCGTGGATGAAGGATTATTTTATTGAAGATTTGTCAAAAAGTTTACAAAAATTGAATGAAGGTAACGATAGTCTTATACTCTATAAAGATAATTTGGAAGCATCAAAAAGAGATATTGGGGACAAATTTGTTTGGTTTTCAAAATCTGACCTAAACCAGTCCGCATATGTTTTTACTGTTAAAAGTACTTTTAATTATTGGCCAATGTTATTAGAATATAAAACGCAGTATCCTGGAACTGATCTGTTTGGTGTAATGAGTTTAGAAACTTTTTATAATTTTAAATCTGAATTTGGTAACCAATCTGATGATATAATAACAAATCAAGAAGCTTATTTATACATTAAGCCGAAAACAAGTCTAAATCAATCTGAATTTCGAGAATCAATGTTAACTCAGAAAGGAATAGGTCCCATTAGATTATTTGAAGAAGAATCAAGTGAATTATTTGATAATGCAATGTATTTTACTCTTATTGGTCAAATAAATAACGATATATTTTATACCATAATAATAACTGTACTAGTTATCTTAATGTTTGGTTTCATGCAACTTGTTGAACGTTCCAGAGAAATTGCTACAGAAAGATCCTTTGGTATGACCCTTAAACAAAATTTTTCCTTAATATTTTTTGAAATACTCTGGATATTGATCATAGGGATATTTTCTGGAGTAATATTGGGATATTTTTTCAGTTCACTTTTTTTGTTAGGAGTGACTTTAGGCATAGGATTCCCTCCATTCATTATGATTTATCCGATATCACTTATTTTTAGTTTTATTCTGTTATTACTGATATTATCAATCGTATTCAGTTTAATTCCAGCATATGTTAGTACAAAAATTGATATAACAAAATTATTGAGGGTGGAATGAAAAAATATGATTGTAATATCAATTATTGATAATTTACGGAGTGGATTAGACCATATACGTTTTAATAGAAGACAAATTTTTATATCTGCTATCGGATTGTTGATTGCTCTCTCAATAATTTCTTCTGCATCAATATTTGTGGATTCTCAACGATCAGTATTAATTGAAGAAATTTTAGATATGGGCTATAATCAAAATCACTGGAGATTAACGTATTCAAGAGATGGGTTTGGAGATACTGAGAATTTATTACCAGAAATAATAAATAATACTTTAAAAGAATATGATTTTAGTGATAAGATAGAAAAAATAACAGAATTTTCCAGAATAGGCCTTTCCATGGTTTTAACTGAAAACAGTTCTTTAGAAAGAGGTTATGATGATTGGTTTAGATTAAACTCAGTTTATGAGATGAATCAAATAAATTTATCTTATTTTGAACCTTATGCTGAAAAAACATTAAAAAATATTGATTATAGTAATGAGGAACCCTATAATATTGTATTTGATTTATACTATGAGGATGAAAGATATTATGAAGAGATAGAAACCATTGCGATAGAAAATGTTACAATAAATAAAACATATGAACTAATACAAAGACATCCTATAGTTAAAATTAATAATAATTTAAAAATATCCAACATCATCAATATGTCGAATATCGAATTTTTTGAATTAACGCGAAAAACTCCAGAATTACAAGATCTTTGGGGATTTCGAGGGAATTCTCTAATTGTTAAGAACTATTCTCATGTTTTCCAGGAAAAAATTTGTGGTGAATTTACAGATATTTTCTTAGGGGAAGATCCCGAAACCGGCCCAGAAGTTATAACTTATTATAATTTTTCAGCGATTTATGAATGTGAATTGAATGTTCACTCAGAATTTCGACTTAACATTAGATTTGACATCAATAAATTTGATTTATTTGACGTAAGCTCAACGATAAAACGATTTGAAGCGCATGATATCGCTTTATATAATGAATTATTGGACCTAGGTTATATTAATCACCAAGGTGGATTTAGTGATATTTATATTGATAACAATTTACGTTGGACTCTAGAAGGTATTCAATCAATAAGTACAATTTTATTTACTGCTATTATGCTTTTCACTTTTCCAATAATAATTATAGCTATTTTTCTAGCATATTATTCTTTCGGATTAATTCAACGAAACACTCTCCAGGGATTAAATATTTATTTGACAAGAGGAATAACGCGACAGCAATACTTCTCTTTTTTAATTTTTGAAATGGTTTTTGCATTGATTTTAGCCATTTTCGGTGCGATTCTTCTATCAATACCGATTACTTCTCTATCATTAAAAACAAGTGATTTCTTTGAATTTGAAAGATTATTATCACCGGTTATTCTTTTGTTCCATTTAATTAATCTGTTAATTCAGTTTGGAATTATCTTAGCTTTATTTACAAATATAATTCGTGTTATTAAGTTATCAAGATTGGATATCAATCAGGTTGAACAAATTATTGTGGAAGAACGAGAAGCACCCTTTTGGCGAAGAAAATTCTTAGATATCATTTTGTTAGGATTTGGCTTACTATTTTATCTTCTAACTGTATATGCAGCAGATTTTGAGATATTTTTACCTCCTGAATTTTATTTAATATTTTCTTTACCCTCTCCATTGTTAATTATTGTAGGATCAGTTATGTTAACCTCTAGATTATTCTCTTTAATTACTGGTATAATTGGTACATTCTTATGGGAAAAACAGGGATCCTTAATAGCATTTAGCCTAAAAAACTCTGCAAAACATCGTCATGCCGTTACAAGGGCTTTGATTCTGGTATCTTTGACATTAGCTTTCTCGCTTTCTTTCTTAATTTTTCCTTTCTCATTTATTTCTTATGGTGAAACAACAATTCATTATAATATCGGTTCTGATATATCTATCACGTTTTATAATGAGGAAATAAATTATACTCATTATGATTATATTTTAGCAAACTTCAGTAATCAAATAGAAGGATATTCTCCAATAATCAAAGGAGAATTAGAAAACCAGAATATAATGGTAATAAATACAAGTACATTTCTCGAAGCGGCATGGATGAGAGATGATTTCGTTCCAAATATGGAAAAGAGTATTAAGTCTTTAAGTGAAGAAAATAGGACCGTATTAATGTATCATGAAAATCTTGGAGTAACTGGTAGAGATGTTGGACAAAAATTTGTCTGGAGAGCTCCGTGGTACGATGATTATATTGAGGAATTTAGAAATCAAACAAATCATGAATTGAAAGTTACAGGAGAATTTAATTATTGGCCAAGATTAATTAACTGGCGTCCTTGGGAACCGCAAAGAGAATTATTTGGAGTAATTAGCTTCGAAACATTTAATAATATGTCAGAACAATTAGGAAATGAATCAGAATATGCTTTTCATTTTTATGAATCAGTGTTATACGTACAACCTAAAGAAAGTATGAATCAAACTTTATTTGTTGAGACATTAGAAGAACTTGATGGAATAGCTAGTATACAATCTTATAAAAGAGATATTGATTTTTTCAAAGGTAATTCTTTATATCTTGTAGTTATCGGACAAATAAATAGCAACATTCTTTATTGTATCCTCATTATCTTTATTATTCTTGCTATGTTTGGATTTAAGCAATTAATTGAGAGAAGTAAGGAAATAGCAACAGAAATAGCTATGGGTATGACATTAAGGCAAACTTTTTCAGTATTTTTAACAGAAACGATGTGGTTAATATTATTTTCAATTTCAATAGGAGTGGTATTTGGGATAGTATTTTCATCATTATTTCTAGTTGGTTTAACCCAAGGTCCAACATTTCCCCCGTTTCAAATGGTATTTCCATGGCACCTAATATCAATTATAATTGGAATCCTTCTAAGTTTAGGGTTAGCGTTAAGTTTTATTCCTGCTTATTTAAGCTCTAGATTAGAAGTAAGCAAATTACTCAAGGTAGAATAACTTATGGTGATGTCAAAATCATATATTGAATTGAAAGATGTTATTAAATTATACGAAACTGATATTAAAACAATAAAAGTAGCTGCACTAAGAGGTTTAGAACTTTCTTTAAACCAAGGAGACTTAGTAGCAGTTATTGGACCATCGGGAAGTGGTAAAACTACTTTAATAAAAATGCTTGGGGGAATCGAGGTACCGTCATCTGGAGAGGTTAGAGTTGATAACCAAATCATTAATTCACTCAAAAGGAGACAATTAGTCAAATATAGGAGATATGACGTAGGATTTATGTGGCAATTACCGGAAAAAAATCTATTACCACGATTATCTTCATTAAAAAACGTAATGATGCCAATGCAAATAGCACACGTAGGTAGTCGTCAAGAAAGAATTAAAAGAGCAAACGAATTACTTGATGCTGTCGGATTAAGTTCTCGTAAAAATCAGTCAGCAAACAAATTATCAGGGGGAGAAGCACAACGAGTTGCATTAGCGGTTTCATTATCAAATAAACCAAAACTTGTGCTTGCTGATGAACCTACTGGTGAATTGGATTCATTAAATGCAGCAAAAATAATTGAATATATTAAAGAACTGAACAAGGAATTAGGACAAACTTTTATTGTAGTAACCCATGATAACAGATTTGCGTCGATGACTGATTTAACTTATAAAATTCGTGATGGAACAATATATGGAATTCATCGAAAATTCCTTAATGGTAAAAAAACTACTAGTATTTATGATCGTGAACATTTAGGAACATTGGATAGCTTTGGTACTTTACGTTTACCAGATGATTTAATAACAAAGGCTAATCTTAAATTATATGTCAGATTTGAATTTAATAAAGATAAGAAATGTATTGAAATTCATCCTGTGAGTGACAAAATTGAAGAAGGAAGTTAAGGGTGATTAATGAAATGTCAGAACAAGATGTTGTAAATCTAATAGCCGTAAGCAAACGATATAAATCTGGAGATGAAATCATACATGCCGTTCACAACATTTCATTAGATATAAAAAAATCTGAGTTTGTTGTAATAATGGGCCCTTCAGGTTCGGGAAAGTCAACGCTTCTCAATGTTATTGCTGGATTAACTAATTTAACAGAAGGAAAAATACAGATTAACGATAAATCACTACAAAATTTATCAGAAAATCAAAAAGCATATCTCAGACGAAAAGAGATGGGGATTATCTTTCAATTCTATAACCTCCATGAAGGATTAACAGCAATTGAAAATATCGAATTACCAATGTTAATAGCTGGTGTCCCCTTAAAAGAACGAAGAAAAAGATCTATGGTATTATTAAAGGATGTAGATATGGAAAAACGCGCTTTTCATCGTCCTTATGAACTCAGTGGTGGAGAAAAACAAAGAATAGGAATTGCACGTGCATTAGCCAATAATCCGCCATTATTATTAGCTGATGAACCAACAGGTGATCTAGATTTTGAGAATGGTAAAAAAATTCTTGAATTACTAATAAAACTTAATCAGACTAAAGGAATTACTGTAATAATGGTCACTCATGACTCAACCTTAATACAAAAAGGGTTCAGATTGATTCGACTTGACGATGGAAAAATAAATTTTGATGCAATAATAGATGACCCAGAATCTGTAATTGATGATTTTACTCCATTAATTAGTGATAATTGAGTTTTAATGAATAAATCTTTTTTTACAGATTATCTAAAAAGATATTTTTTAATAATTAGTTGTTTCAGAAAGAATTCAATTAATTAATTATCATTAATCTTACAATTAAGTCTTATAAATTCTTATAGCCTAATATTTTTGCAAAAGAAAAAAAAGGAATATTGAAACAGATTCATAAACCAAAAACAATTCATATATTTCGACAAAAATTTTAAACATATAATAATTAAGAAATTATAACACCTTTTCCTTATAGTGGAGTTTCTAATATGTCTAATGTTGATAATTTACTAAATAATTTTGAAAACTGCTTGAATATCACAAAAGATCAAGAAACTTTAATTTCAAATAGAATTACGTCTGAAATTCCTCCAAAAATTCATTCTTTTTCCTTAAAAGAAAATAATGAAACTAATGATATGATTGCTGTTGATGGCACTACCTTGTGGTTGTGGAAACATCCAAAATATGAGCAATGGCTTATATTAAATCGCACAGTTGCGGTAAGATATAGTGTTGAAAAGGGACAAATAAAGGGTAATGATATTATAATCGAAGATACCCCTTTCCTTTTTTCAACAATTAGTGAGATCAATGGATCATTGAATATAGATTTCCATAAGGAATTACTTGCAATTTCTAGTGAATTTAACCATGATCATACCACTATCGCTCAAGGCATAAGAGAATATCACGAATTATCTTTAGCTCTAAAAATGACCAAGGAATTTCCAAAAACTATCATAGCTTTAGATGGTAACCTTAATACTTATAAATCTCATCATTTCGAGTCTGTGATGAATGAACTTCTAGTTACATCCCAAAAAAATGAAAATTCGTTGGTTGGTATAGTTAAATCTAATAAAACACATCGTTTTTTATCACCTGAAACCGATGAAGTTTTTATTGAAAGAATAACTAGTAAACAACAGCAGTTATTATATACTGATTTACCTGAAGAATCCGATCAGGAAAATCCCAGATATTATAAAATAGGAAATTCCTATCTAGCTCGTCTACATTCTAATGCATTAAAATGGTTTCGAATTGATGTCGGATATTCACCAAATGGGTTGAAAAGCATTTTTTCTGATTTAGCTAATTATTGCAGTTCACAAGAATTACTTGGGTACCCACTACCATTAATAGATGCACACCAAGGATGCATATCTATTCATAAATTAAAAGAAGATTATTTTCAAATCATGATAAAAGTTGCAAAAAAAATCGGATTTTCTACTAACGATTTAATTTACGGATTTACAAACTTTGAAGGGCGTCCAGAAGGAGATTTTCATGCAATTTTAGATAATTTTACTGTATAATAAAATTAAAAGGATTTTCGACATGGTAAAAAATAACGGCACATCTAACTCAATAGGTAATCAAGAAAACATAGGGGAAGTAATTAAAGCTTCAGTGAGTGAAGAAATATTAATTAAAATGCGTAATATTAGTGAAACTTTAAGAATTGGTTATCCAGTTGTTACAGAGGGAAGAACTTTTGATTTTTTCAGCATAATTAGTGATATTGAGACACCACTAGATAATACAGCACTTATGTTTGCAAATGCTGATGAGTACCGTAATGCATCTCCTTTATCCATGTTAAGAGACCGCGAAACTTTATCTAGAGGGAGAAAATTTTATTCAATTGCCAAACTAAATTGTGTAAAAATGGTAAATAAATTCACACAAGAAATTTCAGAATATGAAACTGTTCCTGAACATTTTGCTCCTTCAAGGATGGCCACATTAGAAGATATACAATTAGTATATAAAGAAAGTCAGAATTCTCAATCCATTGGAACTTTAAGAGGCCTTTCTGAGTTTTCTATTCCTATTGATATCGAAAAACTTACGTCTGTACCTTTTGGAATATTTGGAAGAACAAATTCCGGTAAAACTTTTCTAAATAAAATTTTGATGGGTAACATCCTGAATACTAATGTCGCTCAAGTAATAATTTTTGATACTCAATCTGAATATGGTTGGAGAAGCAGATCGGATCAATCACCAGGTTTAAAAGCTTTTTTTGATAGTAGAGTCAAATTATTTGCTTTGGATCCTCAACAATGCCCTCAAGCCGACGAAGAATTAATAATTGATCCCAATTTCATTACTCCAGATGATTTAATTATAGCTTTTCAAGATTTAACAAGTTTTATGATTGATGCTGTTTATAGCATTAATCGTCATAGAACAAATTTATCACTGATTCAAGCTATTTTCGAAACCACTGAAGATCATTATCCTGATGGTGATGAACATAAAATTCATTCTTCAACATTAGAAGGATTACAAAGACGAATAGATCGTTTAAATCGTTTCTCCTTTATTCGAGAAGCAAATGGTAAGGGATTATTAAATAGACTAGATAATTTAATCAAAGATAACTATTCAATAATTATTGATTTTGGTCGGTTCGGTACAGATCTTTCTAGTTATTTGATGGTCGCTAACCTAGTAATTAGAAGGCTTTATGATAGTTATAGCTCAGCCATTTCTCCTAACGAATATCCAAGACTAGTAGTCCTTCTAGAAGAAGCTCACAAGTTTTTAGAACCGTCTATATCAAGATTTACAATTTTTGGTAAACTAGCTAGAGAGATGAGAAAGTTTGGTCTTGTTTTAGCAATGGTGGATCAAAGACCTTCAAGTATCGATGATGAAATCCTTTCTCAATTAGCAAACCGCTTTATTTTGTCATTATCCGATCCGAAAGATATAACAGCAGCATTAACAGGTCCAGTTGATCCATCAAAATGGAAATCAATAGTTGCAGCTATGCCTTTACGTCACACATTAATGTTTGGGGATGCAATATCAGTTCCTACCACCATAGAAGTTGAACATTATAGTTCAGAAAATATGAAAAAAAAATGGAATATTTCTGTAACGTTAGATGATTTCAAAGAAAAATTACAAAATATTTCAGCAGATAAGATGAAAAATTTATTTGAATAAGAACTTCCGAGGGAATAAATTTGGTTAAAATAGTTTTTATTTCTGACAATCATATAGGATTACGCTTTGATTACCATATCAATGTTAATACTGGTATAAGCGAAAGATCCATGGATTTTATTAAAGCTGTTCAAAATTCTGTAGAATATAGTATAGCAAATGATGTAAAAATTTTTGTTATTGCCGGAGATTTTTATGAAAACGTATTAGTTGGCCCAACATACAGAGAACTCACTAGAAATCTGATATTTAAACCCTTAATTGAAAATAATATTCATTTAGTAGTTCTCGGGGGAAATCATGATACACCTATGTCTTTCGAAAAGGGATCACCACTTGGAGAATTATCACTATTAAAAAATTCATTAGTTGCCCGTAAACCAGGTATACATAAAATCGAAATAGGTAATGAAGTAATAGGTTTCGTGTTATTACCGTATTTAGCACAACAACATTCAATACAATATATTGAAAAAATTATGAATAAAGAAATCCCTAGAAGTGATTGGTTAAATTTTGTTCAAGAATTCTTAGCAAATTTTGTTGAGAAATATCTTCAAGAATTAGATGATTGTAATACAAAGTTTTTAGTTGGTCATTATTATTTTCGTGGTTCAAAAATTAGGAAAAGTAAATCACCTCAATATATTAAAGGGGAAATAGAAATGACTGAAAAAATATTGATGCCAGATTCTTTTGATCTTTGTATTCTAGGTCACATACATTTACATCAACATTTTCACAATAGAAAAATAGTTATTCCTGGAGCAACTGAACGGGTTGATTTCGGAGAATTAGATGATCCAAAAGGATTTATTGTTTACGACACAGAAATTAAAGATTGGGAATTTATCGAAAATAATCCACGACTAATGTTGAAATACATAGTCCATTTAAATGTTGAAGATATAATATTAGCAAATCCCACTCAAATGTTATTAGATAAAATCACTGGAGATACAGAAAATGCATTAATACGAATTGAAGTAATTAGCTCTGAAACGGTAAAAAACAGACTTAATTATAGCAAAATTGAACAAAAACTAAAAAATGCATTTCATTACGAAATTTTCTGGAAATCCTCAGAAGATGATACTAACAAACCAATATTGAGTAATTTTACTTTAGATCCTCAGTCTTTATTTAATGAATATGTCGAGGATACTCAATTTATCAAAAAACATCCTAACTATTCTGAGATCAAAAATAAAGGTAGACAAATTATTAGCGATATTTTGAACAGAGGAGGAGAATAAATTAACAAATATAACTATTTCACAAACTGGCATAGAATTAATGTCTATTACTTTGGAAAAATTCATGTCATATAAAAGAAAGACTAATATTAATTTCCTTGAAAGAGAAATAGTTATTACTGGACCAACAGGTTCTGGAAAAACATCCATATTAGATGCAATTACATTTGCTTTATATGGAAAAACTTCAAGGACAGATTCCCCTGCTAACTTAAAAATTGAAGATATTTGCAGATTAGGTGGTTATGTAAAACTCAATTTCTTATGTGGAGGTAAAAATGTTTCAATTATCAGGGGAAGAGATCTAAAAGGAAAATCTAGTCTTGAGGTTTTTATAGAAAATAATAGAATTGCTGAGAGAATTCCAGAGTTAACAAAAATTATTGAAAAAAAATTGGTAGGTTTAGATTACAAAAGTTTCTCAGCATCCTCTTTTATTCGTCAGGATGAAATGAAATTACTAGGGTCTAAAACTGCACAGCAAAGAATAAAATTACTTCAAAACTTGTTTCATCTTGACGTATTTGAAAAAGCTATGGATGAAATACAAGAAGAAATAGAACCCCGTAATAGAAAATTAAGTGAATTTAATGGACAAATGAAAGTTTTACAAGAAGAGATCCAAAAATTACCTGAGTTAGAGAGAAAAATAAAAATATTAAATCAGAAAAAGCAAGATATTGAAAAGATCTTGAACTCTAAAAAAGAAAAAGAGGAAAAAATGGAGAAATTAATTGAACAAAAGAAAATATTTCTGGAAAACAAAAAAACAATAGGAAAACAATTTGAAGAAAATGAAAAAAGATTGAAAGAGATAAATATAAGTTTAACAAAAAGTAAAACCACTCAAAAAGAATTTTTAACATTGAAAAGAGAAGTAGCCATATTAGAAGAAAATATTAAAGATGAAGAACAACTATTAAAATTGTTTAGTTCTTTAGAAGAGAAATATAATAATAGTAAAAATATTAAGTTAAAAATTGAAGATACTAATAAAAACAATTTTAGAATTACATCTATTTTACAAAAACAAAAGAAAAATTTATTTACAAATAAAACTAAACAGCAAGACAGGGTACAAAATATTGATACCACGATAGATCAAAATCAAGCTTTTCAATTATTAAATCAAGAAGGACGCTTTGAAGAAAGATTGGAAAGAATTTGTAAAGAGAAAAATTGGTTATCGGAAAAAAAAGATATTTTACAAGAAATCCTTGGTGAAGAAAATTCCACATCCCATGAATTAATTGAAATTCGTAAGAATATAAAAAAAATCAATAAGGATTCATTTGTTTTAACTGAAATAAAGAATAATATTAATAAAATATTAGAAGAATTAAAATCAAATAAAGGACAAATACAGGAAGAATCTAAAAGATTTGAGGAACAAATAAATTTACTAAATAATGAATTAAATAAGATAAACTTTTCTGAAGACGATAAAAAAATTATGGGCAAAACAAAACAAGATATTGAGAAAATCAAGGTAATTAAACAAGATTTTAAACAAAAAAAAGAAAAACTCGAAAAACTTTCGAATCAAGAATCTCTTATAATTTCTCTAGAAAAAGATATTGAAAGATTAACAGAAAAACTAAAAGAGGGAGATGGAGTGAAAAAGGAAATAAATGATATAACAAATGATATTATAAAAAGGGAGAAAGAAGAAAGAGATCTTAATAATGAAATTAAAAAACTTGAAGATAATCGATTTAACATAAATGGAGAATTCGTAAGTCTAAATAATAAATTTAATGAAATAAGCAAACAAAAAAATATCGCTGATGGTATAAAGAAAGAACAACGGATTCTGAAAAAAGAGTTAGATACATTTAATGTTCTTCGATCGAAAGTTTTTCATCCAAAAGGAATCCCTTTGTATGCAATTAATAAAATCTTACCGAAAATAAGCCAAACAGCTAGTGAATTTTTAATTGATTTAACTGATAACAGATACACGACAGTAGTCATGGAACCATCTCGTGAAGGTGCATCTGAAGGATTTTCTATTCAAATCAATACACCCGATGGATTGAGAGACATTACAGCATTATCAGGAGGAGAAAGGACTCAAGTAAATGCAGCAATACGTCTAGCTATTTCTCAAGAGTTAGCTAATATAGGTCAAGCCCAAAAATCATTATCAAGAATTCGGACATTATTTATAGATGAAGGAGATTTAGGATCGCTAGACACACGTCACTCACAACAAGCTTTTGTTAGTAACTTACTAAGATTGAAAGAGAAATTTCATAAAGTAATATTAATCACTCATATGAATGAAATAGCAGAACAATTTCCTAATAGAATTTATATTGGATTAGATAGTGAAGGATATTCAACAGTTATAACTAATAATTAGAATAAATATGAATTATTAGGGTAATTCTTCAATTAACCTTCCATCTTTCATATCAATTATTCTGTTGCAATATTTTAGTAAACTTCTATCATGGGTCACCATAATCACAGTAGTTTCATGTTCTTTATTGAATGAACTCAATAAATTCATGATTTCTTCACCAGTTACACTATCTAAATCTCCAGTAGGCTCATCAGCAAATAATATTGAAGGCGTATTAATAAGCGACCGAGCAATTGTGACACGTTGCATTTGACCACCACTAAGTTTATTTGGATATTGGCGCTCAAATTGCTCAAGTTGAACTGATTTCAATTTATTTGATACACGGTTAGATAAATCTTTGGTGTTTCCTCCTACTTCAGCAGGATACGCTACATTTTCTTTATTTGTTAACATAGGTATTAGATTATAGAATTGAAAAATAAAACCCATTTTATCTCTACGAAGAGAAGTTAATTGTTTATCATTGAGTGATTGAAGATTCATTCCATCAACATAGACAGCACCCCGATCTGGATTATCTAATCCTGCCATGATGTTAAGTAATGTGGTTTTACCAGACCCTGATGGTCCGATTACGCCAACAAACTCACCTTTTTTAATTTCAAATGAAACTCCACGTAGAGCATAAATAGTTCCACCGCCGGTATGATAGTTTTTGAATATATCTTCTACTTTTAACACGACATCTTTTTCAATTTCACTTTGGGAAGTAATAACTCCTGTTTCATAACCGATACCACCTACTACAGTCGTATATGATGCAATATCTTCGAACCAGGTAGTTATAAAACGCAGTTTTTCTAATACAAGATAAAAACGGGTAATGAATTTGAGGTCTTTCCGGGTTCCTTTTGGAAATTGCTTAAAATTTAATTTGCGAAGATCCTTAGCAACATGAGATAAAGATTCTCTTAAATGCTCAATCATTTCTAAATAGGATTGAAAAGCTTCTTCTGTAACAAATTCATTTGCTATCAGTTCAAGTTTGGGTAGATTAAGTGCTTGGGCTTCTTTGATCAACTCTTCTTTGGCCTCACGCATTCGGTCAAATTGACGAACAGTGGACTTTAAAACTTCCTGCATTCCGAGACTCTTTGATAATAGTACTCTGTAAGCTTCTGCAAAATTCTCATCATGCTTTTCTCCCTTTTGAAAAGTTTCAACAAATTTGGGGGTACAACAATGTTCTTCAAAAGCTTTTGAGAATTTTACTGATTGTTGTAGTAATGGAAGCATAACACTGCTATACCGATTTGCAAAGACTAAGAGATTAAGTTCGTCAACTATACCCTCTGCTTCAGCCTCAATTTCAATTAATTGTTTCTGATTTAGATGGTCTGAAATAATCAGTCGATCTATACCACTCACATTGTCCCAATAGGTTAATCTGGATCCTTTATGGACATGATCTAAAGTGGACCATGCCCAATCTAAAACTTCATCAACTTCAGCTTTAATTTCTTCTTTAGTTCCACTACTTTTCAAGCTTTTAGCTACATCTACTAAGATTTTTCTTGAGTTTTTTAATTCGAAATCGTTAGCTATATGGGATTGCAGTTGTTTAAGAAGTTTTCTTTTATATTTCCGGTGAGCCATTTGTATTTTAGTTTCATATTTTATTCGCTCTTCCTCTACCTCGAATTTTGATGACAATGGCTGCATTTGAGCTATTATAAAAGTATTTAATTCAGCTACTGTGCCTACAGGGCGATCTACCCACCATTGAAAAGTTTTATTTGTTAAAAACGCACCTATTATAAATAGAACCAAAATCACAGGCAAACTATTACCAGTAATCTCAAACCATTGGAATTGTTGATCGATATCTCCAGTTATAAAATGAAACCCATAATTTATCCCCGAGCCAATATTAGTTATCACCAAGGCCAATATCAAACCCCCTAATACTGCAATTATTTTTGTAAAAATATCATATCCTTCTAGATTCATCCAAGAGAGACGGGGTTGCTTCATTATCAATAATAATCGTCGACGAAGAGCATAATTCGCTCGTCGATGAGGTTTAGATATTAACATTGTTGAAAAAACACTGGTTTGGGGTGATTCTGCTTTAGTTGTCATTTATTTTACCTCCTAGGCCATCATCAATGACCCGACCATCAGACATACGAATCGTTCGATCACAATGATCTGCTATCCATTGATTATGAGTAACTAAAACAAGCGTTTGTTTGTTTTCTAAATTAATTCGTCTGAATAATGAAACGATATCAGAAGCGGTTGAGGAATCTAAATCCCCTGTTGGTTCATCACCAAGTAATATAGATGGTTGGGTGACAAGAGAACGAGCAATCGCAACGCGTTGTTGTTGACCCCCTGATAGTTGTGAGGATGTATGATCAAGATGTCCTCCAAGTCCTAGTTCCCTTAATAATAATTCCGCTTGACGTTGAGCTCTGCTTTTTGGTATTCGTTGAATAAGTAACGGGACCATGACATTTTGGGTAGCACTCAGAAAATCAAACAAATTAAATAATTGAAAGATAAAACCTAAGTTAAAAGCCCGAAACTCACTCATGGCATTATCAGATAGCGTATTAATTTCATTCCCATTGATATACAGTTCTCCAGAAGTAAATTTATCCAATCCACCTATCATATTCAAGAGGGTTGATTTACCACAACCTGAAGGTCCCATAATAGCGATCATTTCACCCTTTTTCACCGTTAGACTTAATCCTCTGAGAGCATGAACTTCAGTAGAGGTTCCTTCATCATATTTTTTATGTAAATCCTTAATTTCTAAGATATATTCTGCCATTTTATTTTCTCCTTATCCTGTATATCTAAGGGCTTCTGAGGGTGGAATTTTCGACGCTGATCGCCCTGGGATAATAGCTGCGACGAAAGCAGCTCCTAAAGTTAAAACTGTGTAAAAAAGAATAGAACCGGGTCCACCTGGAAGTGAAATGCCAAAGATTACCATACCGGGATCAAACCAGGGTATTAGAAATGGCGCATCTACACCAAGCATAAGACGCACTATGCCTAAACCCAAGACATTTCCGTTAAATATTCCAATCGCTAAGCCGATAACACCCATGACAGATAGTTCCAACATTATTGATATCAACACGTCATTGCTTTTCAGTCCGATAGAGCGCATCATACCAATTTCCCGTTTACGTTCTTGTACAGACCTTACAGAGACTACTAATAGTCCCAAAACACCTACAATGAAACCAAAGGAAGTAAATATTTGAAGAAATCCAAACATTCGAAACATACCATCAAATAGAATTTCATATAACTCATAAATTGAGATGGTTACGATCCCATAGAAACCAAATACCTTACGGAATGTATCGAACGTTGATCCATCTTTAGTGACTGTATCCACACCATTAGACCATGCTTCAATATCTTGGGCTAATTTAACATTTTCTTTCGAGGTTATCTCGACATTATCTTTACCACTCACTAAGAAATGACTGTTCTGGTCTAGCAAACTAATATTTTCAGTAGGATTAAAGACTTTAAGATCACGGGCTTCAGTCTCACTTATAAATGCACCAAACCCTTGACTTCCACTAGGTCCTGGTTCTATTCCTTGTAAATACCGTGCATCAAATAAAGGATTACCCTCGGAATGGGCTGCAATCACGAATTCTTTATATGTTCCATCTTTCAACGACAACCAAACAGAATCCCCGACTTTTTTCAAGTAAGTTATTAATCCAGACGCTTCAGGATCGATTATTGGAGACACAACAATGAAAGGTTTACTTTTCTGATCGCTTTTATCCGTGACATATTCATTCTTCGCTAAAGCACTCCAAAATCTTTTATTTTCGTCCAAATTCGAATCTTTATGTCTATCCCCAAACCCAACTCTACCATCAATTTCAAATCCTTCAGAATAATCTGCTGAAAAAGTAAATTTCGTAGTGTCAATTTTTTCTGTTTCAATTAACAAGTTTAATTTGGGTTTATTATCCAGGAAATCTTGCTCACTTTCCCATAAGCTTTGATTATTAATAGCAAAAAAGTTTAACCTCCAAGTCTCTGTATCATCAAGATCATCAGTTTCTTCTCCATTAGTTGTCAAAGACACATTATAATCAATGGCATTAGGAAATGCTTGTGCCCAAGTAATTCCTGGAAATTTACTAGTATCCTTCAATCCATTAAGAAAAATTGTGGTTGTCGTTGAATTAAAAGCCTGTCCAGAAAAAATAAGAATATCAGAACCACCTGCTTGAGCTTCTACTTGATTAACAGAACCATAACGCATAGAATAAGCAAAAGATGCCAGAAAGATATTTAATGTAAGAATAACAGCAAAAATTGAAAAAGTCAAAGTTGATCGGGTCCGTTGTGATGCCATCTGTCGGAAAGAGAGCATCGCTACTGCACTATAGGTTCTGGAAAACAATTTTTCAGCAAAATCCGCCACTCGATGTAAATTAATCCCAATTAATAAAATTGATCCCGCAATCATTGACAAAATCATACCCAGAAATAGGTTCATTCCGCCCGAGCCAACTCCTTCTTCGATAATGCCAAAAATAAATAAAGCATTAACAACTGGTAATAGCACTAATAATAAAGCCGCTATGTTTAAGGCTAGATCTTTTGAAACAAAATAACTTAATAAGACACTCAATCCTACTAACAGAAAAGTAACTGCAAAAAAGATCGCTTCAGCATTGTCTATATTCTTGTACGCATTAGGGAAATCCCAAGGTTGCCCATTAAGGCCAGCAAGAGAAACAATGCCTAAAAGTGTGAGAATAGTCCCCACATAAAGTCCCATCATACCAGTCCCCCGTTCAATCGATTCAGCTTTGTTTTCAACCCCTCTCAATGTTTCAACAATGTGAATTCTAGATGCTCGAATAGAAGGAAGCAGACCAGTTAATAACGCAAGGAAAAAGCCAGTAAAAAATGCCATAATCATAACATCAGTGTCAATAATAACAGGAATTAGACTACCATCAAATTCAAAAGCGTTACCAAAAGCTAAGATCAATAATTGAGAATAGATCATCCCACCTATAATCCCCACGAGCCCTCCAATGATCCCAGTAACCAGAAATTCAGTTAGATTCGCAATAACAATCTGCCGTCTTTGAGTACCAATCGCACGCTGAATTCCCGTTTGTTGTTGTCGATCTTCAACTGTCATAAATTGGATGTTTACTATTAACAATAAGCCTGCAAAGATAATAATAAACCCAAAAATCATCAACATATCACTTAACTGAGCTGAAAGCACTTTGCCAAAATTTTTGATTGTCACTCGTTCTGCACTAATTATTAAAGTCTCTACCCCACCGATACCAAGAACGACAGGAAGATCATTAAGAGAATCTTTCATAGCTTCAACTAACTCATCGCCATCGTCTACAGTCTTAATATTGTCAGAAAATTTGAGACTGATTAATGTAATCGGGTGAGGAACAGGATATCCTCCCATTACTAATACATTCCCTATTTCTTCCTGAATATTATTGAGATTAGTGTATACTGCTAAATTCCCTCCAGTCGCGCCTCTCTCTTCATTTTTAATAATACCTTTTACTGTCAACGTTTTTTCAATTGTTATTGGGCCAATAGATAACGAATAATCGAATTGATTACTACGTTCTTCATCCGAAACGTCTGTTGTTAATAATAAATCGTCAGCTAACGTTTTTCCAACGTAAGCCTCTCCTGCTGCAACACCCGCAACACTTACAGTGTCACCATTGGTAGTAATCAACCTACCAAAAACCGCAGAATCTTCAGTCTGGTTAATCCCAATTAACCAAGTTACAACATTTATCTGCCCCTCATCGGTACTCGTTGATATTGGTAAGGAAAAACTTGTAGTGAAGGCAACAACATCATCAACATCAGTAACAAGACGGTTTCCAATAGCATCGGCCCAAGGTTCATCAATAAATCCGTTTACAGAAGAAACACTCCCATCTCGTTCCCCTAACGAATAGGTGAAAAAAACTCCGAACCCTTCACCTAAACTATTTCGAGTAATTGAAATACCCGCAATTAAACTCACCCCTAATGCAATAGCAAATATCGCAAACAAATTCTTCTGTTTTCGTCTCCAAACCGTTTTAAGTCCAAATATAATCGATGTAGGCTTTACCAATATAATAACCTCATAAAAGAAAAATCATTGACATTTTGTCATTTTCAAAGATAAAACAGCGATTGTTTTTACTCCTTCAAAAATCTATTGGGTTGTATGGATCAGTATTAGGTTTACCTACTATTTTGTTAAGCCTTCCGCAATACAGGAAACTTTAATTTGAAAACTAGATAACAAACGCGATATCTTATAGGTAACCATGAGATTTTAATTTTCACGGTAAAATCCTAAATATGTCATCCAAACGCGATTTAAACCATTTTTTTGTCATTATTACTCCTTATAGAAAAGATTTTGTTACTAATCCTAAAGAAGAAGAAAATAAAATTATGAGTGATCATTTTTTATATCTTAAAGAATTAATGAATAAAGGAAAATTATTCTTGGCAGGACCTACTCTTAAATTAGACGACCCATTTGGCGTACTAATTTTTGAGGTAGATACAGAAGAGGAAGCAAGGATATTGTTAGAAAATGATCCTAGTTGTAAAGCAGGAATACAAAAAGTCTCAGATTTGAGACCAATACGATTATCTTTAGTAAAAGAAGATTAAGAATGCATAATGAATCGTTTATCTTGATCTTATTTTTTCAAGTAGCGGAGGGAGATTCCAGGTAACTAATGCTAAAAGCACTCCATACAGTAAATGAGTAAGTAATGAGTTAACACTATTTTGACTTAACCATGTATCCGTAGATATCAAGTAATCAAGACTAAAAGTACTACTAATTATTTCACTTGAAAATTCAAAAACGATTAATGGCATTAAAATGTGAGCAGCAATTATCCAGAGAATCAGAGCCCAAACTAATCCTGAAATTAGGGTCATCATTTGAGAAGATCCTAGTTTAGGAATAAATATTAGTCCGATTCCAAACATTATACCAAAAACTACAGCGATGCCAATATGAACAACAAATCCCACTAAAACATCACTTGACGGTAAAAACAATCCAGCAACAGCAGTGTAAAATCCGCTTCCTGGTGTGAGAAGTAATATTAACAAACTAAACGCAAAACCCCCTCCTATACCACCAAGAACACCACCTAGAAAAATCAATTCAAAAACAGATGGATTAGTTACTTCATATTCGCTATTCCTTTGTATAGTATTAGACATTCTTTTCAACCAACATAAAATTTAATATTCAAACGTTAATTAATTATACAGATTTCTATTAATTTATATGTAGGATAGCCTAACTTTAAAAACTGTTTTATCAGGGTAGTTGTCCGACAAATTAATAAAACGATGAATTATTTACTAAAAAATGAATTATTTTCTAGAATAATTATAAATTTACTAAGTCATTCCATAAACTAAATTGAAATTTTTTTGATCTTCATATTCTAATTTCTTTTTTCGATCTTTCTAAAAGTGTTAGGAGATTTAGTAAAAATAATAAGAATTTTTCGTTTTTCTGAATCGTCAATCAAAATTCCTCATTGACTTTTTGATGTATTGTAAATTAATCTAAAATCATTGAGATATTACTTTTTTTTATTCTATATTTTTCTTTTAAAAAAGAGTAAGTTGACATGATTTACACAATATTTTCACTCTACGAATGATTTAAATAATCAATTTATTGCAATTATCCCTTTTGCATTAACAAAAGTCAGAATACAAAAATAATTTAATATATTAATAATTTGGGTTTAAATATTATGCGACGTTCAGAATTTAGCATATACACACAAGAAGATCTTATTTCTATAGCTAATAATGCTATTGAAGGAAATTTAGGAATTATTGATAAAAATGGCTATCCTCGAGTCGTTCCTCTAAATTTTGTTCTAATAGATAACAATGTTTATTTTCATGGAGCCTTAGAGGGAGAAAAATTTGAATTAATGTTAGAAAATCCAAAGGTTGCTTTTAGTTTTGATAACCCATATTCATTTATTCCATCATACTGGACAAGCGAAAAAATGGCCTGTCCTGCAACAATTTTCTTTAAATCAGTTCACATCAGAGGTTTCGGAAGTATTGTAAAAGATCTTGAAGAAAAAGTTAAGGCGCTAACAAATTTAATGAATAAACATCAACCAGAGGGTAAATTCATTCCTATTGAGTACAAATCAAAGCTTTATAAAAAAGAAATTGATAACGTAGGAGTTTTCAAGGTTAAATCGGAAGAAATAACTGTAAAACAAAAATTTGGACAGAATATGAATCAAAAAACCAGAAAAGAACTGATAGGAAAGTTAAAAGAAAGAAATCAGGGTATGGATCTTGAAACTGTTAAAGAGTTGGAAAAAACATTAAAAAAATAAATTTAGACATTATATGCTCCAATTTTTCTAGCAATAACTAATCTTAAGATTTCCGAAGTTCCTTCGCCTATTTCCAATAGTTTTTGGTCTCTATAGAACCTTTCAATATCATATTCTTTCATCAAACCGTATCCACCATGTAATTGGACACCATGATTTACACATCTAAGAGCTACCTCAGAACAATAAAGCTTAGCCATAGCTGCATACTTAGCGTATTCTTTTCTACCTTGATCATATAACCAAGCTGTTTTATAGAGTAAATTCCTTGCAGCTTCGATTTCGACCGCCATATCGGCTAATTTAAATGCGTTGGCCTGAAAAGTAGATATTGGTTTCCCAAATACTTTACGCTCTCTAGCATAGTTCATACCTAGTTCAAAAGCTCCTTGAGCACAACCTAATCCCATTGCTGCTATTGAAATACGACCTTTATCTAATGTATCAAGCATTTGATGAAAACCTTCTCCTGGTTTTCCTAATATAGAAGATTCAGGAACTACACAATTATCAAAATACAATTCCGATGTGATACTTGCTCTCCACATTAATTTTTTATGCATAGTCGTTCCTGTAAATCCTTCAGTCCCATGATCTAGTAAAAAACAAGTGTACTCTTTTTTACCATCTGATCTAGTACCAGTTACTGTTTGTACCGTTGCACCAAGAGAAACAGGTTCAGAGCCATTTGTGATGAAAATTTTTGAACCATTAATGACCCATTTATCACCTTGTTTAACAGCTTTTGTCTTTGTTCCCCCAGCATCACTACCAGCTTCTGGTTCTGTTAATCCAAAACCCCAAACTTTTTCTCCTGTACAAAGTTTTGGTAAATAATGGTCCTTCTGTTCTTCTGTCCCAAAGTAATAAATAGGACCTATTCCAAGTGAATTATGAGCAGCTACTGTTGCTGCTTGACTCCCATCAATTCGGGCAAGTTCTTCAACTGCAATGACATAAGAAAGATAATTTAGTTCAGAACCACCGTATTTTTCAGGTAAATAAATACCGAATAATCCTAAATCTCCCATTGATTTGGTTAATTCAGGAGAGAACTTTTCTTCTTCATCTAGTTCCCTAGCTACTGGTTTTATCTTTTTCTCTGCAAATTCTCTCACAGAGTTTCTCATCATGACAGCTTCTTCAGGAAGATCAAAATTCAAAGTCATTAAAATTACTCCAAAAGTGTTTAGTATGATTAATAGAAATAAATAAATTTATTCACTAATCATTCATAGATAATTAATATGATTTATGTGTAATTTCATCAATCAAAACAAATCGAAGTTGATTTTTAATAATACCTAATTTGTAATTTTTGTTTGGATTAAATTGAAAACAGTAAAAATCCAATTATCATTAAAGAAATAAAGTTTATTTAGGCTTGTGAATAAAAGATGTCAAAAATACCTCAAAAACTACAATTGGAAGATGAAATAAGAATCATTTCTCCTTCTAGAAGTTAGGCTATAATAGGGGAAAATGAGATCAATATAGCAACAAAAAAATTACAAGAACTAGGATTAAAAGTAACTTTTGGTGAAAATGTAATGGAAAATGATATTTTTTATTCTTGTAAAATAAAATCCAGAGTGGCTGATTTACATTCCGCTTTTGTCGACCCTAACGTTAAAGGTATCTTAACCGTTATTGGGGGTTTTTATTCGAACCAATTGTTACGTTATATTGATTACAACATTATCAAAGAAAACCCAAAAATTATTTGTGGGTATTCTGATATTACAGCTTTAAATAATGCAATTTACACAAAAACTGGGTTAATGACATATATAGGTCCACATTTTTCTACATTTGGGATGGTTAAAGGTATTGATTATATAGAAGAATATTTTAAGAAATGTCTTTTCCAGAATGAGTCTTATTTTGTATAACCATCGAAATACTGGTCTGATGACCGTTGGTTTATGGATCAAGAAAACAGAAATTTTATAGAAAACGAAGGACCGATTATAATAAATGAAGGTGTAGCAGAAGGAACAAGTGTTGGAGGTAATTTATGTAAATTCCAATTATTAAACGGTACAGAATACAAACCATCTCTGAAAGACACTATTCTTTTTGTAGAAGACGATGATATGACCGGTGAACTTTTTTCTTTAAATTTTGATAGAGATCTCCATTCAATTATTCATCAACATGATTTTGAGCAAGTAAAGGGAATCATAATAGGCAGATCACAAAAAAATACAGATATGACTAAAGAGAAGATAGAAAAAATAGTAAAATCAAAAAAAGAATTAGAAAATATACCAGTTGTAGCTAATATGAATTTTGGACATACCTATCCAATGTTTACATTTCCCATTGGCGGTAGAATAAAAATGGAAGCATTTATAGATGAAGTATCTATAAAAATTATTGAACATTAATTTTTTATCTGGTTTTAATATCATTTTTAACTCTAATAGGAGCTATTTCATATTTCTAGTGGGAATGGAAATAATACGGGAAGTCGAAATACCTACTATATTTTTATAGTAGGTGTACCTATTTTGATCAAATCCTTAATTTGATTATTTGATTTTTTTTTTTTGATTTTATTTAATGGTTAAAACGGGTTTTTTACTTGGAAGAGGTAAAACAAAAATCTAACAGTTATAAACAAGATTTAGATCAACTTTCAATTAGCTGGGAAAATGAAATTCGATCATTGGTTCGGTTAACCTCGTTAACTCTTGTTATTCTTCTTATTTTTGAGTATTTAGATAAAAATAATGAACTCATATTTTGGTTGAAAACTATTCTTTATGTAATTTTTGTTTCTGGATTAATTTTGGTTTTTTTTCAAATGCGATGGATAAATGAAAGGAGGAATAAAATAACTAATTTTGGATATTTATTCGCTACTCTTGGTTTATTCCTACTCATAATTCCAAGCTCAATTCAGTTGTTTTTTGAAAATATATACTCTTCAGCCGATCCAAACTATTTAGCATTGATTTTTGTTCTAGGTGTAATATTCTTGTTTATTGGAATATTTTTTGAAACAACCCGTCTCGATGAACCATTCATTTATTGGATCAAAGCAAATGCTTTATTCGTTGCTCGTCTTATAATATTCTCTACCAGTCTGTTAATAATGTTTTACGGTTATTTGAATTGGGATTTTTCTTATAATAATTTGATACCAACTTTTTTGTTTGGGCTGGGATTTTCATTTGGTATTGTGAGTTGGTTAAATCATCCGTTCTTCAAATTAATGGGAACTGCTCTTAATGTGCTTGTATCCTTTCTAGGTTACATGATTTTTTATTCATTAAATATAAATCTTCTGGTTTACACAGAAACGACTAGTAATACCGGACTTTTCCTTATATTATTTGGATTGGTTGCAAATGTAATCTTGTGGTCGGAAACAATACTTAACTTCGTAATACGAGTGATAACTTACATTATTGATCAAATATCTAAATTACTTAATGGGTTCATCAGTTTAATTAAAGATCTTATTAGTAAAATCAATCATAGTATCAAAAGATTCATTCAATTCTTTCGTGATCACTATAAAACAATATTAAGATCCTCTTTTACTATGATTGGGATTTTTTTGATTTACTTGGGTATTATTACGTTTATAGTTGATAACCAAGTGATTTTATATCTTGGACAAGAAATTGGAACTCACGCTAGAGGTTGGTGGTTATTAGCGATAGGTATTGGGGTTATTTACATTTCTTCTTTATCCAAGTTTAATCAAATATTCAATGAAATTTATAGGGATTTCAAAAATGGCATTATTAATTTCATTGCTTGGATAAAATTAAATATGAAAGAAATCTTATTATACTCAACAAGGATTCTAGGAGTTCTTTCTATTATATTTGGATTCGTATTTACCAGTTTAGAAATGTGGTTAAGAACAGGAATGATCTTAGCAGGAATTGTTATCCTAGGTGTTACCTGGCGTACCCAAATCAATCACATACTGATCTATATTTACCAAGAGACTGTCAAAGCTGGCAAACTATTTATTGCTTGGTTCCAGTTACATCGGAAAAAAATCCAATTATATTCTACCAGAATAATAGGATTTCTCTCTATCATATTTGGATTCGTATTTACCAGTTTAGATATGTGGTTAAGAACAGTAATGATCTTAGTAGGTATAGTTATCCTAGGCGTTACCTGGCGTACCCAAATCAAACACATACTGATCTATATTTACCAAGAGACTATCAAAGCTGGCAAACTATTTATTGCTTGGTTCCTGGTACATCGGAAAAAAATCCAATTATATTCTACCAGAATAATAGGATTTCTCTCTATCATATTTGGATTCGTATTTACCAGTTTAGATAAGTGGTTAAGAACAGTAATGATCTTAGCAGGTATTGTTATCCTAGGCGTTACCTGGCGTACCCAAATCAAATACATACTGATCTATATCTATAAGGAGACGGTCAAAACTGGCACAAAATTCTTTGCTTGGTTGAAATTACATCGGAAAAAAATCAGGTTATATTCCACCAGAATACTAGGAATTCTCTTCATTTTAACAGGATTGGTTATTGAATTCGATTTACGATTTATGGACTTAGGAACACTAGTATTTGGAATAATCCTAATTTCTAGCACATGGTACAGTCAAATCAAGAACACACTGATCAATACTTATCAGAATACTATAATGTTTGCAAAAGAATTCTTTGCTTGGTTGAAATTTCATCGGAAAAAAATCAGGTTATATTCCACCAGAATACTAGGGGTTCTCTTCATTTTAACAGGATTGATTATCAAGTTCGATGTACAATTTATGGACTTAGCAGCAATAGTATTTGGAATAATTCTAATTTCTAGCACCTGGTACACTCAAATCAAGAACATATTGATCAATACTTATCAGAACATTATAATTTCTGCTAAAGAATTTATTGCATTGTTAATATTATATAGAAAAAAAATCAGACTATATTCTACCAGAATACTAGGAGTTCTCTTCATTTTAACAGGATTGGTTATTGAGTTCGATGTACGATTTATGGACTTAGGAACAATAGTATTTGGAATAATCCTAATTTTTAGCACTTGGTACACTCAAATCAAGAACATTCTGATCAATGCTTATCAGAAAACTATAATTTCTGCTAAAGAACTCATTGCTTGGTTAATATTACATAGGAAAATAATAAGGTTATATTCCACGAGAATATTAGGAATTTTGTTGATATTGTTTGGATTAGTTTTGGATTTAGGAATAGTCGTACTTGGAATAGTCCTAATTTCCAGTACGGTAAAATTTTTGGATTTAGGAATAGTCGTACTTGGAATAGTCCTAATTTCCAGTACCTGGTACACTCAAATCAAGAACACACTGATCAATACCTATCAGAAAATTATTAAAATTGGCAAGGAAATTATCGAATCCATTGTCCAAGCAATAAGGAATCTAATTAAATATCTGCAAGATAACTTTAATGCAATTTTACGGTACTCAATAACCCTGATTGGAAGTTTTCTATTAGTAATTGGTATTGGTATTATTTTAATAACTAATTTAGTCTCATCGGACTATACTATTACATTCACATCAACTACATTAGGAATCTACATAGATGACATTTCATTTATTGGTTGGTTGTCTTCACCAATCGGAAGTATGCTTCTTTATGGAGTATGGTATAAAAAGATCAATTCATATCTCTTAAACGTGTTTAGAAAAATATTGGGATTTACGAATCAATTATTGATGAACCTAAAGGTATTTACTTCAAAAGCGTTAATTCAATTAAAAAATCTTTTAATTTCAATTGCTGATTCAATTATACCACTTTCTGTTTTGGTGGTCTCGTTTACTGCAATTATTTATGGAATCATTCTCATTTTATCGGGAGTTTTTGATCCTTCAGGAGATTGGACAATCGGGATTATGAATTTACCGCTGGTTGAGCAAATCTCAATTATTATTCAACTGGATCCTGATCCAAAGAATTTACTAGGTGTTTGGGCAGATCCTAAGGTGAGTTTCAGCATCAATCTTATCATATTAGGAATCGGATTTAGTATTGTTGGATGTGTTTTGTCACTATTGATTTATTTAAGGTTTGAAAAATTAAAAATTAGCAATTTTACAACTAGCTCTCAAGAGAGTTGATATTAAATGTCTGAAAAAGAGAAGAAAATGGATAAAAAGTCTCTCAAAGAAATTTCTATAGCTGAAATCTTTTCACTTTCTAAATTCACGTCAATAGGAGTAATTTTTTTCTTTATAACACTTGGTATTGCTTTACTTCTTAATAACCCTAGATATGTAGATATAGCAGGTCCAATTACCTATGGATTATTTGCATTTAGTTTTCAATTTACTCTTCTTGGATTAATAATTGATATTTTACGTTGGAGAGATTACTCTGATTGGGGAGCTCTTGGGGCGATAATTGCTTATATTGGATTTTCCATTTTCTTTTTCCCGCTTTATTTCCCTTTTCTGAACATAGATGATCTTTTTTATTCTTTTTCAGTTCTGGGCTTGGGAATTTTGTTACTAATTATCGGTTTTACATCACGTGCAACTGAAATCGATTATAAAATCGAACTGCAATTGTCTAATCTTTGGAAAGCTATTCGAACTTATAATTACAAAGCTATAATTCCATATTTATTAAGTTTAACTCGAACACTCATATCAGGGTTTGTTCGTTATGTAATGAAAGGATTACTTAGCTTGAGAATGCGAATACAAATGTTTTTGAAGTTAGTTTATAGAGGATTGAGTTATACATTTATCCAAACAAAGAATTTTTTTTTACAAACGTTTCCGTTAGCATTAAAACGGTCATTGATAAACATTTGGAATAATTTTCATTGGATTGGTTTAGGATCGGGTATTCTATTTGTAATTCTTTCTTATTCCCCTCAAGAAAATTTATACGGAACTGTTGGAATTTTCATAATTATTATATTTTTCTTCTCATTTGGGGTAATATATCCGCAACGAGAAAGAATCATTAATATAGTACAGCAAATACAAGCATATTCATGGGAAACTAGTTATCAGTTAAACTATCGTCTGAGAACTATAGGAGAAGGAAGGAGAAAAATCAAATGCACTAATTGTGATAAAGATATTCCACTAGGGTCACATATATGTGAATCCTGCGAGAAAGAAGTAATCCGATGTATGATTTGCAAATTACCATTAAAAAAAGGTCAAAAACTATCAGAATGTCCAAATTGTAAAAACCCAGCACATGAAAACCATTGGAATTTTTGGATAAATCTAAAGCATGATTGTCCTCTATGTAAAAAATCAGTATTAGCTTGAAATTTTTTGTTTTTATAAGTAAACCTACATTATTAGCCTACATAAGTATAAAAAGGGTAATATTTCGATAGAAGGTTAATTATCATTGAGTAATCGTTATCCTAACCAAATCATTCATTAGTATTTTAAAATAATATATCAAAAATACTGGGGATATTCATATAAAGACAATAATTTCGATTAAATATCATATTCAGAATAATTTTCAAGTTGTTTTAAATAACAAAATAAAATTCCGAAATATTTTAGGCAATGACGAAAAAACAATTCTCTATTAGTATTTTAAGACTCATTTTTTTCAGTCTAATTCAGTCTGATTTTATTCCGTCCGGATCGAAATCCAGAGCATTTGAAAAACATAATTTAAATTTGACTTATTTCACTAATATAAAGAATAATACTATATGTTATGTTAACGAAACTAATAAAATAGATAAGGAAATTCATTCGTGAATCATTTAGTCTTAATTTTTCTCTTATAGAGAATTTACTTAAAAATAGATGTCCAATAATAAAAATTGACATTAAAAGCAAAGAATTTTTCCCAAAATATAATGTAATTTAAAATTAGATTTTGAAAAGAAATTTAAGGAATGAAATTTACTAGAAATTAGAATTAATAAAAAAAAAATAACCCAATAACTGAATTCTATATTTTCAAACTGTCTTTTCCCATCTGAATAGTAGAATTTACTATTTCAACACAATTTTCTATTAAATTATCCTCTTTTATGATATCTGATACTTTAATACTTTTGAACTGTGTTACATAGAATTTACTTACCCTATCAGCTTGGTGGACAACTTTTTTTGCTACAGAGCTATTAACATGTAGAAAAAGCTTTGCTTTTTCATAAAGATTCGTAATAACATTAGATAATTCTTGCAACAATAGTAATCTGAAGTTATTATATACTCCAAACCTCCAGATAATAGAATTTAATTCAAAATCCTCATATTTCATATATTCATTAGGATCAGAGTGTATTATTAAAACTAATTCCCGAAAAATGATTTCATTTTCCAATATTGTCTTAAGGACATTCCAAAATTTTGTATGATCATTGACATGCAAATAACTCATTGCAACTTTAAATTTCTCTACCAAGTTTATCAGAGTGAATTTATCTTCCTCTGAATAATTCTTTGGTAGTTTTGCTAATGTTGATAAATAATCATCATCTAGAGATTGCATGTTTGAGGAAAAATCAATTCCATAATTTATTGCAGCAGCCATTATATTCACTGATATTATCATATTATTAATTCTATAAATCATATTCTAGAATTAAGTGTTCCAACTAGACTAGTATTTTTGTATTATATAAGGAATTTAGGAGCAGAATTTTGGAGGAAATGAAGAAGGTAAATTTAGATCGAAAAATCAAATTATAGTGAAAAAAAACTGAAATTATGAAAAATAACTTCTTTAATTCCAATTTGAATTAATCATAGTCTTGAATAATGATATTATTAATGATAAGATATTTAAATAATTTGGTTGGGAAGGAGAACACAAATTCTAGAAGAAAAACAAAATATTCTTTTAGCATAATAGAAAAATTAGCTTAAAAGGGTTTCTTGTCCCATTTGAATACTACTTTCTAAAATTTCTACACAATTGTTAATGAAATTATCATTTTTGATAATCTCTGATTGATAAACATCTTTAAATTGAGTAATATAATAATTTCCAACGCTTTTGGCTTTTTCTATTACATTTCTTGCCACATAGCTATTGACATGTAAGAACAATTTTGCTTTTTCATAAAGATTTGTAATAACATTGGATAATTCTTGCAACAAAAGTAATCTAAAGTTATTATATACTCCAAACCTCCAGATAATAGAATTTAATTCAAAATCCTCATATTTCATATATTCATGAGGATCGGAGTGGATTATTAAAACTAATTCCCGTAAGACTATTTCATTTTCCAATATTGTCTTAAGGATTGTCCAAAATTTTGTATGATCATTGATTTGTAAATAACCCATAGCAACTTTAAATTTCTCTACTAAGTTTATTAAAGTGAATTTATCTTCCTCTGAATAATTCTCTGGAAGTCTTGCTAATGTAGATAAGTAATCATTGTTCAAAGATTGAAAGTCAGTGGAAAGATTCATTCCTTCATTTGTTGCAAAGGCCATTATATTCACAAAGATTATCGTAATATAAATTATATTATATTCTAGAATTAACTACCATTCGAATTATTAGTATGATAGTATAAAAAGAACAATGGAACATTTTTTTTACCGAGAATATTAAAAAAGCATCAAACCAATATAACTCTACAATCTTTTTTTTGTAATTTTCTTGTCATCCAAAATCTGAAAATTGTATTAAAATCATCTATTTTATTTTAAAAAACAATTCTCTTTTCTAAGAATTAGGTCAAATTCCTTTCAAAATTATTATTTTTTTTCATATTCTTCTGATGATTTTCATCTAAGGGACGTTTTATATTGAATTTTTTACCAAATATTCCAAAAGCAATTATTCCAATTTTAGTTATTAATTTTATTTCAACTTTAAGCTTTAGTATCGTTCTTCCTTTTCTTTTTATCCTTGTTGATGATTATGGAGGCAATGCATTCATTTATGGGATATTAGGAGCTACTTACTCTGTTTTTCAATTAATAGGAAGTCCTCTTTTGGGTACTTGGTCAGATAAATTAGGAAGAAGACCCATATTATTGTTAAGTCAGTTTGGGACGTTAGTAGCTTGGATTATATTTTTAATTTCATTTTATCTTGGGGAGGCTTCAATTATTGATATTAATAATCCTTTATTAGGAGCATTTGTCCTTACGTTACCATTGATGGCTTTATTTTTCGCAAGAGCATTGGATGGGATAACTGGAGGAAATGTTTCAGTTGCAAATGCTTATTTAGTTGATGTTTCAACCAAAGAAGACCGTACGAAAAACTTTGGGTATATGTCTGTTTCTGCAAGCTTAGGTTTTGTAATTGGACCAGCGTTAGCAGGATTATTAGGAAACACAAGTCTAGGTTTAGTACTTCCAGTTATGTCTGCTATTCTAATTTCAGCAATAGCCTTATTATTGATAATCTTTTTGTTAAAACCGGAAGAAAAAGAAGAAAAAATTGAACCAGAGAAAATAACAACTACAAAAAAATCTTCTTTCAGGGATGTATTAGCAATTCCTCATATAAAATTGCTATTATTAATGAATTTCATAATATTTTTAGGATTTAATTTCTTTTATATCAGTTTTCCAGTATTTATTATTTTAGAAATTGGTTGGAATGAATTTGAACTTGGATTGTTATTGACTTTTCTGAGTTTGTGTATGGTGCTTGTACAAGGCCCAATACTAAGTAGATTAAGCGATAAAACTTCAACAAATAATCTTATGATAGTTGGAAGTGTAATTTTAGCAGTAGGATTTGCCATCGTTACTTTAGAAGCTACTATTTATCTTTATATTGCTATGGTATTAGTAGCAGTAGGAAACGGAGTTTTATATCCATCACTTATAGCTACAATATCAAATCATGCAGGAGAAGAGCATCAAGGAGCAACACAGGGGTATGCTGCAAGTAGTGGAAGTTTAGCAAGCATTATGGGACTAATCATTGGTGGGGTTCTATATAATTTATTGAAGTCAACTTTGTTTATCTTTTCAGCAGTCACAATATTTGTTCTCGCATTCATGGCGTTAAGATTACGAATTGTTGAAAAAGAACATAAATTAGATTCTCAAAGTGTAGATAAATTAATCAAAACTTCTAAACCTGTTGTTGTTAATTGTGATCCAATGACCGTTCCCAAGAAATTTGTAAGCCATTCTGATTTAGAAGAAGGCAGTATTTCTTAAGAAACTTTGAAAAATAGAATTATTCTCAATGAGAATTCATCTTATCATAGGTTTTTCTGAAAAGGTTTGATTCAATTAAATTCGGGTGATCATCATGAATGAGAATCCACTTTTCAGGGGATCTAACCATCTTTAATCTATTCTGATATCGATTCCAAACACGAACTCCGGCGTAAAAAGGATTTGAGAGGATGTTCTTTACAGTTTGTCTAGACCATTTTTTAGATTCATTAATTACTAAAAATGGATCTTGATTCCCGGAATTACTATACTCTTTAAAATAATTGTTTAGTGCATTTTGTATTTGAATGGGTGTGGGAATAAGCAAATCTGTCAATTTTTTTGCTACTTTATTATACGATTTAAAGGATAGATACCAATAAAATATTTCAGGAACAATTAATCCGGGATAAAATTTCTCTGAATCATTCGTTGTTTCAATATATGGGATATTATAATTTTTACAGTAATCTGGTATGTAGGGAAAATATTTTTTGATTCCTTGAATATAAAAATAACCATATGGAGAATATCCTCCCAAAGGTTGTTTTTCAACAATGTTTTCAAAGACATCTTGAACCCTTTCAGAGACCTGCTCTCTTTCTAATTGTGCCAAAGATCCTAAAATAGTTATGAAAAACCGTCCAGTTGCACTTTCTGTATCAAGTTTTTCATTGATGCTTACCAGATGAACATTATGTTTTTGAAACAGATCTGTAAGATATTGAAGATCAGCCAATCTACGAGTAAGTCGATCGAGTTTTACAACCACTACAAAATCTAATTTTTCCTGTACAACACTCTCGACTAATTTTTTCATCCCTTCACGGTTCATATCTTTAGCGCTTTTACCCTCATCAACAAATTCAAATATATCAAGTTGTTTATCAGAAAAATTCGTATCGAAACTTAAATAATTTTTAATTTTATTTTTTTGAGCCTGAAGAGACTGACCGTCTTCAGCTTGTTCGCGAGTTGAAACACGTCTATAAATTCCAACACGAAGAATGTCTGAAAGATTTTTTATTTCACTTTTTGAGGATTTTTTCTGTCTTATAATAAATTCTAAGTCATTAGATATATCATTTAATGGATTAGTAACAGAAGAATCCATATGTATCAGATTAAATCAAGTTATTCTTATACTAATAGGGGGATATTATTGTAATAATATGACGAAAATTAAAGAAATTTAGAGATGATTCCAGTACAATCAGCATTTTTTATTTGTTTATTTTTCGCAACCCGTCATTTCTTGTAAAAGATAAATGAACAGCAGTTCCTCTCATATAATCTTCTGGATATTCTTCTAAATTTGTTATCCAAATATTTCCTTTGAAATAATTCATAATCATCTTCACTATCGATAATCCAATTCCCCTTGTTTGATCTTTCTTTGCAAATGAGGTAAATACAGACTCCTTTTGATTATCAGGAATCCCTCTACAATTATCACTTATAATAATTTCATAACTTTTGGGTGATGCTAAAATCTGTAGAGTTAAAATAACTTTTTTCTGATCTTGTTTTTTGTATTTTACTGAATTAGTAAGTATATTTCGAAATATATCCTCTACTATAGGATGAGCATTAACAAATTTGTATTTTAATTCATCTGCATTGATAACCTCCACGTTGACATCTTTGTATAGATCAACCATTTCGTTATAGGCTTTATAAAATAATTCTCCAAGATCTACATTTCTTTTTGAAAGTAAACCACCTTGAAGTTTACTCAGATTTATTGCATTATCTAAAAGTTGATTCGATAAAGAAACTGATCTAGAAATTGCTGATATGCTTTCAATTTGCTTGGCATCTTCTTCTGAAGTTTTAATATGTAATATCTCAGCATTTCCTTTTATAATAAAAAGGTAATTCTTCATATCATGACTCAGAAGATTTAATAATAGTTGTGTTTGTTGTTGAGTTTCTTTCGTTATTTTTAATTCTTTAAGAAGTTGTTTTTTTGGCGCAGAATATAGATCTTGTAATCTTATGTCAGGTTTAGATGCCAGAGTACTCATATCTGGATTCAAAATTAATATTGCAATTCCTAGAGTTATAGAGAACAAAATACCTAGTAAAAATTTATGGATTATGGAATTTATTCCCCCCACAACTAAGATTGCTTCAATAAATGGAAAGACTAGAATAGGAAAAAAAATTCCATCAATTAATAAGATGATAACATAAATTCCCATTGTTTTTACTAGCCAAGGTATTTTGGGTGATTTATCACGTATTTTTTCTAAAATTATTACCATAAAAAACAATTCAAGAATTCTCAATAGACTACCAACGATAAGAATACCAAACGAAATATTAAATAATTCTGAGGGGATATTTAGGAAGCTTATAGATGTCTCACTAGCTAGAACAAAGGAGTAGAAGGGTAGTAAGACAACAAAAAATATCTGAATAGCAATCAAACTATAAATATAAAATTTTATTAAATCTGCGTCTCGTTCCATAATATATAATAATAAAACACACCAAACCGTTGCAGAATAAACAATATTTCCACCAGTAATCGTTATTCCCCATCCTATGTCTAAAATATATACACTACCCATTAAAAATGTAAAAACTTCAAGAGAACCCAAATATAAATAAAATGGAATAAGAGAAAAACGATTTCGTAATGAATAGAACAAAATACCAAAGAATGAGAAAATTATTATTTGCCCAATTAGTATTAATAACCCAATCATAAAAATAACACTATTTTGAAGTTTAATGAATTACAAGAATGAATTTCAAAACAAGGAGAAACGCTTTTTTCCTCATTTATTAATATCTTGAATTTTACATCGCTAAAAATTTAATAAATAATGATATTGAAAATTTTTGACAATGAATTAATATTTTGGACTAATTTTGATTATTTGTTATTTTTTTTCAGTTCTACTAATAACTTCTAATCTGTTCAGCATTTCAACAATTTCTTCCTTAATACTATCTTTCAAAAACTCATCTTCTGATTCTTTTCCGAGGACAGTCTCAATAGAAGCAATTACAGAGCTTACAGTAGATGTTGAAGCACCAGCTTCTAGAAATTTCTTTTTAATAATATGAACGTATGTTATAACGAAAGAAGATCTTACATCATCCTTTAGAATTTCCCTAGCAGAATGAATATGTTCATATAAAATTTCCGGAGGAGGTAGATGTAGAACCACGCGTTCTGTAAAAGTTTCTATATTATTTTTGTAGTTATGTTCAATAATTTCTTGTAAACGAACATGAGCAATATCTACTTGATCAGAAATTTCTTTATGGCGAGCATTAAACTCGTCATAGAATTCCTTATTTCTTTGATTAATGATTTCAGTTTGTTTTTCTTGAGATTTAATATTTTCTTCAATTTTTTTATCTAACGCTTCTTGTTGGCTATTAAGTCTTTCTTCGATAGTTTGAGTGGTTTCCCCGAGTAAAATGGTATAAGTTTGAATTATCTCGTCAACAGATTGGAACTTTTTTGTTAATTCATTCATTAATTGATCATTTGTTGCTTTAATAGCCTCTTCAACCATTGTTTTAACAGTTGTATTAATCATTTTTTCAATAGATCTCTCAAGATAAGATTGTAATCCAAAGATATCTTTTTTAATAGCTTCTCCACTAGCCTCCAAGCTATCCATTACTTTTTCTACTACAATTTTTTCTAGATTTAACATTGAAAGATGCAAAATTTCTTCATTTTTTTCTTGCATTTTACCAATTCTATCACCAATATACTTCTGAAATCCACTAAATTCACGTTTAATTTGTTGGAGAAGGAGCATTGAATCATTACTTTGAAAACTCATCGTACTACAGCCTTTTCTATTAAAATAAGATAAATTTATCAATAATTTCTTGTTATATTCTTAATTAAAAAGAATGATAAAAACAATATAAAATTTCTATGAAAAAAATTTTGCGATTGATTAATGTATGTAGTCCTAATTCAAAGACGAACTTATTTAATATTGTATTAAATATTTATATTTTGGTGTTTAAAATGGAACAAAGAGTTGGTTTTAACCATTATTATTCAAAAGGCGAATAAAAAAATGCTCTTGGTGGTTTTGTTATTGCATTAATTTTTCTAGGTGTTGCTGTGTTATCCTCCGTAATGGCTACTTTAGACTTAAATGATAATTTTGTTAGTTTGGAGTTTTAGGGCTATTGGATGTTTATTCCTGTTTATTATCTTACTAACATCATTTGAACAAATTTATACAAACACAAATTATCAAAGAGCTGTTAAGAATGCAATTTTAGAAAGAGGAAATTCTGGAACTCTCAAACTCGAGGATCTATCTCTCGAGGTAGGAATAAAACCAAGCGATGTCCTTAAAGTCCTTGTGGATCTACGAAATAAAGGACTACTTAGATACTGATTTAATCCATCATCAGGGGAGATTAAACTTGGTGAAACCATAACTTATTCACAATCAAGGGAGTTTGTTCCTCCACCAAAAACATTTAAGGAACCATTACCAAAAGGTAAAGCTTTTTATAAATATTGCGGTCACAGCATCGATACTGGATCAATTTTTTGCGAAAGTTGTGGATCTAAGCTTTAAATTTATAAAAAAAATGAGATGAATAAAATGAATATCACTATTGAAAATAAATTACCTTGACAATTTTTTGTCTTAACTTATGTTATCGCTTGGTTATTTTGGGTGCCGTTAATTTTTATTAAAGATCTTGCTCCAATAGGTTTTCTAATGATGGTAATTGGTGCATTTGGCCCAACCCTGGCTGCAATTTTACTCAGTTACCGGAAATATGGATTAGAAAGTGTTAAAATATTATTAAATAGAGAATTAGAATTCAGGTTTGATAGAAAGTGGTATTTACCTATTCTGATATTAAATTCAGTCACAATCATTATAGGTTTTGCAGGAGCTATTATTATTTCAGGTGAATCTGCATCTTTGTTTGATTTTTCTCTAATAGGAACAGAAATCATAACTTGGATCATAATGCTTGCTTTATTGTTACCTGGTGATCCAATTAATGAAGAGTTCGGTTGACGAGGTTATGCATTAGATAGACTTCAATCTAAATGGAATGCGTTGGTATTCTGCTTAATCTTAGGTGTTATTTGGGCTTTGTGGCATCTACCACTATTTTTTATTTATGAAATGAGTCAGAATCTCCTTTTAACATAAGTTTCTCTTTCTGCTTTTCTATTTTTTGTGCAAGTACCCACCTTCACTATTTTGTATACCTGGTTATACAAAAATACTGGTGGTAGTATATTAGTGGCCATTCTTTTCCATCTTACTTGGAATGCCTAGTTTAATGTACTCATGGTATTGTCATTCATGCAATTTGACCTAACAGACCCCTTACAAATGACCACTCTTAGTGCAACTGCTTTAAATTCCCTGTCTAATTTGATTAACAACGCCAATATTGTTATTAGTATAAAATTAATTCTTGTAGTTATAGCTGTCCTGATGAAATGAGGAGTTTCTCTGAAAAAGACAACAGAGTAATAAATGCAGATCTAGTGAAGAATTCTTTTCTACATTATTATCTATGATATTTCTTACTTTCAAAATCTTCAAAGAGTTTCTTAAAGCAAGAAGAATTAATATCGAGAAATTATCATAATCCTTTAAGAGGCATACCTACATACAACCAAATCGACCTACATGCATTTATAACATTTTAAAATCGAGATAAACAACCCTAGAACGGATACATTTTATATATTATTCATAGTGAAATAATGGGAGTTCTTTAAAACTAAACTGGTGAAAAAAATGGAAGACAAAAGTAATGAAAATTTAAAAATGAAAGCAGCCGTTTACAGGAAATACGGTCCTCCTGAAGTTCTGAAGATAGAAGAAGTAGAAAAACCCACTCCAAAAGATAATGAAGTATTGATAAGAATATTTGCAACACCAGTAGGTTACGGGGATATTATAGCTCGAAATTTTAGAAATATTTCTCCTCGCAAGTTTCCAATGGGATTCTTATTATGGTTCATAACGCGAATAGCATTTGGAATCAGGAGACCAAGAAATAAAATATTAGGGGCTGAGTTCGCAGGTGAAATTGAAACGGTAGGCAAAGATGTGAAACTATTTAAGAAAGGAGACCAAGTTTTTGGATATCTTGGTCCGAGTATGCGTGCTAATGCCGAGTATCGATGTATGTCCGAAAAAGGAACAATAACACTAAAACCGACCAATATAACCTTTGAGGAAACAGCTGGCGTTCCTTATGGAACAATAATGGCGTTGAGCTTGGTACGAAAAGCAAATGTTCAAAGCGGACAAAAAATCCTTATCAATGGAGCTTCTGGCGGGATAGGTTCATATGCGGTACAGTTTGCCAAGTATTTTGGAGCAGAAGTTACCGGGGTATGTAGTACCGCGAAATTAGAATTTGTGAAATCTCTGGGAGCCGATAAGGTAATTGATTATACTAAAGAAGATTTCACAAATTCTAATTTCGCGGTACTACATACCCCGGTAACTTCTGCTCCAAAATACTTGGCAAACTGTACCGCATATGAACCTATCCCGCCAGAAGCTCCATTGATAAGAATATTTGCAACACCAGTAGGTTACGGGGATATTATAGCTCGAAATTTTAGAAATATTTCTCCTCGCAAGTTTCCAATGGGATTCTTATTATGGTTCATAACGCGAATAGCATTTGGAATCAGGAGACCAAGAAATAAAATATTAGGGGCTGAGTTCGCAGGTGAAATTGAAACGGTAGGCAAAGATGTGAAACTATTTAAGAAAGGAGACCAAGTTTTTGGATATCTTGGTCCGAGTATGCGTGCTAATGCCGAGTATCGATGTATGTCCGAAAAAGGAACAATAACACTAAAACCGACCAATATAACCTTTGAGGAAACAGCTGGCGTTCCTTATGGAACAATAATGGCGTTGAGCTTGGTACGAAAAGCAAATGTTCAAAGCGGACAAAAAATCCTTATCAATGGAGCTTCTGGCGGGATAGGTTCATATGCGGTACAGTTTGCCAAGTATTTTGGAGCAGAAGTTACCGGGGTATGTAGTACCGCGAAATTAGAATTTGTGAAATCTCTGGGAGCCGATAAGGTAATTGA
>MDVS01000016.1 GCA_001940645.1 Candidatus Heimdallarchaeota archaeon LC_3
TGCTAACGCAGCTGTCATTGCATTAATTACATTAAATAATGCTTTACCTGCAAAAGAAGCTGGAATGTCGAATATCGATATGACTTTTTCTTCAATAGCTGTTTTTTTATTATAAAACCATAAAAAATTGTCATTTAGGTAAATCCCTGCATCAAATTTTTCTAATTTTGATTTATCTAACGAAAATCCCCAAAAATGTTCAAAACCATATTTTTGTACTCTATCCATTGTGAATTCATCATCAGCATTAATAATAGCTCTACCTTTTGGAAATTCAGTATTTAAAATAGCATCAACTACCTGAAATTTGACTTCAGCCATTTTACTAAGATTTTCTATTCCTTTCATTCCAAGATGATCCTTAAAAATATTTGTAATGATCGAAGCTCCATCAAATCCATTTTTTATTGCAATTCCTTCTTTCAGAATACCCCCGCGTGCTGTTTCTATAACAGCATAAGAAACATTGTCTAAACTTATGACATTTCTTGCTGACCAAGGTCCGGTAAGGTCGCCTTTATTAATAAATTTATTGTTTATAGTTAAACCAGAAGAAGTTGTTAAAGCTACCTTTTCATTGGTTAGCTTTAATATTTGAGCAATCATCCTTGCAGTCGTAGTTTTCCCATTCGTTCCCGTAATCATAAATATTGGAATTCTAAGATCAAATGTTCTTTTTTCCTCCATTATCATATTCAAAATCTTAGAAAAATCAATAGTTTCACTAGAAAAAAATGAACCGTTAATTTTATTCCAATCGAGTTTACTAATAGAGAAAGATAAACTCCAATATAAATTAGATTTTATATCAGAGTCTCTATATAAGAAAAATTTGTTTTTCCCTTCCCCAATGACCCAACAATTTCTTGAAAGTTCATACTCATATACGGGAATATTATTTTGAGTTAACCATTTTCGAAAATTATAGACTAAAATTGATTCTTTATCCGTTTTATATTCATTTTCGATAATTTTAAGTGATTTCTCCCAGTTTTTGAAATTATCTTTATTTGGACTTGACAACCAATCTAATAGTTCTTCAACAACAGTTATCGAAGTATATCGATAAAAAAGAGGAATGCGTAATTCATTTCTTTCTAAACTATTCCTTTGAATGCATTCACCATCATAAAATGGTGCAAAACTCTTTGTAATACTAATTATCAAATGAGATAAAAGATGAAGATGAGTTTTGGTATTACATTTAGGATCAGGATCATATTTACTCATAAGATAGTTGATCTTAGATTTTTGATCATCTCTCGTCTCATTCATGGTTAATAAAAATCGTATAAATGGTCCTTTTCCCCATAAAGACTGATAATAAACTAGATTTTTAGATATGATTCTCAATAATTCACAACGATGAGTTTTTATATTATCTGAATTTTTCGTCTTATGTTTGAATTTTTCGTGTATTTTAGTATCAATTTTTAAATTTATTAAATAGAAACTACTAATATTTATTAATTTTTTTTAATTAATATGATGCTCTCTAGTTATTAATGAGCAAATTTTATTCTTATAATTTTATAGAAAAGGTAAATGGATAATATGACAGATAATGAAGTTCTAGAAATTAAATTAATGAAAATTAATGTTTATAATGGACCAAATATTTGGCATTACAAAAAAATTATTGAATTTCAAGTTGATATTGGTGATTTGGAAAATCATCCTAGTACTCATCCCAGAATCAAACCCATCATCAATAAATTATTGGAATTTATTCCTTCTCTTCATTCACATACATGTTCTTATGGAGAACCTGGTGGATTTGTTAGAAGATTAACTGAGGATGGAACCTATATGGCTCATATTATGGAGCATGTTTCGATTGAAATTTCCTGTTTAGCTGGTAATAACATTTCTTATGGTAAAGCTAGAATGATTAGAGGAGCACCTGAAAGTCACTATAGAGTCATTTACGAGTTTATTGAAGAGAAAGTTGCTAGAGAAGCTGGTTTAATGGTCTTAGATCTATTGAATGATTTATTAGCCAATAAAGAAGTAGATTTTCAAAAAATGCTAGAGGAAGTAATTATCGAGGGAGCAGATACTGCTTTTGGTCCAACAGCTAAATCGATTATTGATGCTGCTAAAGAAAGAGACATTCCTGTTATAAGATTGGATCCAGAACACAGAATAAGTCTATCACAACTTGGGTGGGGGAAAAATCAAAAAAGAATTCAAGCTTCAATGTCAACTCAAACTAGCAATATTGCAGTCGATATAGCTCAAGACAAAGAACTTTCTTTACAGTTATTATATGACGTTGGAATACCTGTTCCGAAGGGTGGAGTATGTAAAAAATTTGAAGAAACACTAAAACAGGTTAAAAGAATAGGTTATCCCGTTGTAGTGAAACCAGTTGATGCTTCAAAAGGAAGAGGTATCACAATAAATGTTAATGATGATGAAACATTAGAAAAAGCATACAACTTTGCTAGAGAGTATTCGAGGAGAGCTATAGTTGAGAAATATATACAAGGAAATGATTACCGATTACTAGTAATTAATTATAAGTTTGTTGCGGCTGCACAACGTATACCAGCAAGAGTAAGTGGTGATGGCAGACACACAATTGGGGAACTGGTCGATATTACCAACAATGATCCTAGAAGGGGAATAGGACATGAGAAAGAACTCACAAGAATAGTAATTGATGAGAGCAGTAAGCAAATTTTGAATGATCAAGGTTACAAGTTATCTAGCATTCCCGAAAAAGATAGTTATGTCCAGTTGAAAAGAACTGGAAACCTATCTACGGGAGGAGAAGCCATAGATGTCACGGATAAAGTCCATATAGATAATATTGAACTTGCTGAACGGGCAGCACGAGTAATAGGTCTTGATATTGCTGGTGTAGACGTTGTTGCACAACGAGTTGACAAACCTATTACCGAAATTGAAGGAGGAATAGTAGAAATCAATGCTGCACCGGGTTTCCGTATGCATGTAGCACCATCACACGGGGAACCTAGAGATGTAGGAGGACATGTCATTGATATGTTATTTCCTCCTAATTCTCCAAGTAGAATACCACTCATATCTGTTACAGGGACTAATGGGAAAACGACAACTGTTAGAATGATTGCACATATCCTAAAAATGGGTGGATACCAAGTTGGACTGACAACTACAGATGGAATCTATATCAATGGTAAAAAAATGCTTAATGGTGATATGACTGGACCGTGGAGTGCGAGAATGGTGCTTCGTGATCCAACTGTGAATATAGCTGTTCTTGAAACTGCTAGAGGAGGAATTTTACGAGCTGGTCTTGGTTGGGATAGATGTGATGTATCTGCTATCCTTAATATTGCTGAAGATCATTTAGGTCTTAAAGAAGTGGAAAATTTAAGTGATTTAGCAGATATTAAAGGAATGATATTTGAATGTACTAGTAAAGATGGGTTTGGATTAGTGAATTTGGATGATGAAAACTGTTACAAATTAAGAAAACGATTGGATGGAAAAATTTGTTATCTTACAATAAGACCAGAAGATCATAAAGATGTATTAAATCGTCACTTTCGAAGGGGAGGATTAGCAATAACGTATTCCGGGGGATTAGATGGAATGATAACATTTCATAGAGGAACCAGAAAGATTCCAGTTTTGAAATCTACAGATATTCCTGCTACTTTTAAGGGAGCTGCAACACATAATATTTGTAATGCTATGTTTGCTATAGGAGCATCTCTTGTAACCTCATATGTAGATCTAACTACAGTTAGGCAAGGGTTGCAAACATTTCACACTTCTTATTTTCAAACTCCAGGAAGACTCAATATTATTGATTACAAGGAAAATTCTAAAATTATACTTGACTATGCACATAATCCTTCTGCATTCTCTGCAATTATTGCAACAATTAAGAATTTAGTGCAATCAAATCCTGTAAAGAAAGTTACTGGAGTTATAGCAATGCCAGGAGATCGTCCTGAAAAAAACATTCGGGAAGTAGGAGTTTTGGTTTCTTATTTTGATGAAATTGTCATAAAAGAAGATGATAATAAACGAGGACGACCTGAAGGAGAGGTAGCAAATATCCTGAAAGATGAACTAGCAAAACAACAAGTTGCAGATGAAAAGATTAAAATTATTATAAATGAGAAAGAGGCAATAGCTTATGCTTTAGAAAAACTTGGTAATGAGCAAATTTTGTTTATTTCAGCTGATGATATAGAAAGATCATTTAATCAAATTCAAACATGGATTAACAAATAATATTATCACAATTTTTTGTCTAAATCAAATTTTTTAAACGATCCTAAAAACTACCTCTTCATGATAAATCTATCAGATCTCCCGCGGAACGTATAATTAATGACAGTTGCAACTGTCATCACGGTGTTTTTTCATTTCATTGGTGCAGTAGGTAATCTAGGAAAAACAATTGACCTCTTTAACCTTGATTTGGGTCTTTTATTCATAATAAATGTAATTGGTTTTATAGTATTTCTTCTCGTTGGATACTATCTCGAACTAAATGCCAATTTAAGTAAGCTATCACGCTATCTACTACCAATATGGACTATAGTAACGATAATTGGCTGGGTTTTATACCATCACGTTAGTGTGGATGGAACATTCTTAGAAGTACAAACGTACTTAGACCCAAGTTTGAAAGCTAGCAGAAGTAGTAATATTACTATTTTGGTTTTTAGATTACCAAGAGACAAAAAATAAAATGTGAATTCGATTAATTTTAATTTTCTCAGTTTTTCTAATTGAGATAGATATTAATAGGAAAGTTTTAACAAATTAAAAATTATAATTTATGTTCAAATTTTCCTTTAAAAATCCAACTTGGGGTTTTCATTACTTTTCCATTGCAAAATACATATTCAAGTTCTAAATCAGGGGATAATACAAGAAGATCAGCATTATTATTAATTTGAACCATACCTTTTCTTGTTAAATGTAAAATTATTGCTGGGTTACTGGTAAAAAATGGGAGAATATCTGGAAGTTTCAAATTATTCTCTAAAAACAGTATTTTTATCAATTTGATAAGAATATCCGGTTTTCCAACATCTATTCCAATTAATTTTCCATCTGAATTGAACTTAGGTAATGATCCATAGGCGTCTGATGATAAAGTAACGTTTGTTTTAAGTTGTTGATCTTTGGACCAATTCATTAGAGTTTCTAATAAAAGAGAGTCCGTTGGATCTGCAGTAAAATCAATATGACCACCTTTTGTCACAAATTTCTTTCCTTCAGTGATTAATTCTTCATTTCTATTCATGTGAGTTGGGTGAAATTGAGTGATAGGTAAAGGAAAATCATCTAATAATTGCCAAATAATATCTAATTTTTCTTTAGCACTCCCCATATGTATGTGAATTATCCCTGGTTTTTTTCCTAATAATCCAGCTACTCTTACATCACTAGTGAGCTTAGCTAAATCATTTAAAGAGGCGAAACTACTTCGGTGATCAGAAAGTGCTATTTTCACTCCTAGGATCTGATCTATCAACATAATATCTTTCATCACATCCCCTGTTATTGTTGGAGAAGGATACCGATACGCTCCTGTGTACATAAAAGCTGAAAAATGTTCTAAATTAAGAGATCTTACTTTTGTTAGGAGATCATTTAATGATCTGGATATAGAATCAGTTCCCAGAACTCCTACAGCAGTTGTTACACCTGATTTAATTAGTTCTGATATTTTTGCTTCTGGTGTACGACTTGTGGGACCATCTTCACCTCCACCACCGATTAAATGTTCATGTAGATCAATTAATCCCGGTATAACGACTTTGTTATTGAGATCTATTGCTTTAACATATTTTTTAGGCTTGATCTCTAAAGATTCTTCAGAAATAGATAATATTTCTTTACCACCGATTAAAATATCTCTAACTCCAAGGTATTTTGGAGAAAATACTTCTCCACCCTTCAAAAGAATCATAGACTGATTTGAATTCATAATAACATCCATTTATTCCATGAAATTATTATTAAAAATAGAAAGGAAATAACTTATTGTTATAGAGTAAATAACAAATTGCTTACAAACCGTTTTGAATTTCTTTATTTAACTTAAAACGATTCAAATATGTTGATTTCGATGATGAATAACGGAAAACTCTTACTAATAGGTGGGGCTTTAGAACCGTCTCCAAAAGAACAAGTATTTGCTAAGTTCATAGATCTTGCTGGGGGAAAAGATTGTAATATAGGTATAATTCCCACTGCTTCTAATGAAATACCTGAAACCATGTCAAGGTACGAAATTGCTTTTAGAAGTATGGGAATAAATGCAATTACACCATTAGTGATAACAAATAGAGAAGATAGTAATGATAGTAAATTTACCAAGCTTTTAAAGGATCTTGACGGAATATTTATTACCGGTGGAGACCAATTACGACTAACATCAATTTTGGGTGGTAGTTCTTTCCTTGATGCATTAAATGAGTTTTTACAAGATCATATTATTGGAGGTACATCAGCCGGAGCGGCAGCTGTTCCAGATACGATGATTTCATGGGGTGATCCTGGATCATTTACGAAAGGTATGCTAAAAATGTCACCTGGTCTTGGAATGGTTAGGGACATGGTAATCGATACACATTTTGTACGTAGAGGGAGGATCACTAGATTATTACATATGGTAGCTGAAAATCCAGGTATATTAGGAATTGGGTTATCTGAAGCAACAGCAATGCTCCTTGAAACACAGAATAAAACTTTAGAAGTATTAGGGGAAGGATCCGTTATATTAGTGGATGGAAGAAATATAAATTATTCAAATATTTCCCAAATTCAGGTAGAAAAAGCAATATCTGTTGAAAATGTTGTGTTGCACGCACTTTCCGAGGGTCATATGTTTAATTATGAGACTCATAAACTAATAAATACTCCTAAATATGATTCAAAAAAGAATACCCCACGATCTACTATAGATATGAACGATCAACCACAATCCTAGTTTTTTAAGCTTTGATAATACATGGATAGACTTTTTGAAATTGTGAATTTTAAGTATTAATCATAAGATATCATTTTTTAGTAAATCAGATGATGTTGTATACATTTGTTTTATGATATCATGAATTCTACCTAAGATCTTCAGGATTTAATTGGTAATTATGAGGAAAAAAGTTATTTGAAAATTTTCTAACCTTGTTTTGTGCATATTGACACCCATATTGATTTATTATTTGATATGAAGAAATCTTTCAGGAAATTTTCTCCACAATCAGAAACTGGACATGTAGATCTTTTACGAGCAAGAAAAGGAGATCTTTTAGCTGGATTTTTTGCTATTTTTCCCGCTGAAAATAATTATTATATTGATGAAGGGGTTAGGAGATGGCTAGATCTTGTATCTAATCCAGATAACCATTTGAAGAAAATTACTAGTTATTTTGATCTACAAACCCTTATTAATGAAAGAAAAAGTCAGAAAATTTTTGAAGAAAGAGAAATTGGTGCTATAATGCATATAGAAGGATCCGCAGGCATTGATACTTCTCTGAATCGTCTCTATGTTTTTCATGAATGTGGGTTGAGATCAGTTGGATTAACTTGGAATGAAGCTAACCATTTCGCAACAGGAGCAGATGGTGATCCTAATAGAGGATTGACCAGTGAAGGAAAAAACTTAATCTCTGCTATAAACGATTTAAATATGATTTTGGATATTTCACATTTAAACGACAAAAGTTTTTGGGATGTCATGAAATACACTAATATCTCGATTCTCTCTAGTCACTCTAATCTACGAAAATATGCTGATCATAAAAGAAATTTAACAAATGAAATGGTTCAAGAAATTGCGAAATCAAATGGATCTATTGGTATTAATTTTTGTAAAAGATTCCTCTCTACAAAAGAAGACCATCCCCCAAATCGATTTTGTGCAATGGAAATGATTAGGGAAATTATTAATATAACAGGAAGCACTGATCATGTCCATATTGGATCAGATTTCGATGGATGTTCCATTCCGGATGATGTAAAAGATATTTCAACAATGTCTAAATTTTTTGTAGAGTTAAAAGAAAGATTGCATCTGGAAAAGCTAGATATCGAGAAAATACAATACAAAAATGTAGAAAGGATAATAAAGACTATATTTCATTAATCTGAACAAAATTATCTAGATTCTAAAAAATCTAAAAACCAGAAGACAACTAATAAACCTTCAACTATAATATTCATTAAACTTGTATCCAATAAAGCATCAATAGGACGACAAAATATTCAACAAATTTCTCTTCAACCAAAATAAAATTTTGCGAGATTTATTATTTCTGTTATGTTTGTGTTATAAAATTTAAATATTCAACCTTGATTTCCTAATATATGTATAGTGAACGACATCCTTTCTTGCAATTACTTCATTACACTAAAGGACATAAACGGCAACTTTATTTAGCAACGATCTTTTCTATTTTGAACAAAATATTTGATTTAGCTCCACCTTTTCTGATAGGGGTTGCAGTTGATATTGTAGTTGAACGTGAAAATTCAATATTCGCTAAGATAGGATTTATCGATCCCGTAGAACAACTATATTTCCTGGGGTTTTTGACAATACTGATTTGGGGTCTGGAATCGTTTTTTCAATATTTGTATAGTGTTTACTGGAGGAAATTGTCTCAAACAATTGAACACAAACTACGAATGGATAGTTATAGCCATTTGCAACATCTAGAACTTGAATTTTTTGAAGATAGGCAAACTGGTGGACTTATGTCAATTTTGAATGATGACGTTAACCAATTAGAACGATTCTTGGATATTGGATTAAACCAGATCATCCAACTTGTCGTTACTATTTTAGTAATATCAACAGCTTTTCTTATCTTTTCTCCTTCTGCTAGTATCATGGCTATTATTCCCATGCCGTTTATTGTGATTTTCTCTATTTGGTTTCAGAAAAAACTGGAACCTAGATATAAAGATATCAGAGAACGTGTAGGAGTACTAAATGCTCAATTATCAAATAATCTAACCGGTATAGCGACGATTAAAAGCTTTACAAATGAAGAATATGAAAAAAGACGAATTGGACAATCATCCCAAGAATATAGAGAAGCTAATAATAGAACAATTTTATTCAGTTCAGCTTTTGTCCCACTAATACGAATGTTCATAGTAATCGGATTTACATTTATGTTAATTTTGGGAGGTTTTCAAACTTTAAATGGTTTACTAGCTATTTCTTTGTATTCTGTTATGATATTTTTGATTCAGAGATTGCTATGGCCATTAACTAGTCTAGGTGAAGTTTTAGACCAATACCAACGTGCTATGGCCAGTACACGCAGAATTACAAGTTTATTAGAGACCGAAGTAAAAATTGTGTCTGGAGATAAAAAAATAGAAATGAAAGACTATAAAGGTGAAATTTCATTTCAAGACATTGATTTCAGTTATAAAGGCCGTTTCCCGGTGTTTAAGAATTTTAATGTAATTATACAGCCTGGTAAAACTGTCGCGTTCGTCGGATCCACAGGAGCAGGAAAATCTACATTAGTAAAGTTATTATTAAGATTTTATGACTCTGATAATGGATGCATTAAACTTGATGGTGTAAATATTAAAGATTTAAATTTACAGGCTTATCGATCACTTATTGGTTTAGTGAATCAAGATACATTTTTGATAGATGGCACTGTTAAAGAAAATATTGCTTATGGTCTCCCTGATGAACCAATGAAAACTATCATTGAATCTGCAAAAATAGCTGAAATACATGAATTTGTTGAATCGTTACCAAATAAATATGAAACTTTAGTTGGAGAACGAGGGCAGAAACTATCCGGAGGTCAGCGTCAAAGGATAGCAATTGCAAGAGCAGTCCTAAAAAATCCTCCTATAATGGTTCTTGATGAAGCAACGAGTAGTGTAGATAACGAAACGGAAGCTGCTATTCAGAGATCATTAGAAAAATTGATTATTGGACGAACCACCATAATCATTGCTCATCGATTATCAACTATTCGGAATGCAGATCAGATATTTTTACTCGAAAATGGTCAAATCACAGAACAAGGTAAACATGATGAACTTGTTGAGCTTAACGGTCAATATTCACTTCTTTGGAAAGTTCAAACCGGTGAAAAAATGGTTAATAATTAATTTGGACTCTAATTGCCATATGATTAATGAATATTATCTACATACTTATTTTTATCTCTTCATTTTTCTAATTACTATCAATTTGAGATTGATTTATAGAAGTTCAAGTATAAGATTATGTTATTGATAATCAGGAAAATAAGATAGAAGTACAAGTAAGTAATCTCTTTTAAAATTTATTGTAATCTTTTAAATAAATATCATTAAAATGGCTTCTTAATTCGAATTGGGAAATTGTTTCGAAATAAAATTTCTCTTCTTTTTATGAGATCCTAGGTAAAACTTTCAGTACTAATATATTAATAACTTAAGGTTATTAATTAAATAATCTTTAAAATTAAAGGATGAAAAAAATAATGTTTAATCAAACTACCTTAAATACCAATTTAGAACATTTAACTTCCAAAGAAGAAGTTAAAGAATTAATAAATAATAATGAAAAAGCTGTTATTGTTTGTGGTCGCATGGGACCAATGTGCATTCCTGTTTATGGAATTATGGATTCATTAAGAGAAAAAAATCAAGATATTCAATTTCGCGACATGCTTTTTGATCATCCCGATTCAGAAATTATTAGAAATTTGCCAGAATGTCAAACCTTCAGAGGATTACCTTATACTGTTTATTTCAAGAATGGAAAGGTCGTAAAAGCTACTTCATCAATTAAAAATGCTAAACAAGTCAAAGAAATCATAAAAGAAGTCTTTTAGGATGGAATTAGTCTTAAAATCAAGTAAATGATATTGAGGAGAATATTCAATGTCTGATAAAGAAGAATATGATGTTTTAATAATTGGAGCTGGACCAGCAGGATTAACAGCTGCAATATATGCATCACGGTCTGGACTAAAGATTTTAGTAGTTGATGAATCTTCTGCAGGAGGACAAGTAAAAACTACACATAAAGTGGCCAATTATCCTGGATTCGTTGAACCAATTTCTGGTTATGAACTTTCAAATAATATGAAAGAGCAAGCAAAAAGTTATGGAACTGAATTTGAGCTAGCCACAGAAATTACAAAATACTCACTTTCTGATGATGTAAAATGGATTGAATTAGATTATGAAAAAATTGTTAAATCTAAATTTGTAATTATAGCAACTGGTCGTGCTCCCCGAAGACTTAATTTACCCGGTGAAGCTGAACTAGCTGGTTTAGGTTTGTCTTATTGTGCTACTTGTGATGGAGAATTCTACAAAGATAAAGAAATTTTTGTAATTGGAGGAGGCAATAGTGCAATGGAAGAATCCTTATTATTACTACGATATGTTAAGAAATTAACAATCATTCATCAATTCGATCATTTACAAGCAGAAAAAATTACTAGTGATAGAGTATTAGCTAATGAAAAAGTGAAGATTCTTTGGTTACACGAGCCTAGAGGTTTCAAAAAGGAAGGAGAAAAAATTATTGTGAATATTGAGAATTTAAAAACAAAAAATACTTTCCAACAGGCAGAAGATGGTGTATTTATCTTTGTAGGAATGACACCTAATGCAAAATTTTTAGAAGAATCTGGTGTTAAAGTGAACAAATATGGTTATATCCCAACCAATGAACGTATGGAAACAAATATCAAAGGAGTATATGCTGCAGGAGATATAAGAGATAAATTTATATGGCAAATTACTACAGCAGTATCTGATGGAACAATTGCTGCTTTAGAAGTAATAAAACAATCAAATTAATTTTTAAACTTCAAATATTCTTTTTTATTTGGTCAAAATAGATATAAAATCTTATTAATTAGTTGAAATATGAAAAACTTTTTTCGTAGAATTTATTTATAATCAATTTATATTTTTTTGATAACAAGCATTTCGAGATTGATAATACATGGAAGTCCAAAAATCAGGCTCTGGAGGATTAACTGTTCAAATTCCGGGCTTAGCACATAGGTTGAAATTATTTCATACTTCTGACAGTAGAACATTTTTAATTTTTTTCATAATGCGTGGTGGTCGGGAGGATGAATATGCACGAAAACCGATTTTAGGAAGAACTCAACAAGCATTCGAAAAAGCTATTAAGCAATGTCTCCAAGAGGGTGGGTTTTCTCACCAAGTTCAGGGAACAGTAATTTCCCAACTTGCTCGAAAACTTCAATTAATGGAAGAACAATATGCTCCCCCGAATGTGGAGGAAGCACGCTCAACTACAAAACGATCGCCTATACAAGAACTGCCTGATTTTTCTTCTTTTATCAGTGAAACAAAACAAATTTTAGATCAATTTCAAAGGGCATTTGTTCAGAACAAATGATTTTATTAATCAACAAAAAACTTTGAATTTGAATTCTAGTATAGTATTAATTACTGAATCGCTTAAAACTATGGAAGAAAATCTAACTAAGCAATTTCAACAATTAGAGAAGTCATTAATGCAAAAGATAGATGAAAAAATTTCTAAATTACTAGAGAACCCAACAGAAATTTGAAGCATAATATTTCTAGTTTTCTTGGATTGACTTATATTAATATTATCAAGGTTTGAACATAATCTGCAATGGGGTGTCTACTCCTGCCAAAAAGGAAAGGGATTTTTTCATTTGCAATAATTCCAACATTAGTTCGTTCAATTCAATTTAGCATCACAACAAGATGAAATTAAAAAGATTCGATTTTGTATGAATTGTGGAGGAGAATACAAGGATGGAGATCAATATTATGATATGTGTGGATCTCCAGTATAAAATTAAATAATATATTTTGTTCAATTATCTTTTTTCAACTATCTCATCAGATTGGAAAACTAAATTCGATGTTTTTTTGACGTCACGACCCAAATTTTTTGTACTGATTTAAATTACTTAAAAAAATATATATTTGGTTAAAAAATAAAAAGGTTCACCTATAATATTGGTGAATGCTATGCTAGATTTTATTCTTCCTGAAGTTGACGTAATAAGTTTAATTCCTGCCTTATTTGCAGTAATCCTTTCATTATACAATTTATATAAAATGTCTAAACCTGCTGATATTGTACCCAATGAAATCATTAATTATGGTTTGATTTCTTCTAGCTACAATGAAGGATACAAATTATGTATTCCTTTGATTTTTCATAACAATGGACCAAAAAAAGGGCTTATTAAGAATATAAAAATAGGATTTAAGGAAGAAAATACTGTTAAATATCTTGATATTACTGGAAAAGCAAAATTATCAGAATTAGAAGATGAAGGCACTCAATGGAGTGATTGGGATAAATTTACGAAACATGCATATCGAATTATACAACCTACATATCCCATTTCGATATTGGGGGATGAATCTACAGATGTAGTATTAATTGCCACAACACTTTATGAAGAGGGAGTTTTACCAGTTGATAAGGAAAGTGAATGTGTAATAGAAGTTTATTTTGGGAAAAATAAAGTGAATAAAGTCAAATTTTCCTTTTATTTGTCAAAAGACCTAATTGCTGATAACAGAATTCAATGGTTTAGTCCAAATTCAAATCAGGAATAAAAATCTACTCAGTTGCGAAAGATCTTACAATTTTTATAATTTGGAGGGTTTTCAACAAAAAAATCATTGTTCTGTTGTTCGAATCATGTTTTTAACTTAATAAAAAACTAAATTAATGATATTCATCTACTTTCCAAAATTCACCAATAAGATCAACCGATTCAAGTAATTGTTTTATTTCTTCAGTATTTGGTCTTTTATAATCCAATTCTGCTCTTTTTGTATAAATGAGCTTAGTTAAAGCTATTATTTGATCATCAGTGAAAGTATGGGAAGCTTTATTAGGATTTTTTTCTTTCCAATCCTTTAAATGTTGGTCAGAGGAAAAAAAATTCATGGTATTTCCACAGGTTTCAATAACATCTTCCATCCAATGTGCGATTGGTAAAGAAAAATTAATTATTGCAGATTCAGGATTTTTAACTATTAATGAGCTTTTACTGACCGAAATTCTGACAGGTTGTCCACAATGATAACAAAACGAACTGATTTTAATGTCTTGATTTAAAACAATGTGGAAAGCTATAGCATCCCATGCACAATTTGCAAAATATGTTTTACCTTGTAATGTTGATACTTGGTATTGCGTAGGTATATTTGAAAATGGCCATGCCATTAAAATACGAGGAACCTTTGGAATTAGTTTAATGTGATGCTGTTCTTCAAGTTTTTCTAAAATTTTAATTGATTCTTCTTTAGTAATTTCAAAAGTTCTCATTATTTCCTCCAAATTTGGTGCTTTTGAATAAAATATCGAATATTGATAAATATAATGCCTGACGTGTTTTGTTAACTCTTTAGGATCAATATCCACAGTATAAGAATAATTTACAGTCATATTTTGATCTTCTTTTATAACCATAATTCAGAATTTTCTTTTGCAAAGGCGACTTTCAAATCTAAATTGTTCTCTTTAAGATAATCTTGTATTTTTTTAATGCGAATATCCATTTCATTATCATTATATAAATGGTGATGTGTTAAAATAATATTTCTTACATTTGCTTTGATGGCTAGTTGTAATACCTTTTCTGGGTAGGAATGGCCAAATCCCTTATGTAATTCATAATCTTCCTTGGTATATTGAGCATCTGCAATTAATAAATCACAATTTTCTATAAATTTTAGGTATTTCAGTTCATATTTATGGAATTCACTCTTTATATTGTGATTAAAATCAAATTCATTGTCAGTAGCATAGATAATAGAAGTAATCTTTGAATCCACAGTTATCTCAATTCTAAAAAAAATAACTCCATCTTTGATAGGATGATTTCCTTGAAAAAGAATCAACTTTGTTTTTTTGTCAATTTCTATTTTTTGAAAATCATTATCAAATTCAATAATATTTTCATAATCAATATCCGGTAGATTTGGACCTGTTGAATCATCCTTGCTATATGAAACTGGCCAAATGCGTTCTCCATCATAAAACTTTGTTAATCCTTTGGTTACATTTTTAGGTCCAATTATTTTTAATTTCTTTGATTCATACCCAACCTGGTTTGTTAATCTAACAATCTCACTCATTCCAAGTCCAATAATATGATCAACATGAGTATGGCTTAAGAGTAAAAAGACTCTCTCTGCTTTTTTTTTCAATTCATTTTGTGCAAAATGCAGTCCAGAACCTGCATCAAGAAAAATTAAAGTGTTTTCAGGAGTTCTCAACGTTAAGCTAGCGGTATTTCCTCCATAATTTATAAAATCTTTGTGAGCTAGAGTAATGGATCCTCTTACTCCAAAAAATTTAATTTGTGTAACCAAAATGTAACCCTAATGAAACTTAGTTTATTTTTCTATTAATCTTTTAAAGGTTGATCTCATACATCTATCCATTACCACATCAATCCCTGCATCTTTTGCCATCATAGCAGCATATTCATTAATTATTCCCTCTTGCATCCAAACAGCTTTAACATTTGTATTAATTGCCTCACTAACTATTTTTGGTGTTTCATCACTTTCTTTAAAAATTAGCACAATATCTATAGGTTTATTGATTTCTGACAAACTTTTGTAAACCTCATTACCTAAAAATTCTTTGTTATCCTTATCGACACCAATTATTTCATATCCTTTTGATTGTAAAAATTTTGGAACTGTATAGGATGCCTTTTCTTGATTATCTGAAATCCCAAAAACAGCTACTGTTTTTGAGATTTTCAATAGGTAAAGGAGTTTTTTATCATCTACTAGCCTATATTCATCAAATGGAGAAGTTCCTTCAGCTTTTGTAATATCAACTGGTAAATATATTCTGAAACAAGTACTACCAGGTTTGGAAAACACCTTAATATCACCTCGATGCTTTTCAACTATAATATTATAACTAATATCTAAACCAAGACCAGTTCCCTTTCCTGGTTCTTTTGTGGTGAAAAAAGGATCAAATATTCTTTTGACAATATTTTTTGGTATACCTGGACCATTATCTTCTATTTCAACTAAAAGCCAATTATTTTTTAATGAGGTTCTGACCTTAATTACTGCTGATCCATCCTTTATTCGATCAGTTTCTTCTAATGCATCTAGAGAATTTACCAATATATTAGTCCAAACTTGATTTAATTCACTACCAAAAGCTTGTATTTTAGGAATATTCTCACCAAAATCACGTTTGATAACAATTCCTCTTTTGATTCTACTCCGTAAAATCAATAAAGTGTTATCTATACCTTCATGAATATCAATTGATTGAACTGGTCCTTGATCAAGATAAGAATAGCCTTTTAAAGCTTTTATAATTGATGTTACTCTATCAGTTCCTTCAGAAACTTCGTTTCTAACTGACATGATAGAATAAATTTTTGTAATCCACATAATAATAGTTTGTTTTTGGTTAGGTTGCAGATGTGGAAAAAAATTTATAATATCTGTTGGAGAAAATGATGCCTCCACGAGTAAAGGTGCAAATTCCCATGGATTGTCAATCTTTAACTCATTAAGTGTGTTTTCCATTTCATACTCTAAATCACTTTTCACTAATGGATCAAATATTTGTGGTTCAATCGCCTTTATTTTTAAGTTAGATATAACTCCGATTAAATTATTGACATCTTCAGATGATAGATTTAATTCTGTTAATTTAATCTGAAGATTGATAATATCTTCAATTAGTTCATTGAGTATATTAACTCCCCTAGCTATCGCTGCTGAAGGATTATTAAGTTCATGAGCTAATCCTGCACTAAGAGTTCCTAGCTGAGCCAATTTATCTCTTTCACGAAGCAATGTTTCAGTAGAACGAAGTCTAGAAAGAATTGTACGAAAAATAGATCTTGAAGCTGATCTGCTAACTGATATTAGTTCATCAAAAACGGCTTTTTTAACTTCTATTAGTGTAACATCGGTTTTTGCTTTAATTGATGCAGTTCTACTAGTATCTTGAAATAATGCTACTTCTCCAATAAAATCACCAGTTTCTCGAATTGCTAATAAAATCTGTTGATTTCCAGATAATTTAAAAATTTCAAGTTGACCTTTCTTTATCACATAAGCAGAATCAGCTACATCACCTTCGTTAAACAAAACATCCCCATTTTTTAATTTTATTTCATCTGTAGAATTACATAATCGCTCTAGATCTTCTTGGGTTAAATCTGAGAATATAGGGATTTTTTTCAGAAATTCGATAGTCATTTAATTCTCCTTATACTTCTTTGAGGTATTGGTGGATTAATTGAACCGTAACTGATCCTTCACCAACAGCCGCTGCCACTCGTTTTGAGGAATCATGCCTAACATCTCCTGCAGCAAAAATTCCTGGGATATTAGTTTCAAATATCAATGGATCCCTTTTTCGATTCCAATTTTTCGGTTTTCTACCTTTTATTAAGAGATCTCTCCCAGTAAGAATATATCCTTGCTCATCACGTTCAACAAGGTCTTCTAATAATTCAGTTCTTGGGGTAGCACCAATAAAAATAAATAAAGCAGATGCAGAAACTTCTTGAACTTTTTTCGAATTTAAGTTTTTAAGGAACAAAGTTTTTAATGTTGAATCTCCTTTTATTTCCTCGATAACTGTATCAGTAATTAAATTAATGTTTTCACTGTTTTCTATTCTTTCGATTAGATATTGAGACATGGATTCTACAAGAGAAGATCGCCGAATAATTATGCTAACTTTTTTCACGTAAGCAGAAAAAAACATAGCCGATTGTCCAGCTGAATTACCCCCTCCTAAAATAAAGATTTCTTTATCACGGTATGAATTTGCTTCAGTAATTGCCGCGCCATAGTACACACCTGCACCTATAAGTGGATCTATTCCCGGAATATTAATTAATTTAGTTTCTATTCCAGTAGCTATTATCAAAGCATGTGATCTTAAAATTTTTCCATCTTTTAGTGAAACAATTTTATAATTATCTTCAATGTCGATTTTAGTTACCTCTTGGGGTAATAATATTTCTCCACCTAATCTTTTAACTTGCGTTTCTGCACGTCTAGCTAAATCTAACCCGCTTATACCATTAGGAAAACCTAAGTAATTTTCTATTCTTGAACTAGTTCCTGCTTGTCCTCCAGTAGCAATTTTTTCAATAACAACAGTTTTTAGACCTTCTGCGGGACCATAAACTCCTGCTGCAAGTCCAGCAGGACCTCCACCTATGACAATTAAGTCATAAAAATCACTAGAAGCTTGAGTTTTCATTCCAATCTTATTAGCTAGATCATCTTGAGTTGGGGATAATAAAGTACTTCCATCAGTTAGAAAAACAATAGGAAGTTGTTTAATTGCTTTTTCTGTTGATAAATTCAAAGATTCTAGATATTCTTGACTTTCAGGGTCACAATCAATATCAAACCATTGATACGGAACACGATTTCTAGCTAAAAAATCCTTAATTTCATGGGATTTAGCTGACCATAAAGTACCAAGGATTTTTATTCCTTCATAACGAAGAATGACATTAGCTTCCCAATCATCTAGGATATCATCCAGAACAGGGTATAAATTTTCTTCTGGTGGATTCCAAGGCTTTACAAGATAATAATCTAGGTTTATATCATTAATACTTTTAATAGCAGCTTCAGTATCAGCATAAGCTGTAAGAAGAACTTTTTTAGTTGAAGAAAAGACCTTTGTAGCCTCTATTAAGAATTCCGTTCCTTCCATTTGAGGCATTCTTTGATCTACAAGGAATAAAGAAATTGTTTCATTACGTTTTTTAAGTTGTTTAACGAGTTTAATGGCTTCTGTTCCCGAATTAGATTTCATTATTCGATATTTTTTACCATATTTTTTTCGTAAATCTCTTTCAACAGCATTTAGAACTTGAGGTTCATCATCAATTGTCAAAATTATAGGTTTCTTCTGAGAGGACATATTATGGACCAGTAAAGTTGCGATTTATTATTTAATTATTATTAAACTTTTAATAAAGGAGTAACAGTAGATTTAAATTGATTTTTAATTTTTTCATCCTTAATATTTTCAGCCAATCCTTCTATAATTTCTTCCCCTTCTTTGTACTTAATATCTGATTCTTTAACTCGATTAAGCTGTTTTAAAATAAAAGCATATTCTATTTTAATATTGACCAATTCTGGCTTGTATTCATACTCTAATGCCAGCATTTCCGCCTTTTTAATATTTTTAAGAGCATCTTCATAATTTTCATTTGAATAAGAATATTTAGATCTCGTAAATGATAAAAATGAATAAAGAAATTTCATTTCACGTTCTTTTATGTAATCTTCTGCCATATTCAAATTTTCAAAGGCTTTTTCTATCTCACCAAGTTTTAGATATGCTAAAACTGTTCCTAATAATGCTGTTGGTCTATAAAAATTCATTAATGTGCTTGGAATCTCATTTATCATCTCGAAATATTTAATAGCTTCCCTAAACTCCCCTTGTTCGAATTTGTACAAACCGTATGTATGCCAAATTTTAGCTACTAGGAATTTTCCAGATGGTTGTTCTGTAAACTTAAAAGATTCAGAAAAAAGTTGATCTATTTCTTCTACTGGTTTACCTAATATAATTGACATTTGTGCTGATGCAGCATGTGCAATTGCAATCCATGCAGGTAGTCCTACATTATAACTTGAAGAAATTAATTCTTGAACATAAAATAATGATTCTTGGTATTTACCAAGGCGTGGTGTAATTTCTAATAAAGAAAAACAAGCATACGTTATATATTGCGCACTTCCAATTTCTTCAGCAATTTTAAGACCTTCTAAACAAGCATTATAAGCTAATTCCATATTTCCATTTCTTAAATGACAGATTGGAATTGATAAACTTAGAAGTTCTGCTTGAAATCGTTTATTATTAAGTTCTTTAGCTAGTTCTAATGTCTCTAATCCTAGTTTTAATCCATCATCATATCTTGTCATAAAAACATAGGTGTTAACGGTATGAGTTTTTCCGTATAGCATTGATTCACTATTATTTAATTTTTCTCCCAATATAGCTGCATTGGTTAAATACTTCTCTGCACTCTCAAATTGAGCTGTAGCAGTTTCAATAGAACATTTAAGGACATAATTTTCCAGTAATCCGGGTTCAAATTGAATCACATTTGATAACTCTTCAGCTTTATCCATTAACTTCCTCCCTTCATCGTAATTTCCTAATATTGCCCCTTTTATAAAGCCTAATTTATTCAAGGCATTAACCTGGAACGTAATCTCACCAGATTTTTTACCCAAAGCTAATAATTCATTATAAACATTAGTTGCTTCTTCAAACTTCCCTAGATGTGTATATATTTGACCTAGACCTACATAGATATCATTTATTAATTTAGTATCAGTAGTATTGTCTTTAATACTCAGAGCTTTATTATATAACTCTATTGCTTCTTGATTTGAGTAAGTCATTGAAGCACGATGCGCTGCTTTTACGATATAAATCAATGCATTACTGAAATCTTTTCCTTCAAAATAATGACGAGCTATCTCATCAACATTTGTTTCATTGAATTTAATAATGCATTTGGCTACCTTACTATGAATTTCCATCCTAGTTTTTCTTAATAATGAATTATAAACCACATCGTAAATCATAACATGCTTGAAAATGTAGACTGGATTTGGGATCCTTCCTTTTAATATAATTAGTTCTCTTTTCTCTAAAGTACTAATGCCTTGATCAAATCCTTCGAGATTCTCAGTGATATCTTCTAGAATTTCAATCGAAAATTCCCTACCAATTACCGAAGCTATTTGAACTAGATTTCTTGAATAATCGTCTAATTGATCTAATCGTGCGGTCAATATTCCAGTAAGAGTATCGGGAATAGAAATTTCGTCAAATTCAGATCGAACTTGCCAGATTTTCCCTTGTTTAGATATTAATTTTTTATCAATTAATGTCCTAATTACTTCTTCGATGTAAAATGGATTTCCTTCAGATTTTGAAAGAATTAGATTCCTAATTTTATTAGATAAACCCTCAATTTTTAATAAATTGTATACAAGTGATTTAGAATCAGCTTCATCAAGTGTTTCAAGATTAATTTTTGTATAATTATGACTGAATTCACGTTCAACATACTCGTGGTATTCCCATGACCTTTCTTGTTTTCTCGGTCTAAAAAGTACTAGAATTATTAATGGTTGTTTAGTTGTAGACTCTGTTAAGCTTTTAATAAAATCAATGGATGATTGATCAACCCAATGAAGATCATCAAAGGCTAATATTAATGAATAATTTTTCGATAATTCCTCAAAAAACAATAATAAAGATTCAAAGGTTTTTTCACGTAACGTTGGGGGTTCAAGGTATTGTATTCGGTCTAAATCCTCACCAATTGGTTTTACATGTAAAAAATTGGCAATAAAAGGAGTTATTGATCTGCATTCTGGAAATTGATGCAATTTATCTTTTATCAGTCTGTACTGCTCATTATTATCTAAATCAGGAGTTATTTTAAAAAATTTAGTTAACATATCAATAAATGGAGCATAAGGCGAATTCATTTGATAAGAAAGAGATACTCCTTGTAGCCAACAAACTTGTGAACGTGGTTGATCTGGAAGAGTTAATTTTTGTGACTCATGAAAGTAGTTATGAGTTTCTTCTAATAATCTTGATTTACCTAACCCTGCCTCAGCTATGATTGAAATTATGTTACTTGTACCATTAATTAATTCAGAGATTTTTCCAATGATCATATTAAATTCATCATCCCTACCAACTAATGGTGATTCCAAACCCGATAATCCTCTTAACTTTCCTGGAGAAATTTTTTTACTAAGAACTTTATAAGTAACAATTGGATCAGACTTTCCCTTTAGATTCATAGGACCTATTTCTTCAAAATTAAATAATGGTGCTATTAATTTGTGTGTAAATTCAGTAATTTGTATAGTTCCAGGCTCAGCTGTTGATTCCATTCTACTAGCAAGATTTATTGCATCTCCCATGGCAGTATATTCAACACGCATATCAGTTCCGATTTCCCCAACAACTACTAACCCGGTGTTTATTCCAACTCTAATATCTACATCTACATTCCATTTTTCTTGAGTTTTTTTCAAATATGGTTTTATTCCATCAAGAATCTCAAGGGCAGTGAATACAGCTCGTTGGGGATCATCTTCGTGTGAAATAGGGGCTCCAAAGAAAGCTAAAATAGCATCTCCCATCAATCTAGCGATGATTCCTTCATATTTGTAAACAGGTTTTATTAAATATTCAAAAGCTCCATTCATAATTTCGGCCCACTCTTCAGGATCAAGCTGTTCTGCAGCAGCAGTTGAGCCTTGGAGGTCACTAAATAAAATCGTTACAATTCTTCTTTCATTTTTAATTCCACCAGAAGATTTAGCTGATTCTATCTTCTTGAGTAATTCTTTTGGAATATAATGCTCGATTAATGAGGAAGAAGATCCTGTTTTGTTAGTTTCTGAGGAAATTACTTTCGTACCACATTTAATACAAAAATGAGCTTGATGTGGTAACTCCTCGCCACAATTAGAACAATTATTCTTTAAAGAATTTCCACATTTCATACAAAATTGAGCAGTCTCACGATTTTCTGCTCTACAATTGTTGCAAATCATAAATTTTTTCCCATTCTTTCTTAAACTAGTTAAATCTGTATTCTAAAAAAAAATACAGAGTATTTGTCTTTAATGTGAACTTCGGAACAATAAATTATATAATAATTAAATTACTAAAATGATTATAATTGTTCGGTATGCCTACATTCTAATTAGAATAATTAAATAAATATTCATTGAAAAGTACTGTTAAAAGGCAGAAAATTTTATTAGGATATTTTTTATGTTAGAATCAGGAAATAAAGCGCCAAATTTTGTTCTACCTAGTACAATCAACGAAAAAATTTCACTAAGTGATTTGAAAGGGAAACCAGTTATACTCGTCTTTTATCCTGCCGATAATACACCTGTATGCTCTTCACAGTTATCTCTATATAACGAAATTAAGAGTCAAGGATTATTTGATAATTATAACGCTGAATTATTGGGAATATCAGTAGATAATCTTGAAAAACATCAAGATTTTTCAAGGGATCTTGATTTATCATATCCTTTATTAGCTGACAATAACCCTGAAGGAGAGGTTACTAAAAAATATGGAATATTTGATGAAAAAAATAAAACTAGCCAAAGAGCATTATTTGTAATTGATCCTCAGGGTATTATTTCTTGGAGTTACTTATCTCCCATAGGTGATAATCCTGGTGCTGAGGGAATCTTAGATGCATTGGATTCATTGAATAATTAAAGGTTATCATCATGACTTCTGGTTCTCAAGATAAATTTGCAAAATTAAAAGTCCCTGTAACTGAGAGAGATCATTATCAAGGAAAATTGGATGCACCGATTCAGTTAGTTGAATATGGGGATTATCAATGTCCTCATTGTTCTTCAGCTAATATTGTTGTACATGATCTTCTTAAACGAATGGGTGACCAAGTTAATTATGTTTTTCGACATTTCCCATTATCGAAAATTCATCCAGAAGCACAACAAGCTGCAGAAGTAGCTGAAGCAGCAGGAGCTCAAGGTAAATATTGGGAAATGCATGAATTATTATTTGAAAATTCAAATCGATTTAAAGAAGAAAATCTATTCATTGAGCTTGCAGAAGAATTAGAATTAGATATTGACCAATTCAATAAAGAACTTGAAGAGAAAACACACGCATCAAGGATAAAAGAAGACTTTTCATCGGGAGCAAGAAGTGGTGTAAACGGAACTCCAACAATGTTTCTCAATGGAACAAGATACGATGGGGCTTGGGATTTAGAATCTCTCCTTGAAATGGTAGAAAAACCTCTTGGTGTAAGAATCAGACTTGTTACACAAGAATTTGCTCAACTTGCAGCAGCAGGTGGGATAATGCTCCTTTTATTTACTTTAATAGGACTAGCTTTGGCAAACTTCTTACCAGATAAATATTTCAATTTTTTTGATACCGATCTCGCTTTTGAATTTGGGGATTTTAGTGTACATGAACATCTCATTGGATGGATAAATGATGGATTAATGGCGATATTCTTTTTCGTTGTGGGATTAGAAATTAAGAGAGAAGTCACAGTCGGTGAATTAGCTACCTTGAGAAAAGCTGCGTTACCAGTTATTGGTGCTGTTGGAGGAATGGTATTTCCTGCTTTATTTTATATTGCTTTGAATTTTTCAAATCCAGATAAACTTCGTGGGTGGGGTATTCCAATGGCAACAGATATCGCTTTCACAATTGTTCTTCTAACCGTATTAGGAAATCGTATTCCGTTCACATTAAAGGTATTTTTTAGTGCTTTAGCTATTGCTGATGATTTAGGAGCAATTATTGTCATAGCTATATTTTATCCTACAAAAGAAATTGTTCTAGCTAATTTAGTTTTAATAGCTTTTGTGTTTGTTTTACTTTTAGGAATGAATAGAGCAAAAGTTTATTGGACTTTACCTTACTTAATTTTAGGAATTGTTATGTGGATATTGTTTTTGGAATCAGGTGTTCATGCAACAATGACTGGAGTATTACTTGCATTAACTATCCCTACAAGGAGTCCTGCAAATACTAAGGGTCTGCTTAGTCAATGTGTTACATTATTAGATGAATATGAAATATCACCAGTTGATGCTGAGAATCGTAGACAATCAATGATAAACACTTTAGAAACAATTACTGACAGAATGCAGTCTCCTGCACAACGAATGGAAAGAGATTTACAGCCTTGGACTACTTTCTTAATATTACCTATTTTTGCTTTAGCTAATGCTGGTGTTGTTCTGAGTATGGCAGCATTATCAACGGTTTTTGATTCAGTAGCTTTAGGAATTATTTTAGGATTAGTTGTCGGTAAACCATTAGGAATCACTTTATTAGCTTATTTAGCTGTGAGATCTGGAATTGGTGAAATGCCTAAAGGAGTCAACTGGAATCAATTCATAAGTGCAAGTTTCTTAGCAGGAATTGGCTTTACAATTTCTCTGTTTTTAGCTAACACTGCATTTGTCGGAGTTAATGATCCATCAATAGTAGTAACTGCAAAAATCGGGATATTAGTTGCATCGTTATTAGCAGCGACTATAGGAATGGTGTTATTAACGAAAAATAAATCAGATTATGATAGTCATACGGTAATAGACATACCTGTCTCTAGTTAATTTAATATTCTTTTATTTTTCTCAGTTATCAGTTTAGAAACAAGAAACTTCTTTTCAAGAACATATCTTTAAAAAAAAGAATTTAAATAAGGTTATTGTATCCGAAATGGTCAAGCGAAATCTTAATATTAAAATAGCAATTATAGTTCTAATTTCGATAATTCTATTTTTAGCATTATTAGGACCTTATTTCTTTTCGAACTCTGAATCCATTAATAGAATTAGATTAGCGACTACTACATCCACTGATAATTCAGGTCTTCTTGAATTTCTTCATAAAGAAGTAACAAAGGATTTAAATATCAAGATAGACGTTATTGCTGTTGGAACTGGAGCTGCACTTCAACAAGCTAGATCTGGATTAGCAGATATAGTTATTGTTCATGCTAGAAGTTTAGAAAATCAATTTATTAGTGAGGGATATGGATTTCACAGAATAGATTTGATGTTTAACGATTTTGTTATTGTAGGTCCATCTAATGATCCCGCAAATATTTGGGGATTAAATAATAACACAGAGATTTTCAAAAGAATATATGAATCGAATAATTCAATTAAATTTATTAGCCGGGGCGATGCGTCTGGGACACATATCAAAGAATTAGAACTTTGGAGATTAGCCGGATTATTTATTGACGAAAATGACATTGATTGGGCATTAGATAACCAATGGTATCTGGAAACAGGGTCGGGAATGGGAGAAACATTAACCGTGGCCTCAGAATTAAATGCATACACATTAACTGATCGAGGAACTTGGTCGTTTATGAAAGAGGGACTATCATTAAATTTACTAGCAAACGGATCAGAATTATGGCACAACCCTTATGGAGCAATATTGGTGAATCCTGATAAATTTAATTCAGTCAATATTAAATTGAACTTAGCAAAAAATTATGTTAAATGGTTAATTAGCACAAAAGGACAAAATTTAATCAACAGTTATTTTATTAGTGGAAAACAGGTATTTTTTGCAGATTTTTTAAATCACCTAGATAAAATGCCAGAAAACGAAATTGATTTTTGGGAAATTTAGTTTTATTAAGGAATTTTAAAGTTACGTTGATTGTAATTTGAAATATATGAATTTCTAATTTGATAAGAAAATCGAAATGATTTTTTCAAATTGCGACTTAGAGTAATATTATAATAGATCTATAACTATTTTCAAGCAATTGGAGCTCAAAGAATTGACTAATGATATTTTTCAAGCATTTGTAAAAGCCTTAGAGCTCATTATTTCTTTAGATCCAGAAGTTCTAAATATTACTTTTTTATCACTTAGAGTCTCATTAATTGCTGTAATAATTGCTACAATTATTGGAATTCCAATAGGAATCACTATTGGATCTCAAAAATTTCATGGTAGACGTATAGTATTAGTTATTACTAATACTGGGATGTCATTTCCACCTGTAGTTATGGGACTTCTTGTTTTCTTGCTTTTTTCCAACTCTGGTCCATTTGTCCAGTTTGGAATTGATATATTGTTAACAGAAGCTGCAATGATAATTGCTCAGCTATTATTAGCTATTCCAATTATTACTGGTCTATCTATTAGTGCAGTATCAACAATTGATCCAAAAATACGAGAAACTGCTATTACTCTAGGAGCAAATAAAAAACAGATTATTTGGACACAAATACGAGAAATTCGAACTGAGATTTTTGCTGCAATCATAGCAGCATTTGGTGGTGCTATATCGGAGATTGGAGCAGTCCAAATTGTTGGTGGAAATATTCGATATCATACTAGAACATTAACCACAGCAATTGGTAGGGATATTGGCGCAGGAAGATGGGAATATGCTTTAGCTCTCGGAATAATATTACTTTTAACAGCTTTAATTGTCAATATTGTTTTTACTTACCTTCAGCACTCAAAAAGCCCTAGATTGGTAAAGGGAGATTAGACAATCATGGATTCATTAATACAAATTCGAAATATGAGTGTTAAAGGCTCTGATAAACCTAACTTCCAGAATCCAATTATTCAAAATATTAACCTGGATATTTCCCGTAACGATATAATTGGTATTGTTGGTCCATCTGGGTCAGGAAAAACTACTTTAGTTAAAGCAATTGCATTATTAAATCCTTATCTTGTAAAAGGAGAATATAATTATAGTGATCAACAAGTAATTCCATTAAAAGATGGAAATAGATTTAAACAGATAAGAAAAAATTTGATTTTCATACATCAACAACCTGTTCTATTCAAAGGGTCAGTACGTTATAATATTCAGTATAGTTTGAATTTAAGAAAAATTAAGGATAAGAACTATACTAATCAACTTATTTCTTCTTTCAAATTAAATGAAATCATGGATAGAAATGTTGATTTAATATCTGGAGGGGAAAAACAACGAGTATCACTTTTAAGAGCTATGGTGGTAAAGCCCCAAGTACTAGTTCTTGACGAACCAACTCAAAACTTGGATCCTGCTAATATCAGTAATATTGAAAAGAATCTTGGCCTGTATCGAAAGAATGAAAACGGAACAATAATAATTGTGACCCATAACCTTTTTCAAGCACAAAGAATAACAAATAAAATTATTGTACTAATAAACGGTGAAATAGTTGAATATGGGGATACTAAAGAATTATTCTCTAATCCAAAAAAAAATATGACTTTGGATTTCTTATCGGGAAAAGTAATTTTTTGATTCTATTTTGGTGGAAAGACTAATTTTTTATACTTAGTTTGAATAAGTTTATTTAAATGAGCAATATTATTATCCAAATCGCTCAAATAAATGCTTGGGCAAACAAATTATTACATCAATCGATTACACAGCTATCTTTTGATTTTATGGATATTAAAACTCCTTATGAATCATTTGGTGATCTAATTGTACATCTTTTTGATGCAGTTAATGCATGGATAGATCGAATTGAGGAAAAGTCAGAAAAAATATCTTTACGGTCATTAAAAGATTTTAAAACATTAGATGAAATAATAGAAGCATGGGAAAAATCAGATAATCGATTTTTGTTGGTAATTGAAAAAATATTAGAAAAAAACGAAATGGATAAAATTATCTCCGTTGGGAATTCAAGTGGTAAAAAATTTAGGAATCCGATTCAAGAAACCTTTCTTCACCTATCAAATCATGGGCATCAACATCGTGGACAATTAGCTTTACTACTAAGGTTATATGAAAAAGAAACATCCCCCCGGTTGGATTCAATACACTATTTCAGAACATTATATAATTAGTTTCATCAAAATGGTGATCCTGATAAAATTCAACAATTTTATTTTAGTATTGAGTAAATTCAGTCGTCCCCATACCGTTTTAGGCACTATATTTAGCATTACTGGAATCTATTTTTTATCAAATGATAGTTTTATTGAAATTTTTTCTTTGAATTTAATTTATCTAATATTAGTTTTACTGGTTGCGATTCTAGCCAATATTTATATAACAGGATTAAATCAAATTTCCGATATTGCTATTGATAGAATCAATAAGCCGTATCTTCCTTTAGTTTCCGAGGAATTATCAATAAGGGATGCCAAAATAATAATTGTTATTTGTTTTATAGCAAGTTTGGTATTTGCTTTTGCAATCAACTTTTATTTATTTTTAACAATTATATTTTCTCTATTAATCGGTTCCCTATATTCTTTAGACCCATTTAGATTGAAGAAATATCCATTTTTTGCATCTTTAAGCATTATAACAGTAAGAGGATTTGTTGCAAATCTGGGAATTTATTTTGCATTTCAAAATCTTTTAGGAAAAAACGTTATTCTTACAGATCAAATTTTCTATTTAACTTTGTTTGTCTCTATTTTTACTATTTCAATCGCATTATTAAAGGATATTCCCGACATTTCAGGGGATAAGGAACATAAAATAAAAACTTTTTCAATTTTATTTGGAAAAAAAACAGTTTTTTATATTGCTGTAGGTATTTTAACCAGCTTATATTTAATATCGATTATATTTGGACTTATATATAATTTTCAGTCAAATTTATTTATTATAAGTCTATTACATTTAATAATTCTTCCAAACTTAATCTTCAATGCATACTTGACGAACTATAATGAAGATAAGTCAATAGGGCACTATTATCTAACAATATGGAAAGTATTTTATATAGAATATTTAATTATTCCTTTGTCTTTCGTGTTAATACAATGATAAAATTAAATTTATATCCACATTTTAAAATTCTCCATCCAATCACGTCTATAGCGGTAACAATAGTTACTATGATCGTTTCTCTTCCACTTACAGAATCATTTGGTATTTTTTCTTTATTCTTATTGGGATTATCAATGCTTTCTATTCAATTTTCAATTGGAATTACTAATGATTTACTTGATATAGATTTTGACAGTATTGCAAAACCCTGGAAACCTTTAGTTAATGGGACTGCGTCAATAAAAATGAGCTATGTTGTTTTAGCATTTTTAATAATAATATCATTTCTTTCAGTTTTTCAATTTGGATTTCTAGCAATTTTTTTTCTCTATTTCGGTTTTTTCTTAGGAATTATCTATAACTTTGGTTTTAAAAGAACAGTTTATTCATGGTTACCGTATTCACTAGCAATTCCAACAGTCATGGTTTATGCTAGAATAATCCAAAATAACCCGAATTTTTTTCTACTTGTTCTCCTATACCCTTTGGGTTTGTTAGCAGGACCAGCTTTAAATATAGCTAATCAATTACCAGGTGCTGAAGAAGCTAAACAGAGTGGTGAAAACTCCTTAATTCATAAATTAGGAATAAAAACTGCTGAAAAATTATCTGTAATATTGTTATTGTTACTATTAATTGGAACGGGATTGATTTTACTAATACTTAATCACTTAAACTATGTTTCAATAATTTTTCTAATTCTTGCTACATTATTTATATTAATGTATATTTTCTTACTCAAAAGAAATTTTCTAATATTAGCATGGCCTATTTCAATTTTAATTATTAGTTTACTTGGATTTTCCTTCTTACCATCATTTTATGGATAATATTCCCAAACATAGTCGTAAAACTTTAAATATGATCTAAAAACATACAAAAAATTTAAATTTTAATTTCTAAAAAGTATTTAAAAAAGATAAATTAATAATTTTAGTATTTCTTTTAGTGATTTTTTATGGATCCTGTTGCAAATATTAAATCTTCATTAAATTATGCCATAAATAATGTTATGAAAGTATTAGATAAAGCTATTACTTCTATTCCAGATGATAAACTTGATTTTAAACCTCAAGCTGAAGGAAAGCTCAATACTTTGAAATATATTGCATATCATGTTTATCGCCTATCATTTATTTATACAAAAGCAACAATAAATGGTAATTTCAACGCTGACACAGATTTTAAGGGTTTTGAATTAGATCTGAAATCTATCAAATCTTCTCGAGAGATTGTTGAATATGGAAAAAAAGTGAAAAATTATATTATTGACAAAATGGATTCAATTTCGAGTGAAATGTTAGAAACACAAGTTAAATATAAAATGAAGGCTTTAGGATGGGGTGAATGGGAAATAACTGGTTTTTCTTCAATGGCTACTATCTTAGAAGAAGCGATACATCATCGAGGACAAATATGTATATATTTAAGAATTTTAGGAATTGATCCACCTTTTATTTATGACTTCACGTGATTCAAAATATATTTGGGCTTGTTACATTGTCTTCTTTTTTATTTATAAATTTCTTATTTCTTTAATTTTTAGTTAATTATTCATCATTAAAGGAAATGCAATTTGAAATACATTTTAAGAGATAATCCAACAATTTTTACATTATCAATCATATTTACTATAAGTATTCATATATTAACTACTATAATCTTATTTTTATTAGAACTACCATTTAGCCAACAATTATCTTTCGAAATACTTAATATTTTTTTATTTATTTTTGTTTTAATAATAATCAAATATAGTGTTAATATTTGGGCTTCTTTTCTTATCGTGGTTTTTGCTGTAATTGTAGCAGCAGTTGAAGTTTTTAATATTACTATAAAAGAAACATATACATACACCGGCTTTAGATTTTTGCTTATATCTCACGATTCAACAACGAATTTACCAATAGGTGGCTATCCACTAGTAATTCCCTTTGGATGGATGGTTTGTTTATTCGCAAGTTACTCCTTAACAAACTTGATTTTTAATAATGAGAACAACGAAAATGTTAATCTTTCGAGAGTTTGCACAAGAGTTGGATCAGATGGACTAATAACAGGAACATATGCAATGTTCTTAGAAGCAACTGGAAGGGATTTGAACTGGTGGATATATTCATCAGGAATATCAGACGAATTCTTTGGGGTTCCAATTGCCACTCTTTATTATTATATCTTATTTTCACTATTTTTTAGTACTATTCTTCGGTTTAGTATTTATTATAACAAAAAAATTAGTAAAAAAAATAATAATCCCATAACCTTTTCTAAACTGAAATGGTTTTCTAATTTTATACCTACTCTGTTTGTTTATTCTTGGTTATACACATTACTGCTAGCAATAAGTCAATATGGTTTATATCATTGGAACATAATAGTGAGTGGAATTCCGTTAATCTTTTATTCAGGTTTGATTCTTAATAATTACTTTAAAAAGTTAGAAAAAGAGTTTTCAAATGAAAAAACGAAATTAGCAAATATTCAAATATTATACCAAATTTTAGGATTTTCCTTTTACATTTCAATTGTCCTTTTTTTATTCATGACCTTAAGGGTCTTTGAAAATTTTATTTACATGCTTGTTGTAGGTATTTTTATAATTATTTTTACAATTGTATGGTTAATTCAACTGGTTTATAGAAAAAACTCAATCCCCTAAAGTTTTTTTTGATGTCTGTGAACTTTTTACAAGCACAATTATAATCGCAAATACAATAATTAAAGACCCATAATAAATCCAAAGACTATAAGTTATTTCTAAGAACAGAACATCTATGCTAAAAGGAATAATTACTTGTAATATTAATAAAATAGAAGCCGTGTTTGCTGAAACCGTTTTTAATGCTTTAAAATATGCTAAAAAAGCTATTAATGTCGAAAATATTGTTAAAGGAATAATCCATATCCATGCATCTGTTGGAGGAAAAACCAAAGTCCCTGTAATTCCTGCAAAAAAGAGACTAACAAAAGTAATAATTGCCATTACAACGTAGAATAATGAAAAAACATCGATATCTCTGATCTCAATTGTTGACACTCTCGAAGTTGAAACAATATAGATTGCATAACTGAAAGCTGCAAGTAGTAAAAGAATAGCTCCTATAATACTTCCATTGAAGAAATTTTCAATATTTCCTTCAGATGTAATAAATATAACTCCTATTAGTCCTAAAATAATACCATAAGCATGGTAGGATCTTATCTTTTCATAAACAATAAAGGGAGATATGAAAGGAACAATAACTAAAAACAGTAACGAAAGAAGTGCTGACAATCCAGCAGATACAGTTTCTTGACCGAAATATTGAAATATCAATCCCATTGATTCTGATAATCCCACAATCCAAACCCATCTATTTTGAAATAAGTTAACCACCAGATGAAGTCTTTTAACAACAATAAATGGGGTAAATACTAATAATGCCAATAAAAATCTAAAAGCTAGGAATGGAAGTGCTGAAAAGTTTTCTAATCCAAAACTTATAAGGGTAGTTGACATTCCCCACCCTATAACTGCTATTAATAAATAAATGTATCCTAAAGAATGGTCAGATAGAGCTATCTTATCCAAATATTATCTACTCTCTATAATGGTTATTATAGAAAAAAAACTTTTCATTTTTGTTTTGAATTTATTTACCATAAACAAATTATCCTCTTTTTCTTTAAATAAATTATCTTCGTTAACAACATTTAACTTGATATTATATTAAAATGTCACCTTAATTTTCGGGTAAATTTACATAGATTTATGATTCATGATGAATTATTATAATATTCTGAATTAGAAGAAAAGATAAATTATAGTTGTTGAGGATATTAACGAAAAAATATTCTACCAATAAGGAGCCTTATACCGATAGCTTGAACAAAGTATCAAAATATGGGTTTTCTCCTAAAAAAAAATATTTATCTATTTATGATTTTTATCAATACTGTTGATTTTCTGTAGGAAAATTTTGTTTGATCAAATCTTCTACAACTACTAACTGAAAATAACATTCTTGATGCATTTTATGTTGATGCATATCATCTTTGTCTTCTAACAAAAAATCTAAACTGTGAATATAGTATTTGTAAACTTCATTATAATAATTATAATATTCCATTGAATATTTAAAATTCGTTTTAACAAAGTCTTTTGCTATATTGATTCCAGTATTAAGAGAATCAACAATAGAAATAAGTATTTTGCTTCTAGTTAAATTATAATAGCTTTCTAACTCAATGGAATTTTGTAATGTTGCTTGAGTAATAGTAATTTCGCCCATTAGTTGACCATTTATAATTTTCATAAGATTAAGATCGTGTAAAATTAAATCATGCAATATCTGGACTACTTTCTCATGTTCATTGTTATTCAATGCAAACTTAGCATCATCAACTAGTTTCTTAAGTAAATCCAGCATGACTTCGTTTTGGAGGGCTTGAACCTTTTTTATAGTGGCTGTCTCAGCTTTTTTCTTTTGAGATTCACTAGGAGCAAATAGTCTCGGAAGTAATCTTTTCAAATCGCTCATCTATAGATTTAATCTTTTACATCACACATAACAAACTAATCATTTATTAATGTAGTGACTAATTAATAAATTTACTAACAGGTTTTTTTTAAAAATGGAATGAATACCTATTCAAGCAGGCAAAGAGGTTATAATATTACTAGATTATTTTAACAGAAAGAAAATTTATTTTTATTTATTATTTATGATTATTTATCCAATCTTCTTTATTAGTTGACAACAAAAATTCATCTAAGCACTCTTGTTCACAGAAATAGATCTCAGTATCCTTGTAATCATAAGATACTGGCTTGATATTACTAGATTGTTCGTTACTAGTAGTTACAAGATACCCATTAACGGATATTTTTGTTCCACATATTGTTTTATTCAAAAAATCACTCTCATTTAGAATATATTAATTTAAATTTAAACAGGTTGATAAGATAGTTTCTAAATTTTATTATTGAAAAAAAAATTATTTTAGTTCCTGTAGAAAGGATTTTATTTCATTATTGATAACATCTGGCTCTTCAATTGTAGAAGAATGTCCTGCCCTTGGTACGGTAACTAGTTTTGAATTGGGAATAGCACTGTGAATACGATTAGAATATTTAGATGGAGTAGCAACATCCTCATCTCCAATTAAAATTAAAGTGGGAGCTATTATATTACTTAATTCTTCGAATACTCCTTTTCTATTAATTACACCTTTTACTGCTTTTGTTACTCCCATTCTCCGATTTTTGAGAAGTTGTTTTTTCCAATATTTTCTTTCTTCTTTACGATCTTGATCGTTTAAAAAAGTTTGACTGAACATAATTTGGTTCACTGGCTTAACTACCAACCTTATACCAATCTATTTTGCTATAAAGTTCATTTGCTTAAATTTTGGGAGATTTTTGGGAGATTCTGGATCTGCTGAAGTATCAATAAGAATTAACGATTTTACTAGTTCAGGATGTCGTGCTGCTAATCGCATACCAACCATACCTCCCATACTCAGTCCAACAAAATGAACAGAATCTAAATTAAGATTTTTAATTAACATGACAACGTCATCTGTTAAAGAATCTAGATCGTATCCATTTTTTGGTATTCCTGATCGTCCCTGACCTCTATGATCATATGCTATTACCCGATAGTCGCCTTTTAATTCATTCACTTGATCATCAAACATTCTACAAGACCATAATAAACCATGAGAAAACAAAATGGTTTCTTTACCTGATTTTGTATCTTCATAATATAATTCAGCATTATTGATTGTTAGATTTGTCATAAATTACCCTTCATTATTAATAAACATGATTTTTTTACTAGCTTATAATTTTTATAAAATTAAAATAACCTACATTTTAAGGTCTTAATATGGACACTTCTGAAGCACATCGTTTGGCTTTTCTCCTTGGTCTAAATATTAATAGGGTATCTGATGATACTGATGAATTCTATTCAATTATGAAATCTTTAGCTAATTATTCAGGAATAGCTGATTATGACCTAGAAAAAGAAACTATAAAACAACCTCACATGATAAGTCTGATATTACAAGAATGGGGACAATCTACATTAGCTTTAATGAGCATGTCAGGATATAATTGGTCACTTCTATTTGATTATGCAACTTGGTTAATTCTTGATGAAGAGGATAGAAATCAGATTAGCAATAATAAAACATTAGATTGGATTTTGGATGAAATCTTCACTTACATTAATAGTAATACTTCATTTTTTGTCTTGAATTATTTCTTTGAATTTCCGGTACAAGATACTTTGGAACAACTAATGCAAGATGTTTCAGCAAGAATTAAAAAAAGGAAAAAAAAAGAAAATATAAAGGATATACCAGAGAAATTATTTGTATGCACCAGTATAATTAACACACTAACTTCTGAAGGCGGAATCATTAGACCGGAAAGGATTCAAGATAATATTGATAATAGAATTCTTCTACGAAGCCGGTTTTTTTCATTTTTGTTATTATCTCCTCTTATTCTTATAATTCCTCCCTTAATTATTTTGATATTTCTATTTTCTAATACTTCATTTACAATTGAAAATATTCTCCCCGCTTTAATAACTTTTTCTGGAGTATTTTCCATATTAGGAATAATGTTAAAGCTTTTTTATGAATCTATGATTCCAAAAATGAAAAAAAAGGTATTTACTAAAGATTTAATGAAATTAAAAATAGATTTAATTTTTAAAAATATATTCTTACAAAATAAAGGAACAGAACAAATCCCTACAATCGAAGTAGCGATGATAAGAGCCATTTCTGCTTCAGGTTACCCAATAACTAAATTTTTCCTTACAAATAGAGAAATTTTGAATTGGAAAGAATACGTAAAAAAAGCTCAGAGAACTATCTAACCTGTTATATAAGTGTGTAAAATGTTTTGTCCTAATTGTAAAGCTATTTATGAACGTGTCCGTACAGAGTATGGTATACAGCAATTTTGTAATTGTGAAGGTAAGAGGAAGGCTGATTTTTTTGGAGAATTGAATAAAATAACTGAGACTAATCAATATAAAACATCAAATTCTCTACCTATAATTATTTCTGAAAGAAAAAGAAAAAGAAAAAGAATTGTTCAAAGATCAAATGAAAGTATCAATATCCCATTAACAAGAAGTCGATCAGATTATGATTCCATTCCTGTAGAAATACGTATTTATAACCAAAATACCTACTTACCATCGATGTGGAATAAAGGAAAAGTAGGAGAACTATTAGTTAAGAGATTAAATGATATTTATGAGCGATTTTATAGAAAATTTGAGGATTTTTTCATAAATAAAAAAACTGAATTGAGATTTCTGGTATTTCTTGAGCCTAAACCACAGATGACCGAATTTTATGTATTTCGATGGGGTGTAGGAGCTTTAGAACAACTTTCAGGTAATCAAAAGCTTATCAGATGGTATCAAGGAACAAAACTGCCATTAGATTGGTCAGCAAAGATTAGGGAAAAAGAAGGGGATTATATTTCTCCAATCAATCACTTTTCAGGTGAAGAGAGACAAAAAAAATATTCGGATATGAATTATTTAACACAAATCGATTGGTTTGAAAAACTAATAATATTTTGGGACATATTTAAAGAGATAAACAAAGATAGCAGTTTTTTTACACCCACATTACAAGAACTATATGAAAAATGGAAAATAAAACTGAAAAAGAAATAGAAATCTTGTTATAAAGTGTTCAAACCTCAACTTATGCTTTATTTTGTAAAGTCTTTTGAAGCCTGGAATTAGCTTCCTTCAATTCGCTTATTTGCATCTTCGCTTCTCTTAGTTCTTTACTACTAGCTTGTTTTTTTGAATTTAAATCCTGTATTTCTGTTCGAACTTCTTGCAAATTGATCTGAAGTTCTGTTGCACGTTTCTTAGATTCTTCTGATTCACTTTTATATGTATTAACTTCTCGAGAAAGAGCGTTAAGTTCCTTCTTAGTTTTTTCTAATTCTTCGTTAGTGTTTTGAAGCGTTTCTCTAATCTTTGCACCTTCTGTTCTAACTGATGTTATTTCTTCTTTTAATTGCCGAATTTCTCTTTGTGAATTAGTTAAATCCCGTCTTATTGACTCTGATTGTGCTGAAGATTCCTGTAACCTATTTATAAAATCAGATTTTTCTTTTTGCATTTCTTCAACGGTTTGTTGACTCTGTTTAAGTTGAGATTCTAATTTTGATTTTTTATTTTTTGAATTCTCCAATTCTGTATTATTATCTGCAAGTTTTCTTTTCAATTCCATTGAATCTACTTTTAGAGTTTGTAATTCAGGTTTTAATTGCTTCAATTCGCGTTCATTTACTTGTAATCCTTGAATTTTTTTATTACTTTCTTCTAGAGTAGTGTTTAGTGCATCTATCCTATTTTTGTACTCTAAAGTTTGTTTTTGAGTAGTTTCTAATTGCTGTTGAAGATCAATAATTTCTTTTTTGAAAGCAACTTTAAATTTGTCAAAAAAAATGCCAGCTTCGTTCCATTTATCTGTTAATTCTTGGAAGGTTTTGTCAAGTGTATTCAAGGTTTTAATAGCTCCTAATAAATGTAGAATTTATTTTAACTAACAAAATATATATTTTAAATACAATGAGGTTTCCTTTCATTCAATACATTATTCAAATTATTCTTTACGAATTTCAGTTGTATTAAGCCAATTAACCTCAGTTAAAATATTGAATTTTTTAGATATGAAACAACTGCTATCCCATCAAGGATTGAAAATTTAATTGACCTAATAAATTTAAATCTAGGGGGAAGCAAATTAAAATTTCATTCTCCAAATTTAGCAATGATTATTAGAGGGTTGATAAAACAAAAAATCAATAAAAGATCGGTTTGATATGATGACGAATCGGATTTGTTTTGATGTTTTATTTTCTTTGATTGAGATTAATATTGTCATTATTATCTTAGTGAATGATTATGTAAATAGGTATTTCTTTAATATTACATTTAATTGTAAACTAACCAATAATTGAAAAATAATGATAGAATTTAGTATAATTTTTCAAAATGAAACCTATTAAAAAGAATTTTTTCTTCCTATTTACATCTGATCAATTTTTTTAAGAAAGAAGATGCTAACTCAAAGATATTTTTAAATATTTTATGCATAATTTTCTACATTGGATAAAATGTTGATAATTATGCCAACCGAAATTGATACACTAATTTATATTGCGGCCCTTATCTCTTATATTATTACTTTATTATTATCTTACAGATTATGGTTTTTAATTAGAAAAGAGAAGTATTGGATTGGACTTCCTCTAGCAACGTCTGCATTTGCTATTCATGAATTCATTGAAATTTACCATCTGTTCTTTGGGTTTGATTTTGGAATAATCCCTGAAATACTAGAAATGTTGGGTTCTTTCTTTTTGATATATTTAACTTTAGGATTAACTCGAATAATTTCTAATGTTTCTGGTTATTTAAATAATAAAGATGATTTTGATTAATTTAAAGATGTGAATTTGTGTCAAAATATTATTCCCTTCTTTTTATTTGGACAAAAGGAGCTAAAATTCGGCGTGAAATAGTAAAAATAGTATTTTCTTATCAGGAAAAAAACGAGGCAATTTTTTTATCAAAAATCACAAATGATTTGATCGAAAAATATACGGAAAAGAAGGTTACAATATCCCTTGTCAGATTTCATCTGAAGTCTTTAGAAAAATATAATTTAATTGAATCAATAAACAAAGGAGGAAGACCAGAATATTTGAGTTTAACCAGGGAGGGATTAGATGCATTTAATCGTATAATTGAAGAGAATGGAAAATTGACGTAATTTTATGTTCTTTTGATAATACAAAGTTTTTCTGGTCTTATTTTAAATTTAAATACGTGAAACATAATATTTTCCTATTTGATAATATTTCATACTCAAAAATGATATGAATTTAATTAATGGTGTGTATAGAGTAAAATTTTTGAGCACTTAAAATATAAACAAATTGCAAATTAGGTGCCATTAGGGTGTAAATAGGTTGAAAAAAAAATTTGATTAGCCAAATATGGAAAATTAAATTTTCACATGTCAATTATTTACATATTATTAAGTTAATTCTTCTTTCAATAATGTTTTTATCTGTATTTACTGTAATATTTCTTTTTTTTGTAATTTAAATCATTCTCGTTAAAATTCCTCTTTCAATGATCATTTCAAATATAATCTTATTTCCTTACACACCTTTTTTGTCATGCTTATTTTAATTTGTTGTCTTAAGATTATTTTTTTAATTAAATATAAAATAAGAATTTTTTGGAATTTGTTTTGTATGAGTCTAAAAAAAGGTTTTCCAGGCTATATTCTCATTGGTCTATCATTATTTCTAATGTTATCCATTATGAATTCTTCACCAATTCAAGTTTTAGCTGATAATAATGAAATTAGTCAAAATGATATATCACTTGAAGAAGAAATTATTTCTTCGGAAATAATTGCTTATTATCGATCTTCTCAAGAAAATTTGTCTATTGATGGTATAATAAATGAAAATGAATATTTAGATAATCGTTTAGAACCTTCAACAGGTATTAATATTTTCTTAGAACACAATGTTACTCATTTATTCATTGCGCTAGAAAGTCCAGCAAGAGGTTGGGTTGCCATAGGTATCAATACTCCAAATGGGGGTATGTTTGGCGCTAATTTTATCATGGCAAGTGTAGATGAAGATAATAATACTATTGTATTAGATATGTATGGGGAAGGACATAAAGCTCCATTACTGGATACAATTAAGGGAGGTACTAATGACATCTTGGTTTTCAATGGATCTCAAGTAAATGGAGTAACAATAATTGAATTTATTATGCCCTTAAATTCCTCAGATAACTTCGATTTTCCTTTAGCTGTGAATCAAAGTGCAGATATATATTTTGCATATAACATATTTAGTGATGATTTTGAAGAACAACATAACATCAATTCAGATCTTGATTTTAAATTTTTTATCGCCCCTGAATTTGTAAAAGTTCCAGAAGCTAGTAATTTAGCTATTACTACAACGAGTTCAACTGTAATAACCAGTGATGAAAATTTTACATTAACAGCAAAATTATTGGAACAGGAATCAGGAAATCCCCTATCAAATGCCTCTATTGATTATTATTTAAAAGGAACTTATGGTAATTTTTTCTTAGGATCCGGAGAAACTGATAGTAACGGAGAAGCAATATTAACAACATCAATTTCCAATTATCAATTGGAAGAAATTACCTTTCTAACAAAATATAAGGGTTCACTTAATTTTCGAGTTTCAACAACAGAGGCAACTTTTTCATTTAATTATATAGAATCGGAAGAAAATTTCGTTGATTGGGTTCCTACATTTATTGGAATAATTGCAGTAATTATACTATCTATTCCGTGGATCGGGTATAGTCTTGCATTTTATTATTTTACTAAAGTAATTAGAAATAAAGATGGAGAAATTGAACCAAAGGAGAGTTAAAAATATGGATAAAAATAGAAGAAATTTCTTAAAAGCGATAGTCGCTGGTAGTGCTGTTGTTTCAGGAGCTTTATTATTACCAAAAACTATTCTTGGCAGTTCATCGAAAATAAATATTCAACAATCGTCAAATGAATTAAAATCTTTAGATGATTTAAAATATCCAGAACCAAATGATTCAAATATATCATTTGGAATGGTAATTGATTTAGATAAATGTGATGGATGTGAAAAAGATAATGGTGAGGAACCTGATTGTGCCAGTGCATGTCGTGATAGTCATAATGTTCCTCAAGAAATGGATTGGATAAAAATATATAAGAGACAAGACAACCCTTTTCAGGAGCCTTACTTTTTCCCTAGAATTTGTCAACAGTGTGAAAATCCACCCTGTGTTGAGGTTTGTCCCGTTGGTGCTGCTTTACGACGACATGACGATGATGGTTTAGTTCTAATAAATCATGATATTTGTATTGGATGTAGATTATGTATGACTGCTTGTCCTTATGAGACGAGATATTTCAATTGGGAGCAATATAATGTTCCAAATAAAAACATTAAACACAATAGTCCAATGTATTCTACAAAACATATCAAGGGAACAACAGATAAGTGTGATTTTTGTGGACACAGGGGTTATTTGGGGGAAATTGCTCATTGTGCATCAGCTTGCAAAAATGGGGCGTTATATTATGGAAATCTAAAAGAAAACCTTGTGACCAATAGTCAAGGGGAAACTCTAGACGTGAAAAAGGTTGTAAATGAAAGAAATGGTTATCGATATAAAGAGGAGTTAGGGACTAATCCACGTGTTTTTTACTTACCACGGAGGCAATTATAAATGGCGGATATATATAAAAAAGATACAAGATTAGAACAAACTTTAGAACAAAAACGATACCAAAATGTTCTAAATAGCATGAAAATTACACCAAAATTTCTTGTAATTATAGGAATATTAATGATAATTATGTTACTATCTTCATTTCAGGTTTGGGAACAATTAGAATTAGGATTGGGACTCACTGGTATGTCTGATAGAGTTATTTATGGACTATACATTACCAATTTTGTTTTTTGGATTGGAGTCTCACATGCTGGAATGTTTATTACTGGTATTCTTCGTGTTACAAATGCCGAATGGAGAACACCTGTAACACGAATGGCTGAATCAATTACAATATTTGCATTAATTGTAGGTGCAATTAATATTTTTATTGATATGGGACGTCTAGATAGAATTTTCAATGTTATTTGGTATGGTCGATTTCAGTCTCCAATATTTTGGGACTTCCTTTCAATTGGAACGTATTTTGCAGGATCTTTATTTTTTCTTTATTTGGCTCTTGTACCAGATTTAGCCATTTTAAGGGATAGAACAAAAAATCAAAGTAAAATTCGCCATAATTTTTACCGACTGCTTGCAGCAAGATATGTGGGAACACAAATTCAAGAAAAATTCTTAAATAAAGCATTAACACTCCTTCCATTTATTATTATTCCAGTAGCAGTCTCAGTACACACAGTAGTTTCTTGGATATTCAGTATGACATGGAGGCCGGGTTGGTACTCAACAATATTTGGTCCATATTTTTTGGTTGGAGCAATATATAGCGGAATAGCAGCTGTAATCCTAGCTATGTATGTTTTTCAACGATACTATCATTTAGAAGAATTTTTGACCGACGAACACTTCGTAAAGTTAAGTAAGTTGCTGATAATTTTCGCCATGTTATATTTCTACTTTTCCGTATCTGAATATTTAACTATAGCATTTACACATCATTTGGAAGAATGGGAATTATTACTATCACTTTTTTATGGAGATTATGCGTGGTTATTTTGGTTTTTCTGGTTCCCAGGTCTTATTATTCCTGGTTTAATATTAATATATCCTAAAACACGGACAAAAAATTGGATAATATTCGCAACTATATTAATCAATATTGGCATGTGGTTGAAACGTTATTTAATCATTATTCCAACTCTTTCTACGCCCATAGTAAGTGGAGATGAATGGGCTTGGTATTTGCCTACATTAACTGAAATTGGAATAACAATAGGTGGATTTGCATTCTTTATCTTTATGTACGCAGTATTTACAAAAATTTTTCCTATCATATCAATGTGGGAAATGATCGAACACGAAGAGAAGGAAGAGCAAGAAAAAAAAGGTAAATCAACTACTTCGGAAGAAAGTGGAGTTCTAAATACAGGTACATCGGTATCTGGTGATTAAAATAGAAATATGAAGATTTTTTATTTTCATTCTTCTCATTAATCAAAGATTTCTCCATAATGAAGGAATTTTTTTGTCTGAAAATTATTCGGTTCTTTTTCTTTGGTCCAAAGGAGCATTTATGAGAAGAAAAATTATACTAGAAATTTATATTTCTAATAAAGAAAAAATTCCAATTTTTGTTTCAAGAATTAAAAATATACTTGAGGAAAAATCATTAGATAATAAACCTTCACGATCAACAATACGGAAACATGTAAAGGTTCTTTTAGAATTCAAATATATTCGGATAATAAATAATAAGGGAAAACCAAAATATCTAGCTTTAACAGATTCGGGTAAAAGAATTATTTCTTTGATGAAAAATGAAGTTATTAACGGAATTCAAAATTGACATCAATTTTCTTTCAAAATTATTTTTTCTATTAGGTAATAAAAGCTTCTTATATTTTATTTAATTTAGGGATTAATGTCTTAATATTATATTCCTTATTGATAAAACTATTATAATTTTAGTGAAAAAAAAAATGAAAGTTTTTCTAGAATCTTTTTTGCTTATTTTATGCTTAATAGGTTTTATTTAAATAATCCATTAGTAACTTAATATCAAAAAAAAATATCATTAATCTTTTAAATTGGAATGAACATGCAAAACATTGATTTAGACTTATTAGCTCATGGTTTGTCGCTATTATTTTTTTTATCTACAACTCTAATTGCTTTTAGTCTTTATAAAGAATTAAAAGATGAAAAATATTGGATTGGATTCCCTATAGGAATGGGATTTTTATTTTTACATGAATTATTCGAAACTTTTGAACAATTCTTTCAGGTGAGTATATATGACATCGGAGCTGAAATATCAGAAATTATTGGAGCTTTCTTCATTATGTATGCTTCTTTTGGCTTAAGAAATATTTTATTAAATGTAAAAAAGACAATGAATGAGGAAAATTCTGATTTTGACTTGGATGAATAATTACGAATGACTTCTAATTATTCTATAATATTAATATGGGCAAAGGGAGCCAAACAACGAAGGCATATTCTTTGTAAAATATACGAAGCCCAAACAAAAGGAGAAAGCATGTTTGTTTCAAAATTAGCAAAAAATTATCAAGAAAAATTTGAACTTAATGGCTTGAAAAAGATTTCAAGATCCGCTATAAGAAAGCATATAGAAATTCTTAAAGAATATGGTTTTATTAAACCAGTAAATGAGGGTGGAAAGCCAGAATTTCTTCAAGTAACTGAAATCGGAATGAAGGCTATAAAAAAGTTTGAAAAAGATATTTAAAAATAAGAAAGAATAAAAAATTTATCAAACGGGGATTAGTTGTTCAAAAATTTATTATCAAAATGAGAAGCTGATCTGAATTTTAGAAATATCGGATAGATACCACAATGGGGACAAAAATGGAGAAGATGCATTAAATCGTGCATTTTAAATCCAATAATTAATATACAATAAAATATAGCTCCTAAAGCAATTGTGGTAATAATAAATGGGAAAAGTATTATTCCAAGAAAACTAAAAAATGTAATGGTTAGAATGGTCCAAAAAAAATCATCTAAATTCATATATTTCATCTCTTGATTATTTATATCTAGGTATTCCATTTTAAGTTTAAAAGAGGTTGTAATATTAATTTTAAAGTTAAGATTGAGTTCAAATAACTTAAAGAGTTGGTGAAAATAAATAATTAACAAGGTAACAATAGAAGAATAAATTTTTTTTTACATTTATTTAAGCAAATAAGATTTATTTTTTTAAAAATCTAATAAATTTTATCGCATTTCCATCGAAACATTGTTTTTTATGTTAGAATATAATTAATTTCAATAAAAAAAAATTCGATTTCCCTAAATAATCAGAAATTTCTATTAATTATTATAAAATAATATATTTTTTTAAAAATATCAAACTGAAACATATGATATTTTAAGTTTTGCCTTATTTTTTGGTAAAAATATAAACTTTCTTTGCTTTTTAGATTTATTAACAAAAAAAATCTTGCTACTAATAAAAAAACCTTTTTTTCATGATATGTAAAATTGTAAAGAAGAATTTTATTATGAGCATAACTTTCAAACAACGTGCCGATTAATTAAGTACAACATTATATTAAGGTAACATTATGGAAACAACATATTGACTAGATTTTTTATTAGAAGTCATAGTTAATTTCGAAAAATAATATTAAAACTAATAAAAGTTGAAAACGTTATGAGAAAAAGATTAATTGGAATAGGATTATTAGCTATTTTATTCATGGTAACAAGCCCTTCATTAGGTGCTGTTACAGAATATAATGCTGAATTTGTTAGCGGAGATCTTGGTATAACTATTGATGGACAACCAAGTGATTGGGTAGATATTGATAAAGCAGATGTGGATCTTCACCCAGCTGTTGTTGGTACTGGCCATTATGAAGCAAGTGTTCAAGCTGTTTGGAATGATACACATGTTGCATTCATGATTAGTGTAGTAGATGATTATGACTTTGAAGATCATAATACTGGATCACATCGTAATTCCTCTGCTTTAGGAGTCCTTTTTGTAATAGATGGTGATGCTGATGCAATTCGTATGGGTGGTACTGGTGATTACGCTAATGAAACTTCCGTAGGACATGTAGATATTTGGCACTGGGAACTTGATGAGGATTATGGTGTACTCAGTGGTGGAACCGAAGATGATGATGCAACAAACGGTGGAAATGATCCTGATGGTAATTTAGATGACGAATATTCTAAACATTCTGAGGATCGTCATGATGATGATGGAACAGGTGCTGAAAACAATCTTTGGGGTGCATATGGACACTCAGGTGGAACTACTGCACCAGCTATTGGGACAGCAGGTACATGGTACTTTGAAATCATGAGAACAATGACCAATGGTGATGTAAATGATGTTCAATTTGAATCTGGAGAATCTTACTTCATGAATTTAGCTTATTGGGATGCAGATGAAACAGGAGAACAAATGGGCTGGACAGATGATGGTCACTATGTCTTAGAGACCGGTGCAGATGCAATCGTGTTATCCTTTAATAAACCAGCTTCAGCTCCTGGTTTTGAAATCATTGTTGTAATTGGATCAGTCATTATTCTAGCTACAATAGTTCTAAAGAAACGAAACTAAATATACTCTACTGTGATAAGCAATTGGTAAATAAGAAAAAAAATATTAAAAATTTAAAATTTTTTTTTCTCCTTAGTATTATTACGCTTCTTATTTTCCAATCTTCACAATTTTCTTCTTCTTCTTCTATAACAATTTCAAATAAATACAAATCAAAATATGGCTTTCATTCTAATACAGTTATTTCAGAAATGCAAGATAAATCAACCTTGATCTCGAATATTATTACCAATAAACTAATATCACTTGGAGAACAGACAAATTCTACAATTAAATGGAAAAACATTTTAAATAAGACAGATGATGGTGAACTTGTTTTCGATTATTATTCTGGACAAAGAGGAATTTCTTCAATTGGTACTGCGTTTTTACAGATTTATAAAATTACTCAAAACTCAACTTATTTATCTATTATAAAAAAAATTGGTAATTATTTAAAAGATATTTCAATAAAAACAAGTAATGGGACTGTCTGGCCTAAGTCTGAGAATAATCCATGGAATTGGACCGGAATGAGATATGGTAATGCAGGAATAATACCATTTTTAATTTCTTTAAATCAGATGGATAATGATATAAGTTTTTATGACCTTACATCTGAGGCTGCTGACTATTTAGTAAACATTCAGAAGTCTAATATATCAGAATACGCTTGGTGGTTAACTGCTGGAGATACAGGATTTATCACAACAGACTATTATTATGGAACGACAGGAATTGTCAGTTCACTACTAGATGCTTACACACTAACAAAAAATGATCTTTATTTAAATACTGCAATAAAAGGAGTACATTGGTTAGATTCGTTAATAGAATTCACTGATGACCACTTTTCATCTGGATTTATCCCATGGGCTGTTACAAATGACGATTATTATAATAGTATAAAATACACTGGAATTCTTTCTGGCCAAGCAGGAATTGGAAAAGTTTTCTTAAAATTATATAATTTAACTAAGAATGAAAAATGGTTTGATAATGCTGAAATTTTAGGTAATTGGCTTAGAAATCAAGACATTAATGATACTGGATTATTTCCTTATCCAGGAAGTCCTTATTTGACAAATCGAGGAGAAAATGCTAAAAATTTATTGGGATTATCAGTGGGAAGTATTGGAATTGCTGATTTCTTTTTAGATCTATTCGAATACGACAATAATGATTTATGGCTTTATGAAGTAATAAGAATTACAAATAGGATTTCAGAATCACTTGAATCTACTGAATATGGTTATTTGATGCCATTTGAATTATACCAATTTCGTGAAAAGGAGTATTATACAGGTTACTTTTACGGTCTATCTGGATTTGTAAAATATTTATCCAGGCTAATTGAGTTATTTAATATCCCTGATCACTTGAAAATATTGGATAATTTAATAACATCGTTCCAAGACTTAACTGGTAAATTTACCGGTATAATACCAACAAAACTTGATGAAGATTATATACTCACTAATGGCGAAAATGGTCTCGCAAGTATTATCATAGGTTTAAGCTCAGTAAATAGTATTGACACAAAATCTATCGGAAAATTTAATAATAATTTCAAAAATGCCTTGATATCCCTGCCTGATCCTGAATTAACATACATTGATACAGAAACCACAGTAAGTATTGAAATATATGTTATAATTATGTCTATTATTATTTTAAGCTCTATTAAACGGAAATTAAGATTCAAGAATAAAAGAAGAAAAAATTATTAATAAAATTAATTTAAGATGAAAAATGATGAATATAGGCCCATTAGAAATAGCATTTGTTGTTGGACTAGTTATCCTATTATTTGGTCCAGATAAACTCCCACAACTCGCAAAATCTGTTGGAAAAGCCACACGAGAGTATAAAAATGTACTACAAGATGTATCAAATACCGGAACAAATTTTGTTTCAGAGACTAAAGATGAAGAAAATTTGAAATCTAATTTATTATCAAATTCAAATGAGGAAGATCAATTATTCCAGAATGCTAAAAGTTTAGGGATTTCTACAAATGGTAAGACAACTAATCAGCTAATTGAGGAAATACTAGAAAAAACATCTACAAATTAGAAAAAGATTTTCTTTGGATCTGTTTCTATTATTTCATTAGTGATTTCATCCAGATTAATTTAATTATCAAAGAAATTTTTATTGTTTTAAATACTAATAGAAAAAACGATTTAATTTATTGAACTATAGGATTAATACCTTCTCTTTTCTGATCACGGAGTTCAACTAGTTTTGATAATATCAACAAACCAAAAATACTTCCAATATATTGGTATTCTGGTGTGGGAAATATTAGAAGGCAAAAAGCTGAAACAATTGTTATTCTTTTAAGTAAATGCATTTTTTTTGTAGCAATTATAATTAGAAATAAGAAAAAAATAACAAATAAAGGATAAAGTATTACCAGATCAAATATAAAGAAAAAACCAGATAAAAAATTAAAATAATATGTGGTCACTTCTCCGCGAACATCTAGATTCAAATTAAATAGAAAAGTGTGCTTTATTAAACTAATCAAATTGAATGGAATAAAGACAATTACTACCAAAGTAGAAATGATTAATAAATCAATAATATATGAAATTTCACGCTTTTCAATTAATTTATCCCAAAAATAAAGTATTACAAAAGGTATCATGAAGAATTTTGCAGTTAGTCCAAGAAAAAAGATAACAATTAAAAAGAAACGGTTTTTATAAGTTAAAGGATTTTCTGAATTTAATATTAAAAATCCTGCTAAAATAATCAATAAATATATAGTGCTCACACTAAACTCTAAATTTATTAATAAAAGAAGTGGAATTATTAATAATTGGGTTTTTCGACCTAATTCTCGTGTTTTAATAAAAAAGATTATTATAACAATAAAATTTAAGAATAAATTAGCTAAAATTAATATTCCATAATTCCAGATATTGAAAATTAAATAAAAAGTAAAATATAAAGGAATTTCCCCTGGAGGATAATTGAAATATGAGAATATTTCACTTCCATCTACAAGTCGATGAAAAATCACCGGTTCGGTATATGGATTAATTCCATTTTCTAACGCATCAAACAGACTTTGGTAAACATGAACTAATTCAGCATCTAAATCAATCAAAAACAAAACTAAGAATGAAATGACAATAAATGGAACAACCCATAATTGAAAAATCCTGTTATAAAAAAAAGTATCGGGTCTTATCCATCTTGAAACCCATATTATCAAAAGGACTTCGGAAAAAATTATTAAATTATTAAAGGAGTAAACAGCTTCCGGTACGGGTTCTAAAAATATAATAAAAAAGTCTAAAATAATCAAAATGATTACCAACAGAAATTCATACCATTTCTGTTGGAATTTCTCCACTTTCAAAATTCAAACTCCTAAAAGTATAAAAAATTCTTACTAAAATCTTTTCCGTTTATCGAAAACAGAAGGTTGAAAGCTTTTACAAATTGTTGAATCTAAAGTTATAAAAGTATTTTTGGTTAACCTCACTTTTTAGAATTCGAAATTTGAATTTTATTTCTAACTTTGATCAAGATATCTTTATAATCATCAATAGCTGATCGTTTTACTTGATTTTGAGAATTCAGTAATCCAGAAGTATTTGTTTTAATAATTAATAAAGGCCAAATAAGCACTATTGCTAGAAGTTGAAAAATAAACAAAGGTTCAATTTTTGTAAGGGTGAAAACACCAACAAATAATAGACCCAGTATTACAAGGAATAATCCAGCAAAACGCTTTTTAAGTTCATCTTTTGAGGCTAAATTATCTTTATTATTTTTATAATCAAAAATACTTGTTAATATGATATAAAAAATTACACATAAGGTGAATGAAGCTATTACATCTATAATATAATGATCTCCTGTTTGTAAAACTACCCAAGAGGTAATAATCAACCCTACTGCATACAATTTCTCTAAAAATTTAAAATTTTCAGCTTTTGCAGCTAGATACGGAACAGCCAAGGCCCACCCATGACCTGAAGGGAAAGCATTATATTTTATTGCAATTAAAGAATCTCCTGCTGGAAAAATAGATATCCTATAGTGTAAATCAGAAAAAATACGTACTGGTGGAGCTGTTGGGAAAAACCAGTATCCAGACATATCAATAACAAACATAATTATTACTATTAGTATATAAATATAAGGTTCTCTTAATCTGTATTTTTTATCTCTAATTATGGCTGTTAATAACAATATATATGCAGTTGCTGTTATTCCTAAAAATCCAAATGTGTAAAAAATAGCTGAACTATATCCAATAAAAGTATCAACTGTTCCAAATGTTTTTTGTGCAAAAACTGTAAGATATTCATCTAATACTATGTAATTCGTAGTTGTTCTTAGATATTCATCGTATTCAGTTACATTATAAAACACTGCAATTAATTCATATGCAAAGGGAATTACAATAAAGAGTGCTAAGAAGAAATAGTTAATTTTATTATTTTTAATATGAGAATAAATATCTTTTGCTGAGGAGCTGACAAAAAATCTAAAATCGATTCCTACGTTGTCTGAAGGAGTGGTAGTATCCAAAATTTATAGCCTCGATGTCTGAATTTTAAATTACGGCGAGAATTTCGTTGGAGAATTAGTGAAATGTTTAAATTAATCAGTACGCTAATATTTCAAAGAAATTTAGCTTTTAATCTCAAATTCGATATGAATTTATAAAATTTTTCCCAGTTATTATTTTTTAATAATTAAAGAAAGAAAATTTCAAAGCATAACTAAAAAAGATTTATAAAAAAATTATTGAAATTGTCTTATATTTAAATTAAATCTTATCTATCTTTCGCGCACGTGATAGGAAATCACTTAGTATGACTTTTCCGATAAATTCAATATAACTTAGATTTTGAGACACCATACCTGCAAATTCAGCCTTATTTTCTAAATCATGGGCTCCAAAGAATATTTCTTCGCCATCACGATCTGCTGCAATGTACTGAGGATAACCAACGCCTCCTACACCTCCAGTACCCCGATACTGACTTTTATCGAGATTTCGGACAATTACATTCTCTTGTTCAACTAATTTTTTTATGATCTCTTTTTCTGTAGGATCATCCATATCAAACATGGAAGCAACGGTTATTCTTTTAGATAGCTTCGTTAACTGAAATATCTTGTCGACTGGGATATCTTTTGGATCAGGAGTTAAAAGTGTTACATGTGCTTTGAAATCACTTAAATAATGATTTAATGTTTCCAATGCGGCTCCACGTCCGACAACTGGGAGAGAAGTAATCTTGGGATAATTGAAATTATTAACAATTTTTTCAAAATCTTCCATTATAGTTATTTTTGGGTTTAAAATTTCCAGTCCACCGGTAATCGTAGTCTGCTGCTCGGATGAAAATCCTTCGTTGCCTTTGATTAGTGAGTTGTAGTGATCATTAACAGACCCTATTAGTCCATCACGAAGTTGTTCGCTTGTTGATACTGCATCAGTAACACTTGCAGCAAAATGGTTATGAACAGTGATTAAATAATTAGTTTTTTCATTTAATAACGCAACATTAGACTTCATTCGATTAACAGAATCATTTCTTACCTCTTGTAAAAATGATATTGCATTGTTTTCTATTTCTGATAGGAAACTTTCTGAAATTGATTTTAATTCAGTATGATGTTCTTTATAATCGCTTTCATGCTGTTCTATACTCTGTTGAACTTCAGATTTATATTTTTCCTTAAAATTACTGGTTTCTTCAATGATCTTGTTTGTGGTTTCGGAATGAAGACTGGTTAGTTCTCCTTCTCTGTCGTTAACTCGATTCTGTGAAGTCTCGCGGAAAGAACCAACAAATTTGTCTAATTTCGTTGATATTTGTGAAAAATGGTCCTTAATTTGTTGTTCTTGAGTGGTTAAACTTTCACCCTTTTGAGTTTCAAGATTTTTGAGCATTTCTAGTTGTTCTTGAACGATTTGTGTGAGAGAATCTCGAATAATAGATAATGATCCTTTTAATAATTCCTGATAATTATCATGAACAGTTTGAGTATGTGCACTTGCTTTTTGGTGAATTTGACTGTTAAACATATAAGATGAGTCAGTAATTTTATCTAAAACAGAAATAGCTTCACTTTCAAGATTTTTAATTTCAATATCATGCTGATTATTGTTAGTTTGATTAATTTCTTGTAATTTAGTTACCATTGTCGATAATGATGCTATCCATGAGTTTTGGAAATCGTTTAGGGATCTTTTAGAGTTTTGTGAATTTTGAACTAACTCCTCACTTGTACGTGAAATATTTTTCATTAGTTCATCTGGTATTCCAGTGATAATGATTGAATCTAAACTATTAAATAATTCTAATGATTCAATTGAAAATTTTTTAACTGATTGTTCTAATCTTTTCAATTCGGGAGAGAAAATATTATTCAATTCTTTAATATGTCCGATACTTTCTTTTTTATATTCCTTAAAGTTCTTTTTCTCCTCTTTTAAATGAATTTCAGTTTCTTTGAATTGATCTTTCACAAAATTCTTGTAATCTCCTTTCAATTTTGTAAAAGAACTCTCAACGGATTTTTCTATCTGTTTAGTAAAATTATCTAATTTTGTTCCTATTTCGGTTTCCATCTCTTCTATATTAGTATTTATGTTTGAATAAAATTGATTTGAAGATTCATTAAGAAAAGAAATGAGATTTTCCTTTCTATCAATTAAATCTGAAAGATGCTTCTTAAATGGTTCAGAAACTTTTGAATCTAACTCACTAACTGAGGATTGCAAGGCTTTTTTTGCTTGCTCCTGGCGTTTATTTATTAAATCATGTATTTTACTTATTAGGTCAACTTTTGTTACTTTTTCATCTTCATCACTGGTATTATCAACAATTTTGTTTAAGTCTGCTGAAAGATCAGTAATAAGCGACTTTTGGATTGCTTCTAAAGAATTTTTTGTATTATTATATTGATTATCTACAACCTGATCAAGGAATTCTAATTCAGAGCTAATTTTTGAACTAATATCAGTTATTTGCTTTTCAGTACTTTTTTGTAAATTAGGAACGGGTTTTTTTATAGCATTCAGATGATTGTTGAATACTTTCTGCTCATCCTTAATAAATGAAACAAAACCTTTATTTGCTTTTATATAAGCATCTTCTGATTTCTTCTGTATTTTTTCAGTAAATTCTTCATATTTTGTCTTTAATGATTCACTAATATCTTTCATTTTAATTTCTAGATTTTTATAATGAATATCAGTAGATTTCGTTATATCAGAAAAGAATTTTTTCTTATTACCTTTCATATCAGATAACTGTGTATTGAAAGGCTCTAATATCCCTGATTCTAAAGAAATTAGAGAAGATTTTTGAGCATTCATAGCTTGTTGTTGTTGAGTTTTCATATCTTCTCCAATTTTAGTCAAAGTTTCTTTTCTTGCTTGTTCTAAATTCTCAAAATTTTTATTTAATTCTTCTGTGAAGCCTGAAATGTCATTCTTATTTACATCAGTTGTACTTTCGATTTGTTCCTTCGTATTAGAAGTATTAGCACTCAATTGATTCAAATATTTGTCTTTAATATTAACGATGTTAACTGTAGTCTCATTTTTATAATTTTCTACATCGGTCCCTGCTTGATTTTTATCTGCATTATAATTTTCTAATGATTCACCTAAACCCTGAGCTAAATTATCTTTAGATTTTACAAAAGAATTAAATAATGAATTAATATAAGTTGGTAAAGCTTCTGAATCCTCTGTTGAAAATTCCTTACTATCAAACTCTAAAACAAGATTTTTAAAGGCTATATTTTGCTCATTCAAGCTATTTGTGATACTTTGAAATATTTCATGGAGAGCATAACTAAATTTACTGAATGAATCCATTTGTGATTCCAATGATGAAGAGGTCCATTCTTTTCCACCATCTTTAAAATCAGTTTCAAATTTTGTTAAATCTTCTCTCAAGGAATTTAACATATTTTCAAGACGATTTTTTATTTCATCAAGGTATCCAGTTGAAAAATCGCTAATCTTTGAAGTGAACTGATCACTCAAGGAATTCAATTGTGATTTATGATTAACCACGGTTTCAAAAATTCGATTTTGATTTGAATTGATTTTTTTATCATAAACAATTTTTTTTTCAGTAACTTTGTTTTTTTCGGTCTCAATAACACTTTCTGTTTTCGTTTTCAACTTATTAATATAAGTTTCTTCAATAGTTTTGAGTTCTGTATCAAATTCCTGTATTGTAGTATCAATTTTTTGCTTCAAATCTTCACTGTGTTTATTAAATTCATCAATCCTTTGTTGAACGGTAGATGTGATCTCGTTATTTTTTGTTGTCTGAAATTCATTCATGATTTTTTTTCTTTCATCAAAAAACTTTTTACTTTGATAATCTATTTGATGAATTTTGTCTGAAAGTTCTTGAAAATGTTGATGAGTTGCGAGAAAAGGAAATTTTGGGATAACACGATTTCCAATACTAGAAACATGAGCTGATAGACCTTTTTCTTCAAGAGATTTCATGAGTATATTAACTTGTTCGAAATCAAAAGTTCCATATTGAGATAATTCGCCAATAGACAATTGACCAAATGCGAGCAACATTTCATAAGCTTTTTTTTCGTCATCTGTTAAATTTAGAGGAAAATTTTCCATATAATCACCAATAACATTGAATAAAAGAATGTAACACTAATAGAGGTAAAGTACTTTATGATTAAAAAATGATTACGATTTTCTAGAACAATGTACAGGGTAATTTTATTGAAATTAATTTTAAAATTTAAGAAACTCAATTGAAACTGTTTTTTTAGTATTTTAATGGTGAATTAGCTAAAGAATATGAAAAAACCATTAAAAGAATTCATACAATAAACTAAATAACTTTATGTCAAAATCTGTCAATAATTAAGCTATTTTCTTTTATATAGCATCATTTTTACTTGCACAAGTACCTAAGTCCAGAAATATTTAAAGAATAATTTATGAGAAAAAAAAAGTTCTGGTGAGTTTAAAATGTCTTTAAATTATGTAGAGCGAGACGAGTTTAGTATATTAAATTTTTTATTCTTTTTTTCATTTCTTGAATATCATCACCCAAAAAATAAAAAAATTCATTTTTACAGTCTCTTTTTATTAATATTGCCAATAATAAGCTTTGTTAATCTTCATTCTTCAGATAATCGTCGTCATATCGGATTTGTGTTTCTATTTATTATTCCAATCCCCATTTTTACTGGATTTTATATCCCTAATAGCGAAAAAAATATTAATTTTGGTATTGCATTCCTATTTTTCCTTCCAATATTACCTATAATAAGAATAATGGGAAGAGAGGACGATATAAAAGCTATCAGTCTATTCTTAATATTCATTCCGATAATAACGATGTTATTTAGAAATAACAAGGAGAAAAATAGAACAGAATTAGTGGTATTTCTATTAATTCTCCCGGTTCTTATTTCCCGATCCCACAGTCTTTTTGGAATAACAAAAATTCTAAAATCTGATACACTTGAAGAAAAATCTACTCCAGAAAAGAATAGACCAAGTAACTGTCCAAATTGTGGTGTTTTCTTAGAAAAAGAAGAAATTTTTTGTCCCGCTTGTGGAAATAAGATTCCCCATTAAAGTATTTTGGTTTTAATTTCTTTTTTCTATACTTCAAAATTTTCTTTAAAATTATATGTTTTAAATTCAAACTAGTTTATCAAAATATGTTTAATTTGTCTAAAATTAGCTTTACAAAATTCGATCCGACATCTCTTAGTCAAGATAGTCTTAATTCATTAGTAAAACTTTATTCTGAATATATTGATTTTCGAGACACCCCTCTACCTAAATTTTCAAAAAAATACTATGAAAAATGGATAATAAACCCAAAGTATGGAGATATCGAGCACATATATTATATTGCAGAAAATATAAATACTCAAACTGTTGTAGGAATGTCAGTTCTCAGATTGAATATTGGAAAAGACAATCTCAATCTTGCATTCACATATTTTTTTGTAAAAAAACAATATAGAAGGAAAGGAATAGCAAAAAATCTTTTGAAAATTGTATACAAAGATATTCCTGAAATAGTGAACAAAATAATAATTTATTACAGACCAGAAATTCTTGATGAAAATAGAAAAATGATTGAAAATAATCGAAAATTGTTAATATTCTTGAAGAAAAATCATGGAATAAAGGTTTTTACTGAAAGAAGAAGCATAAGTGACATTAAATCATTTGATATTAAAGAAACAATTAAAAAAGCACATGATTTAAAAGAAAAAGCTTATAACTTGGGATATGATCTCTTTTTTATTCAAGGGGGGGTTAGAAACCATCCTAAAATAAACTTTAGTGCATATGTTTCAATGATCGAAAAAATTACTAATGATATGCCAAAAGAAGATGGTTCATGGTCTGATGTTAATTTTTCTCCAGAATTCTACGAAAATTTCCAAAAACATTTTATTTCGTTAGGTCATTATTTTTGGACCTTCGTTTTAGTTCATCGTAAAAGTTCCCTTCCTATAGGAATGACTGAAACGTGGTTTCATTCTGATAATCCTACTCTTGCACAACAAGCTGATACGGGAATATTACATGATCATCGTGGAAAAGGATTCGGTCTAACTTTAAAATATCAAATGCTAGCAAAAATATTAACTGATAAATCTACCCAAGAAATCAAACATTGGCAGACTTCAAATGCAAATTCTAATACTCACATGATTAAGATTAATAATGAACTCAGACATAAAGAAAAAGTATTATTTAATGAATTTGAATTTAAAAAAGAAGATGTAAAGAATTATTTATGGAAGTAGATTTTAAGGGTTAATTTATGCCCGTAATTCCTACCACTATTAGTATTATCATGATCTTAAGTTTTCTGATTCATAAACTCGAATAATTACAGAGATTTTTTATTAGGAAATTTTTGTTTTTCATTTGGGTTCTTTCTTTTGAGTCTAAATAAATTCCATAGAAGTAAAATTTTAGCAACGATCGGTCCTTCAAGTAACAATCCTGAAGTATTCAAACAGTTATTAGAATCAGGTCTTAATGCTGTAAGACTTAATACATCTCATGGATCATTAGAAAGTCACAAAGTAAATATAAAAATGATTAGAGAAGTAAGTCCAGAAATTTCAGTCTTGGTTGACCTTCCAGGTATTAAAATAAGAACGGGGAATCTCGAAGAACCAATTTCAGTCAAACCTGGTGAACATGTAGTTTTTTATTATTCAGAATTATCTTCTCCAGACTATCAAGGGATATCTATTCCCATTGATTATAAAATAGTTGCAAAAAATGTTAAAGAAGGATCAAATATATTTATAAATGATGGTATTTTACATTTCAAAATAGATTATATCGATGATGATGGAATTATATATTCTAAAGTAATTTCTGGAGGACTAATTGAGAGTAGAAAAGGGATCAATCTCCCTGGAATGAATTTAGGAATCAAAGTCCCAACAAGATCAGATATTGAACGAATCAATTTTGCTATAGATATTGATGCTGATTTTATAGCAATTTCATTTGTTTCTGATAGGTCTGAAGTTCATGAAGTACGGAAGATAATTCAAAACAAAACAAACAAAAAAATTGGACTTATATCCAAGATTGAGAGAGAAGAGGCTTTAATGAATTTTTCAGGAATTTTAGAAGTTTCAGATGGAATAATGGTAGCACGAGGAGATTTAGGCGTAGAAATTGCTCCAGAGCGCGTCCCGGTAGAACAAAGAAGAATTATTTACGAATCAAACAAGTTTGCAAAACCTGTTATCGTAGCAACTCAAATTCTTGATTCAATGATCCGAAACCCAATTGCTACAAGAGCAGAGATATCCGACATTTTCACAGCAGTAGATCAAGGTGCTGACACTCTAATGCTATCGGAAGAAACAGCTACTGGAAGATATCCTATAAAAGCAGTTCAAGTTATGCATAAAACCGCTTTAGAAGCACATAATCAAATGCGGCGTCGAGAACCGGCTCATTACGATTCAGGATTAGGAGGATATGTTAGAATTCAAGAATTATTAGGTCATGCTATCAAAACAATGTCATATCAAGCAAGACAAGCTGGTAATCCCGCTAAAGCAATTTTTATACCTACGCGCCATGGCACAACAGCGAAATTTATTGCAAAATACAGGCCACGAACTCCCTTAATTGCTGCTTCATCAGATCTTAAGGTTATTAGAAATTTAAATATGGTATGGGGCTTGCACAACTTATTCATTGAAGTTGAAAAGGACGAACAGGAGAGGGTATACCTTGGAGGATTAAGAAGTCCGTTGTTCAAAAATGCTATCCTTTTAAGTGTGGAAAAGGGATTAGTTGAAAAAGATGACATGATACTAGTCGTTAGTAGTTCTGCTGTATCTCCTGATTCACCAACCAACTTAGTCGGTGCATTTAAGGTAAGTGACCTTTTATGAAGATCATTGAACCTAGTATGTTAATCAACAAAATACTGTAAAGAATAAAAATTGTGATTGAACATGAAAATTGGATTACAAATACCAAATTTTACCTTTCCAAACGGACCTAAAGGATTTGCTGAAGATATCAAGAATATTGTGACTGCTGTTGATAATTCAGGTTTTAGTAGTTTATGGGTAATGGATCATTTTTTCCAAATCGGTGGAGAAGGACAACCACTCCTTGGTCCAGCTGAAGATGATATGCATGAAGGATATTCAATGTTGGGTTATATTGCAGGTTTAACATCAAACGTTAAACTAGGAACAATGGTAACAGGAAATATTTATCGAAATCCTGGTGTTCTGGCTAAAACAGTAACGACATTAGATATTTTGTCTAATGGAAGAGCTTATATGGGAATTGGAGCAGGTTGGATGCAACGAGAAGCAGAAGGGTTTGGAATTCCTTTTAATACATTTAAAATTCGTTTTGAAAAACTCGAGGAAGCTCTTCAAATTATTAAACAGATGTGGAGTGACAACGATGGAGAATATAAAGGAAAATATTATAATTTTAAAGAAACAATGTGTCATCCAATGCCTTTACAAAAACCACATCCTCCTATTTTAATTGGTGGAATGGGACCTAAAAAAACCCTTCGATTTGTTGCAAAATATGCTGATGGAACAAATTTATTCGATGGTATGGGAATAGGAGCTGTAAAAAATGCAGTTAACAATTTAAAAGAACATTGTAGGACTGAAGAAAGAAATTATGATGAAATTGAAAAAACTACTCTTGGCTCAGTTTTCTTAGGAAATTCCGAAATGCCTGATAGCTATGAAAGAGAACGAAAAACAGGAACAACCACACAAAAATTTACTGTCAAAGTTTTGAAAACTGCAAAAGATACTGTAGAGCATTTAAAGGAATTATCTGAAATTGGAATACAACATGCTATTTTTAACATGCGTGATCCCTACAACTTAAAAAATATTGAAACATTTAGAGATGAGATTATTCCTGCTGTAAAGGATCTTTAACCATCAAATCTTTCTATTATTAACTTTTATTCTTTTTTCCAAAAGCAATTATCTTATTCATTTAATATCTATTCAATCTTGATTTCTTGGGTTCCATCCAGTAACTAATCCTTCATTCCAACTATCTAATAGTTTCATATCGTCTGAACTTATTTGGAAGTCAAAAATTTCAGAATTCTGAATAATACGTTCTTTTTTTGATGATTTAGGTATCACGATAATGTTATGTTGTAATGGCCAACGAATTAAAATTTGAGCAGGAGTCTTGTTGTATTTTTCTGCCAATTCAAATAATTTTTGATCTTTCAATTTTCTTCCTTTAGTCAATGGACTGTATGCTTCTAGTTGAATATTCTTTTCTTTACATAAGTCAAGAAGTTTTATATCGTATAAACATGGATTAAATTCCACCTGATTGACCATTGAAACTACGGGCGAGTGGTTAAGGAATTCTTCAAGATGTCAAGCCATGAAATTGCTAACTCCTATAGATTTAGCTTTACTACTATCAAGAATTTTTATCATCTCGTCCCAAGTTTGTAATCGTTTCCCTTCAACTGGCCAATGCATTAATAATAAATCTACGAAATCTAATTGTAATTTTTTCAAACTGATATCAAATGAAGGAATAGTTTCTTTGCCTTGATTACCATTCCAAATTTTTATAGTAATAAATACGCCATCCCTATCAATTTTCAACTCTTTAAGAGCAGAACCCAAATCTTCCTCATTTCGATAGATTTGTGTTGTATCAAAATGCCTATAATTCGATTCAAATGCCTATAATTCGATTCAAATGCCTATAATTCGATTCAAATGCCTATAATTCGATTCAAATGCCTATAATTCGATTCAAATGCCCGTTTTACAGAATTTTGGGTTTCTTGACCAAGTTTTGTTTGATATAGACCTAATCCAAATAAAGGCATTTTTACACCATTATTTAACGTTACTGTACTAGAAATATCTAAAACCACATTAATTATCTCTAAATTATAAATAATTATTTAAAACTAATATGAATTTAAAAATCGTTGGAATTTAAAAGAACATAGATTAATCTAAAAAAAAGTACTAATTTACATATTTGACTTAAATCATTATATCCTTATTATTATTAAGATAAAATTGATTTTTTATCTATGTCAATGGAATCTACTGAACAAGATGTAGAAAAGATTGGTACTTATTTCAGTGAAATGTCTCATGTATTTCTTGAAGAGTACAAAAATAAAGGATTGAAAAAGCATACAAAAATAATTCTTGATTTTTTTAAAGACAAAGACCTATCTGATGATGTAGTAGTAGAATTAGGATGTGGAGTTGGAGGGTTGTTATATAAATTCCTCGAATTAGGTGCCAAAAATTCATATGGGATTGATTTATCTGAATCCATGATCGAAAATGCTAAGGAATTAGCAAAAGCACTAAATTTCAAAGAAAAAACAAATTTCTTTATAGGAGATTTTAATTCCTTAAGTAAGGGAGTTTTACCAATAAATCAAGCTGATGTTGTAGTTGCAGATCGAGTACTTTGCTGCTCTCCTGTACCACTAGAAATATTACAAAGTATGATAAATTTTAAGCCAAAATACCTTATCGTGGTACAACCAAGAAAGAATATTTTAAGCAAACTGTATATGGCTTTAAGAATATGGTTACGCCATCTTAGATACAAAGTCAAACACCATGATCAAGAGACTCCTTATATGCCAGTAAAAGAATATGATAAATTATGCGAAGATAATAATTATAAGAGAGTTTTACAAAAATTCCGTTATGGTTGGGAAATTGTTATTTATCAGAAAAATAAATAACTTCATCTTAAATTAAACATATTTAAGAAAAAATGAAGTTATTTTTTCATAGCAATCAATTTTATTTTTAATTTTAATGACATCATGCCCTTCATCTTCATAAATCACCATTTCTACTTCTTTACCGGCTTTACGCAATTTTTGAACAATCTCTTCTGATTCTTGAACAAGAATTCTTGGATCATTTCTTCCCTGTATAACTAACATAGGAGCTTTTAATTGATCTAAGTATGTTTTGGGTGAACGTTCAACTAAAAATTTGTTATCTTCCTCATTCTCAGGATCACCCATCATTTTTTTCATACCCACTTTCCACGAACTTGGTAATCGGTTGTAGAATCCGATTAAATCATATGGACCAAACATATCACAACCAGCAGTCCAGAAAACCGGATTTTTGCTTAAAAGATATAAAGTCATAAAACCTCCATAGGATCGTCCAAATACAAACCTCTTAGTTGAATCGATCAATGGATCGTTTTTCAGGAATTTTAAACCCTCTATATGATCTTTGTAATCTCCTCCACCCCAATCTTTATACACACGGCTCATATAATCATGTCCATATCCAGTACTCCCTCTAACATTTGGAACAAAAACGCAAAAACCATGTAAAGTAAGATATTGAATAATAGGCATGCTAAATGAAGTAAAGTCAGGTCTTTCCTGAACTGTTGGTCCCCCATGTATATAAATAACCAGGGGGCGTGGTCCTTCAAATCCAAGCTTCTCAGCAGGTCGGTATAATCGAGCAGAAATCTTAAATTCATCAAAACTCTTAAAATTTGCAGATTCTCCTTCTGAAAGATACTCTTTTGGGATTCCTAAGACTCTTTCCGAAGTCATCTGAGTAATTAAATTTTTAATATTAGTTGTATCGATAAGGAATATTTGTGATGGCATTAATGCTTTTGTCAAGGATAGAACGAATTCGTCTGGAATTTTTCTATGAGAGTCAATCATCTTTATTTTATCATAACTAATACCTAAACTCACACCATTCGTTAGAGGTATATCAAAACCTACCAAATTTCTTAAAATTTGAATAACATGTTTTTCATTTTCAGATACATATTCACCAACGTAAATATAGCTAACACCATCAATATTATAGGATAATAAAAAAATATTACCCTTAACGTGATCTAAACTATTAAATTCGCCTATCCCAGTATGTAATAATCCCTTTATTGGAACATCAGAAATTTCCCTAGGATTTTTAACATCAAATCTGAGGATACCATATGTATCAGTTAGCATATGGCTCATTCCGATAATAGCATTATCCTCTTCGATGAAAAAAGTGTTTTTAAAAGATATTTTTTTATAATCAGCAGTTCTATCATCAGGAGGTAACCCAAGTAATAATGATCTTTCTTTTCTATTAGTAATTAAATATAAAACTTCATCTGCTAGACCATAATTTTCTGAAACTAAAATTTTGTTATAATAAGCAGAAAAACCGATTACAAATAATCCTGAAGGAGTTCTTCCAAAGGAAATTATTTCACCTGTTTCGATATTTGCAAGTATTAATTCATAACCAGGATTGATTCGGTCATCAATATTAAAAAAAGCAAAATTATTTTCATGATCAACCTCTTGTAAATTAACTTGAAAATTTTTATACTTGTCTTCAAATAAGGGACTAGGTACTCCTCCTGTGTACATAGATACAAGGAAGGGCTGATAAAGCTCGTTCCCATTCTCATCTATCATTACAATAAGTTTATTCAGTTTTGGAAAAATTTCGTAGCTAGCACTGGTATGCATAATATGAGGATTCTGAAGTGCTATCGTCTCTGGAATCATAGGAACTGGTAAGGAACCCTCTTTCTTCATTTCATATAACGAATAATGACCAATTAAATTTGATATGAAAAAAATTGTGTCTTCGTAAATTTTCGGCTCAAGAAATTGTCTTGCTGATAATAGAGAGCCAATAGGAAAATTTTTATTTAGTTCAGACATAATTATCGAGAAAACATTAACTTAATTAAATATTTTAGTATTTATTTAAAGAATTAACAAAAATCTTGATATACTAAATACTTTTAAAAATGTAAATTAAATTAATTGGGAAATCAATTTCACTAATTAAAAAGTGTTTATAATGAAAAAAATTGATATTTATGAGAATTATATCGCTAAATTAGGTGTATTAGTTATTCATTTGATCAACCATGGTTTTTAAGGAAAGGAAATACTTCATATTAAAAGGAGTATTACTGATTTTGAACAAATAGTTGAAAGTGTACAAATTGAAAGAAATGAAGTGGAATTAGTAAAAAGGGACGTAAAGTCGATATAAAAGTTATTGAAAGAGTTCGAGAATACGATGAAGTATTTAAAATAGAATAATTTAGTTCTAATTGTCTCAATTTCGAATAATTTTTTTTGAATCATCCTATATACGATTGAAAATGACTATAACACTTGAAAATATTGAAATATTGACTACTAAAGGTTTTGAATTAGGAGGATTAATATTCAAACCAATTGTGGAAAACAATAATAAAAATCTCATACTTATTGGATCTGCAACAGGAATAAAATATACATATTATAAAAAATTAGCAAATTATTTCGTAGAAAAAGGTTTTCAAGTCCTTTTATTTGACTATTCTGGAATAGGACAGTCTTTATATAAACCAATTCGAAAAATTAAGACGAATATGGAAGATTGGGGAAAAATAGACTTACAAGCAGTTATTAATTGGATTAAGAACAATTTTACATATGAAGAGTTTTACTATATTGGTCATTCGGTTGGAGGGCAATTAGTGGGTTTATTAGATGATCCCAATATTTTTGATAAATTAATTTTTGTTACATCACAAAATGGTTACTGGAGATATTATACGAAAAAGAAATACCTCTATGCAATCGCTTATAGAACTGTTTGGCCATTTTTAACTTGGTTATTTGGATATCTACCAAGTAAGCGAATGATTGGAGAAAATTTACCTAAAGGAGTAGCACTGCAATGGGTTTCTTGGTTGAAAAGCAAGAACTATTTATTTGATCATATTAATTCTAAAGGGTACGAATTGCTCACTAAACCGCTTTTAGCATTCTCTTTTACCGATGATCATTATGCACCGCCACCTGCTGTAGAAAATTTAATGACGCATTACACTAATACCCAACTTACGCTCAAATCATATAAACCGGAAGATTTGGGAAGAAAGAAAATTGGCCATTTCGGATTTTTCCGTGAAGAGAATAAGGACACATTATGGAAAGAGGTTCTTGATTTTTTCAGTAATTAAATTAAAGGAAATGAAAAAAAATGCGAGATCCATCTGATATTAAAATTCTCTGTAAATTGGTGGAATAATCGGACTAAATGGAATGGTTTTGGTTTATTTTTAAAATAAATTCAATTTATATAAAATAGGAATTTAATTGATAGTTTTGCGCACAAGGAGAAAGTTCTGAAGTAAATTATTACAAAACTAGTAATCTCTTAATAAAATCAGAAATTTATGATTTTTCATTCCCTATACTTATTTACAAAAAGATCAGCAGTTTTTTGAGTTACAGGATTATTATTTGAACATAGCTTTTCAACATATTTATAAATTTTATCTTGTTGTTGAGAAATTGAATAAAACATATTAAATGCTTCAATCACATCATTTTTTACTATATCTAATTGATGATGATCTTTATCATCAATATTTAGAAATAATTTTATTATTTCATCTTGTAATTCAGGAAGAGTTAGTGCAATTTTGCCTAATGCTTTAATTACTGCTTTTATCAGTGGTAATTCCTTTGACTTAGTAAAAAGAACAAATTGATTGAATAAGGCTGAGAATTTTTTTTCTTTATCCAATTTCACTAAATTAGCTATAATTTTAACACCAATGATCTGATGAAATGAATTCGAACTTTCTACAAGATCAGAAAAATAGTCCCAATGAGAGTATAACAGAGCAGGTTGGATGTGGCTTAATATCAGTATTATTTGATAGCAATTATTCCGTAATGTATCATTTTTATCTGTTAAAAAATCAAGAACTTGTTCTAATGATTTTGAAGACTCCTTAACAACAGAAATTATTTTTTCAATGTCAATGTCCTTATTAGATAATATTGAGTCAGATAATTCAGCCATTTCCTCATCCCGACGTATAATTATTACAATAAATGTTGATATTTAGTCTTCGCTTATGATCCATGCAATTTTTCTAAAAATGTGAATTAATTTATTAGGAATGTCACCATATTTAAATTCTTGAGCAATAGCTTTTGCAATTTGAGAATTATATGATTCTTCTTTGAGTTTCCCCTTCCCAAATTCTCCATAAATTTTTATCATTACTTCTTTATCAGACATTTTGTTTCTTAACTTTTTAACACGTTTTAATAACGCTTGCTCATTGGCTTTAAATGCTTTAGCTACTGCTTTTGGGTTGTTCAGCATGATACTCTCAATACAGGGTTCATTGAGCTTGAAGAAAGAATTATCACCAAAGACCCTCTCAAAAGAATTCTGAATTTTATAAAAAAGTCTCGGGTCACTTTCGTGTGTATCACCATCAACTAGTGCAAATGCTTTGCTTCTTACGAATTTTTCTTTGAGAATCCTCACACTAATCACAAAACTCATTTTAGTCCAACAATCAATAGGAATAAATGAAATTCTTGGAATGCGATTTGCATAAAAAAATTGATTGCTTTGTCTCTCCGATCTTTCCTTTTCAATTCCCATTTGTACTATATTGAACCATGTTTCTAAAACTGTTTTATCAATATATCCTTCAAGGAAAATGACTGCATCAGCTGAGAGACTATCTGACGGACGAATGCCCAATGTTTTCACAAGTAATTCTATATCACTGTTATCAGTGGAATCGATTCTTTTTAACGACGTAACATTTTTATCCAAAATACCTAAATAAAGGTCTCCTATTAAAAATCTTAATGAAGCTGTACTAAAAATAATTTGATTTATAGAAACATTGTCAATTAATAAATCTGCTAAAGCACGTTGTTCTCTTGCTTGTAAATAAATTTCTGGATCATCTATTACTAGTATATGTCCAATATCTCTAAATTTTGGATCGACCAGATACGAAATTATTCTTAACAATCTTTTGGTTCCTCGACTTAGATATCGTAAAGGAAGCAAACTTTCTGTTTTTGTTCGTGACAAATATATAAAATGCTGATGTTCATCGATTTCGTTCTCTATACTCAGAAATTCACATGGTTCATCCTAAACTTGAGAAACATAACGCTGAAAAATGTTTTTCACATAATGGTCGTTAAGTAAGTGGTAAATATCCTCTTCTAAATCGATTAATAATTCATCTTTAAGAGGTATTATGAATGATTGTCCAATTAATTCATGCCAAAATTGTCTTTCTGTTTTAGGAAGATCTAACCATGATACATTTGAAAAAAAGTTTTTATTATAAATCCCCAATTTTCTGCTTAAATGGTTTGATTGAGAATCAAAGCTTAGTTCAAGAATTATTAATTCTGGATTTATTTCGTTTATTTGTAATTCAATAGGACTATTGGATCCCTGGAAAATACTTAAATCCTTTTGATTTGATATTTCAAAAGTATATTTAGCATAAATTGATCCATTTGTTAATATGTTATTTAGAATGTTTGGATCAGGAATTTTAGCAATAGTTTCATAATATAATTTTTTTTTCAAACTTGCAGTATCATGTTCTTGCGCTAACAATTCTGCATTCCAAAATAATTCAAGTGAAAGTAATAAATTACTTTTGCCTACTGATACTCCACCTAAAATTCCTGTCAATCCATTAAAAGTCAATTTTATGTCCTTTATACTTCGGAAATTCTTAACTTCTAGTTCCTTCAATCGCAAATTCGAATAATCAACTCTCAATTTCTGTTATAAACTTGGATCAGATCAGAAACAATAAAATTAGTGAATTCTAAGAAAAATATCTCATAATGATTTTTAAGATTATAGATAACCCTATAATAATTTTAAAAATTTTGAATGATATTAGCTAACTAACTAATAGAAATATTAAAGGTTATTAATTTTGCTCCTTGCCAGAGATCAAAAAATTTTTTCCTCATTTTTTCTGCAAATGATTTCTGCCACAAATAAATTATTGCCAAATATTCAGATGAATTAACTGGATTTGGAATTTTTAGTATTATCTTTTCTTTATCAATAATATCGAAAGTATTAGTTACTACAGGGGTAAAACGTATTTGAAGATACTTAATAACTGAAGTAAATTCAGATATAAGATTTTTATTTATTTCAAGGAATTTCTCCTCATCAATTCCCCCAATAAGTAATTTTATTATTACCCCACGATTTCCAATCACTTCAATTGTAACTAAAAAGTCCTTAATATCATCTGGACTTAGTATATGTATAGAATGTGCCATATTTAAATATATTAGTATCTCTGATTCTGTTTCCAAAATTTTTTGATTGTGTCTTAGAATAGATTCTTCCTCTAATGCAACACTCCAAAAAATACTTTCACTTGGATCAGAACTATATAATTCAGATAATTTTTCTTCTACAACTGAGGCATGTTTAGTCAATTGTTGCAATTCTTGATTTTTTATTGTTAAAAGGTTTTTCATTACTATTTTCGGATCATTTGCGAGATACTTTTTTGGACGAGAATCTTGCTTTTCTACTAATCCTTTATTCTCAAGAGAACTAAGAATATCATATATTCTTCCAAATGGTATATTAGATTCATTGGATATTTCTTTAGCAGTATTTAATCCCATTGAAAGCATATTTAAGTAAGTTTTAGCTTCATAATTAGATAATCCAAAATTTTCTAACTCAGTTGATGATAAAATATCATCATTAAGTAAGACCATTTAACTATCAACTTTTTGTTGTGGTTATTTGAGTGAAAGGTTTTTAATAACAACTTTTTGTTGTTTAATTAGTTAAAGTTCGTGATCTTAAAAACTTAACTGTTATATTGTAATTAATTAAATAATACTTAATAAATGAGGTAATACAATGTCTAGAAGTAATAAATGGACAACTGAAAATATTCCTGATCTACATGGAAAAAATGTAATAATAACTGGAGCTAATAGTGGAACAGGATATGAAGCTACAAAAATTTTAACTGAAAAAGGTGCTTACGTCATCATGGCATGCCGTAGTGAGACTAGAGGGAAAGAGTCATTAGAGAAAATCTTAAAAAACAATCCTAAAGCTTTAATTGAATACCTTCAATTAGATTTATCAAGTTTAATGTCAATTAAAGAGTTTGTCAGAAATTACAAATCAAAACATGATAGATTAGATATTTTACTTAATAATGCAGGTGTGATGCAAACTCCACAAAGAAAAACTGCTGATGATTTTGAGTTACAGATAGGAACAAATCATCTGGGACATTTTGCATTAACTGGCCTGCTATTTGAATTAATAAAAAACACATCAGGGTCAAGAATCGTTACTATGAGTAGTATGGCACATACGATGGGAAGTGTTAATACGGAAGATCTGAATTTTGAAAAATCAAGAAAATATGATCGTTCTCGAGCTTATGCCCAAAGTAAGTTAGCAAATTTATTATTTGCTTATGAACTAGATCGTAAATTGGAAAAAAATAATATTTCTGTAATAAGCTTAGGAGCACATCCAGGATATTCAGCTACTAAACTACAGTCCGCAGGATTAAAATTAGAAGGTGGATTACGAGCGAGATTATGGCGTGTGGTCTACGGAATCACAAATCGATTGGTTGCCCAATCAGCTTACATGGGAACATTACCAATGATAATGGCAGCAACCTTAAATGATGTTAATGGAGGAGATTATTTTGGTCCTAAAGGTTTTAGAGGAATGAGGGGACAACCAGGAAAAGTTACGTCTAATGGTAAATCTCATGATACTGATATGGCTCAAAAACTTTGGAATCAATCTGAAGAATTAACAGGAATAAAATATAATTTCAATTAATATTTTATGATCATTTCGATTTTAAATATTATTTTACTAAATATTTTAATGATATCATTGATACTGAACTAGCAATTCCATCTATTTTTCTTAAATAGTTAAGAATGTAATCATTTAGATCTTCCATAGATTTAACTCTTGTTCTAACAATCAGATCGTTTTCTCCTGTTACTATAGCAACTTCTTCTACCATTTCGTGATCAAAAAGTTTTTCCATGATAGCATTTTGGTCCGTGCTACTAGCTTTAATTAAAATGAAAGTTATTATTGGCCCTTTCACTATATCATCATTGATATTAATTGTAAAGTTTTGAATCACGCCATTTTCTACTAATTTTTTTATTCTATTATGAACTGTGGTAGCAGGTATATTTATTTTCTCAGAAATGGATTTAACTGAGAGTCGAGAATCATTTTTTAATTCTTTTAAGATTAATGTATCTTTTTCGTCAATTTCATTAAACATATTTGGAATAAATAATTCAACATTTTTAAAATAATTGATTGTTTGAATATTTATTTCATAAAAATTGGTACAAATATTCCTTTTATTATAGTGTCTTGATAAATTTTTGAAATAATCTGGAAAAAATGTGTTTTTTATTTGTTTAATCTCCTGAATTAGGTTCCCTTATATTGTATTTTTCATCAATTTTCTTTTCTTCATTTCATTTTTATTAGAATAAGTGAATATTTGTACTATAATATTTAATTCAATTGAATATATTGGATAAAAAATGGAATATTTATGTACAGCAATATATAAATGTTGTAAAAACTAATATATTCTTAGTTAAAAATATGGGCTCGTAGTCTAAGTGATATCATTTTGACGTCCATGGCAGTGATACTGGTTTGTTTCGCCAGAGGTGAAGGTTCAACTCCTTCTGAGCCCGTTTATTTCCTCTCTATATCCTTAGTTTCAAGGTTTTAATAATGGCTATTACTACAGTTCAAGAATCCTATCTTCAACAACAAGAATTAATCTTTACTCCTCTAGAACAAAATTCTGAGTTCGATGATATCAAATCTTTTCTAGATCAAATCAGAAGTTACAATATTCCCAAAACATTGGTGATGAAACAAAAAATTGTTTCACTAAGTGAGTTACGATCCGATAAATCCAAAAATTCTAATCCTCGGTTATCTTTAAATTAACCGAGGAGCAACCATGAAGCAAGTAGAGTTATGGTCTATTTTAGATTATAAAAATTTCATATATCATAATGAATCAGATTTATTCGAAATTTTTGGACATAAGTTTCAAGAAATAAATAGAGATAAATTTAATATATTTATTTCTAGAAAATTTGATTTTGTTCACAGTTCAAAAGAAAAGAGAGGATCTCTGTTCAATATACCAATAAGCATTAAAGATAATTTGTGTACTAAAGGGATCCTAACAACTTGTGCTTCAAAAATGCTAAAAGATTGGATTCCATCTTATGATGCTAGTGTAGTAACTTTTCTAAAAGAAGAGCAAGCATTAATAATTGGAAAAACTAATCTTGATGAGTTTGCAATGGGAAACACTACTGAAACAAGTTATTTTGGCCCCACTTATAATCCTTGGGATAGTCAGATGCGTTTTTCTCCTGGCGGATCATCGGGGGGGGCTGCTGTATCGGTAGCTTTAGGATATGTCCCTGTTGCCATTGCTTCTGACACAGGAGGGTCCATTAGATGTCCTGCTTCTTGGACTGGGGTTTTAGGATTAAAACCTACTTATGGGAGAGTAAGCAGATTTGGATTAGTTTCATATTCTCATACATTAGATCAAATCGGAATTTTAAGTAGATATGCAGAAGATCAGAGCAAGATTTTAGAAATAATTTCCAGACCAGATCCTAAAGATATGACTTACGAAAATCAACAATTTCACCATGAGTCACTGGAACTTACTGAAGAAATTTCTGTAGGCATATTACCAGATTTTTTTACCTTAATATCACCTATGCAACAAGAAATCTATTCAGAAATTATTAAAATATTTGATAATCATCCACAGATTCAAATTGAAGAAATAAACATTCCTGATTGGGAAATTCTTTTACCAACTTATTATACTATTGCTTCAGGAGAGGCTTATTCAAACCTATCACGATATACTGGAGAACAATATGGATATTCTGATGGTGATCCTGATCTAACTCGATTACATGGATTTGGGAAAGAAGTTTTAAAAAGAATTCAGATTGGTAAATATTCGTTAAAACAAGGTTATGATGAACAACTCTACGTCAAAGCACAGAACATCAGACAACATTTCAAATTGTTTTTTAAATCAATATTTCATAAAACAACCATAATTGCTTTACCAACAATGCTTGATGTTGCACCAACTTGGGATGAATTAAAAAAGCCTTTAGAGTCTTATCAAGCTGATTTACTAACTGTTCCAGCGAATTTGTTAGGGATACCCGCAATATCAATTCCTGTAGGATTTGTAAAAAAACAAGGCGTAAAATTACCTTTAGGTTTACAATTATATGCTAGTTGGTGGAATGAAAGAACATTACTCCAAATTGCTTCGGAGATACAAAAAGTTACAAATTTTCATATCCAACTCCCACCAAGCAAGAGAATTCATGAGGAGGATACTTCTTGAGCATATCTCTCAAGGTGAAGGTAGGGTTAGAAGTTCATTGCCAATTGAACTTTTTATCAAGTAAATTATTTTGCTCCTGTTCAATAAATAGTCAGGATGCTGCTGTTAATGAGAATTCATGTCCAGTTTGTAGAGGGTTACCAGGATCACTTCCTGATCTTAACGGTGATGCGATTAAAAAGGGGTTGATGCTTGGAAAAGCACTAAAAATGACCCAGGTAAAAGAATTATATTTTTCACGTAAACATTATTTTTATCCTGATCTTCCTAAAAGCTTTCAGATTACTCAAACTGATGGAGTTATAGGAAAAGAAGGAATTCTACCAGTAAAGACAAGTCTGATACCAATAAAACAGATACAGCTAGAAGAGGACCCAGCAAAAATAAATTACACAGAAGAAGGAAAAATTATTGATTATAATAGATCTGGTACCCCATTAATAGAATTAGTTACAGATCCTGTTTTTACAAACGAATCAGAAATAAAATCATTTTTGAAACAATACCGACGTCTATTAGAACTCTTAAAAATAAGTGATACTAAGAAAGAGAGTGCTTTTCGAGTAGATCTTAATATTAGTGTTGGTAAACATCCAAGAGTCGAAGTTAAAAACATAGGTTCAGATACAGAAATAATTAATGCCTTTCTTTACGAGAGTAAACGTCAGATTAACGAGCATAATGAACAAGATATTTTGATTGAAACAAGACATTGGGATCCAAAATTGCAAATTTCTATTAAAAGTCGTGAAAAAGAATCTGCTATCGATTATATGTACATTCCAGAGTTCGATATTCCTAGGATACAGCTTCCTAATTCATTTTCACAAGAATTAGTTTTACCAGAGTTACCTTGGGAAGCAGAAGAACGAATCAGCAAGCTTTATGAACTATCAAATAATGAAATTCAGATGTTATTAGATGACAAAACATTATTAAATTTTTATGAGAAACTTATTTCATATTTTTCACAGGAAAAAAAGATAATGTCTCAAATATTTTGGCGGGAGTTCCTTGAGTGGTATAATTCCAACAATAACGAATATATTGGTCGGTTATTAAATATACCGCTAATTGAACTTAAAACTTTTCTTGAAGCTCTTCAAAATGATAAGATATCATTTAATTTATTCAAAAAATCATTGAAAAAGTATATAACAAAAAATGATTTCCTTAAATTGCCAGAATCGGAGAACATGGAGATTTTTTCTAATGAAAAAATTTTTTCAAAGTTACAAGAAAAATTTCCTGAAATATGGATTAAAAGCTTTGAAAATCCAAATTTATTGAATTATCTCGTTGGACAAGGAGTTAAATTAGCAAAGGGAAAAATTAACCCTAAGAAACTTTTAGTAATTTTGAAAGAAAGGAAAAAATAATTTTTTTACACTCTAGCAATTCAAAAAATAAAAGGTTATAGAGTTCTACTTTGCTAAGATAAATTTTTGTACAAAGTAATCTCTTTTATTTAAGGATAGAATTAATAAATTTAATCTCAAATCAGGTGATTTAGAATGGCAGATATGATACATGTAGTAGCAATAAATGAGAAACAAGAAAAAATTTTCAGGGCATTAACTCAACAGGATGGTCTTGCAAAATGGTGGACATTTAGTGCAAAAGCAGAACCTAAAGAAGGTTCAATAGCCGAATTTGGTTTTTATGGAGGTCAAGTAGTGTTCAAAATGAAGATCACTCAATTGAAAACACCCGAAAAAGTTGAATGGGAATGTGTTGAAGGACCCCCTGAATGGGTTAATACGAAATTATCATTCCAATTATCCACGGGAGAAAATGGAACTAACTTACGATTTATTCATGGAAATTGGCAATCAACAGAAAATATGTTTGGTGGTGTTAATTATCAATGGGCTCTTTACCTTTTAAGTTTGAAAAAATATGTGGAAACAGGCACAGGGGAACCAAACTTAGAATGAAATTTCTTAGAAACAAAATTTAACCATAACTCTATCAGAAATTTTTGGTCTGACTTATTTTTTCCTAACAAAATTGAACCGAATTTTCCTCTCTCTTCCTTTCAGTTATCACCCTAGCAAAGCTTTAAAGTTCCAACATTAGAGAGAAGGCGTGTCAAAAATTGGTTTATATTCACATTTTTCTAATTTCTTTGATTAATTCTCCTGCTTCATCAGCCTTTTTTACAATTAATTGAGCTTTATCGCTAATATCCTCTTTATTTAAAAAACTATCTGTTATTAATGATCCAGCTCCCATAATAATTTGCAAAATATTACCTATTTTGTGTGAATAATCATCTTTAAGAATATTATGCTGTTTGTGATATATTCCCTGTTCTAAATGCAAGAAAACCATTATTCCAAGCATAGTTAATAAAGCAATTATTCCATAATTGGCCCAAATAGCAACAACATCATTATTCACGTACAATTTATTAAAAGTCCAAAAACAACAAAAACATGCATATCCAAAAGAAAAGCAAATCCGATTGATTTTATGAAAGATTAGATACCGAAAAAAGCTTCATACCTTTTATATTTTATTATCGATAGTATTTACAACTTTATGATACTGTGTTTCATCTTATTATAATAATTCTTTTGATAATTAAACTCTAATTTCATCTCGAACAGCTTCATTTTCAATCTTCTCTCCCCTAAGAAATGCTTTAAAGTCCAAGCTTTCCACAGGAACCGTGTCAAAGATTGATTTTTATCGTTATCTTGATGATCCAGAACCTTTAGAGATTGAAACAATCCCAGATAATAGTTTATTACCAAGAAACGTGTACATAGCAGATTTTCAATCTGCAAGTATACTATCAGATGAAGTCAAGCTTAAGAATGATCAGAACATATATACACATACTGTTCTTGATCGTATCCTTCCACGTGGCCTTGAAGAAGGAATGTTAACACTACTTCATACCCCTGAATCTTCAAGGTTCTACTTACCTTTGTATGTCGAACTCATTCTTCGAAACTACAAGAAAAGATCAATTTACTTCATTGATTGCGACAACCTCTTTCCTGTCTATCAAATTATAGAAACAGCCGTTGCCAGAGGAGTATCCGATCCTCATGATCCCTTACAAAAAGTTCAGTTATCACGATGTTTTAATTATCACCAAATGACAGAACTGGTTAACCAACATCTGGAACCAGCAATTACAGAACTGATGGAATGGAAAGAAAACGATTTTGTTCCATTAATTATCGTTTCAGGTATTTCAAGTCTACATTTTAGCCAAGAGGCTGCAGAATATCTGAAATATGACAAAAAACCACCATGGTGGTGTGTATTTGAATTACAGCAGAGTCTTCAGATTCTAAAAAACCTTAGTATGAAATATCAACTTCCTATCTTACTTACAACTGCATCTTTTTCACCTCAATCATTGAAAGCACTTGGAGGAACTTTTCTAATGCATACAGCTCAAATAGTAGTTAAATTAGAAGAAACAGGAGAGGGAGTCTATGGATCTTTAATTAAACATCCTAACTATTCTTCCCAACGAGTTTTGCTTCAAAAACCGGTGACTTCTGGTGGTGAGTCTTATCTACCACTACAAAATTATCTTAATCAGAATATTAAAACCAAAAAGAGACTTTCAAAGAAGACGCAATTTCCACAAAAGAAATTGAAAAAATTTGCAAAGCTAGCACGGATTTCATCGCATAAACAAAGCGACTTGCTAAGCTTTCTGGTTTGAGTTTGAGAAAAAGATAAAGAACTCTATTCGAAAATGATCATTAAACTAAATTTTTTTATAATTCTAAGGATGAACATTTTTTATGGAAAGTAATAAATACGTAGATCAATTGAAAACAATATATATTGCACTACATGGCTATGCTAACAATGTTTTGTCTGATTTAAATCCAGTACAGTATAATTGGCGTCCCCCTGATACTAAAGCTAGAACTATTGAAAGTTATTTCCGACATATGGTAAATACAGAAATTTATTGGCTTCATGCATTAAAAACACACAAAATTCCTTACTTTACTAAGGATACTTCATTTTCAGAACTTTTAGAGCATTTCAAACATCTCGAAGTCATTTATGGTAAATTGCTGGATAATTGCACCGAAGAGGGTTTAGAAATTGTCCCGACAATATATGAGAAGGATAAAGGAGAAATAATAGCAGTTAAACAGAAAGGAACATTAGCATGGACAATTTTAAGAATCTCTCTTCATGCATTTGGTCATATGAGTCAAATAACTCACATGATTTACAGTTTAGGTATAAAACTAAAAAGAAATTCAGATTATAATTGGTGGAATACTACTGAAAATATAATAAATCTTGGAAAATTGATCAGTATGGAAAGAAAATGAAAAAATGAAGTGGAATTAAAGAAAAGTTTATTTTCTATTCTTTTAACATTTCTAAGAGCTTTTTTACCTCCCATTTGTAGGATGTACCGGCCAATTCTCTTTTAAAACCCATTCGATTATTTATGGACAACATTGGAGCATTACTATCAGCATTTCCTGTAGAGAGAAAAGATGCTTTGGGATATTTTTCTTTAATCAGGAACATCATTTCTGATTTTAGCCATTTACCTAAACCACGACCACGATACCTTTCCTTAACACCAGTTAGCATTTGTTGAATTAAATGAGATTCCTCATCTGAATAAAATATTTCTGTTAATCCACTGATTCGTCCATCAGATTCTCTAGTGATTTTTGTTATCCATTCGATTCCTTTATCTTTGAATCTCTTCTCCATATGGCGACGAGTTTCAGGTGTTCCTTTATAGCGTCCTTCTAATCCTCCAAACGGTTGTTGGTTCATAGTTTCTGTATAAATTTCCATATATTCATCAATATCTTCTTCAGATAAGTCGTTAAATGTTTCAATAGAAACATTTTTTGCTCTAAATTTTCCGTTTCTACGCCATCGATCCATCAACTCCCAGTCCACATTTTCAAGATATAAACGGTTCTCTGCGCTCTCCATTACATTTTCACCAAGCAAAAATTTCAAAAATTCTCTTCCACAATCAAGAACAGCCCCAGATTGGAAAATGGATCTGTTTTCTTCTCTGGCTTTGTTCACAACTTGAAAAAGAAGCTTTTTACCTATCCCTCGTCTACGATATTTCGGTAATACACTTATCCAACCATCTGAAACATTCTTGGTAGTATCATAATTAGGATTCTTATCGGTTGAAACATGTGTTGCTCCATATCCAATAATTTTACTACCATCATTTGATTCCCTTACGATCCACCGATAATTTTTGCCATAAGGAGTTATATCTTTCATCCATTTTTTAATGTATTCTCTTGATGGATAAGGGTCTTTTGGATGTTCCTCTTTTTCAAGAATTTCATTATAAATAAAGAATTGATTCCATAAATCTTCTGAAGCTGTTAAAGGATCAAATAATTCAATTTTAAGAGGAAAATCCTGTAATTGTTCCATTATAAACATCTTTATCAATTAAGAAATTGATTTATAACTTTCAAATTGATTTTTTAGGAAAAGCTTTCCTGAAAGATTTAACTTTAATTTAAGTGTGAAAATAACCTAAATTGAAAAAAATTGACATTTCAGAAAATAGGACTGATGAATGAAAATTTCAAAATAATATGAACTATAAAAATTGTCAATAAGACAAAATTGATTTAATTATAATTTTTAAAGTGAGATTATGGCCTATAAAGTTGGTTTCGTAGGATCTGGAGGCATATCCAATAGATATGCAAGAATATTCAGTGAACATGATGAATTAGAATTAATTTCATGTTGTGATGTAGTTAAAGATAAAGCTAATATATTAGCAGATCATTACAATATGAATCCTTATACAAATTATCAAGAAATGATAAATAAGGAACATTTAGACATTGTTTATATTGGAGTACCGCCTGTCGTCCATTCAGAAGTAGTTTCATACGCCATAAACAAAAAACTAAATATTATCTGTGAGAAGCCCATAGCACACACAATTGATGTTGGAAAAAAAATGACAAAAGAAGCTAAATCCTCTAATGTTGTAACTTGCATCAATTTAATGATTGTATATAGTAATCACGTTCAAAAAATAAAAAAAATGTATAAAAACTATGAATTTGGCTCTTTAAGAAGAGTTGAACTAGTTTTAAGATTTCCAATTTGGCCTCGGGAATGGCAAAATGTATCATGGCTTAAAACATCTGAACAAGGGGGACCATTAAGAGAAGTTGGGACACATTTTTTTGCATCTTTAAAAGAAATTTTTGGACCTGTTAAGAGAGTGATTGCTATTGTAGATTATGACGATCCAGATTTGTATGAAAGATCTGCGTGGGGAATAATAGAATTTGAAAATAACGTTAAAGTATCCCTCGATTTATTATGTAATACCAATCATGTAGAAGAAAATACTTTATCTTTACATGGATCTAAAAAATCAATTTCTTTTGTAGGATGGAGAAAGTTAATAGAAAATTATCGAACACATTCAGAAAAATCTATAGATGAAACTTCACATTGGCCAAACCTTGCAGATGAATTTGTAAAAGCACTAAAAGGAGAATCAGCAAAATTAGTCAGTTTTGCTTCAGCAACTGAGACTCAAGAAGTTTTAAGTGCAATTTTATCTTCAAATGGTAAATGGATTGAAATAAATTGAGAAAATTAATATCGATTTGAAATATTTGTTTTATCTAGGAATTATTAAATTAATTATCTAAATAATTTCTATGCCGTCTCGGTTTGCATTTTATTCCTCTATTGATAATATCAAAGAAAAATATAATCTTACAGTTGAAAATATCGAATTTTATCCCTATTATAATCTTAAGCCTACAAATCGAGCAACAGGAATAATTAACGAAAAAGAATTAAGAGTAATCAGGCTACGATGGGGATTTCTTCAAGGAAAACAAGTATATAAGGCCCGTGGAGAATCAATACACGAAAAAAAAATGTTTAGGGATCCATTTAGAGAACAACGATGCCTAATATTTGCAAATGGATTTTTTGAATGGGAAAAAGAAGATCAAAAAAGTACACCACATTTTTTTACGATAAAAGATGAAAAAATATTTTTAATTGCTGGAATTTATAACACCTATAAAAGTAAAGAAGATAATAAGAAAAGATATTCATTTGCAGTCATAACAGTTGAAGCAAACGATAAAGTTGCAAGTATTTTTCATCGAATGCCTGGAATTATTCCTCAAGAAAGTCTGGAAAAATGGCTTGATCCAAATGAATCCGAAGAAACATTACTTAATATGCTAAACCCATACGATTCAGATAAAATGGATGTTTGGAAAGTGAAAACTCTACCAAGCAGAGGTGATAATGGTCCAGCAACAATAAAACCTTTGTCTAAATCTGGTTTATCAAAATTTTTATAAAGTATTTTGAATTTAATTAGTTTTCTAGTAGAAGGATTTTTATATCGTAGTAAAACCAGAATTTGAATCAATTACCTGGAAATTTATTAATTCTGACCAATTTTATATGAATTTTTGATTTATTCTGGTGTGAGTTTTTCTATTCAACCAGCAAATAATTTGATTTTATTTACTTCAAAAACGAATATTACTTGTGAATAAGATATGTACAGTTTTTCTTCTTTTAAAAAGCAAATAAAGAGCCTTTCTAGCCTTTCTACTTTTAATGCTCAACATCCACCAATTGATTTAGTAGAAGGATCTTTATTATTCAACAAAGAGATACCTATACAATTTATTTCATTTTCTGGAGATTTCGAATCAGAAGTTTCAGGATTTGAATATGGATTAATAGGAAAAGCTCAGGGATGGACAAAAACACCAACTAGATGGATTTTATTGTCAGAATGGATTGTAAATGGTAATAAACTACGTGTTAATTTGATTTATGGACTTGATTCGTGGAAAACACTGAATTAATAAACTATCTTGTCTAATTTCACCCTACCGTAATGTATTTATTTTGTCAAATTATAATAAATTATGTCAAAACAAAGTGGATTTCTTTTTATTGCGGACGTCACAGGTTATACAAAGTTTGTGGCATCTAAAGAACTAGAACATAGCAATATGATATTGACTAATGTCTTAAAAAGTCTTGTTGATAATATTAAACCGGTTTTTTCAATTGTTAAACTTGAAGGAGATGCAGTTTTTGGATATTTATCTGTTAGTTCAGAGACTGAAAAGAACCTTGATTTCTCAATAGTGAAAATAATTTATTCTAAATTCAAAAATCTTACAGCAGATATGTCTAAAGATTCACCATGTGGATGTGAGGCTTGTTCAGGAATCAACGCCTTGGATTTAAAATTTTTCATTCATTACGGAGATTTTATTATACAGAATATTTCAGGGATCGTTGATTTATTTGGTAATGATGTAAATCTCTTACATAGATTGACTAAAAACTCACTATTCGATAAAACAGGTTGGAAAGGCTATTTAATGATGACTGAACCCGTCAAAAGTTTGTTGAAGATTGAATCAAATCTTTATGAATTAGAAGAACCTTATGACGATTTAGGATTAATAAAGACTTATAATCTTCAGATATCCTCTCTATCGTAATCTTTAAAATCCGTTTTTTCCCCCATAGCAAAGATTTATCGATTACCAAAATAAAATCCAATAGAAAAAGTTGTGATTATTTCAAGAATTTCAATATCAGTATTAGAAAACTCAATTATGTAAAAATAATTAATAATTAAACATAAAACTATTAACACTAGCGCTTTTCCATGAAAAAATATCTTTTCTACAAAATTATGATCACTTGGATCATTCCCAAATATTCCACCAATTTTTCCTAAAATGGTTCCTAAAAAGTAACCGGAAACAATGTAGACTATCTTATATAAAAACGTTGAAAAACTTTCATCTGCTGTACCAAAATATAGAATTTTAACACTCAAAACAATAAAAATCAAGAAAATGAGAATTCTAATAGTAAAAGCAGGTAAATTAAATGCAGTCTGTCCTTTAATTTCCTTTTTCTTCTCTAGCCCGTAAAGATCATAAGTGTGTTCCTTTCTCATTCCAAAATAAAGTGCGATTAGAATTGTAAAAGTACTAATAAGACTGATAGGAACAGATTTGTCTATTAATATCAAATAACTTGTTGAGAATAAAAATAACAATGTAACAGTTGCTCTTACAGTCCCTCGGGGTAATCCTAACGGATAAGGATAAAAGACCATTAATAAACCTTCAATATTTTTGATTTAGAAAATAAATAAATCATTCTTAAACTTTTATCAAAAAAATAATTCCATTAGTACCTGATAGTAAAACTTATTATCAACTAATATCTCTCCTTATTCTCTTTTATATTCTATAGCTTCCTTAAGTAATCTCTTGCCAACACTCTGACCTCCAAAAATCTTATTTACATAAACAGAATAAATAATGGCAATATCTTTGGTTTTAATACGAGTATTAATAATGTAGACAAGTAGTTCAATCGGTTTATCATTTGAATAGGAAAGGAGAGCAGATTTACTTCTTTGTTTAAATGTTTCTTCATTTAATTCATTTTCTTCTTCAAATGAACTTCCAAAAGCAATAGAAACTTTTTTAAGAGCTTTTAATCTTATATTTCGAAAATCTTGTCATTATTTTTCTTTGATTTTAATAATTGTTACATCATTCATAATAAATTTCCTATCGTTTTAAATTTTTGAAAGTTAAAATTATTTATAATGAAAATTGTACCTTTTCAGAGAGATGTAAGAAAATCTTATGCCTAAAATTCAAACATGCTTGTAAGCATAATACTTGATTTGTTTTATCATCGAACCCATCCCATTTGCTCTGGATGGAGACAAATGTTTGCTTAATCCAGTCTTTTCGGGGAAAAAAATATCAGCATTTCTTATATCTGCTGGTTTTTGATTATTAAAAACTCTAATTAATAACACTAAGATACCTTTTGTTATTAATGCTTCACTATCACCTTTTAAAGATATTTTATTATCATTAATATCTGCTACGATCCAAACTCTTGATTGGCAACCTTTAATTGCAAATTCTTCTGTTTTAAACTGAACATCCAAAGGATCAAGTTTTCTCCCCAAAGATATTAAATATTCATATTTATCCAACCAATCATCAAAGGAGGAAAATTCCTCTACTATTTGCTCTTGAATATCATTCATTGTCATGAGAGAAACCAGTTAAACTAGTAATTTATCCAAACATCTGTTTCACTTTTGTTAGACCTTCGAATAAAGTATCTATTTCTTCTATTGAATTATAAACAGCAAAACTTGCTAGAATTGTTCCAGTTATTCCATAATGTTTCATGATTGGTTCAGCACAATGCATTCCCGTTCCGACAGCTATACCTAACTTATCCAGTATCTGTCCTGCATCATATGGATGAATATTATCAAGATTAAATGAGAAAAACCCAGATTTCTTATTAGCATTCCCATAAAGAGTTAAATCTGCAAAAATATCAATTTTTTCCACGGTATAAGCTAATAATTTCTCTTCATGGGCTATTATAGACTCATACCCAATTGAATTAATATAATCAATTGCACTACCAAGACTTACTGCCCCAACATAGTTTGGGGTCCCAGCTTCGAATTTAAAAGGTAAATCTGCAAAGGTTGTCTTAGTTAAATCGACTGAAGAAATCATTCCACCACCTGTTCTATAAGGAGACATTACTTCAAGCCATTTTTCCTTACCATAAAGAATTCCTATTCCAGTACCTGAATACATTTTATGTCCAGAAAAAGCGAGAAAATCACAATCCAAATCCTTGACATCCACCGAAAAGTGCGGAGTAGCTTGCGCAGCATCTACGAAAACGGTAATATCTTGCATATGAGCTATTTTTATAATTTCTTTTACTGGATTAATAGTTCCCAAAACATTTGAAACATAGATGATAGAAATTAGTTTAGTTTTATTATTAATTAACTCGTTATATGATTCAAGCATCAATTCTCCATCATCATTGAAAGGAATAACCTTCAGTTTCGCTCCCACACGATCACATATCAATTGCCATGGGACAATATTCGAATGATGTTCCATTTCAGTAATAATGACTTCATCGTCCTTATGTATGTACAAATCACTAAAAGAATTTGCGACTAGATTAATAGAATCAGTTGTTCCACTGGTAAAGATGATTTCATTAATGTTTGAAGCATTAATAAATTCTTTAACCTTTTCACGAGCTTTTTCGTAAGTTGCACTGGCCTCTTGACTTAGAGTATGGATACTCCTATGAATATTGCTATTATAGTCAGAATAGAATTGTATAATAGAATCAAGAACTAATTGAGGTTTTTGTACTGTTGCTGCATTGTCTAAATAAACTAAATCCCTTCCATTTACCTGTTTATCTAGAATTGGAAAATCTTTTCTAATTTTATCAATATTAAACATTCAAACTTCACTTAATCTTCTTTCGAGTTGGTTTTATTTGGATCACCGGTTTCAAATGGGTTTGAATCATCATTACTCCATTCAAACCACCCACCATCAAATACTGATATTTTTGGCCAACCCATTAACCAAGCATTGAAAAAAGCTTCACTTCCTCTCCAACCGGTTCCACAATAAAACGCATTGTGTTTATCCGGAGTTACTCCAACTTCTTCCCAAAGCTTGACAATTTCATTATACTCGCGTGATGTATGATCTAAATTTCTATAATTCTCCATATGATAAGCATCACTACCACAATTACCAAAAATAGCTCCCGAAATTCTCCCTTTCTTCTCAATATAATTATAACCGCTTACTTCACCGATAAATTCAGACCAACTACGAATGCTAACAAGATTAGCTCTATCTGAGGCTAAAATTTCCTTTGCTTGAGGAATATCTGAAGCATACTCAGGATTTCCTGGAATTTCTATTCCAAAATCTTGCACAGGATTTGGTACAACAGTTTCTGTTGATAATTCAAAACCAGCGTCTAACCATGATTGTATACCCCCATTCAGAACACGAACATCTTTAATTCCAGCATATAACATGATAAATGCACAACGAATTGACCCTAAATGCCCTGCACTACTACCAGGAAAGGGATCATCATTATCAGGAAATGAGAATCGTCCATATAAGATGACTGTGGTATCGTGAGTGATCCCTAGCTTTTCTAAAGTTCTTTTTAATTCTTCCGGAGACCGACGATTCCAAGTTACAGGAGATTCCAGTGATAGTGAATCTAAGGAGACCGCAGAAGTAATATGCCCAATTTGATAATCGCCTTCATTTCGATAATGCCCATGACAGATCACAAATCGATTATTGTCATATTCTGGAGCTGATTCAGTTTCGATAAGTTCCTTTAGCCACTCAGCAGAAACCAGATTTTTATACCTTGGTAAACTGCTCATTGGTAAGGCTTCATTATTATTCCACTCATCTAAAAAGCCATCATAGATTTTAACATGTGAAAAATCCGCCCGTGCAAATTGATGGGCTACTTTTTCAGATTCAAATTTGGAATATCCATAAATTAGCAATTCATGCTCAGGAAAGATTTCTTTTGCATGGACAATTTCCAACCAATCAATATAGTTAGTCCATTTTAATGGTAAACTCCTGGCATTTTTTATATGTCCCCCCCTTTTTTCGTTAAACTTTTTCCAACCATTATAATATTCAACGGATCGGACATCTATAATGTGAAATGTTGGAACATCTAATTTTTTTAATAGGTCTTCAGTAGAAATAAGTTCGAAATTAGTTATGTTATTTCTTTCAAGTATTTTTGAAGTATTCATATACATCACTTAAAGAAAAATTGAATCATAATCCCATTCTTAGTTTAAATTGATTTCTCTATAGATTTATTATAAATTTTACTTGTATTCAAAAAAAGAATAATTAATTTTTTGTTTATTTGGTCATTTTTAATTTGAAAGTTAAAATGCAAAATAGCTTCTGATGATGTCAATTTGATTTTTAAAGTCTTTAAATTCAGAAGTATTTAATCCGACCATGTCATTCGAAGAAAAAATTTCACTAAATTGTTTCTCAAAAGATTTTGTAACAAATTTTGATAATGTAGAAGTCATGAGCGTTTTTTCAGATGTTATTAAAAAAGAAGTAATGTTCTTACCAGGAACAATATGAACTACTTTATCCCCAAAGCTTATTTCTTCTAATTCTTTCTTACTTTGAATAGTCTCTTTTAAAGATAGATTTAAAGCAGTGAATAATCCATCCAACAAATCTTCTCCAGGTGAATCTTTTTCAGCGCTTTCAGAAAAAATCACAAGCCTACTTTGTTGTTCAGTAACAATCACTGCATAAAAGGTCACTGGTATAGTATAAAGAGCAGTATTTCCTTGTAAAAATGCATAAGTAACTAGAATAATTACCAACGATAATGGTAGAAATAGGATAAGCATAAGGATTTCGATTTCAGGTATGAAGCTAGTTAAAGAGAATGAAATTATTGTTAACATAAATAATATTCCTAATAAAATTGTGAAAACAGGGGAAAACATAAAAATATCTGTCTTTTTCGTAGATTGTTTAATTTGAAGTGATCTATTAATCGCAACATACACTAATATCACCATAGAAAAAATTAAAAAAATGTCATTAATTGGAATATCATTAGGAATCCCGTTAATATTGAATTCGGGACTAGGTCTTAAAAACTCGCCATTTAATATATATGAATCTCCGAAAAACGTCAGATACATATGGGAAATATCAACGAATATCATTAATCCTAATAAAAACACAGATCGATAGTTTAATTTAAAAGTTGGAGAGCTCACAAGATATCTTATTGTTGCTATTGTGTTTGGTGTTGTTGTAACCCTCCCGTTTATAATATCGATACCTGTCGAGGAATTTGATCTTATTATTGATGGTTCAATGCAACTCATAAGAACCGTGATGAGTTCCTCAGTTTTTGCCTTAACATTTTATTATTTGGAAGAGCGGTTCGAATCAGCATCATAGACTGATTCTTTTTAGTTGCTCAAAAAGGATAATTCTGTTTTTATTCCAATTATTATTAATTTCCTCAATAGAAAATTGTCTCATTATTTTTGTATCAATGAGCAAAAACAATAATATAGCTTCTTCTTTTATCATTTTGTTTATTTAGGAGGTACATCAATGTTACACATTCTTTAAATAATGATACTACAGATAACTAAAAGTAATGTGGTTAACTATAATAATTGAATTTATAAATAAATTCCTAGTAAAATCGGGAAATTGATATGACTCTGGCTATAATTGGCAATCATCCAAAAAATATTGTTACATTTAAAGAAGATAATTTACTTATAATCAATAAAGGAACATGGGAAATTTACTGGGCTTTAGCAGACGAAGATTTGAAAATAGAGTTCATTAAGGAGAAGATTTACATACAATCACCAGCTAATTTAGATCATGAAAAGATTTTCAGATGCTTACTTACAGAAATAAATAATTTTTTATTAAAAAATAGATTAGGGGAAGTATTAGGAAGCAGGTTCCCCATAGAATTAGTTGATGGAAAAAGAGTTGAACCCGACATTCTATTCATATCTAACACAGAATTAGATAAAGGAGATTTATCGAAAACAGTTTTTAGAGGATCTCCAACTTGGATAATAGAAATCGTTTCTTCAAATTATCGGGAACATGATACCATAACGAAAAGAAAAGAATACAAAGATCTAAATGTTAATGAATATTGGATCATCGATCCTGATAAAAAAACGATAGAAAAAATGAATTTCAGAAATAACGAAGAAGAAAACACCTTAATTTTTAAAAAAGGAACAATTTCACCAGCAATCAATGGATTTGAGGAGTTTTCTATAAATATTAATAACCTGTGGAAAGAAATTTCTTAGGTGGATCATGTTTCTAAAGTGCTCAGATCTCCTTCTGGTAACCCTTGAGCTCTTGCTTTAAGTACTCTTCTCATTATCTTTCCACTTCTAGTCTTCGGAAGAGAGTCAGTAAAGGTTATTTTTTCAGGCACAGCAATTGGACCTAATTCTTTCTTTACCCATTCTTTCAACCCTCGTTCTAAATCCGATGAACCAGATTTTCCAGTATTCAAAATTACATAAGCATGAATAGCATTACCTTTAATTTCATGAGGAACAGCTATTGCAGCTGCTTCAGAAACATCTGAATGACTAACTATAGCACTCTCAACTTCTGCTGTACCCAATCGATAGCCAGCTACTTTAATCACGTCATCTATTCGTCCTATGATCCATACATAACCGTTTTCATCAATACGAGCAGAATCTCCTGCTTTGTACCAACCTTGTTTTTCATACGCCTTATAATATTGTTCGACAAAACGGTCAGGATCATTTAAAATGGTCCGAGCCATCCCTGGCCACGGATTTTTGATTACTAAAAAACCCTCTTCTCCAGTTTTTACATCATTACCAGCTTCATCAACAACACCCACCTCAATACTGAAAAAGGGTTTTGTGGCTGAGCCGGGTTTCAAAGGAGTGATAGGAAAAGGAGTAATTAAAAAACCACCAGATTCTGTTTGCCAAAACGTGTCCATAATAGGGCATTCTTCTCGTCCCACTACTTTGTAATACCATTCCCATGCAGCAGGATTTATTGGTTCTCCAACTGTGCCTAACAAACGTAAGGAAGAAATATCATGTCGTTTAACCCAGCTATCTCCAAATTTCATAAGACCTCTGATAGCGGTGGGACTTGTATACAATATAGTGATCCCATATTTTTCTATCATCTGCCAGAATCTATTTGGATAAGGCCAGTTAGGAGCACCCTCATATAAAAAGGTCGTAGCACCATTAATCAAAGGCGCATAAACTATGTAGGAGTGACCAGTAATCCAACCTGGATCAGCAGCGCACCACCAACGATCTTCTTCTTTAATATCGAATACCATTTTATGAGTGATCGACGTATACACAGAATAACCCCCATGGGTATGTACTACTCCTTTTGGTGTACCAGTTGTTCCTGATGTGTATAATATGAATAATGGATCTTCAGCATCCATTTGTTCAGTGTCTAATTTTCCACTTGTCATAGGAAGAGCCATTAGATCGTGATACCAAAAGTCCCTTTCAGGGTCCATAAAGACTTCTTCACCAGTCCGTTTAACAGTGACACATACTTCAATTGTTGGTGAACGTTTCATTGATTCATTGGCTATTTCTTTTAGTTTAGTTGCTTTTCCTCTTCTAAATCCTCCATCAGCTGTTATTAAAAATCTACTTTGTGCATCCTCGATACGATCAGCAAGGGCTTCGACACTAAAGCCTCCATACACTACACTATGGGGAGATCCGATTTTTGCACAAGCTAACATGGCAAAAACTAGCTCAGGTATTTGTGGCATATAAATAGTAACAATTTCACCTTTTCTAACTCCCATAGATTTTAAAATATTTGCGAATTTTGTTACTTCTCTATTTAATGCATGATAAGAAAATGATCGTAAATCACCCGGTTCTCCTTCCCAAATAAATGCGAGCTTATTTCTTCTAGCAGTTTTCAGATGACGATCAATCGCATTATGAATGATGTTAATTTTTCCTCCAGTGAACCATTTGTAAAATGGCTTCTTGCTATCATCTAGTACTTTTGTCCATTTTTTGTACCAATCTAGTGTTTCAGCTTGTTCTGCCCAGAATGCTTCTCTATTTTCAATAGAATGTTTATACAAATCATCATATTCTTTTATGTTAGCTTGTTCTTTAACTTTTTTACTTGGGGAATACATTCCTGATTTATTCAATTTAAAACCTCTAAATAAAATGTTAATGGAGGAAAATTAGAAACTTTTAATAAGATTTTTGGTTTTCCTACTCAACAATTTTGGTATTTAAAATAAAAAAAAAGTAGCAATTAAGGAAAACAGGTTAATTAATTTAAAACTGTAATATATTATTTTTAAATTACCCAGAAATAAGAAGTTTCAGTTAACTATCTAAAGAACCATACTTTATTTAAACTCTTCTTAGGATTTATTTTCATTTTTCTGATATTTAACCTCAGAAATAGACAATTAAGGTTCTAAGAATACATAACTTATGATAAAGCAATTAAATTTACAAAAATAACAGATATATTTTTAAATAAATTTTTTGGTCAGTTATTTTCCCATAGTAATTCTTGCTTAAAGAATCAAATTAGAAAGACAAGTGATGATAATGAGTTTAAATAGTAAATCTGAAACACAAAGTGCTGAAGATGATCATTCATTTTTTAAGAATCTTCTAAAAAAACAAATAAAAATTGCTTTATTTTTGACATTAGTGGGTATTGTTATTTTTGCAATAGCTATTTTTCTCGTCATTTGGTGGGTGGAGAATTCAGAAATTGGTGGTTTTGGAATTTGGACAATTAATGATTGGAGTATATTAAATTTAATCATTTTTACTTTTTATTTAGCGATTTTAGAAGCAATTGTGATCACCATTTTAGCATCCATTGTTTTTGTAATTTTGTATTTTACTTGGTATACTAAACTTCCTGATGAAGACAAGGCACTTTTCAAATTTAAAAAGACTGAAAAAGAGCAAAAACGGTGGAAAAAGATAACTGAACGATGGGGTCGCGGTAAAGAATCTGGTGGATTCGGAATTTTTATTTTCTTGTCGTTTCTAGTCTTTATCTTTTTGGATGGCACGTTAGAAACTAATTTTGGTGGTTTAAGTTATAGTTATTGGCTCTTCACTTGGTTGAAAGGATTTGTGGTAATGTCTATTGTTTTCTTTTTCGGTTTCTTAGGCTATGCTTTATGGTTCCTTCGCCAATCAGATTAGAATTACATTTTATGAGAATTTAAAAATTTTTATTCTTAAAATGGTGAACAGCAAAGAGTCAAGAAAAGACATCTGTTGTAACTAACACTCCTAAGAGAAAAAAAAAGACCATTAAAAATAAATCTAGATCTAATTTGATCGCAACGTAGCATCAGCAAATTTGTTTGTAGCTTTCTCATTAATGCATTGCTAATTATCTGATTGATTTAATTGAAAGAATTTTATTAGCATAATTTGATTTAATTCCCTCTAAAGAATTCTGATGGTAATCAATAATTATTTGGGGGTCTTTTAATAAATGACCAGTTAATATTGTTATCACTTGTTCAGTAGGAAGGATTGTTCCTTCTTCAATTAAATTTTTTGTACCAGCTATTGTTGTAGCAGATGCAGGTTCACAACCAATTCCAACACCGTCAATAACTGCTTTTGCATCAATTATCTCTTGATCCGTAACAGCAGTCGCAAGTCCATTCGTTTCTTTTAACGATTGAAAAGCTTTTTCAATACTCACGGGATTTCCTATATTTATTGCAGTAGCTATAGTTCGAGGATTCGATTCAGGACTGTAATTGTTAGTTTTCCAATATTGAACAAAAGGTTGTGCTTTATCTGATTGAACTGAAACAATTCGAGGTATATCTTCTATTAAATCAAGTTCTTTTGCTTCCTTAAGCGCCTTTCCAAATGCAGCTGTATTTCCAAGGTTTCCTGCTGGAACAACGATCCAATCAGGTATTTGCCATTTGAGTTGCTCCAGTAATTCAAAAATTATTGTTTTTTGACCTTCTATTCTCCAAGGATTTATACTATTCATCAAATAATAATTTTTTTGTTTAACCAAATCTTTAACGATATTCAATGCTTGATCAAAAGTTCCTTCAGATTGAAATACTTCAGCACCATAGGCAATTGCTTGTGCAAGTTTCCCATAAGCTATTTTTCCTTCTGGAATTACCACTATAGACTTTATTCCTGTAAAAGATGCATAAGCAGCTAAGCTCGCTGATGTATTTCCCGTAGAAGCACAAACAACATGTGTTACTGATTGATTTTTTGCTTCACTTATGGCTACAGCCATTCCGCGATCTTTAAAAGAGCCTGTTGGATTTTCACCTTCATGCTTGATCTTGACATTAGATGATCCTAGAAAATCTTTCAATTTTGTGGGACTACTATAAATACTTGTGTTCCCTTCACCACGTTCAATAATCAATTTGTTATCGATTCTTGGATGAATTAATGATTTAAATCTCCAAACTCCAGAGGAAATTGTTTTGTAATCTTCGAGTTCTCGTTTTGCAGAAAAAAGACTCCAATCGTGAATTACTTCAAATAATCCCCCGCATTCACAATTAAACCTCCTGTAAGAGGTAGAATATAGTTTTTTACAAGAAAAACATCTAAAACTCGTAACTTCTTGCAAGAATTTTAGCTCCTTCGTTATTTGGTAATCCAATTCGGACAGTAATAGGTTGATCCAATCCAAATGCTTCTGCCATTGCTTTTCCTATTGTCCTAAGATCAGAATCTGTATCACTTATTGCAAACACTGTAGGTCCTGCTCCAGAAATCGAACAACCATATGCACCAGCTTCTAACGCAGCTTTTTTCACTTTATAGAAATTGGGAATTAATTTCGCTCTAACTGGTTCTATTACAGGATCAAATATGCCTTTTCCCATTAATTTAAGATCTTTTTTTATTATTCCAGCCATAACAAGACCTGCATAACCAGTTGTAGTAATGGATTTTGCTAAAGAAATAGTTTTAGGTAGTATTCTCCTTGCATCTGCTGTTAGAATTGAAATAGGTGGTATTGCAAGAACAACTCGAAGTTCACTTTGAATTTCAAATTTTGAGAATAATAATGGATTTCTTGAAGATGGAATAACAATAAAACCACCTAAAAAAGAAGGAACAACGTTATCTCCATGTATTCCTCCGTCAATACTTTCTTCAGCCTTAATACATCCTTCTAATAATATTTGTATTTGAATATTATTCCTTGAAAAGTATTGAACTGCTTTTGCAGAAGCAGCGGCACTTGCAGCACTACTTCCAAGACCTGTTCCTATTCCCATACCTTTTTTAATTACTAAACTTACACCAAAGTCTGCATTTATCTTTTCTAAGATATATTTTGCTGAAATTCCCGCTGTATTGCGTGTAGGATCAGTGGGTAAGTCAGGATTATTCACTTTTTCTATAATGACTTTTTTAGGTTGATCATCTAACTTTGTTGCATGAATGATATCTGTAGGTGCATCTAGAGCAAAACCGAAAACATCAAACCCTGGTCCAACGTTTGCTATACTTGCAGGTGCTGAAACAGTTATTCGTTCCAAAAACAAGGCTCCTATGATTTTTTTATCTGATTTCACTAGATTTTTTCTAGTATCTTTGATAACATTTTTGGTTGTTTAAGTAAGATATTCACTAATTTTGGTTCCTTAAGAATTTTATTAGCAAGTTTTGGATATTTTAGAACTAACTCTATTACTTTAGGATGATCGATTACTATTTTTGCTAATCCAGGATTTTTAAGAAACACCGATAATAATTTAGTGTAATTTGTAGCTGATAATTTTAATTTTTTAAGTTCATCTTCAATATCCAAAATATATTCTCCAAGTGTTTTAATTTAATCACCTTTTGCTAATTATAAATTTCTTTTTGTGAAACATGTTATCAGCAAAATATCCTCAAATATTATTGATATTGTAATATTTTATTCATGGCGTACAAAACATATACAGAATCAGAAAAAACCTTTATCTCTGCATATGAAACACTTAGAGATGGTCTTTTAGAGGGTTTACTTGAAACCAGAGAACGATCCCGTGACGCTTGGAGACCCTACTGGGAAGTCCAATCACTTTTGTCACGTTTATATTCTGGAGAAGAAAAGATAGTAAAAAATTCAGATAGAAATATCTCTCTTGCTGACTAATGACTTATTTATCTAGAAATTTTTTTGTCTTATAGGATTAGGATCGAGATTGAAACAATAAATAGAATAGGTTTTTGATAGTATTATTAAAAAAAAGTAAAGTTGTTATTAAAGAAATAAGAAAAAAAGAAAAAATGAGTTTTTTAAACAGAAATTCTTTTCACAATAAATTTATCTAATCTTTTTATATCCACATAACCTATCTTAGACGAACCAAGATGAAGATAATGAGAATGAACCATATTTATGAGGTATAAATAGGAAAAGATTTTAGACTTCATTGTGCTTTCTATTTAATTCACTTAGGATTTTTGCTTAAATTCTCTTAGAATTTTGTTTTGAGTATTCAGAGTTCCAATAATAACTATTAATGCAATAGTTATTCCCACCATCAAAAATGCCATTCCAATCATTTGTAATGGATTTAACCAAGCCTTGAAACTACTAACGGAACCTAGAAGAGTGGGCACTGCTTCTGCGTTTAATGCTGCTTGAGAACTCCCAACGAAGTAAGTGCTTACATCTACTATCGTAAAATATGCTCCTAATAAGAATGTCATCATTAAAATCATAACACCCATTACAGTGCTAAGTTGGAACATTCTGACTGCTTTAGGAATAGGAGGAATTGCTGGACGGACACTTTCAGGCATATAATAGGTAACTACTTTACCCATTCGTCTTAATCGTTTAGCTATGGTGCCTAAAGCCATTGCAATAGCCATTAGACCAAATCCTAATCCTAAAAACTTAAAATGTGGTAACCAAGCTTCTGCTAAATGTGCAAGAGCGTTTGCATCTGAGAATGTGGCTTCCCGAACACCTTTTGCACTGGATAAATAATCAGCTATTGCTGGTGATATAAACATCGCAGATAATACTAAAACAATTAAAACTATCATCCAACCCATTATAGCAATGAGAGGATACATAGGCATCATGCCCTCAATCATATTAAAAGGCATTCCAGGTTTTGGATCTTCTTCAATATTTGCTTTAACCATAATCATAACCTCTTTAATTATTGGCTCCTTTACGAAGACCCTCGAAAGCATCACTCATAAGTTGACCTCGTTGTTGTAATCTTGCGGGAATTGTTGAGAAAAACAAAGCTATCCCTAACATGAACATAGCAAGCCCTAAGAAAGTAAATGGTTCTAACCATTTTGGTATAGTTACTAAAGTTCCAAGATCTGCTAATAGAGGATCTCCAGTATTAGCACTATCTCTTGTTGATTTAGAATTAGTACCCCAATAATCCTGAGCTGTAGGAGCAAGGACAAAAGCACCAATTACAAAAGAAGTTAATATTATTAATACTCCTATTAAAGTAAATAGAGGAGCTAATTTAAATTGCCAGTTTTCTTCATTATATTTAATACCCATAATTTTTACCTCCTTAAGATAAGATAGCCTCTTCTAGGGTATCAGTTTGTTTAGTTAAAGCATAAACTATTACTGTTAACCCTATGGCTATAGCTAAAAATTCAGTTGCAATTCCAAAGAATTTTAATGGAATTAATATTGCACTTGCAGATTCTATTCCACGTAATTGGGCTAGTAAAGCTCCTGAATCAGCATCAATAGCTGGAAGAGTATTATTACCAAATAAACTCATAGCATCGAATCCAACTAATAAAGACCAAAGAAACGCGATCAAAAAGATCAACATTCCAAACATCATTAAACCTGGCACGAGCATTGCATATGCGGGAGGCTTAGGAGTTGCTGGTCTTTGATTTGCGGGTAAATTGGTCAAAACTTCATCACCAATTTCTCTTAACTTATCAATTATTACTCGTATTGCCATAACAATACCAGAAAGAATCATACCTACTCCTAAAAATTTAAAATATGGTAGAATATGATTTATACCTTCAATGGCTGCTCGTGTACCTAATAAAGTCGTTTCACGTGTGGCTTTACTGGCTGCAAAGTATTCAGCAGCTAGAGTTGAATTAAAAAAGCCAAGTACAAACGACATAACGACAATCATTGCTCCCATTACTAGGAACATAGGATACATTTTCGCCATCTTACTTATCATTTCATCAAGGTTCATTCCCATGATTTATACATCCATAAATAATAGAACAATTTTTTTTGGTAAAACAATTATTCTAAGACCAACGTAAAATTAATTTAATATATGAAGTTTGTAATTGATAAACAACCAATGACTACCTTATTTGATAACTACAAATATAATTAAGAATTATAACAATAATAATAAGGTAAGTTAACAATAGTTAAGTATATCCAAGTCTATTTCATTTGTCCAGAACTATTAAAAAGAATCCCAAATTGATTTGTTTTAAAAAAAAAAGATCACAACTAATTTTATGAAAAAATTCTTATTAAACGTATAAGAAATGAAAATAAATTAATTGAATAAAATAAAATTATACTAAATGGTAATAATATGTATGAATACTGGTTCATGTTCTTCATCGCAATAATAATTGCTACAACAGCAATGACTTTAGGTGTGGGAGGCGCTTTATTTTTTTCACCTATTTTTATTCTCCTTTTTCCTATATTAGGAGTAACTGTTCTTTCACCAGCTGATGCATTCGGTGCAGCATTGATCACTGAAGTTTTTGGCTTTGCATCTGGCCTGATAGGTTATGGAAGAAAAAAACTTATTGATTATAAGACTGCTACATCATTATTAATATTCACTGTTCCTTTAGCTATTGTAGGAACAATTATTAAACGACAAATTAATGAAACTGGTATTCTAAACCTTATCTTTGGAGTGGGTTTGCTTTTACTAGCTTTATATATTATTAAGAATATTTCCCAAAAAGAACCCCCCATTCCCTCTTCCAATTCTCCAAAACGATTATTAATTGATAGTGACATGAATGAATACGAATATTTAGTTTGCAATCAGAATCAAGGAAGAATTTTATCTGGGATTGGAGGTTTTGTTACTGGTTTGATATCGGTTGGTGTAGGAGAAACGGTAGTATCGACTTTACGCATCCGTTGTGGATTACCTATGCGTGTTGCTACTGGAACATCAGTATTAGTCGTTACTATTACTGTTTTATCTGCTGCTTTGACAGATATAGCTACGATTGGTGTAGAATCTGTACCGTATGATTTGATATTATTTACAATCCCAGGTGTCCTAATAGGTGGACAAATTGGAGCTAAAGTAGCATCAAGGGTAGATTCTCATACAGCTGAACGGTTATTAATATTAATTTTTGTCATATTTGGGGGAGTTATGGCTGTGAAAGCATTACTAGATTTATTTTTTTAGTAAAATGATTTGAATCCGCCTATAATAAAATGGTTATTACTAGGCTTTTCGTCTTGTAATTGCCATTTCTTCCATAGTCTAGTCATAACCTTTCCCATTTCCTCTCCTAATTCTTTGAATTCTTCATCTGACAATGAAAGATTGTCAATTCCTGGACCTAAGTGTGATTCTTCAATCATTTTTTTTAGATTTTCTTTACTTTGGTTATTAATATATATTTTTGATTCAATCAAGGATGCGATTGTTAAATCGATTTGATCATTAATCAAATTCCGAATTTCTTGATCAGATTTTCCTTCATAAAAATATTTTAGCTGAGCGTGATATTCAATTGGTCTATTTGATTTTGCATACGAATAATAAGCTATTTTTACATTAGATTTCTCAGGATGTGGTGTATACCTTATATTGACACTTTTTTTGTTTTCTAGCTTTTTTAGATAATTATAAGTTGTTTGTCGCTTTAAACCTAATCTTTCTTGAATTTGTTTAGCTGTTAATTCCCCATATTGAAATAAATGAAAAGCAATTGAATTTTCTATAATTCCACTTCTTGATAATTGATAATTTGTTTCTGTCATAATTTTCGATCATCCAAAATAGTTTTTTAATGTTTTTTAAGCCTTTCCATTTTTTGGAAAAGTTTTTAAATTGCGAATCCATATTATGGAATCGTAAGATTTTATGATTCTGTATTTTGGAATCGTAAGATTTTTTGAAATTGCAATAATGTGATTATGATGGTAATAAAAAATATTGATCTTATCTTTGATGTCAATAAAATACCAATCTCAGTTAAAATTGGTGTTTTAGGAGAATTAATTGGCCGTATTGGAATGGGTATGATGGGCCTTTTCTTCATATTTTATTTACTTGAATTATTTGGATCTCTCATCTACCTCCCTTTATTTTTAACAATATTTATTATGATGAGTATTGTAGGAGGAACCCTAACTGGATTTTTAACAAATAAACTAGGAAAGGATATATTAGTTACAATAATCCTTCTTAGTGGATTATTTCTTCTGTTTTTTTCATCAATATTCTTAGAATCATTTTATGGTATTTTACTTCTCGAAAGTATAATTGGACTGTTATTAGGAATAATTAATCCAACATTTACTGCTCACATATCCAAAGTAACAAATGAAAAATCACAAGACAAAAGTTTTTCATTTTATCGCGGAGCAAATATCTTAGGACAGAATTCAGCAGGATTTCTGGCTGGATTAATTTTGATAGTTTTATTCAATAATGATTCATCGATTAATTCACTTAGAAGTCTTATGATCATAGCCTATGCTCTAATAGGAATTCAAGCTATTCTTTTTACATTAATTAAAACAAAAAATCAAGACAAATTGACTCAAAACAATAAAAGATCTAGTGAAAACAATAGAAATAAATTACATACTAATACACATAAAAAAATTAATCCAAAAACCAAATGGATTTTAATATTATCATTAATTCTAACATCTTTTGGAATCGGAACTTCTTATTCATATATTCCATTATTTATTAGTAGTAATTATTTAGTTTCACTTTCATTCATTGGAATCTTCCTTTCAATTGTCGGTGTAATCGCTGGATCAACAATCATTTTTGGAAATAAATTATTGGGTAAATTCAAAAAACAGTCTTTATTAGCATTTTCTGAAGTTTTCTTTGGACTTTCTGGATTGTTATTAATTTTTTTTCCTCCGTTAGCATTATTATTTCTTTTGTTATTATCCAGAGACATCATATCTGCATTAGCTAGTCCTATTGTTAAGATATTGTTGATGAATTCAGTTCACGAAGAGAAAAGAGAAATTTGGTCATCAATTGAATGGATGGTAACAGTGACTATAGAATTAATAGGCTCAATTATAGCAGTGTTTATATTGGAGTCTTACAGTATTTTGTTTTTATTTATGATCTCTGGCATTGCATTTATTATTGGTGGAATAATAGTTTATTCAGGGATAAAATAATTTATATCAAAACGAAATTTCCAATTACTAACTAAATTATTAGTAAAAACTTATTAATTCAAATCTTTATTGAGTATTCAAATGAATTTAAAAGATTTCATTTCTTATGACAAAGATTTACCTTTTAATGGCATAGAAATAAATGAGTCTAAGGATTATCCTCATGCACAAATAAAAGATATAGAAATAGATAATACTTTGGGAGGAAAAATAAAATTTTATTTAGTAATTCCTAAAACATCTGGTCCTCATCCGATCATAGAGTTCATTCATTGGTTAGAGACTGAAGCTGATAATTCAAACAGATCGGAATTTCTTCCTTCAGCTATTGAATTAGCAAAAGACGGATACCTCTCAATTTTACCAGATGCTTTTTGGTCTACAACTCCAGAAAAATTTAAGAAAAATCCGGTTCCCTGGTGGAAAACTGAATATGAATTTGATAAAAATTTGTGTATAAAGCAAATAATTGAATTGTTAAGAATTCATGATTACGTTTTAACTTTGAAAAATGTGGATATTAAGAGAATTGGCTTAGTAGGACATGATTTCGGGGCTATGTTTGGATCTTTATTATTAAACTTTGTTAGTAATTTTAAAGCATTTGTGTTAATGGCAGCTACCACAAAATTTTATCATTGGTTCAAATTCGGCTCAAAACTTAGTGATACTGAGCTTAATGAATATGGAAATAGAATGGAATTATTTAATCCTATAAATTACATTGAAATTTTATCTCCCTCTCCAATATTATTTCAATTCGCAGATGATGATTTCTATATCCCAAAAGAAATAGCAAAGGATTTTTTTCAACGCGCATCGGATCCCAAAGAGCTAAAATAGTATCAGGCCCAGCATGGATTAAATAAAAAAGCTTTTGAAGATATAAAAGATTGGATTAGAAAAAAAGTTTAGAAACGAAAAATTACTATTTTATTATCTCCTTTTGTCCACATTAAAGAAATACTTTTTTATTAAAAATAGGAATTCCTTCTTATTCAAAGAAATTGATATTTTTTAATTGATTTTCTTTTTAATTGATTAAATGTTTGATGAACGACATGTTTGATAGAGAAAATGTCCAAAATGTTTTAACGAATCCCCTAGTTGTATTTTTTTTCCTAACTGCTATAGCAAATCAAGGAATAATAATTCAATTATCGTTCTTCTTTTTCCAATCTAACGATATCCCTTTGTACACATTTAGTTTTATGTTTCTTGGTCTTATTTTAGCTTATATCTTCATTTTGATATTCGGATTTAATCCAAATAGTAAAAAAACTATGAATATTTTAATTATTTTTTCAATAATTCATTCGATTCTAATTTTAGCTTTGAATTTAATATTTTCTACTGATGTCAATCTTACCATTATAAATTACTTAGTAATAGGATTTTTTGGGGGATATTTATCATTATTTACTTTAGTACGCGCTTTAAGAACAGCTACAGATGAAAATAGAATAAGAACTGCATCCAAGATATTTTTCATTTGGTTTTTAGGACAGTCAATATTCGGAAGTATTTTTATTATTTCAGTAGAATCAGCTTTAATTTTAGCACTTATTTCAAGCGTTATTGGAATATATGGGTTAGTTTTGTTATTAAGAAAAGATTTTGACAACAAAGATCAAACATATCAAAGAATAACTATTTTAGAAATAATAACACCAAATAACTTATCACTAATAATTCTATTTTCAATCTATGGACTGATATTATTTTCTTATATCAAAATTTACTCAGATACTATTTTTCCACCTGATTATCATAGTAGTATAACAGCTAGCATATTAATAGGAATTATAATTACCACGTTTACATCCATAGTGATTTACGGGATCAATCGAAAAGTTTCACTAAAATCAACTTACTCAATAATTTACATTGTAGTATCAATTTCCTTGATTTTATTATTATTTGATATGAATAATATAGAAATTGTATTTTTCTTAAGCGTTTCAGTTTGGAGTTTCTTCGGGACATTAATATTTACAACAATAGGGGATATATATCCAAAATCACAATACTTGCAGTTAATAGCATTCTGGTGGTTAGCATTAACTGTTGCTTTTGGGGGTGGAATACTTTTGCCTATAATAATCACCAATACTACTCATTTACTTAATTTAAATTTATTTTTAGTCCTATTTTCAATATTTCTCCTTACATATCTTTCAAGCGTTACAACACCTTTGATGGTGTACCATCTAATAGTATTCACCCCAACAGGGATGCCAGTTTATTCCAGGGGCTATTTAGAAATAAATCAAGCATTGGTAACTGGTTTGTTATCTGGAATTATGACCATGTTTAAAGAAGTTTTTGATATTGATTCAGAATCAAATCTGAAATCTATTGACCATGGAGATAAAAAATTATTAATAAGCAAAACAGATAATTTAATTGGCGTTTTATTAATAAACCATGTCGAATCCTTGGCAGTGGATAAATTAAAAGAGATAACAGAAATGTTTGAAGTAACATTTCATCAGACATTAGAAAAAGAACCTCATAATATGGCTGCTTTCAGAGAGCTTCCACCATTATTGGAATCAAAATTAAATTTCTTTCAAAAAAATTGATTAATTAAGTTATTTATGATAATGTTTCAATTGTAAGATGTAGTAATTATACTTTTAACTTATGTAGGAAATATTAATGGCTCAAAAATTCCCTATTTATCTTGTATTGTATGCAATTTCTACAGTAGGTTGTTTAATTATCTCCTTAGCCCCTTTATCCTATTATTTCTTCCTAGTTATTGCTTCAAATGAACTAATTTATTATTTCACTTTACCAGTTGGGATTCCTTTTTTCTGGATAATTGGATTTTTTATTTTCGTTTTTATCCACTCTAAAATTGTCATTCAAATCACACTACCCAAAATCAAACCTGGAACTTATCCGATAATGTCAGACATAAACAAAACATATTCATTAAGATTGAGTGCTGATAATACTGCAAAATATTGGGTGAAATCCCTTGAATGGATACCGTTTTTTAGTCAACTATTTTTATTAGGTTTTATGCTACGCCAATATGGAGTGAAGATCGGAAAAAGAGTTTACTTTGCTACTGAAACAAGAATAGATGGAATCCCATTAATAGAGATTGGAGAAGATTGTTTTATCGGCCCAAGAGCAATAATTGGAGCACACATAAATCTTCGAGGAGGGAAAATTCGTTACAAGAATACCAAAGTTGGAAAACGTTGTTTCATTGGACATTCGTCGGTTTTAACTCCAGGTGATGAAGTGGGTGATGATGGAATCTTAGGAGCATATTCGGTTATGTTGCCAGATACTAAAATACCTGAAGGAGAAACTTGGGTAGGATTACCAGCTGTTCCTTCAAAAAAAGGGCAAAAAAATAATTCGAAAGCTGAACTTTAAACTGATTATTAGAGTTGAACTATTCACGATTTACTAAGAATTTGGAAAGTACCTAATGCAGTTGCAACTAATTTTTCTTTATCATCCAAAATGTGATAAACATCAATATTGACAACACTTGTCCTTTTTCCTAAATGTTTTATCGTTGCTTGAGCTTTCACAAGTCCTTTGATTGGAACAGCAGAGATGTAATTAATTTTCATCTCAATAGTTGTCACTAAACTCTCTGGATTTACATTTTTCCATACTAAATATCCAGATAATGTATCTGCAAGAGAATACAATACACCACCATGTAATACATCATAGTATTGTCCGTGGTGTTCTCCAATCTGTATTGTTGCTGAAGCAGTCTTTGAAGGATCACTATTGGGATTATCAATATCAATATCTAATAAATCAATAAATGAAGAAGCTTTTTTTGTTATCATAATGTTTAAACTACCTGATTAATTGAAGTTACACCTTAAATGTTTCAATTTTGTTATTTTTTGTAGATTCAATAAATAATTGATCATTCTTCATTTCTGCTAAATTCATTTTATACAACAAAAAGAATTGCTTTACGTCCTTAAAGGAATCTTCTTCAGTAATACTAAGGTTTACAGCGTATTGTCTCACCAGAGAATTATTTATATCGATATTAGTGATATTCCTTCTCTGTAAATAATCACGAATAAATTTATCAATAAAGTTATTTATCCACAAACTATAAATTGTAAGTTGGTTAGCATTAAGATCAAATTTAGATTTAAAAAACTCTATAGAATTTGTAAAGTTCTTTGATTGTAATAATATTAAACTACAATTATTATCAGCTTTAGCAATTTTGCCTGCAATTTCTTCAATCCTATCGCTCTCAAGAAACCATTCTTTAGAAAACCTTTCTTTAGAAAAAATTGAGAGAAACTTATCAAAAGAAAATTTTGTTTTTAATTGTCTTTCTGAACCATTTAGATAAGCTTTGTGGCCAATAACCAAACAAATGGTTAATTGCTTAATTTGCTTAGATTTTTTAACTAAATAAACAAATTTCTCAAATCCCATACCTTGATTCCAAAGGGAAGATTTCACAGCAACAGTAAAAATTAACCTTTTTGAAATTGCTTGGTTTTCTAAGAATAATATTAATTTATCTAACTCTTTATGAGAATATTCCCATTTTTCACCTTCAAAATCAAGAAGAATATCATTATAATCATTGAAAAGAAATTTCAATAACGAGATACAATTATCAACAGTTTCAAGATTATATACTGATCGTTTTAAAGCATATGATGTTTTTTTTGATACATTTTGATTAGACTGGAACACGATACCCCATTTAGATTACCTTACGTAATGAATTACAACTTTTGGAGAAAACAATAAAAACTAAAGTCGAGTTCTTAATAATAGAAAAGAAATTACCAATATTGGTGGACTGGAACGCAACACATCCGGTTTTTAACTCCAATATATTAGGTGAAACTAACTAATATAAGTATGGAAAGGTGAATATCATAATGATATTCAACCATTGGAATTTAATACTTTAAATAAAAATGAATATATATCTACTCTTTCTTCGACAATCTTATCAATTGGTTTACCCATTCCATGTCCTGCTTTTGTCTCTACTCTAAGTAATATTGGATTATTTCCTATATCTGCTTCTTGTAATGCTGCTATAAATTTTTTCCCATGAGCAGGAACAACTCTATCATCAGTATCCGCCACCAAAGTTAATATAGGCGGATAAGATTCTCCAAATTTAATATTGTGTAGGGGAGAATATTTAATTAAATATTTGAAATCTTCAGGTTTATCGGGATCACCATATTCCGATGTCCAATACCTACCTACTGTAAATAAATGATATCGAAGCATATCAATTACTGGAACATGACATAATACTGCACCAAATAGATCTGGCCTTTGAATCATACATGCAGCTACTAATAGTCCTCCATTTGATCCTCCATGGATTATTAAATGTTTAGAAGAAGTATAGTTATTTTTTATTAACCATTCGCCTGCTGAAATAAAGTCATCAAAAACATTTTGTTTTTTATCGAACATCCCATCCCTATGCCATTTCTGGCCATATTCTCCTCCTCCACGGAGATTTACCTCAACGTATACTCCTCCCCGCTCCATCCAATAAAGTGCATTTGGATTAAAAAGAGGAGTTATTACTATATTAAATCCACCGTAACCATATAAAATTGTTTTATTTTTCCCATTACGCTGTAGACCTTTCTTAGATGTGATATACATTGAAATTTTAGTTCCATCTTTAGAAGGAAAATATACTTGGTCAGTTATAAAATCATCAAGATTAATTTGATCGTATTTTGTTTTAATAACGGCTAAAAATTTATCATTCATAAAATCATAATGATATGCTATTGGAGGAAATAAATATGAGCTAAAAAGAAGAAAAACATTGGATTCTTTTTGATTACTATAAATTTGTTCTTCAGAAATAGTGCCCATATCTGGTAATGGGAGTTCACGGATAAAATCGCCCATTTTATAAATTTTAACCTTATTGTGAGCTTTATACAGATAAGAAAGAACAAAATGATCATTCTGTGCCATATACGCTTGTTGCAAACTAGCTTCTTTATCTTCTGAAATGATTGTTTTCCAAGATTTCTTATCTTTGTCTTTAAAATCAATAGCAATTATTTTTCCATTAGGAGCATCTAAAGTTGTAAAAAAATAGAATAAATTATCATGATTTCCAATATACCTATAAGTAGCGTCTGGTTCATCGATAAAAGGAATAAATTCTTCATTGTTTTCAATATCTTTATAATAAACCCTATTTTCAACCTGTGTTCCATGGTAAATCATAACGATTAAGTATTTACCGTCTGTTGAAACCTTAGATTCAGGAATAAAACCAGGTCCATGAGGGGATTCAAAAATTAAGATATCATCATTCTGAGAAGTGTTAATTTTATGAAAATAAATCTGCTCGAGCAGTGAATCTTTATTTTGGAATTTAGTATAATAAAAGCCACTATTATCATTTTTCCATGTTATTAAGGGCCATTTCGTATCTGAAAGTTCATCTGGATATTGATAATCGTCTGAAATCCGTTTAATGTAGACTTTGGACCAATCACTACCATGAACAGATCTGGAATAAGCTAGTAAAGTTCCATCGTTGTTAAAGGAAACGTAATTCACAGCTGTTGTCCCGTCACTACTCATAGTGTTAGGATCCAATATGATCTTCTCATCCTCACCTTGTAAAGTTTGAGAGACAAAAACTGGTTGGTTTTTATTCTTTACTAATTTCCAATAGTAAATCCTCCCACCATAATATTTAGGAACTGAAGTTGGTTTTGTAAAAGAGAGTAATTCAAGCAATCTATCCTTGATATCTTTACGCTTATCAATATTAACGTAATTTCCAAATAATTCATTTTGTTGTTCGACAAATAATGCAGTTTCTTCAGAATTAGTGTCTTCTAACCAACGATAAGGATCAGAAATTTCTGTACCGTGTAAATTTTCTTTTATTGGAGCTTTACGAGCTTGAGGATACTGAGACTTCCAATTCATAATATAAAAAAATAGAATGATTTCTATAATTAAGGGTATTTGATGAAGTTCTAAAGTCATATAAAGAATTAACACGATTGTTAAATCAAATCAAGCTATAAAAATTCAAGTTTTTAAGGTTCTAGTATGAGTTCATTTGCCAGTTGAATATATTCATGTAATTTAGCTTGTTCCATCCTCTCAAAGATTGTTGAACTCTTTTTAGATAGATCATGCCATTTCTCGATTTCATTTTCAATGGATTCTTTTTCTTTTTTTGCCTTCAAAGCTAATCTAATTAATCATATTTTAATCCTTTTCTAGACATATAACATATTAAATCAATATCTGTACAAATATCATAAAGCCACACTTCTTTCAAACTTGGTAAATCAGTTTTTAACAATGAATCCAAATTATACCCACTTAAACAGAATAGTGCATAAAAAGAGAGGATATGGATATTGAAATTTATTAATGAAACGTTTCAAAAAAGCATTTCTAATGTAGAAAAATATTATTGTTTAAATTTTGGTTACATTCTTTGAATAATGATCAGAATAGAATTTATTTAGATAGGGCAACTTGACATGCTAATTTTATATAATCATTTAATTTGGCTTGTTCCATCCTCTCGAAAATTGAGGCACTTCTTTTGGATAATTTATGCCAATTTTCAATTTGTGAATCAAGTGTTTTTCTCTCTCTTTTTACTTTTTGAGATAAACGGATTAATCCTGTTTTCGTAGCCGTTTTTTCGGCTTTCTCCAGAGTTTCTATAGAAAAATCGATCTGGTTATCGATTAATTCTATCTTTGATTTCAGTATTAATACTTCTATAAGTAATTGTTTATTATCCGACTTATCAGCCAAATTGGCTAGGGAAATAATAATATTTTTTACATCAATTAATGGTTTATCATTTCCCATTGCTTTAGCTTCAAACATGAGGAGTTCACAAATATTTAACATTGCTACAATTTTGTGTTGTAATTTTATGCTATCTTCTTGAGATAGTTTTTCAAACAATTCTTGTGCTTGAGCTCTTTCAATCATTTTGTCACTAGCTTTAAGTATTAAAGCCTTTCCAAGTCTATGGATATGATTGATATGCTGATTTGTTCCTTTATCTAGTTTTGCCAATTTCTCAAGGAATGGTAAATATTTTTCTTTAGAATTTTCGTGTAGACCGATATGTATAAGGTTTATTAGACTGAAACTAGTATCTATATCACTTCCTAAAGTTTCAAGTAGCTCAAAAGCCTTTTGATAACATTCAGAAGCTTTCGGATAATTTCCCTGAGATTGGTATATATTCCCAATATTGTTAAGATTGGTTGCTATTTCACTTGAAATACCTAATTTTTCAAAAATTGATAAACTTTGTTTATTGTATTCTAGTGCAAGCTCTAAATCAGCTTTATTTTCAAATATATTCCCTATTAGATTATAGCACAAAGCAGTTTCATAATCTAATCCTAAATTAAGGTATTGATCTAAGCTACTATTAAGGAAATTTAATGCCTTGTCAAATTCGAATAAATCTATATGTACCAAACCAATATTTAGAGTAAACATTGCTATAAATCGTTTGTTTTCTAATTTTTGTGCTATTTCCAAGCCTTCTCGAAAATATTTTATTGCATCGTCAAAATTCCCTAGTTCTCGACATACTAAACCTAAATTATTTTGTATTTTTGTTTTTGCAAGTTCGTTATCTAATTTTTTATAATATTCTAAACTTTTAATCAAATATTTTTTTGCTAGTTCCGCATTACCTTTAGATAAATAAATAATTCCAAGCAAATTATTAGGATCAGCTAAAATATACTCGTTTTCCTCATCAATATCAATTTTAAAGCATTTTTTAGAATAATCGAGAGCAATATCAAGATCACCTTTTTTTCTGTAGGCTTTTCCTTTTAAAAAGTTGAAATCGACTAAAGTTTCATTTTGGATTTTAGGATGAACATTTTTTAGGTTCAGTAGTGCTTTTTCCTTGTTATCAAGCAATTCAAGACTTTCAGCTAATTGATTTAATTCAATCATACCAAAAACGAGATTGAGGGAAGTAAAGATATCGAGAAAAATATTATCAAGTGATTCTGATTCATTAGCAGATTCTTCTAATATTTTTATACCTTCTTTAAACTGTCCCAACTGTATCAAGATTTTTCCTTTTGTCGATTGAACAATGATTTTAAAAAAGTCGTCGTTTTGGTATAAATTACTTAATTCAGCTAACTTTCTTAAAGTATCTTCAAAATTTCCTTTAAGTGTATAGCGCTTGATAGTTTGAATTTTTTCAAAATCTCCAAAATTAGAGAACTTTGCATGATTTTCATTTTCCATTTTATTTCTCCATGTTTAGATTAAGCATCTCAGGATTATTATCTTAACGTATTGTGAGTTGAGGGAAGAATATCCCTTAAATTAAATTTGAGAAATTATACGTTTTTATTTGTTATGGAAACCTTGGAACAATTTTTTCAACATAAATTATTATGAATGAAAAAATAAAGTTATTTGATTCAAAATTAAGAAATTTTATTAGGTAATTGGATTTTTCAAAGGAACTATGAGTGATTCGTTGGGAATATTTAGAAAACTTACTATAACAGATTGGCCAATAATTAAAGAGCTAGATGGAGAAGCCTTTCCTAATGATGAAATAGCTGAAGAAGATTTTAATAGATTAACATTAAGTGATGGATTCATTGGATGTTTTAATAAGAATCAAAGTAATGATTTAATAGGTTATTTATTTTTGACATAATATTCTGATTATGCCCACTTAAATAGAATTGCTGTAAAAAAAGAGAGAAGAGGTTCAGGTTATGGGAATATATTAATGGAGCATGCTATAAACTACTTTTCTAAATTTAAACCAAAAGAAATTGGAATATATGTTGAAACACACAATAGGAATGCAATAGGATTGTACAAAAAATATGGTTTCAAAAACTATTATGAATCATGGCACTATATCGTTGATTTGAGTTCATTCGACCATGAGATTTTACCAGAGTTAAAATTGGATGATTATTCAATAAAATTAATCGATGTCCATGACCTATTGAAAATTTCTAACATTTTTCTCGAAATGAATTTTACTGAAATGAAAAGCGGATTAGAGTCAAATAATCAAAGTAAAGTTCCAAGATTGAGATTCTTAGGTCTTTTGAAAAATAATAATTTAGTACCTTTTGCTAGATTTGCTCCTAATTTTTCACGTTGTCGACCTTTCCACTATACATCTATTGATGATGTTGATCCGTTTATTGAATTAATGAAGCGATACAAACTTCCTGATAAAGACTATGTTCGAATTACATTTGATAAATATAGAGAACTAGCTAACCTATTTGCTAAAAGAAATTATAAAAAACATCACCATTTATATAAATTAATTAAACCAATGTCGGATTTGTAACAATTGATTCTACTAAACACATTTAAATTTTAGATGGAAAGTGAAATTCATGAGCTTGGCTAGGGAAAAATTACCTAATAAATTTCTTAGTTCATTTTGGTATTGCCCAAATGACAAAACTAAAATGATTCCCGTCTCCAATAGATATGCTTCAAATCCGAAATTCGTTATTCGTAGAAAAAACATAGAAACAAGTCTTAATAATGCAGCTTCCATGAGAAAAATTGAACCAGATTCTATCACGGAAGTATCTACTATGATTAATCAAATTTACGATTTGGATCAAGAACTTGATGACCTTCCTCTTGTTGGGGTTGTTTGTCCAACATGTGAAAAAGTTTCAGCATCTCCGCGAATTAATAGAATTGATAACTTAGGAAAAAATATTGGAAAATCACTTTTTGATCAACACAGGGCTATGGAAACCAAAGACCATGGTCGTTTTCGATTTATTGATCACTTTGGCTTATCACGACAAAAAGAAGATGGAACCAAAGATAACTCAAGAATGATTTTTTATGGAATTTTCTGGGGGGTTACTGTATTAATACTATTTTATGTCATAGGTTTGGAAATGAAATTCAGTAGTAGATGGATTCCATTAGGACCACTTCTTATTGTTGGAGGAATATTGATAATAGCAATTACAGGAGTTTCAATTAGCAGTGGTCGTTTTGGAAGAGTATTTTGATAATAAGAAAAAAAAAGAAATGTTAATTATCTTCTTTTGGATACACTCGTTTCGGAGTTATCTCAATCAATATTCTTTTTTCAGAACCTAATAGGAACTCCATCATTTTATCAATTTCTTCTTGATTTGTTGAGTTTTTCTTAGCCATTTTTAATAATATTTCATGAAAATTTTCAAAATTCTCGTTGGTTTTTATGGATCCTGTTCCTTCGACTGTGATATAAGGAAATCCTTTTGGGTGAATAATATTAATTGCTATATTATTGTTTTTTAATAAATGATTAGTTTTAATCCTCCCCATTTCTGTGGAAAAATATAATTTTCCATTATTTTCAACTACTCCAACAGGGGTAACATGAGGAACATTTTTTGGGGATACAACTGCCACGGTTGCAGTTATTTTATCGTTTATTAACGATAGATGCTTATCTGTGAATGAAAATGTTGATTCTTGACTCATTTTGTAAATCACCTTAATAGTAATAAAGAAAGAATAAAAAATAAAGAGTGAGTTTCTAAGAAATTACTAATCTAGAGTTTCCTAATTATTTAAAATTTGGATTTTTCAAGAATAAGAAAAAAAATTGTTAAAACGTGAAAAGTTCTAAACTACTTTAAATGAAGATGTAACATCTAAACCCTTTATAAAAGATAGAAAAACTGGACATCTCTCTTGAAATGCTAAAAATAAAGGTTTCAAATTGTCTTCACTTTCTTTAGTTTGAATTGAAATATCTAAATTAGTTCTTTGTAAATCAGATTTCACATTATCAGTCCCAAATAATCCTCGTGCATCGATACTAGCAGTGATGGATGCTTTAACACCCTCAATATTAACATTGAATTGAGGAGCAAGGATATCTTTTATTAATAAAACGGCACAAGAAGTTAAAGCGCCTAGTAATTGTGCAATGGGAGAAGGAGATTTACTAGATCCACCTAAAGGAGGTGGAAAATCAGCATGCCAGACAAAATCACCAGCTTGAATAGTAGCTTGATCATTTACAAAACTAGATTCAACTGATAAAAGTAAATTACTCTTATCAGGATCCTCTTCAAACATTTTCTTTGATTCTAAAACATTAAAACTAGACATAGGAACACCTAATTTATGGAGAATTTCAAGTATTTAAATGGTTTAGTTTGTTTGTACTAGAAACTTAAAGAATACCGGTTCATATTTGTCCATTTTTTAATTGTTTTTCATAAAATTCTTCCAAAATTCAAGTGTAACAGGTTCTCTTCCTTCAGAAGATTCCATAAACTCAGCTGGTATCAAATCAAATTTTGATTTATGATTATTTACAACAAATTATGGTTATTTACAACAAATTTTTTGTAATTTCATAATTGGCAGAAAATTACGTAAATAGATCTGGAATTGGATATATTTTGATTCCTTCAAACCCTGGGTAACCATAAGCATTTTCATCCAAGATTTTCATTTTGATTTGTTTTGCCTTTAGAGTAGGATTTCGCAGTTCTTCTGTTAAACTAAATTTAACAACCCTATCGAAGTCATGTGATGAATACACATATATATCCTTGCTAATAAGATCAAAAATATTCCCATAAACAGTTTCGCAAACTCCTCTTTTCTCGAAATGTACAGCGTCTAAAATATCACGACATGCTGAAACAGTTAGATTTCTTTCATTTATTATTTTTTCTAACATAGTTACTGTTTTATCATACCTGGTACAAGGATAATATCCATTTTCAACATTAGCTATATTATTATTAGTGGAAACTAAGAAATTATTACTTTTTTTCTTAGTAAATGCTAAATTTCCATCTCCTCCAACACCAATAATGATTGCGTTTCCATTTGAATCCGCAAAATGAAATTGTCCTCCATTCCAGCTCATTGCAGGGATTTCTCTTATTTGAAACCACTTTTCGATATCAGCAACAGTCCGATTATTCCATAAGACATCAAACCAATTAAACCAAGAATGCCATTTAGATCCTTTCTGTCCATTAAATTTCACAGTGGGAAGACCATTAATGTCAAAACAAAGTCCCTTTTCATTAATACCTCCTTGAGGATAAAGTAAATCATTGATAATTACTCCAAATAAAGCAAATCCGAAAATTTCCATCTTTCCTTTCTTATCAGGGAGTGACCAATTCTTAGGAATCTCTTGAGTTGGAACCAATGCAAGAAAAGTATCATTAGGTAAAACTTCATGATCCTCATTATTTCCAAAATATCTTCCATTTCCAATTGCAATAGTGAATATTATACAAGATTTGGGTGATAAATAATCAGGAATATGGTTTTTCGAAGAAATACTATATACGAATTTATATTATATTTGATGTTGAAGGATCCGTTTTACATTTCAACAAACTTTTCTTTTATCGAAGTCATCATAATAACTCGACTTGCATTTTTTGAGTTTACGAAAATGTAGAAAAGAAGTTGGTTACTTCTTTATTTCGAGTAAAAATGACCGAAATAACCAACTCCTTTCAAAAAAAGTTCTTCTTGTACCTTGAAAAATCTTCTTGTCTGACCAAACGTGATCATGAAGCTCTATGGGAAATTATCTCTGCTCTCATAGGTTCATCTTCTTTCAGTCTTTCTAGCCTCTCTACTAGGCTTGGACGAAGAATAGGTCGTAATTATTTAGCAAGATTATTAAAAAAATATTCTTTCATCCAACGAAAGGTCATGAAAGCACTACTTAAAGATGTTCTTACCAGTATAGGTAACCACAAAAAGCTTTATCTTATTATCGATGACACATTAGTCGAAAAATCAGGACAAAAGATATTTGCTTCTCTTCGATGGTATAATCATAGTTCCA
>MDVS01000017.1 GCA_001940645.1 Candidatus Heimdallarchaeota archaeon LC_3
TTCCTATTGAGGGTGCTCCACGAATAACCATTGTTTTAATATATTCAGCTGTTTTTTCTACTGTGTTTGAAGTTAGAACTTCAATTTTATATGGTAATATACGTTGGTTAATGAAATATACTTCTAAAGTGGGTTCATTAAACCAGATAGCTTTTACATCTTTTTTCTGTCCATTATGAAAAAGAATCTCCATAAGATTTAACCTCAATCATCTGAATTGATTGTGTAATCAGAACGATCTATCATTCCTTCTGTAGCTCTTTGAGCTGATTCCTTAAGATTCTCAATATTAATTGTTAGAAATTTCCCATCTTTATAGAGTAATTTTCCATTTGACATAGTTAAAACTATTTGTGAATTTCCTGCTGAATAGATAAAGTTACTAAACGGCCTAATTATTGGTGTAGTTGCCAATGAATTAAGATTTGCCACAACGATATCTGCTGGAGAGTTTTCTAATAATGCTCCTGAAAAGATTTCCTTTGAAAAGATATTTGCACCAGAAGAGGTAGCAAGAGCATAAGCCTCATATATATTCATTACTGTTGGATCATAATTCAGTCCTTTATGGATTAAAGAAATTAATCTGACTTCCTCTAACATATCTAGATTGTTATTTGACGCGCTTCCATCTGTTCCTAAGCAGACTTGAATATTTTGGTTAATATACTCTGGGAGAGGAGTAATACCTGCTGCAATCTTTAAATTACTTTGTGGGCAAGATAATACTATGGTTTGATGTTTAGCTAATAGTTTTCTGTCATTTGCATCTGTATGTACGCAATGAGCCGCCATAATAACAGGTAAAGCCTCTAATTTATCCATTAAGGCAATTGGAGAACAATTCCGGTTCTTTATTGCTTCAGCAACCTCAAATTTAGTTTCGTTTAAATGAATATGCATTTTTGTGTTTCTTTCTTTTGTTGCTTCTGTAATTTTGGCTAGCCATTCTTGTTCAATAGAATAAGTAGCATGAGGTCCAAAACCAATGAATATTCTATCATCATATTTATGCCATCGATTAAAGACATCTATATTTTTTTGAAAACTTTTAGGAATAGTCTTAGATTCTGCTTGTCCTTCATGCTCGAATATACTAGGAGATAGAAATGCCTTTACTCCGGTCTCTTTCACTGCCTCAGCTATACTGTCAGCATAAAAGTATTGATCATTAAATGCTATTATTCCATTGGATATCATTTCTGCAATACCAAGTAATGCTCCAATTTTTGCGTCAACAGCATTCATGACAGGCTCTACTTTCCATATATGATCATTTAACCATACTTGGAGTGACTGATCATCACAGATACCACGTATAAGAGTTTCAGGAAGATGCGTATGACCATTAACAAATGGTGGTAAAATTAATCCTTTTGGATAAACAAAATATTCTGAACCACGTGATAGTTGAGGGCTATTTGATTTCTTACCAAGATAAATTATCTTTTTGTTTTCTGTTATTACTCTAGCGTCTGATATAAGTTTATTAGATGGTGTCAATAACCATCCAGCATCAATCGTATAGGATTCCATAGAAAGGAAACTAATAGTTTTAGTTTAAAAATTCTTAGCCTAACTTCATTTTACCTAATTTTTTCTAAATTAATTGTAATCTCTTCTTAAATTTTGTGCAATTGAATTTGCTTCTTCCCATACTTCTTTAGAGATTAATGGTTTGTGTTTTGAATTCATGTTTTCATTTCCTAAGTAAAAGTTGTTCAAAATTATATTTTTTATTTGTTGTCTGTTCCAAGTAGAATGTTTTGGTCTCAACCGTTTTTTCTGTTGTATTACTTGCATAGGAGGAGGAACACTTTTATTATTAAGTTGTTTTGCGACTTCGGCATAACTTCTGTCTTTTAGAAAGGAATTAAATATCCATTGAACAATATTTCCAGGTTCACGTAGCTTTAAAGGCTTGGATTTGCGTGTACCATTTTCTAGACTTGGATGAATTAATCCTTGTTTTAAATAATAACCAAAAGGAACTTTAATTCTGTTATTTGAAGAAAAAAATAATTTATTTTCGAGATCATTATTAAGTTTGAAATAATTATCATTTATTGGATATATACTTACTCCTGAACTTTGAAACTCTTCTATCAATAGTTTAAGATCAGAAAGATTCTCTCCCAATATATCAATGCTAGGGACAGCAACCATATCATATTTTTTATGTGATTTGATATCATTCATTAATTGATCGAGCATTGGAGTTGAATTTTTACTGGTTCTATTTCGTTCGGATGATTTAATAATATCATAGTAATAAATAGGAGTGAATACTATTCCTGGCTTCTTAATTGAGTTAATTTTAGTTTTTAATTCTTTATTAATATCTTGAATTTTTTCAAAATCCTTTCCTTGACAATATAATGCAACATTTATATTAAGCATGGTAAATCTCTTACTTATTCAAAGATAAAAATTTATTCAAGTATTATTTTTCTATTAAACAATTTTAGTATATCATTTTTCTTATTAGTTAAATATGTCGGATTTTATCAAACATTCCAATAAAAATTATTTATATTTCCATCCTTCTTCTTTGAAGATAATTCTGATAAATTGAATCTATTCGTGATGAAACACTTAAGTTGATTCTTGATGAAAAAAATATTAATTTTTTGGAATTATTATTTCTCATATAACCTGATTAATATCAATTATAAATGAAAACTGATGAATTAATGTTAAAAAGAATTAAATATCAAAAATAGTAGCATTGATCAAATATCTATAAACGAAAAATTTATTTAATTACATTATTGGTAGACTTTTTCCAAAGTCCGAGAAAAATTTTAAAAAATATATACATTTTCTTCTTTTTTTTTTTATTTTGAGGATTGTGTTAGAAAAATTTTCTAAATATTATAAACTATGTGCAAAATAAAATATTACTATTTTGAAAAAACTCTTAAATCCAACATGAAATTATAACTATGGAATACAATTAATTTAATAACAACTTCATTTGTTAGTAATTTTAAATATTAATATTATAAAATTCGTCTTTATATTATTCTGGTTTCTAAAATGTCATTCGGATCTTCTCCTTCCTCTATTCCCTCTCCATCCACGATTTTGACTATACAGCCAGAGCAATCCTTGTGGGCATGGGTTTCAGATGAGGCAGAAACACTAAAACGGGATTTTTCAACCGTTAGATGTTTATTGTTAGAAAGGTATGAAGAGGAAGCATTGAAAGTCTGGAGATTTCCAAGTACATTGGAAGCTATGAGAACTAAAGAAGTTTTTATAAAATTCAGAGGAAAAGACCATACTAATTTAGTTATTATATCTTTCGATTTGAATAAAAATTCAGACAACCCACCTTCTGGTTTACCAGCTCAATAGCGTTAGAATCATTAGGATTTGTATGATGAGAGAACTACAAGAATCAGAAATCCTTAGGATAAAAGAATCTTTTTTAGAAAATAAAGATGAAATTCAACTAAGTGAATCTAATATTGAAACTGATCTTCAAATTGATTTACTGAGTGGTGGATCATCAAATATAAATTATCGGGTAAAATGCAAGAAAAATTCTAAAAAGTTTTTCGTTAAACATCAAACTATTCCTCCTATTTCGATAAATTATTCGAATAATTTAGAACGTGAATTTACTGTTGCGAAATATTTATCTAAACCATCGATAGATCTTTCACCAAGACCCTACTATCTAGATATTAAAAGAAAAATAATGGTAACCGATTTTGTAAGAGGTTACCATCCTAAAATTCATGATAAAAACATAGGAAAGATTTTACGTCAAATAGGAATGGCTATAAGTAAGTTTCGAAAATTTCCACCTGAATTACTTCAATTCCTTAATACAGGAACTAGAATTTGTCCCCGAGAATTTTTTCACAAAGTAATCAAGCCATCAATATATAAAATGGCTACTCAAAGTCTTTTTGATGGTTCATCATCTTTTTATCAATTTTTAGAGGAAATTCAGTCAGTGTTATTACAAAGATTAGAATATGAACCTAATCATGATTGTACTGTTGATTGGAGTATAGTAAAAGATAATCCGGGAGAAACACCATTTGGACTTATACATAATGATTTAGCATTTAGAAATATAATAGTTAAACCAAATTATCGACTAAGTTTCATTGATTTCGAATTTGCAGACTTTGGAGACCTAGCTTATGATTTAGCATACTTGATTTCAGAAAATCAACTTTTAGATACGCAATCAAAAATAATAATTCAAAATTGTGAACTTAATCCACGAATACTTGACCGAACAAATCGTTATATTAAAATATTTCTCCCGTTGCTAGAATTAGCTAATGCTCATTGGACATTAAATCACATTTCGAAAGTTATTAGTGGTGATCATACAATGAAAGATTTTCAACTCCCTTCAACGATATCACAAAATTTAGAGTATGTGAAGTGGAAAATTAGAAGATTAGCGTCCATTTTACCATTAAAATCTCCTATATTCAATGAACATCAGATATTTTTTGAAATACAGGATGCGTTAAAAATATTTGAAACTCAAATTTTAATTTCGGGAAAGTAAACTTAATAGAACTTGATAAAAATTAATTAATGAAGTGTATTATTACAGAGGTTAGGAGTTTAACTTTGTCTTCAGCTTTAATCGTATTTACAAAAGTTCCACAAAAAGGGAAAGTTAAAACAAGATTGAATGAGTTCCTTAATACTGAGCAGATTGAATCCTTACAGATTGCAATGATAAAAGATTGTATTGAATCAGGTTTGAAAGCAGAATATGAAAGGATAATTTTTTCAATTACCCCGGAAGATGCAAAAGAAGAATTTGTTGAAAAAATCAACCTTAAAAGCAATTCATCAACAAAAATTGAGTTTATTACACAAAAAGGAGAAACTTTCGATACTCGTTTCCATCGATCTGTTAAAGATGGATTTGGTATGAAAGAAATCAATAAGTTAGCGATTATTGGGAGTGACTGTCCGTTTATTAATCCTGTGATTCATGATGATCTACTTAAACATTTGGATGATCCATCAAACGTTGTTTTAGGGTGGTCTAAAGATGGAGGTGTCTATATTGTTGGTTTGTCAAAAATATTGGGTAAGAATTTTAATTTTCAGGATAAGTTTTCGGGTGGAATCGAAAGTTGGTTATTAATTGAGGAAGCTGAAAAAAACAAATTAGTAGTTAAGGATCTGCCAGAACTTACCGATATCGATACCCCAGAAGATTTAAGACATGCATATATCTTATGCAAAAATTTGAAAAAGGCCGGTCTTTTCTATCCAAAGCATACAGACGAAGCTTTTGATAATATTGGATTATACATAGAAGATCAAGAAGATAATAGAAGTCGAAATATAAAAGTAAAAAAATGACATTTATCGAATATATCTAATTAAAATTGTCATTATCTGGAATAGAGATAATAACGAATTAAAAAAATCTCCAGAAATTTTCGAATTACCACTTAATCTATTGAAGTGCCGAATTGGTATCTCTCCTACCTTTTTATCCATTTTCAAAGCTTTAATCGTCATTTCAAATGTCCAACCGTAATAATTATCTGTCATATTAAGTTCTTTGAGGACATCAGATTTTATTATACGCATTGGACCATTATCTTTTAGAGGGTAGCGATATAGGATGCTTATTAATCGTGCAAAGAAAATATTAGCGATTCTAACCTTGCTAGGCATTCTATGAAAATATTCCTTTCTTGATCCTAGAATAAGATCAAGTTTGTATCTTTTCATGAATTCTAACAAAATTTCTAAATCTTGGGGATGTTCACTTACATCTGCATCAAAAAACGAAATGAATTCTGTTTGTGGATATTTCGATATCACGTACTTTATTCCTTGTTTGCATGCATTTCCGTATCCAACTCTCGGTTCATACACTACTTCCCAACCTTTTTTTTCCGCAAATTTACCAGAACCATCCGAAGAACCATTATCAACTAAAATTGGATTGAATCTATCAGAAAGGTCAGTAAATAATTTGATTAGTACTTTAAGGTTAGAAAGTTCATTCCTACAAGGAATAATAACTGGAATAATCTTTTGAATCATTGAAATTCATTTTCAATTTAAAATAAAGAAAAAATTGGAGAGAAGTAAGGTTTTATTTTTTTCTTCGCTTTCTTCTAGCTTCAGCACGCTCTTTAGCGGACAGAATTGGTTTAGTTGCTTCTTTTACTTCAGCTTCCTTTGAACTAATTGAATGTTTTGGAGTAATTTTAACTTTTCCTTCGGTGGCAGAAGAAATCACCGATTTTAATGAATATTTTTCTCCTGAGAGTTTACTTAACAACCACATATAGAAAAAAGTTACTGGAAACCCAGTAAATATACCTGTTAGAATCAAAACTAATATAATTACTGATAATGTACTAACTAGTGTTGTATTATCACTTAAAACACCACTTAAATCTTTATATTGGATAAAGAATAGGGCATAAAGCGATATCACAAAGAATAATAATGAAAATATAAATGTAGCCATTATTAACCTTTTATAGAAAACATTACTGTAATTCTCAATTTTTTCTCCCCCAACAATTGGTCTACCTAGTTTTTGGACAATTGAATTCCAGACAACTTTATCTAAGTAATCGTACGATTTTCGAGGCAAAGCAAAAATATTCTCGAATACTGATTTTAAACCTTCTATGATTCTTTCCAAAATTCTACTTTCAAGGATTAATAATATAACAATAGCTCCAATGAAACCAATTATTGCAACGAAAATAAAGGACATCAAAAAATCTGATGAAAAAACATCAAGAACAAAATCCTTCAAGCTAACAAGCAAATCCCATATTGCACCTAAGATTATGGTAATTACATCTATTATTCCGACAATGATTCCTCCAATAAAGGATAAAAAGTTACTTATATCCTGAAGTTGGAGTAATACTTCATCTTGAGCAACGAGGAAGCCAAATAAACCGAAAATGATTCCAAGCATAATACCTATAATTGTTAAAAATAGTGGCCAGGAACTGATAAACTTGATTTCTTCCTTGGTTAGTGGTCTAGCTGATTTAGTTATTAAGAACATGCGTAAACGCCCAAGATTTCTCCAGATATAAATAAAAGGATAGAATACTATAGCTAATATTCTCCAAATAAATAGCAATAAACCTGATCCTAAAGCAATAAAATCTTCAGCTTGTATACCATCTGAAAGGTCAAATTTCGCCTTAGTCTTTTCTTCACTTGCCATTTAGATACCCTCCTCTAATTCACCACGGAAATCTGCAATATCCTCGTATAAATATTCTTTTCTCTCCTTGATTTCATTATGAAGTTCTGGTACTATACCGAATTTTTTCTGTAAATTTGACAATCTATCAATAGCTTTGGTTAATTCTATCTCAGATTCTTTTTCTAAACCTTCTTTTTCTAATTCAACTATTATTTTAATTTTTTTGTTAAACAAAGTCTTATTCACAAGATGTTTCGAATATAACTTCCAATCTTTTATTGTAGCATCCGTCCAATGGCGTTGAAAGTCTTCTTCATTTATATCCGTTATTTTCGCAACTTTAGACACGTCTAGTACTGGATATTTTTTAATTTTTTGATTTAAATGACTTACCAAGGACTGGTGTCTGACTTGATCAATTGAAGCACCATCAGCTCTGTATTTTTCACCAGAAATTTTGTTTAATAACATCACAAGGATAAATGTTAAAACAAAACCTGATATAACTCCAGAAACAAAAAGAACCAATAATAATTTTCCAGTGGTGCTTAAAATTGTATCAGAATTACTGGTAAAGTCAATTCCTTGGGGTGTTAAAATTTCCGAGATTAAAAGCATTATTCCCCAAATAAAGCTCCAAATAGCGTAAAGTACTACTAACCAGACAACTCTTTGATAAAATGTTCTTGTCCTATTTGTAACAAGTGTCCCACCTACTGTTCTTCTTCCTAGTCCTTTAGAGAATCTGAAGTATACTCTGTCAAGTAAATCATAAAGCCACCGTGGAAAATCTGTAATTCCTAAGCCAATATATCCAATTTTTCTTAAAATAATATTTACATACTCAGTTTCGCTAATAATTAAATAAAGAGCAACGATCACTGAAACTATGATCATTACAACAATAACTAAAAACAAAGGATCTTTAATAAGGAAATCAAATAGTTTAACAAAAGCATCTAGCATACCCAGTAGAATATCATAAATTAACCTTAATACAAAAACAAAACCACTCCATATTCCTTTAAGGATATTAACTATACCATCAAAACCTCTTGTTAAGTCTGCAATAAATTCTGAAATTGTATCATTAAATCTAATCCAAGCAATAGCACCTATAACGATGGCGACTAAACTACCTAATATAGTCATAAATATAGGCAAAGATTCTACAAAAGCAATTTCAGAATGGTTAAGCGGCTTGTTTTTATTTTTCTTTCCCCCTCCAAGGAAACTCCACATTCTAACAAATTCTTTGCCTGTCCATATCAATGGATAAAAAATAATTTCTAATATTACTCTAATGAAATGTAATATCACTCTAAAAATATTTTGTACTACATCAATATCATCCGAATCTTGATTATCCGCTTTTTTTTCTTCTGTTACATCAACATTAGCCATTTTTCTGAACCGACCTATTTTATTATAGAAAGTCATGGGTAAATAGAAAATAAACCATGCTTATTGTGTTTGAATTCTTGCATTAATCAGACTAAAAGGTTTTTTGTTTTAAGTTTTCTGAGTTTCACAAAAATTTCTAAATAATAATAAAATGATCAAAATATCGATTGAAAATTATTTATTATTTAAAAAAGTATTATTATACGTCTTTTGAGGAATTATAATGACCAAAGAAGCTTTACAAGCAATTAGAGATGCTGAATCAAAAGTAAAAAACATAATTAATGAAGCAAAACAAAATGCTAAAAAACAAATCGAAATAGCAAAACAAAACGCTGAAAAAATGATTTCTGAGGCTAAAACTAAAGAAACAAAATTATTCGACGAGGAAAGGAATAAATCTAAATCAGAAGTTGAAAAAGACACCGAAAGTATTAAACAATTAACTGAGAAAGAAAAACAATCTATTTTGGATAAATTTAGCTCAAAAAAGGATGAAGCTGTTAATTCATTAATTAAAGAAATATTAGAATAATCTGTTATTCAATTGTTAATCAATTTCTTTTTTAATTCTCTGTTTTCTTCTTCTAATTGAATAATTTTTTCTTTAAGAATCTCTACCTCTTCTTGAAGTGTATTAACTCTTTTTTTTAATCGTATATTATGGACACGTTCTACTTCAGATAAATCAAGAGCAAATAAAGTCATTTCTTTAATTTCTTCAAAAATACTTGACAATTTTTCTTGAGTTATCACAGAATCTTCAGACAAATAATTTCGTTGCAAAGATGTTTCTACAAAATTTTTTACTAATTTGTTGTCTGCATCAGCTGGATTTAGATACATTAATACCATAACACTTGGTCTTCCTGATCTAACTATTCTTGGATCTTTCGAATTAGGAGCAGGACGAATAAAGGCATAAATTAAGATTGAAACTTTCAATTCATTGATGACTAACGGCCCATGAAAACCAGGTGTAAATTCTCCACCTGAACCTATACCTAATGTTGTAAAGCATTGTAATCCTATACGCATTGATTGTTCTTCATTAATTATATTAGGATTCGAGTTATAACGAACTTCTGGACCATATTTATCATCAAAATCTACGAATAGAATTCCTTTAAAATTTTTTACTTGATCAAGACGTAAAAGTTTCATTAATGAGAATTCGTTAGCCAAATCATTGATAGAATTAAGTTTTTCATCTATAAAAATTATGTATAAGCCATTTTCATCCTTATCTAAACCAACTTCGATATTAGGTCTTAATTTAAAATTTTCAGGTATTTTTATAAATGCAGGATAATTATCTACTTCTAAAGAAAATAAATTTAATCTCAATTCTTCAAATTCATATGAATAAATATCAAGTAAATCGAATTGAGGATTCTCATGAACTATCATTCCCCTAGAATTCATTATCATTTTTGAAAGAATCATTTGAACTTTTTCCTTGTCATAAGTTTGATTTAGTTAGAAGACTAGTCCTTATTGATATTCTAAATTATTATTAAAATGTATATCTTTATGATGTTAATAATTTGAAAATTTCAATATAATTATTCTCAAAAGTTAGAAATTGATTAAAATTGAAGGGGTGTGTTTGTTCTCGATGGAAAAAAATAACATTCTTCATCAGGAATTAATTTAAGAAAATGGTTTTAGTAAAAAAGGAAACTTTCGGATCCCATTTTCCTTACAGGATCTTACAGCCTTTGCTGATCAATAATGCAAATCGGCATGTTTTAGGAAAAAAACCCAACAACACATCACTCTATTTACTCATCATCATTGTATTGGACATCATTCCAACCATACTACCACGTGCAATGAATCCTGATTGATTATTCTTTACTAGGACACTAGCTGATAAATTCTCCATAATAGTGTCTTTTAACGTTATTTCTGGTACATTTAATGTTATTTCTGCATAGGAAAATGATGATACATTTGCTTTAGGAACAATTAAATCCTTGTCAGCGAATACTTTAATGGATTCTAGAAATTCCTCTAACCATCCTCCACCAAGAATTAAAACATAATTTTCTTCTGATTGCCAGTAAATATCAATTATGGACCCAATTTTTTTCTTCTTACTATCTAATACTGGTGTTTTCCTTAATCTACTAAAATGATAAACATCATCCGAAGGGGTCCAATTTTTAGAGGTTGTTTTTAGTTTACTTTTTTCTTCACCTATTTTTATAGTAGTATTTATAAGATCAACCTCATTAATCAGATTTACAGGAACAATTGGATCAATGTCCTCTTTAACTCCAATATCTTCAAGTTTTTCTTCTAAAAACGATCCATGAATAATAAGAGAATTTATATTTAAGCTATTTTTATCTAATAAAATATCACCCACACGGCCGATTTCTTCACCATTTTTATCAACGACCTTGAAATTACTTAAATATGAGAATAAACATTCATCCATACCCTTAATCATATGTTATGACATCCTTTTTACTTAAAATAATAAAATTATAACTAAAGTTCAATATGTTCAATATCTTTATAGATGTTTTTTAGATTAATTCAATTTTACAAAATTCAATAATTTCATTTCAATCGAAGAAATAATACTGTGTTTCATATTGAGCGATTCAACATTACGTTTTACTGATCGTGTGGAAAACTATATCAAGTATAGGTCTGGATATCCAGAACAGATATTAAATTTATTAGAAAAGAGAATTAATTTAAAGAATTCAATGGTTTTAGCTGATGTTGGGTCTGGAACAGGAAAATTAAGTAAGTTATTTCTTAAGTATAGAAATAAAGTTTTTTGTATCGAACCAAATGAAGCTATGAGACTAGGTGCTGAAAAATCTCTTTCTCATTATACCAATTTTCAAAGTATTTCAGGTACAGCTGAAGAAACGAAATTGAATGATAATTCTGTTGACTTAATTATTGCAGGCCAAGCATTTCATTGGTTTAATATAACTGGTGCTAAGAAAGAATTTTCTAGAATTTTGAAACCAGACGGTTACGTGGTTCTTATCTGGAATTCTAGAAATAAAACAGGTTCCTCTTTTAATAAAGAGTATGAGCAATTAATAAAAAAATATTCTAGTGAATATGAACGTGTTGCACATTATAGAATTGTTGATTCTGATTTCAAGACATTTTTTAGTAATGGGGAACACTCTTCGTTTCAACTAGAGAATAATCAAAAATTTGATATTGAAGGATTGAAAGGTCGATTATTTTCATCTTCCTATATGCCCAATGAATCAAGTGAGGAGTATAACGGCATAGTAAATGATTTAAATAAAATTTTTGAAGTATATAACAAAAATGGACTAATTTTATTCGAATATGTAACAGAAATATATTATGGAAAAATTTAATAATTTAATGCATTTAAATTCAATAACATTAAAGGATAATTTTTATGAGTAGTAGACCACTAGAGAACAAATTAAAATCGATTATTGATGAAATATATAATTCTCAAAATTTTAAACAATTCCAAACTTTTTTTGAAAATAATTATAATCAACTGCTCGATCTTCTTTGTAATATAACTGAAATACCCTCTCCTACATTTTTTGAAGATAAAAAAGCAGAATTCGTACAAAAACAAATGATAAATTATGGATTAAATAATGTTAGTGTAGATGAACAAAAAAACGTTATAGGAAGGTATTTAGGGAGTAAATCTGATAAATTTATTCCCATCTTTGCGCATATTGATACTGTATTTCCAATAGAGACTGAATTAAAAGTTAAAAAAAATAATGAGATTTATTCTTGTCCGGGTATTGGGGATAATTCATCTTCTGTTGCTGTTATGTTAATGATTATACAAGCTTGGAAGAGTAATAATTATCTGCCTTTATTTGATGTTATTTTTGTAGCAAATGCTTGTGAAGAAGGTTTAGGAGATTTAAAGGGAATTAAAGTCTTTTTGGAAGAATATGCAGTTAAATTTTATCCTGATATTCCTCCTTCTGCTGTTTTAGCACTTGATGGAACTCTTGGTGATATTGCTCATATCGGTGTTGGAAGTAAAAGGATTAAGCTTACAATCTTTTCTGAAGGGGGACATAGTTGGGGCAATTTTGGAAATGAAAATTCGATTCATATCCTTAGTAAATGTATATCAGATATTTCATCTATAAATGTACCTAGTGATCCAAAAACAACTTTTAATGTAGGATTAATAACAGGAGGCACTTCTATTAATACTATTGCATCTATTTCTTCATGTTTTATTGATATGAGATCAATAGATCAAAAAGAACTAGATAATCTTGAAAATACAATACTTAACATAATTAAATTGAATGTTAATAAAACAAAGTCTAAATTCGAAATTGAGTATGTAGGTAGTCGACCAAGTGCATTTTTGCCAATCAATCATCCTCTTATTAATTTAGCTATCTTAACTGGTAATAAATTTGACATTAAATCCTTTCTTAGAGCTTCAAGCACTGATGCAAACATACCTTTGAGTAAAGGTATTCCAGCATTAACTATAGGTGCTTATGATGGATCAAGAGCTCATACTAAGGATGAATACATGGTTCCATCAAGTTTGAGAAAAGGTATTCTATATGTTTCACTGCTATTAATGAGTATTATAATGTGGATAGAAAAAAATTAGTTTTTTACAAGTAAACGTTAATTAGGATTTCTTTTCAGGATCATTTTTGAGATCTTCTTTTCTGATGATTAAAACATTATCACAATATTGTGGACAACAATCTGAAACAAATGCCACTACTTTACTCACTTGGTTGCTTAGAATCTCTACCATATCTTTTCCTTTTGTTGAGAGACGATATTTACTTACTCTTTTGTCTACTGGGTCTTGTCCTTTGCTAATGGTTTTTTCAATAAGCTTTTCTGATTCAAGATATTGTAATATTTTATACCGTGCACCTGCTGAAGGTACCCATTCTTGTCCAATGTCTTTTTCTAATCGTTTAACTATCTCTGCGCCCGAGAGAGGTTGAGAATTAAATAAAACAAATAGAAACATTGATTGTAATGGGCTAACTTTTTCGTTTTTGATCATTATCTCAAATCTTACCCTTTTTATTATATTAGGATCACCATTCAATAAATATATAAATACTTCGTTAAGAATATTCCTTAGGAATATTTATGATTAATATTCTTTAAGATAACAATAAGAAAGTGAAATTATGGAAAACGTTGAAATAATCCAAAAAGAAGAAAAAATAAAATCTTCTAATGAAAAGAATTAGTGTTGTGGCAGTTCTTCATCAATAGAGTCTGTTGAGGAAGTTAATGAAGGCTTATCTAAAGAAACTAAAATTCGTCAAAGCGTTAGAGATCAATATGCAAAAATTGCAACAGGGGAATTTGAAAAATTAAACCCCGATATTCCAGTTTCTAAACCTAAATCCTCGAACTCCTACACAGAATATTCAAATTCCGATTTTAAAACTATTCCAAGATGCTTTTAGAGTTTTAAACCAGGAGGCCGAATAGTTGTATCAGATATTGTTTTAGGAAATCAAGTTCCAGATCCTGTAAAAAAAATATTCGACACAATGGATGGATGTGTTTCTAGAGCATTATTAAAACATGATTATTTGAATTTAATACAAAAAGCAGGTTTTAAATCAGTTGAAGAACTAGAATATCAAATTATTCGACCACAGAATAAACCAATAAAAATTGAAGCTGGTATGAGAAAAAGAAAATTAAAAGTAGGTGAAAATACTTATAACGTTACTTTAACAGAAGAAGAAGATGAACTATTGTGTGAATCAATATTGAAATCTCATATTAAGGGAACTAAACCTTTATAAACGTTTTCTAAAGAAATTCTCAAACAATTGTTTTACCTAGTGAATTGTGAAAATAATAAACAGATTCGGAATAATCACAAAATATACTTTTTATCTTATCATTTTGTCACTAATATTAAAAAAATTGGATCAATAAGTTCATTAATTCAGTTTTAACAATGGTGTTGAGGGATATTTTGTTAATTATTGATAATGTTTTTAAATAAGGAAAACCTATGTAAAAATGGTTAACAACACAATCAATGTCGGTTAAACTATATGATTAAATCTCGATTTGGGTATATTAAACGTACTACTTTGTGCCATAATATATTTATTATGGCATAATTAGCTCTTCTTAGCCCGAATCGATTGTAATCTGATAAAATCTTTTTTTCTCTTAGTTGCTTGATGTTCGGGCAGTAGACTTGCTAGTTTTTGCAATATAGGATCCCTATCTGCTTAATTTTCTGATCCTGGCTGCCATAATAAAATGTTATTTGCTAATAATATTGTATGTTGTCTAAGCAGAGTACCTCAACGAGGTGACGCTCTGTATTTCAATCGGTATTGTGTGTTTAAGAAAAAAAAAGACAAATAAAATAAATTGGTGATAAATATGGAAAATAAATATGTAATAATGCACAACACTATTAAAACATCTGTTAAAGAAGGGTTTTGCTCTTTTTGCAGTACAAATAAGGTCAGATTTGATAAGAAAGTTTGTTTAGAATGTGAGAACACTCAATCAGCAAGAGAAGCTGATTACAAGAGATACTTAAATGAAATTGAACAAATAAGAAGACTTTTCTTATTATGCAACTGGAAGGAGGTGTCTTGAAGTGGCGCTAGAAACGGTTTCACGGAAGCGTGTACGGAGTTCGAGGAAATTTGTAGATTTGAATTTCGTTGATTCAACGGATTTAATTCGTTCACAACAAAGAAGAGCTTCAGAAGAATTATATGAAGACGGAGAGCTCTTTCTCTGATTTTTTGATAATATTCAGAATTAAATCAAAGATCAAAAAGAAAATTTTCTTCAAAATTCTTAATTATTTCTGGAATAAACTCCTTTACTGATTCTTGAACAATTTTTACTTCTACAAGATATTCATCAATAGTAATACCTGGATATTTATTCAAAGATTGAAACCATTGTGATAACTTCTTAAAATCTTGTATCGTCAGTATTCTACCTATATCTTTAATTGAAATCTCAGAATAGTATTCAAATATTTTTCTAAGATTAATTATTGTTGTTTTATTAAAAATAGGACTAATTTTTTCGGCAAAACCTTTTTGTGTAATAATATCTACCTTTTTTTTCGTCCACAAAGTAATTCTAATCCAAAAGAGAAACCAAGCAAAAGATATAGTGAAAGCAAACCAAAAACTAATTCTAAAAAATACAGAGATAAGAATAATTGTTGGATAAAAAAGTAAAGAAAAAATGGTTATAAAGCTAATGTCCCACTTACGGGAAGACCTGATAATAAGCATTTTTTGATTTTTTGAATCTTTTTGTTCGGATTCATATTGACTATTCAGCAGTAATGTGTTTTTATCAATAATTTCCTCTTCAGAACTAGCCTTGACCCAATAACGTTCACCTATATTTCTGGGTGTTTTAAACAATATGTAAATGGACCCTAAAATTGTTGGAGCAAAACCAAAAATTATCACGAAAATATCTAGACTTGGAGGTGGATATTCCCCGATGAAAATTACTAATCCTAATGTTAATTGGATTTGCACTAAAACAAAAACTAAGTTGTAATAAGAAACATATAGAATACTACGGGGATCCATTTTGTAAAGAAATTAATTAGTAAATATATAAAGTTGCTTTAGTGAAGAGAATTTTGAATTTACCTTTATAACACAAAAGACTCAAAAATATACAAAAAATTCCAAAATATAAAAATAACATTGAGTAAATTCAGTTTCAATGTTGAAGTTTAATCGTTAATTTGGGGTTAGATACTATAAATTCTCTTTTTTTTAGCATTAATCTTAGTGATCATCATTTTTATATTCTGAATAGGTTAATCATCGTAGCTGCTAAATCAATAGATTGGGTACATTCTTGAAAGCCTATTAACTGGCTCCATTTCATAATTTCTATTGGCAATCAAATGAAGATCGATAAATTTAAATACAGTGATTCCTTCAAGGTTAAATGAACAACCAAGAAACCAGAAGGAACCCTGTAAGAAATGTTTAAACAAACAACTTTAAAAAAATTTGTATTACCAATACTGTTAATTTTAACCGTTCAGAGTAACGTACTGCCATCTCAAGCCGATCAAGAGGATTTCTCTAGGTTTATCCTAAGGATTAGTCTAAAACAAACCTTTCCTGAAGCTCAATCTATGAAACAAGGAGGAAAGTCTGCAGATTGGTTTATAAAAAAGTCTAAAAAAGGAAACCCAAGAAAATTAGAAAATTTGGTCAATAAAACTCTTTTAGAGAATGCTAGTGGTACCGCTGCTAAATTATATCCTGAAGGAGTTAAATTAACAGTTGATATTACCAAAATTCCTGTTTATTCAAAAAGTAAGTCGAAATATATTACCTACGGTAGTGCTGAAAAAGGAACAACAAGATTTTATCAATTTCTTGGTTTTTCCATTGCAGAACGTCAATTGAAGTTCCCTATCTCTTTTTATTTAATGGAAAAAGGTGATTTAAAAGTGCTGTATCATATATTACATGAAACATTATCCCAAATTAAAAGAAAGCTTAAAATTAGTTTGATTATACTTGATAGAGGTTTTATTTCATCTAAAATAGTCCAAACACTCTATTTATTTAATTATTCTTTTATAATAGCGTTCAGAAGAAGTAAAAAAATTACAAAAACCTGTAGATTGCTGGAAAATCCCAAAACTATGAATAAAAGTCAATTCTTCATTCCAAGCTTGAATAAAACGATATACCGAAAAAATACTAACTGTTGGGTAATAAAAGATTTTGAGTATGGAAATCCTTCAGTCAAGGTGAATCTAGTTATTTGGAAACTTAAAAGGAAAAAGAATAAATCAAAAGGAGATTCCGATCTAAATCATGAATATTTTTTGTATATAACCAGTCCAGATGTCTGTTCTAAAACAGTTTATGACTATTATGGAAAACGTTGGCGTATTGAAACAGCTTTCAGACAGATAAAGTCATTACAAGCCAAGACAAGAGTTATTCACCCATCACACAGAATATGGCTCTTTGCTGTTGCCTGCCTATTATACTCCTCATGGATCTATCGTCACCTTCCTAAAGATCCAGAATCGATCATACCGGAAGAATTGATTACAAATGAGCTTGAATTAGTATATAATAAATGGATCTATAATCGTATCCCAATTCGTGAATTAATTGACCAGTATCTGAGGATTTTAGACAAAAATTGTCTATCTTTATTTTAAAAGGAGGGATTTATATGTAACATTAATCAACGTTTAGACTGAAATTAACAAATTAATAAATAAATAAATTATGAGATCATATTTCCTTTAGTTAAATGTTAAATTTCGTTATAAAATGCATATTCATAAATAGACGAATAAGTTAATAGTAATATTTTCCCTTTCAGCTGATATTAAATGAGTGAAAAAAAATTCCTTAATAATTTACCACCAAGGCCAGGTGTTTACAAATTTAAGGATAAATGGGGAAATATAATTTATGTTGGAGCCTCAAAAAACCTTAAAAAAAGAGTTTCTTCATATTTTCATAAGAAACATGATCAGATCCGACTTGTTAATTTGGTAAACTCTATAAATAATGTTGAATACGAAATTATTGAAAATATTTATGATGTATTTATTAGAGAACGTACTTTAATAGGTTTACATAAACCTAAATATAATATTCGCTGGTTGGATGATAAACAATACCCTTTTTTAATGATAACAAAAAAAGAGAGATATCCAAGACTTCAAATAGTTAGAGAACAATTAGATGAGGAAAATTCGTATTTTGGTAGACAAACTCAAGTAAAACCATTAAGAAAAAGTTTGAACAAATTAAGAACTCTTTTCCCAATTTGTGATTGCAAAAGTGAAGTAACTCCTTCTAAAAAAACTAGACCATGTTTAAACTACGATTTAAAACTATGCCCAGGTCCATGTGCTTTAAAAATATCAGAAAAGGAATACAATAAAACAATAGCAGATCTAGAGAAATTTCTTCAAGGAGATACTCATAATATCATTAAAGATTGGGAAATACAAATGAAAAAACATGCCGAATATCAAAATTTTGAAGAAGCCGCAAAAATCCGTGATCGCTTAAACGTTTACAATCAATTAACAATTAATAGAATTGATGAAGATTTATTTCATTTTGATGCTATTGGAATAAAACTGCAAAAGGACTTTGGTGTAGTTGTCAAACTAAAAGTTGTCCATGAAAGAGTAATTGATACACAAGAATATTTCATTTTGGACTCAATTGACCAAGACAAGGAAAATATCTTATTCGAAAGTCTAAAGCAAATCTATCACGAGGAAAATGATTTCCCAAGTCTAATTTTACTTCCATCAGTTTTGCAAGAACAAGAACTTCTCTTTGATTGGCTGAATTTTAAATCTAACAGAAGTGTTAAACTTCAAGTCTTTTCTAATCCAAAAGATGGTAAATGGACAAAATTAGCAGAGAAAACAGCTCATAAAAGTTTTATTAGACATTTTAAAAAGAAAAATGATTCGAAAAATGATAATAAGAATTATTTAGAAATTGAAAAACTTCTTAAAAATTTATTAAATACAACTCTCAACATTAAATATATATCCTGTATCGATATTTCCACATTACAAGGATTTGCAACAGTAGCATCTATTATATCTTTCAAAGATGGAGTTCCAGATAAACCTAATTATAGAAGGTTTTCTTTGAAAAATATCAACAAACCGGATGATGTAGGTTCCATGAAACAGGTTTTAACAAGACATTTTCAAAAGAAAATAAAAAATGCTGAACGTTTTCCTGATTTACTGATATTAGACGGAGGAAGAGCTCAATTATCTGCTGCTTATGAAGTCTTTACTAATTTAGGTATTCAGATCCCTTATTTTGGAATTGCTAAAAAAGAAGAAGAATTAGTTCTTCCTACTCAAAAAGAAAAAATTATATTGAAAAGAAATAATCCTGTACTGCAATTAATAGTCCAAATGAGGGATGAAGCCCATAGATTTGCAATAACTTATAATCGACTGAAAAGAGAAAAAAATTCTTTAACTTCAGAATTAGATCAAATAAATGGTTTAGGTGTTAAAAGAAAAAATTCTTTATTAAAACATTTTTCTTCAGTAAAGAGGATAAAAACAGCAACTCTTGATGAATTGTCTAAAGCTCCTCTTATTCATAAAAATTTAGCTAATAATATATTCGATCATTTTCATAAAAGAAAACTAAATAAGAAAAAAAAAAATTAGATATGACGAAGACATGACAAGATTTGGGTTATTAAAGAAAATCATGCATGATTATTTTATTTTTCCTAAAATTTTAAGAATAACAAGGATTATATAAGATAAAAATAAATAAATAGTTGGGATTAAACACATTTCCAACCTAAGATTATGAGTTAGATGCGAGACAGATAATTATGGCCTTAGACGAACCTACAATAAAAAAGAAGAAACAAATAATAAAAGAACGTCTTAGTTGGCACGATCTTTTTGCAAATGTAATTGGTCCAGATCGTTGCTGTAGCTGTGGAGCTTGTGCTGGATTTTGTCCGAAAAATGTTATTGAAGTAGGTGGTTCACCAGCTAAAGCAATTAATTTGGAGGCATGTATTCCCTGTAATATATGTACAAATGTTTGTCCAAGGTTTGGTAATAAAGATGAACTAAAACCAAAGGGAAATACGTGGGATGAACTTATTGGAGGATATCTTAGTCTTTATAAAGGAAAATCCCTTTTAGAAGTAAAAAATGGTCAAGATAGTGGAAGTATAACAGCAATATTAGCTGCAGCACTTGAAGCTGGAGAAATAGATGGAGCTGTTGTTGTTGGGAGGGATAGTAAATGGAAAGCTATTCCTCAAGTTGCTACTACTGTGGATGAATTAATAGGTGCAGCAGGCAGCAAATATACTTCTTCATCATCGGTAGAATTATTGAAAGAAGCTGCATCAAGTGGACAATATAAATCATTAGCCCATGTCGGAGTTCCGTGCCAAGCTGAAGCAGTTCGAAGACTAACGAACTCAATGTACAAAAACATTGCAAAAAATATCAAATTCACAGTTGGGTTATTTTGCTCCGAAGTTTTTCTAGAAACATTATTGACTAATAAATTAGAAAAAGAAATGAAAGTTCCTCTTTCTACGATTAAAAAAGTTGATTTTAAAGGTAAATTACTAATTCATGCAGAAAAAACCTATGAACTAGCTATTGATGAAATAAAAAGCCATGTATTACCTGGATGTTTTGTCTGTACTGATTTTGCTGGAGAATTCGCAGATTTAGGTGCTGGAGCAGTGGGAGTAAGAAAGGGATGGACAAATCTTATTCCTAGAACAGAAATTTCTCTTAAAATTCTCAATATAGCTAAAGAATCAGGATATCTGCAGTTAGAAGAAGTATCTGAAAAATCTTTGCGAATCCCTAAAGTCTTAACTGAACATAAAAGGAAAAGAGTACAAACACGGTTTACATTATAAATTTTCATTGATTCAGATATTTCTTCACTAAGTTGTGATAACAACGCAACTCTTTTCGTTAATGAAATTGTGGAATACGTTATTACAATAATTATTCACATGTGATAATTTTTTTCCTCAAATTATTTTTAAATTTGCTTTCTATGAGAATTTTGTCATAAAGTCTCCCTCAAACATAAGTTTAATAATCTGAAAACGAATCGAAAAGATTAACGATTTACTACTTAAACTTCAATTTATTTTTATTTTAATTTGCATAGGAAGTATTATTTGTGGATCAAGATTCAAATTCAGGCATTAATAGTGATGAGCAACACGAAGAAATTCCTTCAAGAATCACAGATTTATTAGTTTCCGATTTTGTAGAACAAAGTCTTGAAAACCTAAAAAGAGAAGATTTAAAAGGACTTTCAACCTCAATCATCAAAGGATTAGGAACGGTTTATGGTTTTAGGCTAGAACGGTTAAAAATCAGCACAATTGAAAATTTATCTGACAATTTGATGATAAAACAACTAACCGATAAATTAGCTGTAGAAGAAGAAACAGTGCTGAAATGGCTACTTGCAGGAGATATTATAACCGAATACAGTAAAGGAGGAGAAAATTATCGCCCAATAATTGTTGCAGGATTAGAGGGAAGTGGTAAATCAAGTCTGATATTGTCTTTAAAATCCATGTCAACTTCTGCCGCTCCAGTACCAACAAAAGGTATACAAAAAGACTTTATTGAATTTCTTAAAATAAACATACCAATTATTGAGTTAGGAGGGTCAGCTGAACAGCGAGAAAAATACATTACAGAACCAGAGAACTTTCTAAAAGATACGATGCTGTTAATCTATGTAATCGATGTTACACGTCCAACGTTGATGAATGAAAATATAGATTATCTAAAGGATTTGATGGAAAGTATGAAGGCTGTTGGAGAAGTACCTAATTTACGTGTGTTATTAAATAAGTATGATCCCCAATATCGTCATCAACATGATGCAGTTGTTAATCATGTTTCATCTCGTGTTCAAGAGATTTTTGAAAAAGAGTATAAAATTATTTCAAATGAAGTACATAAAACATCAATATTTGAGATTCCTACCTTAATTGCAGCCTTTTCAGCATTATTTAGAGATTTATCTCCAATTTCAATTGTTATTGCATCTATTTATCAATATTTCGCAGGATTGAGCTCAGTATATGCCGGATTTGTCTTTACTGGAAATGGATTCGTTGTCAGCGAATGGACACAAAGATTACCAAAAGAACGAAGAAATCGAATGTTTGATGAAGCTTACAACTATATAAAAAAGAATGCTAATAAAGAGGATGTTCATCAAATGGTAATTAAGACTGATTATCAAGGAATCTTTATCATAATTGAAAGAATAAATATAGAACAAGCTATACTATACCTCACAAGCATAAATACAAAGCCAGAAGCAATCGGAGATCAAAACCTAAAACTTCTTCGAGGTCAGTTTAAACCTTGGATTAAAAATTTCTTTGCAATCCGAAATAAGAGAGTATTAACCTTCAATGATGAAGGAAATTAGATTTCATTTTTGAAAAATTAAAATTCTTTGATCTAAAATACTAGGAATAAACACATAGGGGTATCCATAAATTCCAAGTTTTTTTCCTGGATCAATCCAAACTATTTCTTTGATCATTTTTAAACCTAATTTTTTTAAAGAATATGATAGTTCGGAACTAAGAGATAAATATTTTCCAATTTTTTTGCTAGAATTTTTACTTTTTTCGAAATTTCTATACATATTACCAATAAAAATAATAAATAAAGACGATTCCTTTGTTATTGGGATAATGTTATTAAAAACATTTGTCAATTTGTTTATCCATTGACTCTTTGACTTATACTCTTCTGAATTAAACTTATTAAGAGAAGAATGAAGTTTTTCTAGTGATTTTTCTCCTGCTCTTGAAAATTTTCCTCTAGTTTTAGGAAGCTTATCCATATTAAAATATGGCACATCAGTTAAGACAAGATCAAATTTAGAATCGCTCAATTTTTTTAAAACGTGTTCTGAATCTCCAATTAAAAATTTTTGAGTTAAGATATTATTCTCTTGACAGACTTTATGATAAATATCACTCCATAATGAATTAATATCAATACCAGTAGCTTTTTTATTTAAAATTGATGCAGCAATTAAACTACTTCCAGCACCAGCAAAAGGATCTAGTATATTTGTTGAATTATTTGCAAATCCTGAGATCAATTCAATACACAACTCTGGAGGTTTAATTCCTCCATGTATACTGCGTAATTTATGAGAAAAACTTGGGGGATAATTCCTTGAAACACAAGAAAGAGCTTTCCATTCTTTTCCCATGTCTAGATAATATTGAAGCTCTTTTTTTAGTGGAGATTCCATGTTAGTTTTCCTTTCTAAAAATCCATATTCGCGTGTCATTAAGGCCTGAAATAGATTTATGCGGTTGAGACCAAATAATTTCTCCCTTAGGAACTAATTCCGATCCTTCTAATTTAGATATTATTTCAGTGGTTGTGTCAAAATAAGATTCAGTATTATTTGAATTTTCTTTTAAGATCCAATTAGAAATGGTTAGTATAGCATATTTTTCATCTTTTAATACTCTGGTGTTAGAAAAAAAAGCATTAAATATATTTTTATATTCATTTCGTACAAAATCTTCTTTTAATACTGATAAGCTTTGCTCAAAATTAACTATTGCTTGTGAAAATAATAGATCTACTGATTTATCAGGTAACAAATCACAATTAGAACTAGAGATTCGATTAAATTTTTCTTCATTATTTTCTTCTAAAAGAATTTTCATTTTATCTGGTTGAAGGTTAGAATAAAAAAAATTTTGCTTTATCCCCAATTTTAATTTAACAAAAAAAGAATTGCCTAAAAACGCATATGGATCATAAATGGATGAATTTTCTTTTGTAAAAGTTTGAAACAGATTATTAATTAATTGTAATGGTAAAATTCCTGGATATTTGAATAACCAATCTTTTGGATAATTATTTGAAAATAGCTTAGTTACTACCGATCTAGTCGAAAAAGTCCATTGTTTTCCTGTTAAATCATTTAATCGATTCCTAAGATCATAAATACCTAATTCACCCTTATCAACTTGGTGATTTTTTAAAATCTTTTCCTTGATTTCTCTTTTTGGAGTCATTTTAACCACTTTAGGTATTTTAACATAAAAATAAGTTTGATTTTATATTTAATAGTCACTTCATGAAGTAGCAGCAACGCTTCTCAATATAGTAGGTAACTCTCGATTCATATATCATCGTCCTAAGGAACTTACTAATACTCCTGGCAATGTTGCTATTTTTCCTAGCGAAATATACATAATCTACTAAAATTTGTTCTTTTTCTTTCAGATTTTGGATTACTGAGGTAATATAAGAATATTTTTAACTAGATTATCTACTTCTATCAAACAATGGTTTAATTAGAAATATTGTCATATTTATTCAACAAAATTTTTATATTTTCTGAAATTAATTTTTCCGAAGTGAAAAATGATGGAAAATTCTGTTCGTTTACATGAAAACAGTTTTTGGTATGAAAACAGTCAAAAAGGACTGTTGGAACAAATTAAATGGTGTTATGGCCATAAATATGGTCCAAATAATTATAATTATTCAAACATATCAGTGGATACACCTATTGGTATTGTTTCCCCGCATGCTGGCTTTGAATGTTCTGGTCCTTATGCTGCTCTTTCTTTTGAGTTATTAAAAAGGAATTCGAAATCTCCTGATACCGTGATTATGCTAGGACCAAATCATACTGGTATGGGTTCTTTTATATCTCTTTTTCCTTCACCTGGTATTTGGAAAACCCCTCTTGGTGATTTAACAATAGATCAAGATATTTCTCAAGAAATATATCAAGAGTCTGAGAAATTTCCAGACTTAAATATTGAGTATGACACTCTTGCTCATAAAAATGAACATTCAATTGATAATCAAATACCATTTTTACAAAATATTTATCCTAAGGTTTCAATAGTCCCAATATGCATTATGGATCAACGATATCATATTTGTAGCTCTCTAGGTGGAATTATTGCAAAAATTATAGAAAAAAACAAAACTAAAAAGAATATACTCATAGTAGCAAGTTCTGATTTTACCCATCACGTTCCACACGAAAAAGCAGTTGATCAGGATACAAAATTAATTGATAAACTTATAGAACTAAATTTAGAAAATGCTAATAATTTCAAAAATGAGAAAAATGTAACAGCTTGCGGATTTGGTCCTATTATCGCTCTTTTTTCAGCAGCTCAAAAGTTAGGAAAACTAATGGGGGAAAAAATAGCTTATGGAACTTCAGGATTAACATGCTCTTCAAAAGATCAAGTAGTTGGTTATGGTTCTCTTATTATATAGAAATGTCAATAATAAGATTATCTTTTATATTTCTGCAAAATTATTGGTCTTAATTGTCCATTAAAGATTGGAAGTGATTTAAAATTGCTCACTAAAGCTTATTAGGATATTGTTCTTCGAGAAATATAATTTTTTATGCTCTCACCCTGTGGAAGTTTGGTAATAAACAATTGCATGCGACATCTTTTACATTCAAGCTTCAATGTTCCCGAAACTACGATAGTAACTGCTTCTCTCCGACACCAAGGACAAACAAGTCCACTTTCATCTGTAGTGCTCAATTTTTAAAACCATGATTTTTTCTAAATAATATTTTGAACATTGGTTTTCATGTATTTTTTTTTGATCTAATATATCTGTTTCAAATACAAAATATGATTAAAATGTATATTCATTCTACTTAAACTCAAAGTTTAAAATATTACTGATGAGAACGTACGAATTATAATAAATTTCATAATCGAATTATTGAAAAAATGATTAAATAATTTTTTCTCAAGCATTTCTGAGTTCCTGAATAATTATAAATATTATTTTCCTTTAAAAACTGGTTCTCTTCCATCTAAAAATGCAGAAACACCTTCTACTTTGTCCTCAGTTCCAAAACAAAGTCCAAATTTATCTGCTTCAAGAATAAGAGCTTCTTCAATAGAAATTTCTATTCCAGTATCAATCGCTTCTTTTGCATAAGAAATAATTAATGGAGATTTACTTGCTATTTTTTTTGCTAAATTTTTAACGTCATTCATTAGCTCTTGAGAACTAGATACCTTTTGTATAAGTTGAAGAGATAACGCTTCTGATGCAGATATATGATCGCCAGTAAAAATTAGTTCCTTAGCTTTTCCTTTACCGATTAATCGTGGGAGACGTTGTGTGCCTCCAGCTCCAGGTATTATACCGAGATTTATCTCGGGTTGTCCCAATTTCGCGTTTTCTGAGGCATAACGTATATCACAAGCTAAAGCAAGTTCCATTCCACCGCCTAAGCAATAACCGTTGATTGCTGCAATAACAGGTTTAGGACATTTTTCGATTGAATGAATAATTAGCTGAAGTTTTCTCACTAAGATTCTTCCTTCTGTTGCACTTTTATTCATAAATTCACTAATTTCTGCTCCAGCAATAAAGAATTTGTCTCCTTTACCGGTAACTATAATCACTCTAACCTCTTGGTTGTCAATAAAATTGTTTAAGGCAATTTGGAATTCTTCTCCTACAATTGACGAAAGCGTATTTGCTTTAGGATTATTAATTGTAATTATGCCGATTTGATCCTCAATATTGATTTCAAGTTTAGTATATTCCACAATCTCACCACACAAATAATTATGCATTTATATTTCAAATAAAATGTTTTATTCAATAAATCATAATATATTAAGTAAAAATTGTTTTATTATGATGATTAAATAAGCTTTTTTACTGTTTTACTTAGTCTTTTATTTTACAGACCTGTTAAATATTAATATATAGAAGAAAAAAACATCCAAATCAATAATTTAATTTATTATTGACCAAAACTTAGGGAATTTATTGGTAATTCGAATTCAAATGAAGAATAAAGAAATAATTCTTAATGTACAAGATATTGTGTCATTATTCTTAGACAGCGAAACTGAATCGTCTAAATCATATGGACATTCAAATCCTGCTATCAAAAAAAGAAAGCAAATTGGTACAAAAACTCATACTACTTGGCAATCCCAACAAAAAAATAAATTTAGGAATACTTTCAAAAAAGAGTTTTTTATTAAATCAAAAATCAATTATAATAATTGGAATTTTATTGTGAGAGGTCGATTAGACGGTCTAATACATGATCAAAACGATGAAGATAGTCCAGTCTATATAGAAGAAATTAAAAGTACTTTCGATACTATAAAAGTGTTTAAGAAAAAAAAAGATCAATTAGAATATTTAAAAAAGAATTTTAATCGATATTTGTTACAACTCCAAATTTATTTACATTTGGTAAAATTGCAAGACGAATTTCATAACAAGAAGATTATTGGAAAATTAATTTTTATAAATATTAGAAATCAAAAGAATTTTTCATTTGTTATAGAACCTGAGAGTCAAATTGATCTCATAATTCATAATTCCTTTGAAAAAATACTTGAAGATTTACAAGATCAAATAGAACAAACTATATCAGAAAACGAAGCTTTATTTTATTTGAAATTCCCTTATGATACATTGAGAAAATATCAAGAACAAATTATAAACGATATTAGTCATGTTTTCAAAAACGAATCTAATTTCGGGGTTTGTGCACCTACAGGTCTAGGAAAAACAATCTCTGTTATTTATCCTGCATTAAAATATGCTTTAAAAAACAACAAAAAAATATTTTATTCAACTGCGAAAAATTCACAACAGGAAATCATATTTAAAACCATTTGTCATTTATCAGAAACACTACCAAAAAATGTTCAGAATCTTCTTTCCACAGTTTTTATTGTAGGAAAAGAACAGATGTGCATTAATGAAGAATTTATTTGCCATGAAAGCTCCTGTCCCTATCTGGAAAATTATTCAAACAAACTAAATATTGAGGAAATAGTAAAAGATCAAGAAAACTTGAAATTTGGATCATTATTTACAGTAGAGATTTTAAAAAAAATTGGGAAGAAGAAAAAATTATGTCCATTTGAATTAGGACTTGATTTAAGTGTTGATGCAAAAATTATTGTTGGAGATTACAATTATGTTTTTGATCCAAGAGTGTTTCTCCGTAGACATTTTGAAGAGTACAGTAAAGATAAAGAATTCATTCTCATCGTCGATGAAGCCCACAATCTTCCTGGAAGGGTAAAGCAATATTTCACAATTGATATTGAACCAAGATATTTACAATCTTTGTATCAAAAAATGGAACCTGGTTCTAAATTTCGTATTTGGTTTCAAATTTTCTGGAACTTGATAAAAGCAGAATTTAAAAAATATAACCCTTCAGAATCTCCTCAAATTTCGACCTTCAATAAAAATAACATAAAAAAATCTATTAGAAATTTCAATTCATTAGCAGACACTTATTTTATGAAATTATTAATTAATAAAATAGGTTTAAGCATTGAAGACCCAATTCTTAGTCTATATTACTTTTTGATAAGGCTAGAATCAGCATTAGATATTTCATCACCTGATTCTATTCATTTAGTTTATAATCCAGTCCATAAAGATGAATTTGAAAAAAAACTACGCATTCTTTGTTTGGATGCGAGTTTTTGGATCAAAAAAAAGGTCAATCAATTTCATTCTACTATCTTCTTATCTGCAACGCTAGTACCAACAGTTTTCTATTCAAAACTATTTGGTTTAAAAGAAATTAAGATTGAAGTTTATCCTTCACCTTTTCCTCCAGAAAATAGAAGATTGATGATACTAAGAAACGTTGAAACTCAATATCGGAAAAGAAAATCTTCAATTAATAAGATAACTGATATTCTCAATTTTATTAGCCAAATTGCAACTAAAAAAGTCCTGATATTTTTCTCAAGTTATGATTATCTTTTTTTATTCTTAAAGCAATTGAAATATAGTGAAAGTTCAAATTTAAGAAGTAAAATGTTTGTAATTACAAAGGATGTTTCATCACATAATTTTAAACCTTTACTTGCCTCTATTAGACAAAGAAAGAATATTAAATTAGTAATTACTGTCTTAGGTTCAATTATAGGAGAATCTATAGAATTTCCGGAAAGAATGTTAGAAGGATTAATTATTATAGGACCAGGATATCCCACTGTTGATTTTGAATTAAACTTAGGAAAAAATTATTATGAAGACCAAGGTTTGAGTGGAGATAAGTACAGTATCCAATTTCCTGCAATTTCAAGAGTTGTTCAGGCTCTAGGGCGATTGATTAGAAGTGAAACAGATAAGGGATTTATGCTTCTTATAGGAAATCAATATGCTGAAAATTATTATAGATATTTACCTAGATATCTTTATGATCATATCGAGGATATATTTCCTTCCAATTCTTGGCAAGAATTACTAAAAAATTTTGTGAAACACAATAACTAGATAAAATTCTAATAATACATCATGGTTTATCATCATTTTAGAAAATCTTAAAAGGAAATATTTATAGAAATAAAAAAGTTATGAAAAATAACAAGAATTTGGGTATTTTTATGAGAAAATTATTCATTATACTTTTTATTTCAATCATGTTTTCAAGCCTTATATTAACAGGATCATCAAGGATCGTTTCTAACACAGAAAAAAAAGGGAATAATCAAAATGTTCCTGAACAATTAAAGTATCAAAATTTTCGAGTAGCTATTAATAATACAGATTTTAATGGTTCTGTAACGATTCTATTGTCAAGTTCTCTATATTGGTTAAGTAAAGGAACTTTAGATTTATTCATAAACGATTTGAACCAATCGGTGAAAGAAATATTTCCAAAAGTAAATCTTGAATTTCGAATTACAACGAGTTTAATGATAAATGATGTCATTACTGATATGAACAATGACACAACCATAGAGAGAGAATATTTAATTAGCGTAGGGAGAAATCAAAGAATTTCTATTAATGAAAATATCATTAAGTCAGTTTGGACAAACCAATCATATTATAGTCATAATAATAGTGTTTTTAGTCACATAGCTTTCATAGATTCAAATGTTAGATTAGAAAATTATAGTTATCAGGATTTTGATCAAGTTGAAGCTGGTTTTTTAGCCGGTGCTTGGTCAGCTTTTTCTTCCATTAAGCAATACGCAGGTATATTAATGGTTCCTGGACCAGAACTTGGATTTAAAAATAATAATCCATTTACAATAATGAATTCAGAATTCTTATCAGGAATATTTACAGGAATTGAACATGTTCGCGAAAAATATCTTAACAGGAATATCTTTCCTGTAGTAGCAAAAGGAATGGATCAAACTAACTTTATTGTAAGGATGACTCAATCATTTACAGATTTAAATTTATCTAATGTAATCAATTTTTCACCGGATTCTGCTTTGTCCGAAGGTAAAAATTCAGCAAATAAAATGATAAACAAAGGTATTGATTCCTTGATATCTATTAGTAACTCTGGTGATAATGGAATAGCTGAAGTGATACAAGAAAATGACAATACTTTTGGATTTTTTTTGAATTCTCAACCAATAGAAGGAACGAATAGAGCAGCTTTTTTATATCCAAATTATACGCTAGCAACATTAAAGCAATTAGAAAATTGGGCTCAAATGAATGAGTCTAATTTGATTCAAAATGTATACAAACCAAATACTGCCGAATATCTTTTTGAAAATCGCTTATCTGACTTAGACAATAATGACGATTTCCAAAACCTTCTAATCAACCTATCCGAATCGAATATCGAAATATCTGGTGATTTCATCTCATGTGAAATATCGTTTAATGGTTGCAAACCAAGTCATCTTGAAATTATTTCAGGATTGGAATGGTTTTCAGTTATGGTTTTGTTGTTAGCAGGTATTTTCAAAATAAAAAGAAGTAAGAGAACCAATTAGGTGTTTGAGAAATTAGTAAGAACAATACTGAAAATTTTGGAGTCATTGGAGGAAGCGGGTTTTATGATTTTCTCTCTAATCCCGATGAAGAACTTGTAAAAACTCCATTTGGTGATGTACCTCTTCTTAGGGGTAAAATAGAAGGGAAAAATGTTTATTATTTAAATCGTCATGGTTATGGTCACTCAATTCCTCCACACGCTGTAAATTATAAAGCTAATTTATTCGCATTTTTTGAGAAAAAAGTAAAATATATCATATCAACAACAGCAGTTGGAGTCTTAAAAGATTTTTCTCCTGGAGAACTAGTTCTTCTTGAACAATTTGTTGACTTTGTTTCACCACCTATAACATATTTTGATGGATTATTTGAAATACAGATATCAGAAAATAAGGTAAAGGCTGGTGTAGTTCATACAGATTACACCGAACCTTATTGTCCAATTTTAAGAGATTTCATATATGAAACTGGACAAAAAATTAATTTGCAGGTAAAAAAAGGTGGAATTTATGTTTTGAGTAGAGGACCAAGATTTGAAACACCAGCAGAAATTGCAATTATGAAAAATAATAATTGGGGGAATGTTGTAGGAATGACAAATCCCAATGAGGTGATTCTTGCTAGAGAGCTTGAAATACACTATGCTTCGATATCGATAACGACCAATTTTGCAGCAGGCATTAGTAAAAATAAAATCACTCATTTAGAAGTTTTGGAAATATTCAATGACTTAAAACCAAATGTACAACACTTAATAAAAGAAGTAATCAAAACCAATATTCAAGAGAAAGAATGTAACTGTATAAAACATCCTAAGTAAGTAACTTTTACATTTATAAACAAAAATTTTTTAAATAAATGGTCTAAAAAATAATGTTTATGAATAACAAAAAATACGCTAAGCTGAACAAATTAATAATAATATTAACGAATACAAAATGATAACTACAATAAGTAATAAAGAAAATTCATTACTTAATTAAAAAAGTAAATAAATTCCTAGTATTGAGAAGCTGTTTGGCTTAGAAAATTATCATTACTCATCACAAAATCATAAGTTTCGTAATGAATATTAAAAACCTTGCGAGAATATTTAACAATACCTAGGACATAAGAATCGGTGACAAATTTTTGTTTTTAATGAAGATAGTTTTGTGCGGAGAAGGTGCAGTCGGAAAAACAGCACTCAGGGAACGCTACTTAGGGAAGGAATTCACTTCCAGCTATTTAATGACTATTGGAGCAGATTTCGCTGTGCAGAAGACAGAGGTAGAAGGGAAAGAGGTAAAATTCCAAATTTGGGACTTAGCGGGACAAGAACGATTCAATTCAGTTAGATCTCTCTACTACCAAGGATCTCATGGCGTCCTTTTTGTTTTCGACGTGACTAGACCCGAATCTATACAAAGGCTCGCTGACGGCTGGATTCACGAATTAAAGAAACATATTCGAGGAGGCCCTATTCCTGCTGTTGTATTGGGGAATAAGACTGATCTTCGTGATCCAACAGATCCTACGCACATAACAAAAGAACAGGGTAAAGAGTTAGTCAAAAAAATGGCAGAAGTCTTTGGTAATGGAGAGATTCAAATGCCTTACCTTGAAACATCTGCAAAAACCGGAGAAAATGTTCAGGAAGCATTTAAAAACTTAGCTGAAATGATAATCTCAGGAAAATAGCTTATTAATTTCTTTTTTACAAATTCATCAACTTTTGATGTGTGTTACATTTGAACTGATCGTTGTTATAATGATCAACACAAAACCATTTCTCACAGATTTCACATTGAGATTTAATTAATGAAATAACTGTTTCTGATGATTCTAAGGATTTTTCATTGTTTATATCACTTATCAGTAATTCTCTCTCTTCGTTTGTTAATATTATTGTATCTAAATCCCATAACAACTTTTTAATTAGATCTTCATCTATTTCATTATTTAATAGATCAATATTTTCTTTTAAAGGTTTAATAAATTCTTTAATAGAAGTGGAGAGTTTTTTATCGTCTAAAAATAAAAGAAATTTTCTCCAAGCTTCAATGCTTTTATGTACTAAAATTGTCCTGTTTTTAGAACATTGATTAGAATTGCACTCGAAAATTAGTTCAAGTCCAGAATTATCGTTGAATTCATTTATAGTAATTGGATATGGTAAAAAACGATGTAAAACACGATTTAACAAATCTATATCTTTATTAAATATAGACATTTTTATTTTAAGTGATTCCATACCAACTCTAATTCTATTGATTATTTTTGATTTATCAATTAAATCTTTTTTCTCTGTTATAATTATTTTTTCATTTAATGAGGTAATAATTGAATTTATATCTCTAGATAACGTAATCAGTGGATAACTGTCTGTGTTTTGTCTAATAGCCTCAAGTTCATTAAAAACTTGTGTTGTTGAGGATAAATATTGGAATCTATCCAATAAAATGATTAAATCCTTCAATGGTTTATTAATTTCCTGATAAAATTCCTTTATCTTACTCATAATTTCAAGTTCGTTTTCATTGGGAGAGAATAAATCTAGTTTTAGAATGTCTGGATATAAAATGGAGGGATTAGAAAACTTTAATTTTGCATCTTTTATCCTTCCCTGGCCAATTAAATAACTTAAACTTAATTGAATTACGGCTGATGGTAATCTAAAGATTTTTTGTCCTAAATAGGGAATAGAAATTTCTTGTATGTTGTAATTAGATGCAATTGCTTTTATTGTTTTTTCCATTCGATCTAATAATTCTTCATCAAATCCAATCAAAGATATTATCTCATCTTCTGAAATTTCAGATTCGATTGGAGTTGCTTTCATTTCTTCCATTAATGGATTAATAGTTTTAATAGATTGAGTAGCAATGTAGTCTAGAATTTGACCAGGGATGGTAATTTTTTGCGGGAATCGAATTAAACTCGAGAAAAGGGAATCAAGTCGAGAATCGTATTCGATGGAGTCGTCAAATTTTGTTAATGCTAATTCGTTGCTTTTATTGATTTTTATCAACAAATTTTTATTATTATTACTTTCTATATTACATTCTGATATTGTTCCTAGGTCAAGCTCTAGTTGTATCCTTTCTATCGCAGTTAAACTAGATATAATAGCATCTTCGAAAATGAAATCGGGAATTCTACTCTTCAACCAAATTTTAAATCCTTCAGATGTAGTAATACCTATGAACTGATTTTCTACAAGTTTTTCTTCTAGGATCTGAAAATCTAATGAATTAATTATGAAATTTTGTATAATTGAGGAATTTGTTTCTAAAATATTGCTTATTGTACCCAACCAAGTTAATGAATCAATTGAATGAAAAAATAATCTGTTTTGCCCTCCTTCTATTTCAAACTCTTTCAAATACCCTAGAGTGTTCCCAAACGTATTTTTCCACAACTTATGAATTCCTTTAAAAGTCAAATCACTAATAGTTTCTAATTTATCTTTTTTTTCACTTTTTAGGGCGGTATTCCATTTTAATTTTTCATTAAAAAACAAACTAATTGATTTTATAGATTTACTTTCTTCTATAGTTTTAGAAAGAGCAGGAATTACCCATGGTTGTTGTAAAAAATTATTAACGATTTCCATTTTAATTTTCCAATCAGAAGTAAATTTAGGTCGAATTTTCATTTCAATATTATATATAATATTTTGTTTGATTTATTATTCAGTTTTAGTTTATTTATCCATTAATTTCTGAATTAACTCATGAATGCTCAAAGTTAAAGACTTAATGTCACTTTTAGTTTCAGTGATAACCAAAATGTTATATTTTTCTGAAAAAATCATTCCTGTATTAGCATTTTCCGCTTTAACAGTAAAAACCTTACATTTATCATAACTTAAGCTTAATAAAGTTTTATTTGTAAGAGATTGACAAGCTAGAATCATTGCACCTAATCTGGTTTGCTCTCCATCTTCTATAGCTCCAGAAGAATTATATCCAGCTAAAAGTATTCCTTGATTATTAATAATTGATATAGTTTTTATCTGCGGATTTGTTTTTCCTACTTCAGTAAGTTTCGAATTAAGATCAGAGTCAACATTCATATATATTCATTTCTTGATTTTTTATTCTGGAAAATTAAACAATTCAATTTTAGGAAACAATGGATTTTTTTTATAGTTTTTTGTGTTTGTTAACCAATCTTGCCAATTTTTTGATTCTTCTATAAAAATCTTTAACCAATTGAAAGAAGAAACTTTACTTTTTAAGCGATATTTATTGTTATTTGCTAATTCATAAAAATCTTTCAATCGAGATACTCCTTTTTGTAATTGTTTTTTACTTCCATTTAAATTTCCATTTTTAAAATGATAAAACCCTACTCCAATGTTTAGAATACCTTGATAAAGAAGTCTTCGTTTATCGTTTTTTTCTGATTTGATCCAAAGCTCCTCAAATATATCATGTTGTCCAAAAAAATCTTCTTGGTTAAAAAGTTCAACTCCTTTAATGAATTGAGATGGAAGAATTATAATCATTAAATAAAAATCCAAAAATATTGTCTTTAAATCATTTTTAATCTTTCAGTTTTGTAAGATTTATGTTCTTCATGGTTTTGAGAATGATATACATTAAAATTCCTAATATTTAGTACAAATTCTCTAATTACGTAAGATTCCGATGTCCATACGGCTAATTAAATCCCACTTGAAGGAATTAAAATATATTTGATTTACATTTTTACAAAATAATAATGTAGGTGCGGGTTATGCTTCGATAAATGGAATTTCATTCTTGTATTTATATTCATATTAATTAAATAAAGTATTTATAAATATAAAAAAAAAAGACAATTTAATTTTGAAATATTAATATAATTTTGAAATAGTGGAAATCTTACACACGGTTAAGGTTGTTTTTTATTTTTTCAATCATTTTTAATAAATTCATGAGAAACCGACTTAAATCACATTTAATTAATAAATTCTAAGTTAAATAGGTTATGGATAAAAAAATGTCATCTTCAATTGATACATATCAAAAAATTGTAAACAATTTAAAAACTCTTGATCCTAGGAATCCAGTTATTGGGGTTTTTGAAAATCTAAGTGAATTTAATAGTAAGATAATTAAAAAGAGGAATGAACTTGAAAAAACAGGAGGTTTGTTTTCGGGAGGAAAAAAAAAGAAAATTCAACTAGAAATAGATGATCTTCAGAAAAAATTTAATACATATGAATCAAAATTATTAAATCAACTTAACGAATATTATAAAAACATATACAATGACTTAATGAACAACTTAAAGGTAATAGCAGCTGTCGCTCCTAACCACGTAGATGGAATAAAGGTCATAAATGCTCCTCTTGGAATGATGGACTCTAATAAGGTTTGCAGTTTCTCTTCTGATGTTCACACTAAATATACATCCTTACTTGATACATTAAAAGAAGATACATGGGAAATTCTAACTACAAACAAGGACATATTAGAGCGTTATCGTCGATATGTTGAAATACCAAGAGAAGAAGTTACTTCGACTTCTAGAACTACACTACAATCATTAAATTTGATGTCACTAGCAGAAATTTTAGCTGAAAAAGATCTACTACTGAAGGAACGAAATTTTCTTGAAAAAAGAGCAGAAGATGTTCAACGTGAGGTCAGGTTGAGTTCTACAGATTTAATCACTAAGCTACGTAAGAGTATTGATACGAGTAGAAGTCTTGGAATTGATGTCGCAAATGTTTCCTCTGACAATGTGATAAATTTACGAAAACGATTCAAAGAAGCAAAATATTTACAAGGATTATTTGATGCAGAAACAGAATTACAGAGACTGCAAAATGAATTTACAAATGGTCTTCGAAGTGAAATCAATAAAGTTAAAGGATCAATTGATTCAGAAATTGGACGATTAGCAACGGTATCTAAAGAAACCAAGAATTTGTCAGAACTTCCAGAATTTAATTTATCGACAGATAATATGACAGAATTGATACAGCAAGTAGAAACATTAAGATCTTTTGAGAAAAAAATTCTAATTGAAATGAAAAAACTTGTTGATATTAGTGAATTCAATGCTGCTATTCGTGCATTGGACAATAAGAAAGTCTCTATACCTGAATCAATGAAAAAAGAAGTTATCTCCATTCATAGGCAATTGGAAAAATCAGAAACCCTTTCATCTACGACAGATCTCTTAATTAAATATTATAATACATCTTCTGATCTCACTGAAGTAATTAGGAAAAAACTTTACGAAATGGTTGAAAATGAAGATTTAAAGTCAGTTTCTGATATGTTTCCACCTCCACCCCAAATTAATATCGAAACTATAGATCCAAGATTACTTTTACGTCAATTTGATGAAATTGAGGGTTGGCGAAAAACTATCTCAACTTTTCTTCAAGGAATGGCTAGCGAAATCACAAAAATAATTGAAAGCTTAAGTAAAGCTGAAAGATATACTAGTTTAGAACCAGAATTTAAAAAAGAACTAAATGGGATAATGAATAAAGTCGTTGGAGAAAGAGATATATCCATTCTTGTACAATTAAGAAAGGAACTAGAATCCACAAAAGAAAGAATTTTTTCTTATCTATTTTCTATTTTAAACAAAAATTTACAAGGAACTTTTGCAACTAGGGTCTCTTTGCTTGCTAACTCTCCCGTTTTGCCTAGCTCGGATTTTAAAGGTCAAACAAATATTATTTCTGTAGTTGATAAGATTGAAGAATTTAACGATTGGAAGAAGAAAGTACTAATTTTTTTGAAAGACAATCGACCATTAGACCAAACAAGAGTTATGGCAGAAACAGGTACATTTTTTGAAGTAACTTTACCACAAGAATACATTCGCAGACTTAATCAAGCCAAGGAAAAAGTTCAATCACTTAGTGATCTTGATGACTTACTTGAAAGTTATATTGAACGTGAAAATTTAATAGGAGAACTGAATGAATCAATAAGAAAAAGAATAAAAACACTTATTGACCTAATGAGTGCTTTAGGAATGGACTTAATAGCTGAAATCGGTATAAGCATGGATGGAGATTTATCAGCATTAAAAGCTTCTGTTGAAAAAATTTATAGATGGATGGATAATAAAAAAACAGAACTTCAACAAAGAATAGATAAATCAAGATCTTTATTGAGAACATTACAATCTAGAGCTGAATCAGGTCAGTTACCTATTGAATTACCAGATGATATGTTGTTATTAATTTCTGAGAATGGTAAAGTCCTTGCTCCTAAAAACGATGTAAAAGATCTAGCTACAGAGTTACAGAAATTATCTGAAGTCCAAGTTGTAGCAACTGATTATATTGGTGATAAAATTCGTAAAGAAATGAAAGAATCACGTGAACAAATGCAATTAGCTAGAAATTTAAGGTCAAATGTTTCGTTTCCAGATTTAAATTATCCAGATTTTACTCCTGGGAATATAGAAGGGATGTTGAATACACTAGCGATCTTAGAAGAATGGAAAGTAAAAACCTCAGATGCTTTAATAGAAGGACTCAAAAATTTTAAATTCCCAACAATTCCAGTTGATACAGAATTTGATTTATCTAATCAACGTCAAGCAACAATTGAAGACTTAAAACGACTACTTCCAGGTCAAGCATTAAAGAGATATAATCAATTTCTACAAGATTTAGATCTGATGAGGGAGAAAATTGTTAATGTTAACAATGAGCTTAAAGATAGGATCCAAAGTGTAACTTCAAGATCTGAAGCTTTGTTTGGACAAAAAATTGAGGATTACTCTGATTCTAAAGGGGGAAGAGAACTCACTGATTTTTCTTATGCAGAAGGTTTACAAGAATGGTGGAATCTAAATTCTCATTTGCAATGGCAAAAAGAGGTTCTTTTGACCTATATCCACAATGATATCGGATATAAATTATCTGTATTACAAGAACTAGCTCCTCCTCATAATGAATTTTTTCAGAATACAATGTCATTCCTATTTGAAAAGTCACAAGGAGCAAAAGATAAGGATTTAGAAGAAATAATTCAAGATTATAGAATCGTTCAAGAAAAAACTATTGAATACACTGAAGAAGATTATAGAAAATTTCTTCAAGGAGGAATACTACCTTCCATAAGGGTAGCCCTTCCACGTATTAGAGAAATAATTCAAATTCCTTCTAAAATATTAGAAATAGAAGAAAATATTGAACGTTCTATAACCTCACAAAGAGATTTCTTTGTGATAGTTAGCTCAGCTTCACAATTAATGTCATTTTACACAGAAATTGTAAATGAATTAAAGATTATTGCTAAAGATCAAAGTAAATTAATGATTAAAGAATTAACGCGAATTAAGGAGAGTGGATTAGATTTATCTAGTTATATTCCTCCTGAAATTAAATTTTTTGCTTCATTAGATGAAATTGAAAAAGGAAAGAAGGAAGGAGAAGAGAAAAAACAAGCAACGATCAAGGATACTACAGATGCTTTTGTAGCAATTGATCGACTTCGAAGTCATCCCGAAGTATGTGTAAAAATTAGGAATGAATCAATCAATCATGTTAAGGATGTTAGAAATGCAATAAAAACGGTTTCTGATTTATATGGACTAAATGTTGAAGAGAGATTCCCTGTAATCCAAGAATATATCTCAGAAGAATTTGAAAGGGATATATCAAGAGATAATATATTTACACTTGCAGATCTATATGTATCATTAATTCAATTCAGAAACGACTTTATTTTAGCAATTAGAGCAATAGAAGAGGATCAAAATAAGAGATTTGAAGAAAAATTAGAGAAAAATTTAAAATATTACCTTGTTGTAAAAGAAATTTTTGAAGTTTATCAAAATAAATTAGAGTCAGTCTTTCCATTAACAAAAATTATGAATATCAGGAAGGAAGCAATGAATACAACCGATTTGAGCAAATTAACTGAATTACTTCCTCAATTAAGAGAAGGTAGAAACGAATATGAAAGGGAAATGCACCAATTAAATAAGTGGCATTCGGCATTAGTAATGTTTATTTCAGGATTTTCAATAAAAGAAATTGAATCAGTTGATTCTGACGGAAAAGATGATGAAAACGTTCGTCAATTTGAAGACATTAAAAAGAAGATCATTTCAACTTACAGAAGCAATAACAAAATTAAAACCTATTTAGTGAATGCAGCCAAAAGATTTATTGAATTAGAATCAGGAAAACCATTAAAAACAAAATAAGTCAAATGTATAGACAAAAATCATAAATTGAAACAAGAAAACGGAGATATATCATGGCAGAAGAAATAATCGCACAAGCGGAGATTTTCGCCATTGGCCTAGGCGAATGTGGCAGCAACCTCGTGGCTAGCTATTTTGGAGATAAAAAAACAGGTGCAACCAAATCCTCTCGTATAAGAGATTATCTTATTATGAATACAGATAGAACTGATCTAACCAAGACTAGAGAGAGATATGGAATAAGTAAAAATCGTACTTTGCTTTATGGAAATGTAGATATTGGTGTTGGAGGGAGATTTATGGATGGATTAAAAACCGTTGAAGAATCTAAGGAATTAATCTTTAACCAACTTCGAGAACTTGGTTTCGAAGGCGTAAACGGTTTTGTATTATTCACAAGTTTAGGAGGAGGTACAGGATGTGGTGGCACACCTGCATTAATCAAATTATTACGCAAAAGATTCGAACAAGAAGAAAATAGAAGAATTTTTATTTATGTTATTGGTGTCCTTCCTTTTGCTGATCAAAGTAGTGAATCAATTAATACTGTTTGGTCATTAAGCCATTTGCTTCGTGCACAAATGGACGGAAATGGACCAGATTTGATTTTGCTTTTATCTAATAGAACCATGTTAAATAGAGTTCTTTCTTGGCAAAGAGGAGAGATATCTGATCTGTTGCAAGATAGAATTGGAGGAGATATACTTAATTTTACTAAGGAAAATAAAAAGCAAAAAGACAAACAGAAGCAATTAAAGTCTGAATCCGAATTTATTGATCTTATTAATCCCTTAGCAATGGAAGCAATAGACTATATGCTTTCCCCTGGTATAGCAGAAGTTGGAAAAACAGTATCACCAACAACAGATCTTGCAGATTATAGCAGAAAGTTGGATTCTGTCGTTGTTCCAGTATTATTCAAAGATGTTCCTTTTTTTCCTGAAGTAGGAGATCTAGAAAACCAGTTTCAAACAATTATGAATTTTTCAGTAACAAAACAAAGTTTAACTGATATGGGAAAAAAACCCGATGCAGAATCTGTATATGCGATATTTTCAGGTTCAAAAGAAATTTCACGTGTCGAATACAGTCCCATATTAAAAAAGACCTTAAAAAATTATATTGCGAAAGGTGCCGCTGTTACACATTCTTTTATTTCATACGATCATGAGGTTAATCCAGCATTGTTAATGTTATTTGGATTACCTAAAGTTCCTGAGATTAAAGACATTTTAGAAGAAGCTAAAGCTTTAATCAGATTACATTCAGGACGTAGTAATTTAAAAGAGCACTGGTTCCAACGTAGTAAAGGTGTAGGTAAGGATGTGCTAGAACAAGCAGTAACTGATCTTGAACAACTATTTGGAGCTTATATAAAAGAAGGTACTGATCAAAAATCTCTCTCTGCATTAGACTAGTCAATATTTTACTAATTGGTTGTATAATTCATGTCATTTAAAGATAAAAATAGTAAATATATTTTTGAATTATTAGTTAGACTAATTACAACCAATATCCAGCTTTTAATTAACCAATCCAAGCAATTTAGTTCAAAGGAGTTACTAGACAAAAATAATGATCTGATGACTGTCTTTAGATCTTGGTTAAGAGATATCAAAACAAATGAAGATTTGGATTCAGAAATAAGAAATCTTGTATCTCTAGTAGATAATTTATTAATTAAAAACGAAGAAGAGACAAGTATTAGTGAAAATGCCATTGATGGTTTAAATAATATCAATCATTCTAAGTATAGTGCAACAAAAGAAGCACAAATCACTGATAGTGATCTTCCTTATTCATCAACTGAGAATAGATTAAATCAAGAAGAAGCAGTAACTCAACATCAAGACAATGAACCGAGTATCACAAGGATAGATATTCCAAGTAAGACATCGAAAACATTAGAATTATTGGATAGAATAACAAAAATTGGGAAGGAAAAAAAAGATGATAAAGATATAACTCAGCTGTTTCAAAGAATGTTAACTCCTAATGATCAATGGAGCTATTTAGAAACTACTAGTAACATCTTAAGAAATTATTCTCAAATTATGCACCTTGCATTACCAAATTACTGTTTTGCAATTTTAGAAGATATTCATAGATTTACTTCAGCAGATTTTGATATATTACACACTGTGATTACTACACCTTACTATGCTTTACTGGAAATAATTCAAAAATTTTTACGCGAAGCACCTAGTGCTACAATATTAAGAAGGTTTCGATCAGTAAGAAGAATGGCCCAAATAGACATAGAAGAAGACACAACATTAGATATCGATCAAAGAAATCAAGTTAAATTAATTGTAGATAATTATTTTGCAACTTTAAGGCATTATTTAGATTCTGATAACCCCCCATCAATTGAATCGTTTCAATCGAAAATAAAAGAACAGTTCAAAACATTTTCACTTGGTCCAAGCCAAGTTGAAAGTAGAATAATTATTGTTGTGAAAAACCTAGTTGCAGACTTGATTAAAAAAGTAGAAAATTCAAGTGATATAAATACATCCCAAGAAAAAGTTTCTCTTCTTGCTACAATAGATATTTTTCTGAATATGACTGATATTTGGTTATCAGAAGGAAGAATTAGATCTTTATTAGAAAAAATAAAAGATTAGGAAAATTAAAATTAATTTCTTTTATCTTATTAAATGGATTAGTGAACTACCAAACCTAAAAGGAAGGGGATTTTTTACATTTAGTCAAAGTGATTTTCTTTTATTTTCTGAAAACCAAGCAGATTGAAATACAAGATCTATATCAAGACTGATCCACTCTTTATTATTATCTATTTTTTTATTAGTTATTTTAAGATCTTTCTCCCAGAGAACTCTTAAATATAAGAAATCTTCTTTTTCATAGAAATAACATTCCCAAATTTTGCTCTTGACTATTTCAAAATATATCTCTCCTGTATCAATGATTTTCCCCCCATTACCATTATGGATTATTATTTCCCCTTTAGGTAATGATTTATTTATCTCAAAGATATTTCTGATAATTTCATTTAGATTAAACCAATTAGCCTCTAAATTGTTATATATGTTATATGAAATTGCTAGATGTTGATTTCTTTCATAAATTGTAGGCCCAGTATTTCTTTTATCAAGTTTGATGATAGAATTTACTTTTTCTATCATATTTCGTAATATTTTTTTTGTCATTTTTTAATCGAACTTTATCACTGAAAAAATTGTCTATTTATGATGAATTACTTTCTTTTTTATTAGAGAGAATGCTAGAATTGTACCTAAAACTAGTTCTAAAGAGAATCCGTCAGCTGCTTGAGTTTTTGTTTGAGAATTTTGTATTTTCAAATAATCGCGATAAGATTCTTTTACAAAAGTAAATACATTCCAAGCTTCTAAATAGGCATCGACATAGTTCATTTGGTTGTAATATTGATTAATTTTGTATACCTTAATATCATATTGCTGAGTTATATTATCTTTAATTTCCTCGTCATCTATAGCATTCAAATAACTTTTGGAATAATGTAAGGCAAGATTTATTTCACCTCGTCTAACAATGTCCTTGGTAAATCGACTAAACTCATAAGAATATGCTATATAACTCATTGCATCATTAATCATACTTGTTGTCCATGAAATACCATGAGGGTGACTAGCTCCAATTGCATGACCATTTTCATGAATGATTAACTGAGTATATCCAGAAGTTCTATTAAATTCATCCCCAATAAATAAATACTCATAGCTCAAAGCTAACAAAGTTAAAGGGATAAATCTACCAGATATTGTAAGAAAATCAATATCAGCTACAACTCCAAACAACGAAGCTCCTAAAATAGAAGGAAAAAATTCTGTTTTGTATCCAGTACCCAAAACGCCAACGTCGAAAGCAAATGCAAAGGTCATATAAGTATCTGAATCCGTATTAACAAAAGGAATACTTGAACTATATCGATCATAAAAAATTTCGTTAAATATCCAATCATAAATAGTATAAAGATCAACTCCTCCCTGTTTTCTTCCATCTAAAATTTCATTAGATGTTGTATCCGTTGCTTTTGAGATTACTTCACTTAATTTGGGATATGCTTTTGCTTCTATGGGTACTATATTCACATCCCATTTATACCAAGGTAGAATATCTTCGAAACTATTTTTTATTCTTGTTTCATTAATGAAAGGTAATAATTCATTAGCATTCTTTTTTGATATGTTATTAATTAAATAAATTTCAAGTTTTTGTCTAGAATTTGGTTCCACTTCATTTATATCTGACAGTTTATCTGTTGAATAAGATTGTCGAAAGTTTGGAGTAGAATATACTGTATTTCGGCTAAATAAATCAGTAATAGTTTCATATATCCAGTCCCTAAAATATTGACTTATCCTTATTTTCCCTGACTCAGTTGTAGGGTCATATTTAGCTGTAAGGTTTTGGATTGGTCCATCTGAACCAAATGATTCTAAATAGGAATGTTCAACTGAAAGATCGATATAAAATATCCTGGAATCAGTATATCCACCAAAAGAATTTTGGAAATTTCTAGTAAAATTATAACCCGTATCAATGTCTTCATAATAAGTGCGATACCAATGAGGTCCTAAATCAGAAAAATCTGTAAAAAATAGAGTATACCCGTTCTCAGGAGGATTGTAATTCTCTGGAAAATTTACGGGTTGTGTTAACCAAGTTTCCATAGCAGTTGCGTTAATAAAAGAACCCTCACTTTCATCAACAGTCTCAAATATTGAATTTTGTTGAAGAACTTCTTGAAAAGACTGGTAATATGACACTGAAGGAAATATGTAATTAAAATTCCAGCTTATTAGCGCTAATGAACCAACATCACTCAAATCAAGTGAAATTTCTTGTGTACTTATGGACGTTCCTTGAATAAGAGAATTAAGAATTTCATCCAGTGAATTTATATCTATAAAAGAATTGGATATTCCTAAAAATATGATGTCTAAATCCATGGATGTCTCTGTTGAGTAATTATTTTCTTGTTGAGTCGAACTTCTTGATAAAGTCATGTTAGAAGAAAAAATAAGAATTATACTAAAAACAATATAAATTAATTTTTGAAATTTTTTATTCATTTTATTATTCTCTAAAAATTTATTTTATTGTCTAGTTATCAAATCGTCTTAAAGGATTTTCCACAGTTTCTTGATCTAAATACATCTCTCCTACTTCATGAAATCCTAATGAAGAAATAAAGTTATAAGAGATATCATTAAACTCATAAACTTCACACTGTAATTTTTTAACGTTTTTTTTGTTAAACCATTCAATTATTGTTGTTGTTAATGCTAAAGCAACTTTTTTACCTCTAAATTTTGGCATGACACCTATTCCTGCGATAACTCCAATTTTTCCTTCTTCTGTATCTTCAACTGTTAGAGCAGCAAATCCAGCAGGTTGTCCGTATAAATAAGCAAGAAATGTTCCATCAGGAGAGAAGATTTTAGCATCTTCAAGAGTCATTGGTCTATATGGATCAGGACTGGTCAATAATATAGTATTAAATATCATTGCAAATGTTTCTGTCATAGAATTATCTTCTGGATTATACGATTTGATTTTAAGCACTTTTTCTTGTCTTTTTATCTCCTTTTCTTTAATTTCATAAATAATTGGGATTCGTTCTAAGGGGAGCTCCATGATCAAATATCTGTAACCAGTTTGTTCCCCTTTTTTGTCAATTCCATTTTCTATAGGCAATTTTTTCTGAAATAGTCTTCTCAGCTTAAAAGACTGAAACCCACTCCTATCAATTTTTTTAGAATCCAATTCAACCAATCCTTGATCCAAATAATTGATAAAAAATATGAAATAAAAAGGTATCAACTTGAAAAATCTTTTGTAGTTAGTTATATTACATTTTAATATCATTTGAATTTTTTTTAATAAACAGAATAACACTTCTATTATGATGAAGATTACTTGAAAATCATTGATTCCCATTTGCATCCTATTCCGGCCGCAGTTAGTCCTGAAACTATAATAGAAGAAATGGATAAAAATAATGTCGAAAAAGCTATTATATTGGCCATGGATCTTCATGAAGAAACTTTGGATAATTTGAAATGGAGAAAATATTTCAATCAACAATTACAATTCATGATTTATGATCAGGAACAAATAATTGATGCAATGAGGTTCATATTAAAAAATGGCTACACGTCGAATCAATATGTAAGTGAGATTCGGGATAAGTTTCCAGATAGATTTATTGGATTCGGTTCAGTTCAGGTTGGTTATCAAAAAAAGTCATATATATCTAAGAAATTAAAAGAAATCAAAGACTTAGATTTAAAAGGAATCAAGTTACTTCCTACTCTTCAATTTTACAACCCATCTGAAAGTAAAAGGTTGGTTGAATTATTTAAATTTGCGGAAAAATATGATTTGATGGTTTTATTACATACTGGTTGTGATCCAGGTCCTTTTGAATTCCCTATTTTATCGAAATATGGCAATCCTGAATTATTAACTCCTATATTAAAGAAATTTCCTGAAGTTGATATTATTTTAGCCCATCTGGGATCTTATAGTGCAAAAAACCCTGGAATTTGGTTTGAAGAGACTTTAAAAATATTTGAAGAATTTACCGACAACAGATTATATGGAGACATATCTGCAGTACCTTATTTACTTGAAAAGCCATATTTTGTAGAAAAAATAAAAGAAGTAATCGGGATTAAAAAGATTCTTTATGGATCTGATTATCCGGTAACCGGTGCTTCCTATTTCCATATTTTGGAACCTGTCTTAAATACTGATCAATTAAATCAAGAGGACAAAAAAATGATCTTATATGATAATGCAAACAATCTACTAAAAAATCATTAGCATTATTCGTATGTAGTCTTGTCCTGATTGATATTGTATGCATTTCTTGTCAGAGAAACTTTATTGTATGCTGTTAGAAAATCTTTATTTGTTACAGTATCTTTATTATTTTGAATAGCATATAATCCTGCTTCCATACAAATAGTTTTAATATCAGCACCAGTAAAACCATCTGATAATTTTACTAGTTGAATTACATCTTTTTCACTTATATTATGATTAATTTTGCTGACATAAATTGAAAAAATAGCTCTTCTAGCTTCTTCATTAGGCATGGGTATAAATATTAATTTATCAAACCGGCCTGGTCGTATCAATGCTGGATCCAGTACTTGTAATCTATTTGTAGATCCGATTATTTTTACTTTATCGTTAGTATTGAA
>MDVS01000018.1 GCA_001940645.1 Candidatus Heimdallarchaeota archaeon LC_3
ATTTTCCTGTAGATGATTATAACCATGTCTCAAGTTGATATAAAGACAATAATCAAAGAAAATAAATCAGAAATCGAAGAATATGTTAAAATGCTTATAAATGTGCAAAAAAAGTGTAATTTGTCAAATAACTATATGATTTGGTTTTAAAATAACTTTCTAAGTACTCAAGTATATTATGCGTCTAAATTCTCAATAATAGTAGCTACTCCTTGTCCTCCACCAATACATGCATTTGCTACACCATATTTTGCTTTTTTATTTTTTAAAATCCGAGCTAATGTCCCGGTTAATCTGATCATTGTAGATCCTAAAGGATGCCCGATTGCCATTGATCCCCCCATAATATTTACCTTTTCTTCAGGAATTTTTAATTTATCCATACAATTAAGAGGCACAATAGAAAATGCTTCATTAATTTCCCAATAATCAATATCGTCTGGTTTCAAACCTGCATGAGCTAATGCTTTTAATGTTGCAGGGACTGGTCCTCTACCCATTACAGAAGGATCAACTCCCGCCCAACCTATAGAAATAATTCTAGCAAGAGGTTCAATATTTCTTTTCTTTGCTTCATCAGAATCCATAAGTAAAGCTGCTGTTGCACCTGCATTCAAGGGAGAAGAATTTCCAGCAGTGATAACTCCTTCCTCAGTTCCTTCTCTTTTGATATATTCTTCTTTTCCTCCATTTTTTTCTAAATAGAATGGCTTAGATATTCGTGGTAATTGAGAGACTTTTTCAAGAGTAGACTTTCTTGGGTTCATATCACGATCGATTACCACTTTCTCATCTATATTTCCAGGAGTATGGCCTTCAATTGGGATAATTTCTTCCTTAAACCAACCTTGTTCCTGATTTTTAATAGTCAAATTATGGCTTCTCACACCAAATTTATCGAGATCTAATTTAGAAAATTTAGGAATTTCTTCTTCGTACAATTTTTGTGCTGTTTGAAGCATATAAAGAGCAGTATTTAGGTCTAAATCTGTCCGATAAAATTTGCTAGTTTTATCAACTGGATTTGAGCATATGACTCGTGTTCGCGGAAAAGGAATCGATCCAAATCGTTCCACAGCTGATAAAACTAGCAAATTTTATCGGACAGATTTAGACCTAAATACTGCTCTTTATATGCTTCAAACAGCACAAAAATTGTACGAAGAAGAAATTCCTAAATTTTCTAAATTAGATCTCGATAAATTTGGTGTGAGAAGCCATAATTTGACTATTAAAAATCAGGAACAAGGTTGGTTTAAGGAAGAAATTATCCCAATTGAAGGCCATACTCCTGGAAATATAGATGAGAAAGTGGTAATCGATCGTGATATGAACCCAAGAAAGTCTACTCTTGAAAAAGTCTCTCAATTACCACGAATATCTAAGCCATTCTATTTAGAAAAAAATGGAGGAAAAGAAGAATATATCAAAAGAGAAGGAACTGAGGAAGGAGTTATCACTGCTGGAAATTCTTCTCCCTTGAATGCAGGTGCAACAGCAGCTTTACTTATGGATTCTGATGAAGCAAAGAAAAGAAATATTGAACCTCTTGCTAGAATTATTTCTATAGGTTGGGCGGGAGTTGATCCTTCTGTAATGGGTAGAGGACCAGTCCCTGCAACATTAAAAGCATTAGCTCATGCAGGTTTGAAACCAGACGATATTGATTATTGGGAAATTAATGAAGCATTTTCTATTGTGCCTCTTAATTGTATGGATAAATTAAAAATTCCTGAAGAAAAGGTAAATATTATGGGGGGATCAATGGCAATCGGGCATCCTTTAGGATCTACAATGATCAGATTAACCGGGACATTAGCTCGGATTTTAAAAAATAAAAAAGCAAAATATGGTGTAGCAAATGCATGTATTGGTGGAGGACAAGGAGTAGCTACTATTATTGAGAATTTAGACGCATAATATACTTGAGTACTTAGAAAGTTATTTTAAAACCAAATCATATAGTTATTTGACAAATTACACTTTTTTTGCAAGTTTTCAATTGCTTGATTAATTGTAAATATCATATTTTATGTTCTGAACTTCATGTCAAGCAAAATCTTATCTTTTAAATTTAGAATTATTATCTTAAGTTTTATAGGAATAAAAAAATAAGCAATAAATAAAATTTTCCTGTAGATGATTATAACCATGTCTCAAGTTGATATAAAGACAATAATCAAAGAAAATAAATCAGAAATCGAAGAATATGTTAAAATGCTTATAAATGTGCAAAAAAAGTTAGAATCAAATCTTAAAAAAACAGAAAAAGATTTTAAAAACTCTTTTGATCATCAAAAAGCTAATTTGGGTTCTACATTAACATCAATTATCAGAGATTTAGAATCACTTATCGAAAAGTTTAATTCTGACAAGAACGTTCTATTTAAGAAAGATCTTGAAGATTTTAAGCGTGAGCTTGCAAAAATACTATCAAATACAAAAGCCGATACAGAAAGCAGTCTTAATAACATTGAATCTGTTTTATCAACATTGGAAAGTGAAACTACACGATTATTAAAATCACAATCTAAAGAAATAGCAAAAAATGTCAGTGATGTCTATTCTAGTGAAATACAATCAATTGATATTTTATCTGAAACATTAACTAATTCAGTTGACCGTTTGAGATCTACTTATGAACATTCAGTAGAACAAGAAATTGAAAATCTTAAATCTTCAACCAATATTATGTATGAAGGCATTATTGAAGGTTTGAACAGGTTTCGTAATGAAACGAGCAGAATTACAAAAATTGGAGAAGACAAAGTAACTGGTACTCTAGAGGAAGCTGTGAATGAAATTCAGTCTGGGTTTGAAGGATCAATCTCATCATTAAAAGATGTTATGCGTAGTATTGAAACAAATGTTCAAAAAGTCTTTACTGACAGTACAGAAGAATTTTCTAATACTACAAAAAATATCTCAAAAAATTTCGTCAGCGTTATCAATAATGAAAAAGGAAATACGAATGATTTATTAAATATAACAATGGAATATTTAAACAATTTCAAAAAAAAAGAACTAGATTCTGTTTCAGGATTATTTAACAAATCTAAATCGAATTTCATAAAATCATTGGAAATTAATGAAGAGAAAATGGAAAAAGACTTTAAATCGATTTCTAATTTTTTTCAAAATGACATTTACAATTCTTTAGATAAAACTTCGAATTCGTTTCAAAATTTCTATGATGGATTAGAATCTAAAATCGATTCCGCAGATAATATATTTTCCATAGCCAAAGCTGAACTTGATAGCCAAAAACAGAAATTAATTGATGAACCAATAATAAATATACAGTCTATTGCAGGAAAAATGGAAGAAAAGCTTCAAAAATATTTTTTAAACATTAAGGAAACTTTCGATTATGATAAGGAAATTGCACAAAACGAATTTGAATCTAAATTAGTTCAATATCAGCAAGAGTATTCTGATCACATAGGCAAGATAAACAAGGACCTAATGAAATTTCTTCAGGATTCTGTAAGTAAACAACAAACATCATTTGAAAATATTGGATCAGAACTCAAAACCTTTTTGCAAAAATCTTTGGAAGAGTCAACTGAGATTTTAAACAAAGCGTATCAAGGCGTTAGAGGTGATTTTTCGCAATTTACAAAAAACCAAGAACAATGGCAGACATCAACTTCAGATGATATAGCTAGAAGACTTAAAGAAGGTAAATCACGTATAAGTATGGATTTGGAATCGATAGTTCCTCAAATTGTCGATTTAACGGATAATTTTAAAGGGAATCAAGAAGAAGTCATTAGAAGGGCAATGACAGCAATGGACTCAGCTGTACAATTATTCAAAAGAGAAGATGCAGATGAATCCGCTAATGCTCATTCTGTGATAGATACTCATATGCGTGATATTGAAAAAAGAATAAATAACAGGCAGGGACAATCATTAGACATAGTAAGAGAATCCATTGAAGAGATTGAGGTTAGACAAAAGGATATTATTTCTAAATTAAAAGACGAATTACGCTCTAGGTTTACTAATATTAATGATCGTTATATTAATGCTGAAGAAAAGATAGGGTTACAAACACAGTCTATTTTTGAAAAACACAACGAAATTTCAGATTCATATGTTGTTTCCTCTCAGGAAAAAATACAAGATATGACAAAAACTAGCACAATTTTTCAGGATAAATTCAATCAAATTACGGATAAAGTTGATGAAGACCTGTCCTTAGCCCTAAGAAATATCTCTACACAAGTACAAAATGTGACAGAGAAGTGTAACAAAATTATTGATTCAAGTAATCAGTATTTGGTTGATTTATCGAAACATCCAAGGCAACCAAAACAAAAAACACCTTGAAATGACAATATTGAATTTTTTTTCCTTTGAAAACTAAAGTTAAAATTAAACGATTAACAATGGATATTGACACAAAAAGACTAAACAAAGTTCTGAAAAATCGAACTAAGTTTATTAATCCTCGTGAATTTGAAAAATCACCATTAATAGATACAATTCAACGTGCTGGTGTACTAATAGTTTTGTTACCAACATTAGAGGATAAATATGGTTATTCAATTTTGTTTAATCAAAGATCAGATCATGTTCCAAACCATAAAGGTCAAATTGCGTTTCCGGGTGGAGGATACAAGGATGAAGACCTCACTCTTCTAAACACGGCTATTAGAGAAACATTTGAAGAGTCAGGACTAAAGATAAGAATCCAAGACATTCTTGGTGAGATGGATGATTTTTTAACAATTTCAGACTTTCTTGTAACTCCATTCATAGGATTAGGTCCATCAAAGCCTCGTACACTAAGACCAGATGGATGGGAAATTATTGAATCTTTTGAGGTCCCTTTATCTGTATTAATGGATGAAAAAAATTCGGAAATTAAACAAAAAGAGTATTTAGGGAAAGTCTATGATGTCCATTATTATTATTATAATGATAGGATAATATGGGGAGTTACCGGAGAAATCTTATACCACTTTTTAAAAATACTAAAGGAAGAAGTTTATCAACATTAGAAATTAACTTGCCATTAGATTACCCCAATTTTGGATGTTATAAAATGTTTAATTTCGATTGGGTTGTTAATATATACGATATCATAATGCCTAGTCGAAAGCCATTTGAATTACTCAAATTAATGAAAACAAAATCTACTGAAGTCGTACTTGAAATTGGTGCAGGTACAGGGCGTGTAACTAAATATTATGGAAACAAAGTAGATAACCTAGTTCTTTTAGATCCTTCTATAAAAATGCTATCAAAAGCTCAAGAAAAACTTCCACATGCCAAAATTATAAAGGGTGTTGCTGAAAACCTACCTTTTCCTGACAATTCATTCACTAAAATTATAGGTTATGATTCTTTGCATCATTGGCAAGATCAAATCAAAGGTCTAAGGGAAAGTCTTCGTGTTTTGAAAAAGAATGGTGAATTATTTCTTATAGAAGTGGATCCAAATAATTTTTGGGGAAACAAAGTAATACTATTTGAGAAAATTATTGGTATGAACTCTCACTTTTTTTCGCCGCCCTTGTTGACAAAAATAGTCAAAAAAATTGGTTTTTCAACTGTAAAATTTGACCCTTTAAGTGGGGGATTAGCTTATTTAGTTATTTGTAAAAAATAGAAAAAAAATCGTAGTTTTTAATCAGCAATATTTCTGGTAATTCTTTCAGAAACTTCTTTCAAGGATATTTTGCTTGCATTTTTATAATCTAAGTTGTAGTTATTATTTTTACCTCGCTTTATTTCTAAAGATTTAGATAAATCTTTTTTTAACACAATAAAATGAACTAATGGTGATATAATCCTTGTCAATATTCTGAATCTTTCTTCAATCTTTTCAACCTCAGGAATAACAACATCCATTAGTTCATAGAATCTCTTAATTTCTCCTGTTGGAACTACATTCTTGTGAAAGGTGAACATAGCGTTTCTGATGTAATCTTCTGGTTGTTCTGAGATCATCTCTAAAGGTGACAGGAAAGAATTTTCAATGTGAACCATTGAGAAAATATTTGGAAATAATGCTTTATTTGCTCCTCTTACTTGGAAAGGTAATAATAACTTTGAGGCATCCTCCATAGTTAATAATGACTCCAAACCATTAGGCTTTGAGTGATAAAGATAAACGTTATGGTTTTTTCCTAAAGATTCAAGAAAATCAGCACTCGCTGTCCATAAAAGTTCCAGGGGAGTGTTTTCTTCTATCCAACTATGAACCCCAGGCAAAACGTTAAACTCTACTATGATATATTCCTTATCATATCCTTTTTCTGAAGCGTATTCATCATCAAACTTGATTTTTATCCATTTCTTAGTACATTCGATTTCATCGAATATTTCCCCATCAATTTTTACTTTATTTGGTTCATCAATGAATTCAGGAACGGGAACAATAGAAAAATATCGCAAAGTGTCACCTTCTTATAGAAATAAAATCCAATAATTCATTTTTTTAATTTTAATTTATTAACATTAGTTTTATTGTTCCATTAATAAATTTCTGCAAATTTTTTAATTGATCAATATCAATGAATCTATTTCTTAAATTTTTTGATTTGTAAATCTTTTCTCTTTCTTGTTTTAACTGCTATTCCTTTTGTAAAAAATGATATTTCTTGTGGTGAATAATTCAAAGTTCCAGTCCCAAGTAAATCATCATTTGAATTAACAATGATTACTTCATCCCCAATTCTCAATTTTTTATCAGTATCTTTTACAAACTTACAAAAAACTGATTTACCATCCGACACAAAAGATTCTACATCATTTTCGACAATTACTCTGCCGTTAGGATATTGCATATAGCTATGCAACCATTTTATTAAATCAGTTTGTGGAATAATTAAATTATCATGGGCTCTTATAACACCCCAAGGTATTCCATTAGTTGTACTAAAATTTTTCATTCTATTTGTTTTTCTAGAAAATTCAAAGATAAATGTAGGGAGTTTTTCAAATGAATTGATACCAAACTGGTAACTTAATATGGATCTTAGTTTTTCATTGTCAGATATGGGTGAACCACTTGGAATGCTATCTAACTCAATAGATTTATAATAACTTGAGTTTTTATCAACACCAAATGTATAAATATGTGTGAATTTTTCTTTGAAAGTTAAAATAAATTTTTTAATATAATTCTCATCAAAATTATAGTCTGTTGAAAAATAAGCTTCGTTTTGAAGCAATGGATAAATTGGTTTCCATTCTTCTGGAATTAATCCAAATACAGGATCTATATAAAAATTGTGTGTTGATAGATCTGAGGGTAATGAATATGAATATGGTCGTAATACAGCGATTTCTTTAAATGGTTGAAATCTTGATAATAACCTCTCTTTATATCTTATAACCATAGGATCTGATAGTGACCAAGGATGGGAGAAAAATCTTGCTTTGGGATAACTAAGTGAAGTAAAGGGTTCTAAATTGTTACTCATCTCAGTTTTTGTTAAATATTGAACTGCTTCTGCTAATCTAGGATGAGACATTGATCTTTTCAAAACTAAATTAAATAATCTTCCGTCTTTTATGGTTTGTTTGATGAGACCTAATTCTTGAAAACTCACTGCTAAATTATGATTAGCTAAAAATTTCGTAATATCATTATTTTCCCAAGATCTAACGTCTTTTGGGCTTGTATCGGAGCAAAATTTGCATGAACAAGGAAAATAATCTAGATCCTCTAATAAATATGTTCCAAATGTTGATAAATACCTTCTTTTTTTTGCAAATAGAACATAAGCAGCTGAATCAAATAAATCTATTCCTAAATAGCATGCTAAAGCAAACAACATCGGATGACCAGCTCCAAACAAGTGAATTGGCCTGTTTATTGGGATAATTTTTTTAGTCATTTCAATTAGCTTCACTACTGATAAATAGTCATAATTTTCCATTAAAGGAACAACTGAACCGATAGCATGAATTTCAAAAGGTTGAGTTTTCATAAAAGAAGAACATTGTTTAAAAGCATCAAGATTTTTACCTCCCTGTAATGGACCTACCCATTGAGTTTCTTTTTGTTGGTTACGATTCAAAATGTGTTCTTTAGCTCTCTCAATTGTTTTTTTAACAGCTTCTTTTAATTCATCATTCGTTCCATGGGCTACAGGAACATCTAAGAATACGCCTATGTCAACATTAATATCTTCTTGAAATTTGGTTATTACTTTATTAGTTACTTCCACAGAACCATAAGACATAAGCTGGAAAGCTCCTGAATCAGTCATTATAGGGCCTTCATATGATAAGTAATCATGCAATCCTTTATCAAGAACAAAATTTCTAACATTTTCATTTTTATAAAGCAAATATGCATTAGTAATTATAATATTTGCCCCTAATTCAATAATATTAGGAATAGGAATAATGTTAGGGTTTATCGGATCAATAACTGGCATTAAAGTTGGTGTAGAGACTTTTCCATGTAGAGTATCAAATTCCCCTATTCTTGATAATCCATCACGAGATTTAATATGAAAATTGGCCTGAAGCATTTTTAATACCTTAAATTATTTTTAATCTTTTTAAACAAATTTGTTCATACCTATAAATAATTATTAAAAGAATATTCGACTTTTATACTAATTTATTCACCGGATGAAATTAAAAGACTAAATTCTAGGCATAGAAAATGAAATTTTTACTTTTAACAACGAGTGAGACTCAGATTTAAAGAAATTAAAAACTAATAACAATAATAAAAATACATTCATTTATAATTTGGGATATTAAAATGCCTCGTAAATCAAGAAAAAGGACCTCTGGTAAAAAGAAATCTGAACCTAAAGAAAAATTACCAGTAGAAAATGAAATTAATAATAAAAAGTCACAAAGTGGAAAAAATTCAACAGAAAAACAATTGAATGCTTCATTAAAAAAAGAAATCCAAAATAAAATCAATAGCACGGATCTAACAGAAGAAAAATCAATTGCAGATCTTGGAAAACTAATTAATCAGCTTCGAACAGAAAAGCAAAATCTAGAACAAAACTTGAAAATAAAAGAAGAATTAATAAAAAGACTCAATAAAAAAATACTTAACTATCAGCAAAAAACAAGCATTATTGAAAACACTTCTTCAGACATTGAGGAAACAGAACGGTTGAGAGATTCTGTTCTTATAATGAGTCAATTTATAGCAGATAAAATGGGTTTTACTCAAGGCCAAGTTTTAGAGAAATTTGGTATGGTTGATGCTTAAAAAATTGATTTTTTATTAACAGATTTTTATTATTCTCAAAAAATATTTAATTTTTAATATTTGATTTTAATTTCCAAATAGCATTATATTAATTTTTTTATTGTTTCTTCGACTGTATTTCATTCTAATTAATTATTTTTTCCTCAGAAGATTATATTATAAGTTATTCTATTTTAAAGGCTATTATCAAGAAGTTTAAATACATATTTGCAATGTCTTAAGAAGTCGGATATTATCCTATTTATTGATTTAATTATTTTGTCCATTTTTCTTTTGAAGATAAAAGTTGAAAATGGCCTTTTATAATTATGTTCAATAAAAGAAATAAATTATGGAGATTTAAAAATTGAAACAAAATAAATTATTAGTTTTAGGGTTAGTTTCTCTATTCATATTAAG
>MDVS01000019.1 GCA_001940645.1 Candidatus Heimdallarchaeota archaeon LC_3
GCTATTTTTAATATTTAAGTAGTAAATAGGTAACCCAGAGTGATGAAAAATGGAAATAAAACGAAAAAAATCATCCAAAATAATCAACGGAATTTAAAATCAATTAGCCTAATTATAGATTCATCCCTTTTATTACCTTCACTTTTGTGCAAATATAATAGTTTTGTGTAATTTAGAGAGTTATAAATTCTTTCAGTTTTTCTTTATCAAGACGTTTAATAACTGCAATTAATAAGTTAACTGCTTGTTGAACATCGTCCAAATCCAACATGCTGTGATGTGAATGAATATGCCTAGTGGGAACACCAATAAATATCGATGGAGCACCAATACCAGTTAAATGAATAATCCCAGCATCTGTACCCCCAGCTGGAAGAAAAGCAGGTTGCCATTTGATTTTTTCTTCTTCTGCAACCTCGATGACGAATTTACGAAAAATTGGATTCGGAATCATGCTTCCATCCATAGCAGAAATTGAAACTCCTTGTCCCATTTTTTGAACTATTCCAGTCGTACCGGGGACATCACCACTAATATCCACATCTAAAGCAAAACCTATATCGGGTTGTATCATTTGGGCAGATGTTCTTGCACCTCTTAGACCAATCTCCTCCTGTGTAGAAGAAACTGAGTAGATAGTATTAGGATGGTCAATATTTTCTTCAAAAAGTCTTCTCAATACTTCAGTGACAATAAAAGCACCAATCCTATCGTCAAAAGCTTTTGATACTGCTAAATTTACCTCGCGTTCCTCAGATTTTCCATCTTTTTTTTCTTTACGGGTACGTTTCATGGTTCTAAAGGAGCCATAAGGAATAGCGGGATCACCAATTCGTAATCCTAAAGCTTCAACTTCTTCTTTTGAATTACAACCTATATCTACGAACATTTGTTTTAATTCAACAACTTTATTCCTCTCCTCTGATGATAATATGTGTGGAGGTTTAGCTGTGATTATCCCAATAATTTTTTCTTCCCCTTTAAATGGTTTAATTAATAATTGAGTATTTAATAAAGTTTGGGACCACCATCCACCAATATTTGAAATTTTCAGAAAACCAGATTCAACAATTTCAGAAATTATAAATCCTATTTCATCAGAATGACCTGCTAACATAATTTTAGGACCATTAGATCCTCGTTTAAATATAACAGATCCTAATCTGTCAAAAAGCACCTCATCAGCGAATTGTTTACCATAATTATGAATAATGGTTTGAACTTGGGTTTCAAACCCACTAGGACCAAACGCATTACAAATTTCTTCTAAAAATTTTGTATTAATAGTATTTTGAGACAAAAATATCACACCTAATCAATATTTATAAGTAATTTATCTTGAAATTTTTTAAAAAATATAAGTTCGTAAGGCAGCTGTGAATTATAATAGCAATATAGATACATTCGTACATTTTCTAGTGGTTGAATTCATAATTATTTTATGAAAATAAAACTATTTAAGAAATTAATTCATTAGGAAAAAATACAAAAATTATTTATAAAAGAGGTTTTATTTCTAAAAATGATTTCAGAAATTGAAGATGATACGATTTCAATCCTACGTAATGATGATGAATCTGATTTTCTAACAGTTTCAACTGAATATTTGAATAATTTAAGTAGTGGTAAATGGAATTTTGAATCTTTGACTGATCCAAGGGAGACTATAGTAAAAATTAAAGAACATGCTTTTGATATTATTATTTCTGACTATCAAATGCCCCATTTGAATGGTCTTGAAGTATTAGCTGAAATAAGGGATCAAGGTTGCAATATTCCTTTCATTATGCTTACTGGACGCGGACGAGAAGAAATAGCAATAAAAGCTCTAAATTTAGGTGCAAACTACTATATAAAGAAACGTTTCGATGTAAAAGGACAATAAGGAGAATTAGTTCACTATATCAAAACTTTAGTTCATCAAAGAAGAGTGGAACAGGAATTAACTTTAACTCAAGATCGATATAGAATGTTAATAAATCAATTACCATTTGCTGTAGAAATTTTTGCACCTAATGGAGATTTACAACAAGTAAACAGTGCTTTTGAATCTTTATGGCATGATAAAGAAGAAGATCTTGTTGGTAATTACAATGTGTTTGAAAATAAAAAAATAGAAGAAATGGGGTTACTAGAAAAAGTCAAAGAAGCATTTGCTGGAAAATTAAAAGTTCTTGAATTTCCAAAACTGGAATTTAACCCTAAACAATTTGGTTTACCTGGAAGAAAACGCTGGATTCAATCAAAGGGATATCCGATATTTAATGAAAAAGGGAAAGTAGTAAATCTGATTACAATAACTTATGATTTAACAGAAGAAAATAAGCTAAAAGAAATCATTAAAGAGTATAAAAAAAAATATGATAACTTAGATTAAATTAAATCATTAAACGTTTATAGGGGAAAAAGGACAAAATTATGGTTTTTTTAATGAAAGTCGCTATTGTTGGCGATCAAGGAGTGGGAAAACGAAAATTTTTAGAAGAACTCGAAAGTTCGAACATTTCTTATTATGAAACGCATGGATTTCAACCCACGTTGTCGGTAAGATCTATAGAAGATCGTGAAGTAAGATTTCAACTTTGGGTATTAAATCCAAAAGATAGGTTTGGTGATGTAAGGAAGACTTATTATATAGGATCTTTGGGAGCTATTGTAATTTTCGATATAAATCGTTATGAATCATTTAATTCAGTAAATAAATGGATTCATGAAATCTGGAGTGGTGCTGGAAATGACATACCTATTGTTCTGTTAGGAAATAACAGTTTTGACGAGCCTGAATATGTTGAATTAAAAATAAAGGTGAATTATTTTATCAAACAACTCATGATAGATGAAAAAGAAGGAATTATAACCATTAAATACCTAGAAAATAAGATGGATGAAAAAAAAGGATTCGAAAATGCGTTATATTATTTAGGCCTTCAATATTTTTATAATTTTGAAAGAAAAAAAAGAAATTGAAGAATCTACTATAGGATTGAGGGTTATTATGAAAGAAAGCTCTATTAAAGAATTACAGATATTAATGGAAAGCGGTGAATTATCTTCTAAACAACTGGTAGACATATACCTTCAAAAAATTGAAGAAATAGACAAGGGAGGTCCTAAAATTAATTCTATTATAGAAATTAATCCAGATGTAATTGACATTGCTAACAATTTAGATGAAGAAAGAAAAAACGGCAATGTTCGTGGATTGTTACATGGTATTCCAATTTTAATTAAAGAAAATATAAACACCGCTGATCAGATGATGACAACAGCTGGTTCTTCAGCATTGAAAGGTAATTATGCAAGTAAAGATGCATTTCTTATAAAAAATTTACGTGAAGCGGGTGCCATTATTCTAGGAAAGACCAATCTAAGTGAATGGGCTAATTTCCGATCCACAAAATCAGTGAGTGGATGGAGTAGTCGTGGAGGGCAAACAAGAAATCCTTATGCTTTAGATAGGAATCCTTGTGGTTCAAGTTCAGGATCAGCAGTAGCAGTGACTTCAAATCTTTGTTCAGTTGCTGTTGGGACAGAAACTGATGGATCAATAGTCTGTCCATCACAAACAAATTCTATTGTAGGTATTAAGCCTACATTAGGGTTGGTGAGCCGAACAGGAATAATTCCAGTTGCACACAGTCAAGATACAGCAGGACCTATGGCTCGAACTGTAGAAGATGCAGCAATCCTATTAAGTTTTTTAGTTGGACAAGATTCTTTTGATTCAATAACTCAGAACGATGTAACTGACTCTTTTATTGATTATACTAATTTTTTAGATAAAAATGGATTGAAAAATAGTAAAATTGGTGTAGCTAGGAAATATTTTGATTTTCATCCTAAAGTCGATAAGATAATGGAAGAAGCAATTCTAGTCATGAAGAACAATGGAGCAAAAATTATTGATCCTGTTGAGATCGAATTACCAGAAGATCTAGATGATTCTGAGTACGAAGTCTTACTATATGAATTCAAACATGATTTAAATAAATATTTGGAAAAAGTACGTCCTGAAGTGTCAGTTCATTCGTTAAAAGATATTATCGAATATAATAAAAATAATGCAGAAATTATGATGCCTTATTTCAATCAAGAAGAAATGGAAAAAGCTCAAGAAAAAGGATCAATAACTGATGAAAATTACTTGAAAGCTTTGGAAAAAATTCATACTGCCTCAAGAAAAGAAGGAATAGATAAAATCCTAACTGATTACAAGCTTGATGCAATTATTGCACCAACTGGAGGACCCGCTTGGCTTATTGATTGGGTTACAGGAGATTATCATGGAGGAGGAAGTTCCTCACTTGCTGCAATGTCTGGATACCCAATTATTACTGTTCCAGCTGGATATGTTTTTGGATTACCTGTTGGAATTTCATTTTTCAGCGGAGCATTCAGTGAGCCAATTCTACTAAAACTTGCTTATAGTTTTGAACAAGCTACTAAGGTTAGAAAACCTCCTCAATTCCTTTCCTCAGTAGTTTTTAGCAAAAAATCCAAAAAAGAAAGCGAATAAGGTTTAAGTGTCCAGACGACGTTATTATTTTTTATCTTTTACAACTAGTTTTCTTTTGTATTAGATCTATGAAAATGGATCATTTTCCATATTCCATCCTCTTTTTGAAATATTCTTGTTTCATTGGCTGAACTAATTTTAACATCTACACCTTGCTTTTTTGAAACAAGTAGAGTATAACTAGCATATGCTGTGTCACTAAAAACTCTAATGGTCGGACGAACAATCTCTAAATGATAACTTTCTGGTTTTGGAATTACTTTTCCAAAAAAAAGATGGAAATCTAATCCATCAATTTGAAAACCCTGTGATTCAGGTTCAAAACAAGTTAAATCTTCTTTAACATATGTTTTATATGTATCATTATCGCGTAATTGAATTCCATGAAGAATCTTCATTAAAACTTCCTTTACTTCCTTTATTTGTTCATTTTCAGTCAAAAATTCACCTTCATAATATGAAATTTGTAATTTCAAATTTCTTAAAAATTTTAAAAAAATAAGTTAATAATGTGATTCATTATGGAAGATTTGAAAAAATTGTTTAAAGACATTAAAAATATCCTTGAAAAGTATTCTGAAGGTCTATCTGTTAAAACGGAATACATAGATTCACAAGCTAAAATAAAAAAACCTTCTTATCACTTGTATGGAAAAAAAGAGGTAAGTGTATCTAATAAAAAACCTCAACAAACATATATTTGTGGTGTAATCCAGCAAAAAAACTATGTTAGTTTTTATCTATCAGTAATATATTCACATCCAGAATTAAAAGAAAAAATTAATCCAGAATTAGTTAAATTTCTGAAAAGCAAATCATGTTTTAATATTAACAAATCTTTCCCCTCTTTATTAAATAACATTGATGAAATACTTAGTATCGGAATAAATAAGTATAAAGTAATAGAATGGATTTAATTAAATCCTAGATTTGTCTAAGTTTGATTATATAACCTTCATTAGTTGAATACTCGTTTAGATGTTAGAAATTACAAAAAACATTGTAATTTTATTTCTCTCCCGTTCCTATTAGATAAACTTTTTCAGACAAATTGGGAATCAAATTTTATTGAAATTTAATTTTTGTTCTCATAATTTGATTGGCTGTTGTTGTTAACCAGTAAATTTGATCATATTTTTTAATGTCGTCTTTTAAAACGATTCCTTGAAACCTGTTCAAATCGTCAATTACTAAATAATGCGATTGTTGTTCTAAATTCATTTTTTCGTATACGTAAAATAGATTCATATTATAAGGAACAGTCAGTGTTAAGTCATGTATTTCCTGGCCCAAATTATGTTTATTGAAATTATGTTCAATCTCGCTAAATTTCGGAATGTAATAAGATGAAAAAATCGCGATTACTCCTATAAATAATAAAAATGGATCGAAAAACAGTCCTAAAATCATTAAAATAAAAGCAAAAAATAGAGATACAGCTGTTGTCAATTTCATTGCAGTTTTGAAATCAAAAAAGAAAGTAAAAATTGCTTTAAATGTTCTTCCTCCATCCAAGGGCAAAACTGGAATAAATAAATTGAAAATGCCAATTAATATATTGAATTGAGCAATAATGGATAAAATTAAATTAATTGAGACTCCATAAATTACAATGTTGTTGAAAATTTCCAAAAAGATAAATCCATATATTATTCCTGCTAAAATAAAATTACTAATTGGTCCGATAACACTGATTAAAAATTCGTCTTTTGGAGATTTCATGGACTCTCTAATTTTTGTTAATCCACCTAAAGGAAATAAAACTATTTCATTTGATGTGTATCCAAGCAAATTTGCCATGATGAGATGGGCAATTTCATGAAACAATACTGATCCAAAAATAATGACAATAGCTGTTAAACTAAATAAAAAACTGATCACAAGAGATTGAAAATCTCCTAATGTCATAAAAAACAATATCACAAGGAAAAAAGTCCAGTGTAATTTAATTTTAAACTTTTTAAGCTTAAAAATTGTATAACTCAATTCAATCCTCCAATAAATATGTTATAATTAAAATTAGTAATTTAAAAGATAAAAAGCTTTTATTTTTAGACAATAGTACTATAATAGCCAAAACTAGTTACAATTTATAATAAAAAATTATTGCTTTTAACGTTGATAAGTTAATTGCTAATACGATTCTAATTATTTGGTATTTAATTTCATAAATTTCTTATGAATTATGAAAGATATCTCTTTTGAGAATATTTAAAAGCAATAACTCAAGTAATAATTCTAAGGAAATTACAATATTTTAATAAATATAAATTGGATAGGAATTATTTAATCATTTATAACCGTTTCATTATCATTTTCAAAATGTGAATTGTATTTTGTCAGTTAAACATCTTTGGATAATATTAGAGAGTGGGTTATGCATAATGGAGGATGCTTACATAACTGATGATAAGAAAAAGATGGATGAAACTCTAATGGGTGGATTTATTGCTGCATTATTTTCTTTTTCAAAATCAGTTTCTTCTGGTATTGATACTATTTCAATGGGAGAGATAATAATGCATTATGCTAGCGGGAATGGAATTATAACCTGTTTAGCAGTTAATAAGAAAGTAAAAGGTGAACTTGCACAAGAAACTGTTAAAAAAATTCATATTGAATTTTTAGAAAAATTTTCTTCTGCGATTGCACAAAGCGGTTCAATAGATACAACGATATTTAATTCTTTCAAAGATTTTTGTAAAGATTTATTATTAGATATGAAATTGCTTCCAAAAGGATTTGAAAAGGATAATAAAGAAGCGGAAAAAATATCCGAAGAAAGTTCTAAAGTCAGAAGATTAATCCAAACTGTTATTGAAGGTGAAGATCCGAAAAGAATTGCTAAAGATCTAAGATCTATGTTTTCTATCCTAGGATCATCTAAAGACGGAAAAGAATTCAGAAAAGTATTAGTAGAGTTTGATAAGTTTATCGATAAACTTCAAATTGAAAAAACTATTTCAAAACAACTTATGTCACTAATCTCCGAAATTAGGAGCTTCGCTACAATAAATGAATGGTTAGGATGATAAATTATTTCCACCAATTATTAAATCGTTTTTTATTCTCTCTTTTGGGAAAAACTTTGCTAAAAAGGAAATATTTAAAAAAAACTAATGTGAAATTCTGAAATAATGATTTAAATCAAAAATCTATTTCACAAAACCATTAGGGCAGGAATAATATGCAAGACGTCTATTTAAATGAAAATTTTTTTGCGATTGCTATTCAAACAGCAATTTGGCTTCCAAGTTTAATTATGGCAGTAATTACAACAATTAATGCGTTTAAAGCTGAAGGAAGATTAAGAAGAATCTCGATTTATTTTGCTCTATTTTCCTGGGCAATGTCAATAACTTACATATCTTGGACAGCAAGAGCTTTGTTTTTCAGTGCAGAAGATGGCCCTGATGCTTGGTACATTCTATGGCAATTTGCTTATGGACCTGGAGTACTAGCATTTTTCTTTTTAGCTCTTTGGTCATTAAGTCTGGTTAATCCTCAACTGTTAGAAGATAGATGGTGGATTCAATATGTATTGCTTATTCCATGGATAGCTGTTGCTTTAGATATAACTGTGATAACAACGGCTCAAAATGCAGTCACGGTACAATTTGCTAACATTACGGACATTCAACCGGATACTGTATTAACTCTATTTGCTACACTGGCAGTTTTATTATACACTGGAATACCAATAGCAGTGTTTCTAAGATACTTGTTAGCATCAGAAAATAAAGGCACAACAAATTATAGAAAAATTCTTATTATAGAAATAGGTTTAATATTGTTTGCTCTTGGTTCTTTGGTTGATGCTTCAAAATTACCAAATATCGAAGCAGCGTTAGCTAATAACATATTGTTCTTATCAAGAACTTTCATGGCATCTGGAATAATACTAATGTTTTTAGGATTGAAATTACCAAAAAGGTTTCATAAAGAATAAAAATAAATATTATATATTATATATCATTATTATCTCCGTTTACCAATAAACGGAGAATTGTTTTATCAACAGTTAAGAAATTTAGAAAAACTTATCGTATTGTAGACTTTTCTTTTTCACTATATACCTCATAACAAACTTAGCAAACAATAAAACAACAGCTAATCTAAATATCCAATATACAATAACGAAAAGTGGAAATTCAGTTTGAATATAATCTAAAGAAAATCCAGTTGGAATTGGATAAACATTGTATATCCACATTCCAGATAAATTTCCAAAAATTTCCATTACTCCTGCAATCAATCCAGTAAATACCGTTAGTGTGATTGTTTCTCTCAAAGGTATAATTAATAGATATAATGCACCAATTAACAAAAGTAATATTATCATTACAAGTGCTAAGGTATTATTTTTAATCAAAGAGAAATAATCTGGCTGATAAATAAAAGTTATCCCTATAATCACAACTAAAATAATTGCTATTATAAATTTCAATGCCATTTGTGGATATTTCTTTAAAGAAGATCCAATAATTAAATCAGAAAAAATAACTAATGAGTAGATGAAAAACATAATCACAGGCCAACCAAACAACGGAAATAAGACAGTTTCGTCAGCATAGGTCCATAACCCAGCATTAACCATAATTGATTCTTCTATAAATCCTAATAGCGCAGAAAATATCGTGAAAGACAAAACGAAAGACGGTTCGAAATTTATTACTAATGCAAAAATCAAACATCCTATAATTATTGTGCCAAATCCAGCAAGAACTATACTGTTTGTAAGATTATCATAATAATTTCCTAACAAAAATGCTCCAATTGTTCCTAGTGACCAGAATAATATAATTAGAATATTTAAAGCCTTATTTTTAGAAAATTCGAATTCTTGTCTTGTAAAGATAATTTTTTCTTTGGGATCGTCAAATCGAGACCAATCCAAGTTTTCATTAAAAGGATCAACAACTTTTTCTCTGATCTTCATTCGTGCATGGTCTTCGCGTAAATTCCACAAAATATTGAGCTTTCCTGGAGAAAACTGTTTTTCAGATTTACTCAAACTTTCCTTGGATTCATTTTTTCCAACTGATAGAAGTGTGGATCGGAATCTTGCAATAAATAGCCATAAGCTTACTGTCATAAGTATAAATAACGAACTTAAGATTAAAAGAAGAATATCTGTTCCCCAGTAATAGAAAGGAGTAATAATTAAACCAATAAAGCTTATTAATCCCACTATTCCTCCAATCCACGCTAATAAGTTGGATGTTGATCGGGATAAAGCGAAAGCGTGCCAATTATTGTCAATATCAAAAGTGATACGTTCTGAAATTTCTGTAGTTCTTATCGATCTATCTCTTTGTAAACCAACCCTCGTTTCCATTTCAACTTCATAATGATATGCATCGTAATAAACCTTCTCAATTTCCCAATTCATAGGAATTTTCGGATCAGAGGTTTCCATATCAGATTTTTTCTTAAGATATACCCAGATAGGAGCGTAATCCATATAATGAGAAGCCAAAATAGCTTTATTACCAAACAGTTTCATTAACAAGTATGTTATCAAAGTGAATGAGAAGAAAATCATTGACACTACTGGTAGAACAAATTCTACATTATTTTCTCCAAAGGGAATTGTTGCAAGCAAAGTAATTGAACTGAATAATTTATCGTAGATATCATAAGTAGTGATTAAAAAAATAAGACCATAGATAGGTAAAATTATCGGAGTTCGATAAATTATTTCGCGTTTTTGAAAATATTCCAGAAGAAAATGTAACAGTAACGGCCCCCCAAGTACAAATAGCGCTAGAGAGACAATTATAACTGAAACAAATCCTTCCCGAAGTGAAGTATCTTTTACACTTGAAACAATTAACATTCCAAGAAATCCTAATAATAGGGGAAGTAATAAGTTATAGAAACGGGAGAAAAGAACTTTTTGTCTAGTCCATAATAACACGTTTTGTAAAACACGCATTGATTGATCATGAGATTCTGCTAAATGATATTGGACACCGGACCAAGCTTTACTCTTGCCTTCTGATCGTAATTCAAACCCTACAGTTGACACAATAGGCATGAATGTTGTAGCAAAAGCGGATTTTTCATCATTATCGGAAATTTCATTAAATTTCTTTTCTGATACCTCCGGGTAAGAAAAAACGTTTTCATTTAATAATCCAATAGTTTCTAATGTGTTCAGTAGCTGAAGGGTAGGCCAAGCTTCCTGACCAATTTCTGGAAAAACTTGTTCTGCTACTTTATGACCTAACGATAATTTATCCTCTTCTTTAATTTTAGCTTTTCCAGTTAAATGTAGAATACCAGCTACAGCATCAGAAAGAACTGCTAAAGTTATTGGTGTGATATTTTTTAAAATTGGAATTGTAGCCATATCATAAAGAATAAAATCAGAAGCATAATTGAAAAAAGTTGATACATTAGGAATTTCAGTGACAGCTTTCACCATGTCATTATAAAACTCACATACATCCGGATCTGGTTTTTCCCAATTGCCATCACTGGGAAGAGGATAACTGAGATAGGAAAAGTCAAAAACGATATCTGCTTTACCTAACCCTTCTTCATGAGCCGACCAAAGATGAATAATTTCTTCAGGTTTATAACCCATAATTTGACAGGCAATTGAATCCGCCATGACAACATCGTTTGAAAATACCAATGTTTCTGCATTTACTGGCTTTACAGAAAGTGGACCTATTGATTGTCCACCTATAGAACCGTCGATAATTGTTAAATTGGGTTTGAATGCTCTAATAATGTCTACAATTATCTCTTCTATTCCAATTTTGTGATATTTTACCTTATCTCCTTCAGGATGAGTACCGTAAAAATTTTTCATTCCTAGAGTAACAGATGTTAGCAAATGAGTCTTCATGGCAGGAATACTTATGAGAAAATCAGCATCAATCATAATTTTTGATGCTAATTGAATTCCAGTTTTAGATTTAGGTCCAAAATCAAAAGAAATTAATTCAGATTCAGCTAAGTTGACTAACTTAAATTGCCATTTTTTTGCTGCTTGATACCAACCTTGAGCTTTTGCAACCGGATGAAAATCGGTCCAAACCATATCCGAATCAACAACAGTTACTTGGGTTTCAGTGATAGTATAAATCAGCTGAGATAATTTACCTACAAGATCTGGATCGGCATAACTTCCCCGAACAAATGGATTTCCACCACAAATATTGGCTTTGATTACTACTTTGTCCCCCTTTTTAACATATTGAGATAACCCTCCCAACCCTTTCAACCCCTCATTTAAAGCCATAAATTTATCTTTGTTCCGTTGAACTGAATAAAGAACAGGAACTGGAGGTCTTTTTCCGGATTTTACATCTTCGATTGAACTCATTCCTTTAAGAATAATATATTTCTTCTTGAAAAAGAATTTTCGTGTTAATGTAAAACCTAAAAAAAGCCAAAGCGGATAAAGAGCAAACATGAAAACAACTAAGCTCCCTGACACAATAAACCCTACGGAATAGCCACCGGGTGGTGTTGAATTTTTATATATACCAGTATAATCAGTATGAAACATCCAAACACTACCATCAACGGATTTAAGATCAAAATTTAAAGGCCATTCTAAAATATCAAGATAAAGAAGAGGACTAAAAACTAAGAAAATGATTACCAAAACAAAACCAGTAATACGAGCAGATTGTGGGCTAATAAATCTTTTGCTTTGTAAAATAGCTAGAAGTATTCCGAGCAGAAATAATATGAGGGGATCAAGAATAAAACTCACGATATCAATTCCAAAAATTTATTAAGATATTTTTTTATTGTAAAATCTGAATTAATTGTTGTTTTCTTATATTCGCTATAATATCTGTTGAAAACATTAAGTAATTTTTGAAAATTTAACTTCTTTTTTAAAAACCTTTTATTTAATTTTTGAACTAGATTGTTGTTAAACCAAAAGCAATTAATAAATCAGGTTTTGTTTATGTAAATACATCTACAAGGTTAATAAATGTTTATATCCGTGATATAAGTTGGTTCGCACAAGACGAGATGATTTAGAGGTCTGTATGGAAATATTAGAGATTCTAACGACATTTTTTGACCCTATATCAATTACAGAACTAGCTACATCAGTTAGAGTTAAACATCAAAAAGCTAAACATTTATTAGAATCAATGGAAAATGTTAAATGGATTGAAGCAATAACTTCTATGCGTGAAGACTTACGCTATAAAGTACTTTACAAAATTTTACCGGAAGGTATAAATGTTTTGAAAGTTTATTATGAAAGAATAGAGCAATTTTTTAAAGATTTGAATTTTTCTGGATGAGTTTTGCTCTAATCAGAAACACCATTAAGATTAAGAACTTTTCTGATATCTATTTTCATGTTATCAAAATCGTTAAGTAGTAATTTTAGATTATTAATTTCTCTTAATCCATAAAATGATGGTAAAGTAAATAATAAATAAACAAGCAATAAAACAGGGGTTAGTTGTATTACTTGCATAAAATCATGTGTATTGAAATAAGTCATTGATGCAAAAAAAAATGTTGTTAAAGAAGACATGAACCCTAAGGTAACTAATATAACAATAATTTTAAATAAGCGTTCTAATCCAGAAAAAATTTCATGATAATTCTGTATTGGAGTTTTATTTGCTTTTTTAGTTTTGGGTGAGTATGAGAAAAGTAATTTAAAAACTAAATAATTTAAAAATAATAATACCAGACCTACAATCAAAAAAATTATAGCTAAGCTCTCAAAATCCATAAAAAACATTAAAGCTTGAGTTAAAAACAAAAATGCAGACAAAAAGATAATCCAAGTTCCTATTCCAGTTATTAGATACGGAATGACAACTTTTTTCTGATCAAACTTAAACATAATTTACTCAAATTCCCAACATTTCAAAAGGTTACGTTATTTCCAATAACTATAGCAATATTATAAAAAGAAAATAATATTAAGAATAGTAAGAAAAATAAGGAATAATTAATTTTTTTAATTTTTCTTACTTTTAATGCGAAAAACGATGCCAATTCCCATTAACAATAGAAAAGCTTCAATTACTCCATTGAAAGGTGCAGAAGTTACTTTTGAAAATTCAGCCGATCCTGTGGCTAAAGTATCAGACATATCTGCTAATGAATATTTAGTATGATCCACAGCATCCGTTGGAATATCACCTACTAAAGGTTTAAACTGAAAAAGATCAAGGCTATTATCAACTCGGGGTTCAATAGATATAACAGCTTTTCCACTTGAAATATCAGTTGGAAAAGTTACACCAGAAGGAGCATTTGAAAGAAAATCTTCACCTGGAAACGGAGGGGTTCCTTGATTATCACTATATTCATCAAAATTGTCTGCTTCATTAGTTTTATTGAATTTTCCTGTCGTTACTGGAATTCCATTGATAACTACCCAACCTTCGTAAACCCAGTCAGTATCGGTTAAATCTGGAAGAACCAATCCTGCTGATGGACCGGAAGGATCTAGAAACCAAATACCACTATTTTCGTTTGTATCTCCCCCATTTGAAGGAGTTGCTAGAATATAGCTACCAGAAGCACTTGATAATGTAACACCAAGGTTTGGAGTAATTGTAGCTTGATCATTGGAAAAATCACCTGCTAAAAGTTTTACTAATGCTGGAATAGAATCAGTATCACCATTAGGCTCAAGACTTACAACAAATTTCGTTACTTTATCAGTTTCTACATTTTCCACTGAAAAAGAGGTTATTTCGTTACCTTCTAAATTCTCTAATTTATTTTCTGAATTTATTGTGAACTTTCCAGAAGAAACTGGAGATCCATCTACGATTAACCAACCTTCATAATGATCATCACCTGGATCAGCAAGATTGGAAAAAGATAGAGTTAAATTAATATTCTGTCCTTGTGCATTAACTGGATTAACTAGAGCAATAGAACTAAGAATAAATCCAATTAAAATCAAAAAACCTTTATTTAATAATGTACTTTTTCTCATTTGGATATCACCAATAAATGGGATATCCTTCATCATTTTTTTCCTAATTAATAGATGCCGAACTAATAGTTTGTTAGTTTTGATTAAAATATTAAACCCGCTTAAATTTCTTATAGTGAGTATTTAAAGAAAAATTGAGAAAAATTTATCTATGAAAATTGCTATTATTTGCTGGGGATCACTATTTTGGATTCCAAAAAACTTAGAATTCCTTAACAATTGGTATACTGATGGTCCTTTCCTACCAATAGAATTTGCTAGAAAATCACGTGACGGACGATTAACATTAGTCATTTATCCTAAAATAAAAGAAGTTCAGACATTATGGGCAATATCTTCAAATAACAACTTAAATAGAGCAATTTTCAACCTGAAAAAAAGAGAAGGTACCATTAAAGATAATATTGGTTATGTCAACCTATTAACTGGGAGGAATAGAACAAAATATTTAGATTTAGTTCCTAATATCATTGAATGGGCTCAAATAAAAAAGTTAGATGCAGTAATATGGACTGATTTGTCTTATAATTTTAAAAATTTAACTTTAAAGTCACTAGAAGAGTATCTTTTATCAGTAGATGATGAAAAAACAAAACTCAGAATTAAAGAATATATTTCAAATCTACCTAAGCAAGTACAAACATATTATCGAAAGAAACTGGAAGATTTAATCAATAAAATATATTAAGATTAAATAAAATCCTCTATTTGAGGTGAAATTGTATAAAAAATTATTACACGATTTTATTACTTCCTCAAACATAAATTTATTAAAATGATTGTAGATTGATTTGTCACGGTCCAGTAAAAATTGACAATGTTATATAAAATACTCCTCCTAGGGGATGGAGCTGTAGGAAAAACATCAACAATTCTAAAATACGTTGAAAATAGAATTCCTGAAAGTTATTCAGCGACAATGGGAGTAGACATTATGAATACTGAGGTCAAGACTACTGGAAACTTAATAGTTTCATTGAATATTTGGGATATTGCAGGTCAGAGTCACTTTAAATCAATAAGAAGTAAATTTTATTCAGGAGCTGAAGCAGCAATTGTCATATTTGATGTTACTAGACCAGAAACTTTTAACCACATTAAAGAATGGATTTCAGAAGTGAATATAGAATTGAAAGAAAAAATTCCTATGATATTAGTCGGAAACAAGGTAGATTTACAGGATGAAAAGAGAGTCAGCTTGACAGATATGGTCTTTGAAAAAGAAAAGCATTCAAATATATTTGCAGCATTTGAAACAAGTGCTGTAACCGGTGAGGGAATAAATATTGTATTTCAAAAAATTGCAGAAAAATTGTTATTTAAATATCGTTGATTCTTTCTTGGCTTCTATTTTATATCATTATGGACTATTTGTGCAAAAAAATCCAATATAATTTCAGATGCATTACAAATTTCTTTACTACAAGGAATGCCATCACTACCTAAAGTTTTTTTACCACCAGGCCAAGAATGCGAGCCTTCCACTATTTTATATAAAACAACTTGACTTCCATTAGTACCCCCAGAATAAATTTCTTTTATGACTGTTTTTTCATTTAAAAATTCTGTTTTAGGAGTAGAAGAACAATTATTTGCTTGTACCCAAAACTTTACAGCTTCCCCAACAGGTAAAAAAGAAAATGCTTGATTATTTTTTCCATATCCACCATTAAATGGAACATTTTTGTCTTTCAAACCATGAATAATTATTACTGAGAGAGGAGATCTTGGAGTAGAAATAATATTAATGTCTGATGAGGAATCAAGTTGTCCTCCTATTGTTCCTGCTATGGGAGCGATCCCTTTGATAATTCCATTTAATTCCGCACCAATAGCATATGTCATCATTGCTCCATTACTAATGCCGGTAACAAATATTTGGTCTTTATTTATTGGATAGGACTCATAAAGGCTCCTAATTAAAAGTTTTATAAATTTAAAATCATTACTTTTATCCTCATAAGCTGTTCCACAGCAAAATCCGGTATTCCAAGAATAAAAATATCTATCTGGACGTCCATATCCGTTAGGATAGACAATAATGAACTTACGCCTTTCTGCTAACTTGGTTAATTGGCTGACATATTCTATTGTTTTCGCATTTCCAGCTAAACCATGTAGTGCTATTATTAAGGGATATTTTAATTCAGGATCAACTTCAAATGGTATCTGTGCATCATAAGTCCGTGTATTACCATTAACTTTTATTTTTTTCATGTTAGCTAAAGAAAACTTAAGCATAGATGAAAAACTATAAAATGATTTTAATACCTTCTTTCTTCGCTAATAATAATAAAAATAGAAAAGTCGAATTGCAGTTCTTTAAACAATTTTAATATAATTTATTAATTATTAAAGATCTTATAAGATCAGGATTATTTTATGTCAAAAATCAATCGTAGGAAAGCACTGTGTAAACATGATTGGCCAAAAATTCAAAAACTTTTAGAGAATGATTTATTTCAAGAAGTTATTGACGAAATAGATAACATTGATACACTTACAGATCTATGGTATATTTTAGATGCCTACTTGGGGTTAGGAAAAATAAAAAAAGCTGAAGAATTGCTAAATTTTTGGAAATACAGAATATCAAATCCAATGAGTGATAGCTATTGGATATTTTACGAAGCACTAATAAAAATGAAAAAGAATCAATTAGGAAAAGCTAAAATTGATTTAAAAAAAGCGATAGAGATAGCTATAAAAGAGAAGGATGAAAAACTGAGAAAGAGAATACAATTATTTTTAAAAGACTTGAATTAAAACATGCAAAAAGTTTTTCAAGAAAGAATTACAATTTTTTCTCCATTAATTAAACTATAAAAGGAAATTGATTTAAGTCAAAGTGTCCCCTTTGATAAATTTGAGATTTTTTCTGAAAACAGAATAGTTAATCGTTTTAATTCTTCAAATAATTTCTTAGCTTCTATTCGATGAACAGCAGGATCTATTACTGAATTAAATTTTTCTTCAGCAATATAAGATAACATGAATGCTTTCCCAGGGTAATAAAAATTTACTAAATTTCGTTGTTCTCCCGTCACAGCTACAAAAATTGTTGCTTGTTCACATATATCTTCATAATCCTTCCAATAACGAGGTTTATGATTGTCAATTTTTTCTTCATCAAAACCTTCATCCAATAATTGTGCTTTACTTAAGGGATGAATTTCTTCATTTTGATAAAGAACTCCAAATGATTCAAATGTGATATCTTTTAATATTTCTGAATTATTTTCTTCAAACCACCTTTTTGTTATAAATTCAGAGAAAGGAGAACGAGAAATATTACCATTACATATGATAATAATTTTCCAAGGTTTTCTTGAATTCGAAAGTTCTTTTTGCCAATCCCCACCATCCAATTTATCATGCTTTTTCGCATTAAGATAACTGATATGAGAGCTACAACGATGGATTTCGTCAAGATATTGATTTTGATTAAGATATTCCAAAGTTTCTTGATATTTTATCAATGATTTATCAATCATTCCACGATATTCATAATAATATGCAAACCAGTAGTAAGAACTAATCGTATCTGTGACCATTTTATTATCAATAGCATGTTTTAATCGTTCAGCTAGATATTGTTCTAAAGTATCCCATTTATTAAATTGGAATAACATATCAATAGTATCACGAAAAATGGTAAGTAAGAAAGGCGGAATATATAAATTACGACAAATCTTCAAACTATTTTCAAAATTCTCTAAGGAATCTTTCCATTTTTCTTGTTCTGAATAGATTTTTCCAATGTAGTGGTGATTTTTTGCGATATAATATAAGTTATCTGCATTAATAGCTTTGTCAAGGCTTTCTAAAAAGAAATTACTTGCAATTTCATGTTCTTTTCTCCTAAAATAACTAAGCCCAATCCAATAATTCGCTTGAATTATTCCAAGAGTATTATTATTTCTAGTGAAGCTTTCTAAACAGTCATTAAAATTGTAGAGTGCCTGTTGCATATCTTTAGTTATCTTTAAATGATATAGACCAACCAAAAAAATAAAATATGATTGATAAGTATCCTGAACAGCAGAAGGAACTGAATCTAAAACCTTGAGAACTAGTTCTGCTTTATCTAAGGTTTGATTGGAATTATTCTTATCATTATTTTGAATATATATCTGGAGTAAAATAAAATAAATTTCAATTTGGTGATACTGATATTTCATTTCAGTAAAATGATTCCAAAGCTCTTCAAGTGCATTTTTTGATAAAGATTGTTGTTCAAGATCATTGTAGATCTTTCCTTTTAACAAAGTTGCTTCTAATCTAATAAATGGAGATAAGTCTTCTAAATTCTCAATTAATTCAATTTTATAAACTGCTTTCATGTATTCTCCTTTATATATGAAAGAAAATGCTTCTCTAAAAATTTCATTATACAATTCAGGATAATACATAGAGATTGGCCTTAAAGAAATATTAGATTAATGAATAAAATACTTTTATCTCATTACTGATTTTACCTTTTCTTATCCTCTTACAGATATAATTCCTCTCAATACTGCTACTAATAGTATAAATATTACTATAAGACTGTTAAATAGCCAACTAGCATAAAAATTGTCCATAATGATGAATAACACAGAGCAACCGATTGGTAAGAAAGCATTGGAGAAAACTCTATAAAGAGAACCCATATTTTTTACAATACTATATCTTAAGACAATTGGAAGAAAAAAGAAAGGTATGAAGAAGATTGAAATCTCAGAAAAAATGAAAAAATTTGGCCAAAATAAATAAACGATAAAAATTCCAATCGAAATCATTGTTCCAAAAAGTAGGCCATAACATCCTGTACAATAATATCTATCCATAAATCTAAATTCTTTTCCTTTTAGGATGTCAGTTTCACAATGGTGAGAATGAAGAAATAAAAAACGTCCTAAAAATATGTGATAAGAATTTTTTTCATATTGATTTAGTGAATCTTTTTTATAATAACCTCTGAATCCAGTCAAACTCATTTCTAACAATATAGATCCCATCAATGTTAGAAATATGGGCGTGTGTGAATTAAACCCGTTAATAAAACCAACTGCAATATTTACAAATAGGACTGTTGAATTTATAACAAATAGTGTTTGAGCTTCCGATGAAGTACTGGTACATCTACATGATTGCTGACAACAATTAGAACATGTTGCTGAACAACAGTTTGAACAAGATTCATTACAAGCTTCATTGCACGAACGTGAACATGATTCGCTACATGATTGCGAACAAGATTCGCCACATTTACAATTGCAGCTATTATTTGTGCTCAATATCAATCACATTAATCGTAACCTATAAAACATTTGTTATATAAAATAGATTATAAATTTGTAGGCTTGCTAAACTTTTATTGGAAAAGTCTCTTTCGAAATGGAGTCCTAAATTCCTTTAACTAATAATTTTTTAATTTAGATTAATGATTTTTCAAGAAATTGAAGGGATAACACCTAAATATTCGAAAAGCATATTGACTGAGACTAAAGGAACGTTAGAATCATTTACACATTCTTTAAATCCCTATTCAGGTTGCTTATTTGATTGTTCTTATTGTTATGTTCCTAAAGGGTTTAAACTTGCTATGGGGGAATGGGCTAAAGAACATTGGGGTGAATGGGTTGAGCCGAAGTTAAATGCTCCACAATTACTTAAAAAACAGCTACAAAGCTTAAAATCAAGAATAAATGTTATTTCAATTTTCATGGGATCTGTTACCGATCCCTATCAACCCATAGAAAAAAAATTTCAAATTACCAGAGGTATATTAAAAGTAATACAAAATTTTCCAGTTGTTTCTTTAGTTATTCAGACCCGTTCACCATTAATAATAAGGGACATAAATCTACTAAAAAAACTAAATTTAAAACTCACTGGAAAGCTAATTGTTAATATGAGTATCACTAGTGATGATGAATCAGTAAGAAAAATCTATGAACCAAAAACAGCATCCTATTTTTCAAGAATGTTGGTTTTACAAAAGCTAACAAAAGCAGGAATAGCAACACGAGCAACAATAACTCCATTACTGCCATGTAATCCTGAAAAATTTGCTCGACAAATTTCAAAAACCACAAATAAGATATCCATAGGATTAATAAAAGATGATTCATCAATCAAAGCACCTTCATTGAACAAATATATAGGAGCATCGACCAGAGAACGATTTTACAAAATTTTACCTCAAAAGGATAAGATTTTCTTTTCTTCTGAATTCTATAATAAAACGGTAAAGATATTTAAAGAAATTCTAGGTGAAAACAATGTTTTTGACTGGGAAAATAACAATAACAAAACAATAAGGAAAAAAAAATTCAAAAAACTAAAACAATCTTATTCACTAATGAGCTATGTAAAAAATTAAGGTCGAAACCACTTAATGTGATCTAATGCGCTGTCCCAAGACTCAGATGTAATTATAAAAGGAAATTTGATTGAACTTTTTTTGTTATATCCATAAGTAACATCGATTTTACAAGTAAGCTGCTTATCAAGAGTAATTGCATCCCAACGATCAACACAATCAAGGAGAATTAACCTTCCTTCTTGACCAGGTACATTTACAGGATAAAAGGGAACAAGTATTTTTGTTTGCTTGATTCGAAAATCATTGACAGTCATTCCACCCATTAACCCACCTGGCATATCCATTTCAATACGACGCGTAATGTCAAGAGGTTTTTCCTCAGTACCATCGATAAAAGAAATTGAAATATCAGTTACTAAACCGGACTTCATAGCAATGTTTTCTAGAGTTACAGGTAGAAATAAATTTTTAACCTTTCTTTCACCGGATTTAACTGACCAAAGACCATAATTAACAATTCTTAACGGTTTAATAACCCCAGCTTGTTTTAATTTATACCAATTAAATATTGATAGAGCAACCGCTCCTAATGCTGGAACAAGACTTATCATAAAATCATATTCTGCCATAATATCACCCATTTATTGATTTTAAAATATAAAAAGACATAATTCATATATTAAGGAGTTATAAATCAGTAAACTTAGGAATCTTAAAAGGTCTATTATTCCTTTTTAGAATACCATATTCGAATAAGGATCCTCATTTGGGTTTGAAAATGAATATTTTGAGATTCTTGAACAAAAAATTTGAAGAAAAATTTATTTTTTGCCTCGTCTAAGAAATCTTGTATTCATGACTTTTTACCACCAATTATCTTTGCAACATAAGCTAAAGCAACTCCAGCAGATAATCCACCCATGGAGAAGAAGAGGGCAACGAAAATACCACTAAAATTAGGTAAAGAAATTCCAAATACGATCAATTCAATTTCTGATGAATCAACCAATTCTAATATTGATGATTCTGGATCTAACTCTAAAATTATACCAAGAGGATAGCCCATAGCAAGTAAAATCCCTGTTTTCCTTTCTACATGGTATTCCATTCCATAAAATTCCTGAAATACTAATGTTTGATAACTTTTATTCCCTAGTCTATATGTTGAATATTCTACTGGAGTAATAGCGCTATAAGCCTGATAAGAGTAATTTGTTCCGATTTTTACATTAGTTGGAAAGAAAAAATTCGAAACTGTCAATTGACCAGACTTCGAATATAAGAGATTCTCGGGTAATAATAATATTTGCTCAGAACTAGGTGTTGTATACAGAAAATCGGGGTATTTTAGGATCATATAATAATCATGCCCTTCTAATTTTTTACCATTATTCTCTGATTGGTAATTAATCTCTATTGTGAACTCTTCTGTAATGGAAACTGGATAAAATTCATAATTATAATGATAAATTGCCTGTTTTCCACCTAAATCTAAAAAATTATCCATTGTGGGTAGTTGCGTTAAATTTTTAGGTGGTAAATGAGAAAATGGGTCATATTGTTGAGTTTCAAAATATTTTTTGTTAAATTCCTTCAAATCGATTAATTGAGAATAAGTCAATTCAAAAGTTAGATCTGCAATAGGTATTAAGTATTCTTTTGAGGTACCGGAAAAAATTTGTATAAATAGGTCATAATTATTTACATTTTCTCCCCTTTCAGCGATCACGGTAAAAAAACTCATTGATATAATCACATCGGTTAATTGAGATGTTCCTGAATAAGCAGGAATAAATTTTATTTGTAGTTGTTTTTTTCCAGCTGGAAACTCATTATAATAATCCATTTGAGCAATTGAACCAGAAAAAGAAGACCCTTCCCTATAAGATATTGAAACAAGTACAATTACGTTATCTAATTGAGTATTAGTCTCAAAAGAAACATTAGCAGAAGGAAATGAATCAACAGCAGTATCTAAATTAAAATCATGGTCGATATAATTAATAGAAATTGGTAGAAAAGTTTGTGTATTTAATAATTCTGGAAGGAAAATTGTTACGATTTCTGTATTATATTTAATAAAATCAGAATAACTTAAAGTAAAGTCCTGATCTAAATTTTCGACTGAAAAATAACTAGAATGACTTAAAAATTGAGTATATCCAAGGAACTCATTTACTTCTGTTCGATAAATATAAGGATAATATGTATAACCCATATCGTAATTATTTTCTCTACCATTCATCTCAATTGTATAAGATAAGTGATAGGATTCCCAAAATGTAGTTATATTAACACCTTCTACATATCCGTCATTGTTGATATCAACCCAATCTAACGTATGTCCATAATAAGTTTGAGTTAATGGACCAAACTGGTTTTCATCTATTGAAATAGTCCATTTTCTCATTTTGTTATAAGGCTCTTCAATAGAAAAACCTTGATAATAATAAGATGAAGACATGTCTAGAATTTCGGGAATGAACCTGATATTTTCTAAATTAAATTCATTGTAATATAGAAAATTCAGTGATTGGTTAATATAATAGTAGGGAATAAAAAAATCATAATCAAAATGGGAATTGGTTTTGTTGATTCGTAAAATTTGATCACTCACAGTTTGTGAACCAAAATTAGAACTATAACTAACAAAGTAATTGTCTTTTTCACTTGCTTCAAGTATCAAATGCACATTAATACCATCTGCTAAGGAATCTCCATTAATATCAATTATACTCATTAATGGACTATCTATTAAAATTACTGGACCAGTCCATAAATCATTGACGGATATAGTGGTAAAATTGGGAAAATTTCCCTTATCATAAGAATAATAAGAGCTCGTTAATGGGTATACTTGATTTCCATTTTGATTTAAGGTAAAAAGAGCGGATAAAGAAATCTCTTGTTTATTAATATCAGATTCATCATAGGAAAATGATTGCTTTAACTGGGCATATATCAGAGAAGCATCAAAAAAATACTTCAAAATATATTTACCTGCTCTAGAAGCACGGATAAATGATTCGTATGGTTCCGCATAACCGCCTACCCAATTAGAATCCAATCTTAACTCTCCCACAATTGAATATAGTCCTGATTCATTAACATCAATTTCAGTATTAATAATTATGGTCTTTATTAGCTCCCTTCCTCCGTTTATGCTTATCATTTCATAATCGACTGTGATACCTGTTATAAATGATCCTTCATCGTTATTGACAACATCTTCTTCAAAGCTTCCAGTAGCGTAAGAATTATTTGGAAAAATGACCAAAATAAAAGAAAAAAGAAAAATTCCTAAAATAAAATTATTTTTAGTAAAGAACCTATATTTTTTCACTGTTTAATCCCTTCAAATACCTCTAAATCAGTTCACAGAAATAAAAAACTGAATATTTTTATATCAATAATTTTTTATTGAAAATATAATTATCTATTGATATCTGAATCAACTTATAAGATTTAATTTATCGGAAATGAAGTTTTATAGAAATGCTTTCATTTCTTAACTAATTCCTTTAAGTGATTTATTATTAATATCATAGCTTCTGTATCCAATCCACAATATTTAAGTAAGTCTCTTCTAATATCTTCTTTATTATCAAGTTTTTCTTCAATATGACTTTCATAAAATTGAATACTTGCAACCATACCTTCCTGAATGTTTAATTCAGAATAGCTTCTTCCCGTCAATGCTGGAAAAACGTTTTTTAGTGAGGTGCTGCCTTTTTGAATTGGATTATAATAAGAAAAATCCCAAAACACGTCCCATAAATCAACTATTCTTTCAATTACTTGATTTATCCATTCTTCTTCTTCTGGAAAAACTTTAACCAATTCTTTTAATCTCAATACTTCAAAATTTTTATAATATACAATTACATCTCCCTTATCACCTAAATTGGTTTTTAGTGAGTTCAACAATTCTCTTCTAGGATCTTTATTGTCCCTTGATAAAAACTCAAAATGAGCAATGTTTCCATTTTCCTGCTCTACATGGAGCGAATACTGGAAAGGTAATTGTTGCCAAGGAGAAGAATTATCAAAAATAGGAACAACAGTATTGAATGTTTCAAAATCAAAGTGGTTTAAGGGAAAATTTAGGTTATCTAAAAAGGATTTAATAGCTGGAATGTCAATATAGGGCTTGTTTGATCGGATGGCCTGGAGAATGTTTTGATCTTTTGGTTTGAATTCCATATCACTTGGAATATCATCAATATTTACAATTCCTTTTTTATAAAGATTCCAGTATTTACGCCAATCATTTAGGTGAAAAACATTGTATTCTGGAAGATCACTCCAACAGATATTTTTATTATCGCAATCTCCAGGTTTTTTGCAATTTTTAGAAAGTTCAATTTCAGGAGCTTTGTTATTTTTAAGTATCAGAGCTAAATCAGATATTTCTCTTTCAATATCTGTTTCTCCTGGTAATTCTTTTGTAATATCAACTGTAACGATCATTTCTTTATTATCTATTTCTCCATTTTTGACATATTTATTATTCACATGAATTATAAAACACTTATTTATGACTAACCCCAATTTTTCCAGAACATATCTCTGAAACCCCAAATCGATTTTATGCTCAGGTTTAACTTTAGTAGAAGATTTAATTTCATAGATATTCCATTTATTATTTACCGATTCCAAGATATCTACTTTAACGAAAAGATTTTTATAAAAAAATCCTCCTTCAAAAATTGTTTTACCAGGTTTCAAATTTTGATTTGTTTGGGTAATGATTTCATCATTATGAGAAAGGTGAGACAAATTAATTGCATTTGGAAATAATTCATGAACACGATGTTCAAATTTTTTACCTTGAGATGAGAAAAATTTCATTTCCAAAGAAGCAGGAGGAAGTTCAGAGTTTTTGGAATACCAAAATAACCTTGAACAACGAACACCACGAACAAAGTCAGATTTAGAAATCATATTGAATAAGAAAAAACTTGAGCATAAAAATAATTGTAAGTAATCAAGAATCTTACTCTTCAAAGCAGGTAACTTTTAATTTAATAACAATCATCAAAATAAAGAGTATTGAGTGATTGATTTCCACAGAACTACAAAATATGATATAACATGGTACAATTCGATTAGGATTTTTTTCTTCTCATTTATATTTTAATTATCATATTATATATGTATTAAGGTCTTTTTTCAATTTTTTTTAATTTTTCTAATGATGTGGCATTAAGATTCTAAAACAAAGAAGAAAAGAATTTTTGCAGCAATGGATAACGATATCAACACTGCAAATACTCTGAACGAATCATAATATTTAAGAAAAATAATGAATCTACAAATCTATTTTAATTGCTGCAACCAATTCAATATTTATGATCGGAGTTGTGTCAAATATGGATATAACCCAGATAAATGTAAAATATTAAATGAAAATTTTCTACCAATTTCATTTTACAAAAATTTCTAAATTTACTTTCTTCTCAATATAATGTGGTACAAATGTCAAATAAAGCAAATCGTGACAGCTGGAACAAACTAAGCAATTATTATCAATCATCAAATCGTATTTCATTAAATGATATTCACTATGCACCTTACGGCCCTGGAGAGAAATCCCTAAAAGTTGTCGGAGACGTAAAAAATCTTGAAATTTTGGATATGGGTTGTGGAGGGGGTCAAAACTCCATTGTTTTAAAGAAATGGGGAGCTAAAAAAGTAGTAGCACTTGATCAATCTGATGAACAATTAAATTATGCAAAGAACCTCGCAAAAGAAAACAAAATGAACATCCATTTTGTTCAAGGTAATATGGAGGATTTATCTATATTCATTGCTGCAAATTTTGATTTAGTTTTTACCTCTCATGATATTACATATGTAACAGATATGAAAAAAGTATTTTTTGAAGTTTTCCGTGTTTTAAAATCTAAAGGAAGATTTGTTATGTGTACTCTGCATCCTATGATGTCAGTAATCTGGGATGCAGTGGAGAAAGATTCTTTTGACAAAATCAATAATTACTTTGAAAAAAAAAGAGAATTTTGGAGCTGGAATAATAAAGAAGGGAAGAAAATCTCTTCATTTGGTAGCACATATCCTAAATTCGAAACAATTTTAAACGGTTTAATTGAAGCAGGGTTTAAAATCGAAAAAATTGTTGAACCGAAAGGTTTCACACTTGAACAAGTGAAAGATTTGGGAAATAAGGTTCCTTATAGAGATGAAACCATGATTAATGAGAAATTTATTGAAATAAATCAAAAAATACCTTTTTCGTTAATAATTTCTTCACTGAAAGAATAAAAAAGACTTTCCACGGTTTATTTCAAAAAAAGAGAATAGAAAAATTAAGTTATTGTTTTAAAATTAGAAAAGAAATTGAGCTTGCTTTCAGCTCAATCGGTTTTTATTTTTTGTATTTATTTCTGAGCAGCTAATTTAATATCGTTTTCTTTAACGGTTTTTCTTCCAGAGTGTCGGGCTATTTCTACTGCGTATTTTGCAATGTTTTTACCCCAGTCAGTTAAAAACTCGTTCATTTTATCAATAGCGTTAGCTGATACTCTTCGGGCGCCTGCTTGGCGTATCAATTTTTCTACACGTGCGTTTGCAAAGTTTCCTGCCATATTATTTCATTTCCTTTTTGTTTTGTTTGTTTTAGCGTAGTTTTCTCAAAAGCGATTGAACCTCTTTGACACGGTTTTTATTAAATTCGATTAATAAATTTGAGGTTCAAATAATTTTAAGTGAGCTACAATGATTTGAAAATTTATTATATTTAAAAATCTTTCCATATTTAAACTATAAAGATTATGAATTTCTTTTTGTTGGTTTGGTTTTAAAATGTAAACCAAATCAAGAATGTGAATTCAAAATTAATATGGTTAAAATGGTGTTCTAACCTACCGTTTTGAATAAATCTACTTGTATCACAAGAAACAAAAAAAAATTTATATGTTATCCTAACAACAAATCCTTTACTTTGTTTTTAAGAAAATTAGGTCAAATTTTTTTTAGACTTTTTATCTAAATTCTTACGAATTAAATAAATAAAGAATTTATCGAATAAATTTGAAAAAAAATTGATCAAGATTATTTTAAGATTACGTTATGCTAAATTGGATAATAGAAAAGCTCTTGTTGTATTATCTACTAGATTTTGCCAATTAGGATTAAAACTGATTGTGTGATCAGTTTTTAAAGCGATCCCTTGATAAACTAATTGCTCGATAATTTCATTGGTCTCCTTTTGATTTAAATCAAGTTTCTTCTGAATTTTTTTAATATCAAAGAGAGGATTTGTTATAAGTTCGAATAAAATATTATATTCGGGTTTTAATCGGTAAATATTGATCAATTTTTTCGTTATATTTTGCCAATCAGATAAATAATTGGGAAAATGAAAATTACTAATGAAATCATCATTTATAATAATTTTATCCTTTTTAATTTCAACAAGCTTTTTCTGAAACCATGAATTAATAACTTTTATCCTTTTTTCTAATTCCTTTTTGGATTGAATTTTTCCTATCCTAAAAATACCCTCTACTGTTTCTTGGCTTGTTCCTGAATTCATCGAAAGAATATGGAAATGATCATCTTTTTGAAAATAATTCAAAACCATTCGTCCAATTCCTACCCAAGAAAGGACCCTATTCTCTTCATTTATGCGTTTATTGTGAAAAGATTGGGGGAAGGCGTCTTCTGGGACAAACTTTAGACCATATTTCCAGAGAGTTGAAACAAATTTATAAATACTTAAAATTTCATTTAATTCAGCTTCAGATATATCTCTTTTTACAGTTATTAATGTTTTAGAAGTAAAAACACCTTTAATTAGGGCAATTAGACCTAAATGAAAAAATAATTCTACTAGTTGTTGGTCTGTACCATAGATGTTTTTTAAATTTTGACCAGAATTCTCTAAATATGAATTATATCCACCTAAGAAGGCTTCGAGAGATTTTATTGTTTTATCTATATTATCTTTTTCTTTAAATTCATTTATTGCACTAAAAACAAAAAAATTTGCAATATCTTCATATCTATCTGCTTCTTTGTTCATTTCAATAAATTCAGGATCAATTAAATATCCTTGATTTCCTTCTGAAGATATAATAACATTTTCAGGATGAAAATCACCATAAGCATATATCCCACTTTTAGAATTGTCATAATTTATCAATAAAGTATATCCAAGGCTTAATAAACGTTCTTTGCGATCAGAACTTATAGGTAAGTTATTTACTGCTTCGTCTAATAATTTCGAGTAACGTAAAATATCAGCAGGATGTGTCTCAGCTGAATGATAAGTAGCTAACACTTCTCCTGCCATTCTAGCCTGTTTAATAGGATTCATGTTAAAAATATTGAATGTTTGACCTTTAATTCCTTCGAAAATAATGTAGTTTTTATCTGAAGCATAAATGTCTGGAACATGAACTCTTGGATTGATTTTAATTCTTTTTTTAACCCAGTTATGTAATGAAATATTATATTGAGCATCCTCATTGCTAGGGAATTCTTTATACGCAATTAAATTTTGAAAAGCACCTAATTCTGAATTATATTCAATCTCTAATAATAAAATACCATTTCTACCATCAAAATAAGATTTTTTAATGTTATTGATAACAAAAAAATTAGGTATAATCCCTAAAGATTTTTCAGCTAATATTCTCCCAATTTTGTGGTTTTCAATTAGGTTTTGAATATAAAATGCTTTCTTTCGCTCTAATATAATCTCTTCTAAGCCTGGAGACATTTTCAAATCCATCGAGGTACATAAATTTTATATCTATTGAGACACTTGGATATAAATAATATTAAATAGCGACATAAATGGTTTTTACGGAAAAAAACTAACGTTCATTAAATCAAAACCTATTAGATTTTTGGAAATTTGTGAAAGGTCATTAGTCGATCAAGACTTATTGAGCTTTATTGTGAAATATCTATGAAATATCATTATACCGATGAAATATTTCTACATATCGATTAGAAAAATAATTTTTTTCAATGGATCTTTGAAACGGAGTAGGTAATAAATGTTCAGAGTAGAAAACTACATTATATTGTTGTTAATTTTTGGATTTAAAGTTTCAACTTCGGTTCTGAGAAAGTGTGTTTAAACACACAAAAAATATTAAATCTCACTTTAGGATTAATAAATATGACTTACAATTTTGAGAAATCAAACATTTCTGAAATATTCAGAATGCTTGAATCAAGAAATGAATTAGATCTCACAAAGAATATTGATAATATCCTTGCAAATGTCTATGGGTTGATTCAGTTATTTCTCGGTGATGAGTTAACGGTTCAGGAACGCCAAGCATGGTTCTATATCGCAAAAATATTTCCAAAACCATCTACAGGAATAGAGCTAGCTCGACAAATAGGTTCCTCTGAAACATCAAAAACAATTTATAAGTCAATTGAAAATTTAAAGAAAAAACGACTAATAGTAGTTAATCAGTTGCATCCACGAGTATTCTCAATACAAGCAAATGAAAAACACCCGTTAACTAATTTATTAATTGATTTTGGTAATTATTATGATAAACAAATATGAAACCTCATCAGGAATTTAATATGAAGTATTATTACGAAAAAAAAGAATATTCAGATCTAATAAAAAGGCAAAACTCCAAACTACTCATAATCGTGATAGTTATTTCAGTCATAACAATTTATTTATACCTGGATTTCATTTTTATAAAAGCAATAACTCCTCAAGTAATAGATTCTTTCTCAGCGAGTAGAGAATCGCTTCAAAAAGATAATCTTTCTTTGGAAAGAACTGATTTAACAAATATATTAAGTTTAACAACTGTTTTTGTTTTAATAGTCTTAGTTTTTAGTGTTAAGAAAATAGTTATTTCTAAACCGGTCCCAAAGAGCTTATCAGATATAATTAAACAAAATTTGTTAACAATACAGATTATTTCGAATAACAAATCACAAAATAAGACAAAAAATGAGGTTGTAAGAATTTTATTAAACAATTTTTATCTTGATTTAAGTTGGTACAATATATCCGGTCCCCATCATAAATGGAAAATAAAACTAGGTTTGCATACACCTGATAACAATTTAAATAGTGTATATACATTTTTAGCTGATGTTTTACTATTAGAGGAAGAAATAGATAATAACTCAAATTCTTTTAGTAAAATAATTCTTGCTAAAGAATTACCCAGGCATTTAATTACAATAAATTATTGGATTGGTAGGTTAAATTTATCAAAAAAAGCTTAAGGGTGGTGCACCACACCAAGAAAGGGGGTAAGCAATCAGAAAAGATTCATGATTAGGCCCATAAATATCTAATTGGTGTCCTTATGATATATTTCTCCTCTCCTCAAATAATAAATCTAACAATTATTGATGCTTTCCTATTATTTGGAATAGAATTACTGCTGATAGTGTTCTTAGTCCCAAAAATGAAATTTCGACAAGTCTGGGAATCGACACTTATCATAAATTTGTTAAAAGTAGGATTAGTATCCTTGATAATTCCAATATTCAGCGGAACATCCGTTTTTGAATATAATGGAATAGAAAACTACTTTATATTATTGTTGATTCTTGGATTCATTATTTCAACTTCGATTTTAAGAAAGGATTTAAGTTTTTCAAATGAACAAATCATTTTATACGCTTTTGTTATTAGTTTCATAAGTAGTTCCTTCTGGAAGACAATTTATCTGAATTCATCATCAATCTACTCCCAACCTTATTTTTTTTCAAAGGAAATAATTACTACAGACACTTTGATAAATTCTGGTAGTCTAACACAGAATTTAAATAATATAATTGGATTATTACCGTTTTTAATTCTAGGGGTTTTGTTTTTTATCAGAAAAAATCCAAAAAATACCCCAAATGTTGCAGTTTCATAGAGGGTATAAAATGAAGCAAAAAATATCAGTAATAAATCTTCAACTCGCTACATTACCTCCATGCGCTAGAGAAATCTATTCAACCTTGAAAGAAGGATCAATGTACCCTTATGAGATTAAAAAAAAGGTTAATTATTCCTCAAGATCTATTCGTTCCGGGTTGAAAATTCTTCATACTACAAATTTAGTCGAAAAATTTAAAGATTTTAATGATTTAAGGATGTATTACTACAAAATTAATGTTTAACACCAGATTGGATTCACAATTGATGGTTTTCAAATTTTGATAATCTCACACAAGGAATTTAATCAAACTCTCGAAATATTTTGTAAAAAGGTAGATATTTTTCCATTCCAAATATTAACGATTTAAAGGAAAACTTTTTTTGCATAACTTTCAATTTTATTTCTATCATCTTCCTCTAAATTTGATAATTTAGATTTATGATTCAATAATTTCTCCCACAGATATTTATTGCCTATTAATAATTGCGTGAATTGTTCTAACCTGAAAGGTGCGTAATATGATGAACCTTTAAACATATAACTGAACTTTAGACCTGATATTGACTTCATTAAGATTGTTTGAAATTTATATTTTATACTTTCAATAGTTCCCTCTTGATCAAGGACTTTTCTGCCAAAAATATCTAATGCAGTCAAGAAACCACCCATCAGATCTTTTTCCAATGATTCTTTCATATCAAAGGTCTTTTCAAATAAGGTAGTTCCACTTTTAGATAAAATCAAGGCCAAAACTGGTTCTTCATGTGTTAGTAAAATACGAGGGATAATTATAAATAAAATAGAGACAAAAAATAAAGCAAGTCCCCCAAAGAAAACCCAGAGAAACGGTAAATCAAATACTAACCCACTAGTAATAAATGAAATGATCGCTATTGTCATCGATAAGAAATACAAAAACGCGATTGATTTTGAAAGATTATTGTGACTTTTCGATGTTCTAACTCTCCTAAAAAATAGAATATATTGATAGACAGTAAATGAACCGTAAACTATAACTAAAAATACAATTCCTAGGGGAAAATAAGTTATTTTCCATGAAGATCCTACAACTGAATATGAAATTGTAAAAAAATTTATTGCAAAAGATAAACCAAAAACAAAGACAAGAGCTCTTTGAAAAAAGATTCTTCTAAATTGAAGAAATTCATTTTCTATCCTATCAAATATGAAAAACCAAGTTATTGCTCCAAAATGACCAAATAACATTCCAATTCTATGTATACCCTGAGGAATTAATGGGTCAACAGAATTGTCTAAGAAACTAAAAATCGTAAGGCAGAACACTAAAATAAAAAGGAAAAATTGTCCAAGAAATATAAACCTAAAAATGGGGATACGCCAGCTATTAATCATTGCAAAACTAACAATGATTAATGAAAGAAGTGAAAAAAGGAACCCAATAAAAGGAAAAATTTCATTCCAATCTTAGTAGAGCATAATAAAACATTCTTGTAATTAACCTTTTCTATTTTTCAAAATTTCTTTGTTAATGTAGAAAAATTATTTGTAATACTGGTCCAATTTACCTTCTTAATGCAAACCTAATAATATCAATCATCACAAGACTTATTAATTATTGATAGAATACCAGTTGTCTGATTAATTCATTCCTAAATCTTGTAAATAAAAGGTTTGCAAATTTATTCAAGTAAATATGTTAAAAACTTTAAAAAATGTGATTAGCACATAAAAAAAATCTTTAATCAGAATTTCTTTTTTANTTCGAAATAATGAGTTTGTATTAATCTTTCAATATACTTTCTCTAGTGTTTTTTAGAATATCAATCACTACTAGACTTATTTTATAGTTTTCTTTGTTTTTTTATTAGTATTCCCGAAAACAATATCAAAATGGTCCACAAGATTCCTGAACTTGTTGTAGTTGTTATTTGGGGATTATTGGTACTTGTTTCACCTTTAATAGTAGTTGAAACATCAATAGAAATGATTATTGTAGGAGTAGTTGAAGAAGAGATTGTGGTTGCAGTAGATGGTAATACTGGTTTTTCTTCTGGATTACCTATTTTGAACCACCCAAATTCAGTAGGTAAATGACCAATAAACGGGCAAAAAAACATAACCCAAGAATTACTTTCAGTCGTATAATTATAAATCCAAGATTTTCCTAATCCTCCCGATTGATTGGTTTCATTGTGTTCAGGACCAAGAATGGCTAATCTTGAAGCTGAAGAAGCATTTTCATTAGTATAGATAGCATTTGGAACACCAATGACCAAAGAATGAGATTCTCCAACATTTTCATTAGTATAGATAATAGTGTATTCAGTTTCAGTTTTTAAAAATACTTCAGTAATATTGAATTTTGTACCAGGATCAGTTTGAATAGCGATAGGAATTTTCTCGATCGAACAACCAATATACAATGAATAAAAAACATCCACTTGGCTATTTGCTGTTACAGTAGTTCCTGATGCTGAATCTATGTTCTCTATTCGAACAATATAATACAAATCTTGACCAGCTAAAATTCCAGAGGTATAAGGATGTTGATCAACTGGTATAACAAAATCTTTAATTTGTCCGAGAGTCATTCCAATTAGAGCATTCCAAAATGCTCCTATTACAGATCCTGAATTTACACCACTTAACGGATTGTTCACATTTCCAGCTACTTCTGAACATTCGCTCCAATAGGAAGGGATCTCAAGATTTTGAGAAGGAATTGCAGAACTGTGAAACACAGTAGATTGAGTAAATATGATACTTGAATAAATAATTAATATGATGAAACTCATTTTGTTATTCATATTATGTATCCTGCCAATGTTCAACATTTTAACGAGATTTTATAGGCTTAAATTTCCTTTTGCTGAAAATTTTTACAACTCTTGATAATTTTGGAAACTTAACTTGCGAAACTTTTCTACATTGAAATTATCTAAAGAATAATAGAAGTAATGAATAAAATGTGTAAGAATTGGAAAAAAGAATAAATCTTTTAATAAGAAAGAGAAATGAATATAATACTCAAACATCCAACTTCATTTTATTTGATACCTACATACTAACGCACAAGTTTTAAAACTTCAAAACAAAAAACATAAGAAAATCCTATTTTGGTGGAGGATCATATATGGAATACAAACTAGTGTTATGCGGGGATGGAGCGGTCGGAAAAACCGCTATACGAAACAGATATTTGGGTCAGGGATTTAATGAAGCATATCTGTTAACTTTGGGTGCAGACTTCTCACCCAAAGCGATTAAGATAATGGATGATGAAAGAAATGAACAAAGATTGAAATTCCAAATCTGGGATTTAGCAGGACAAGATATTTTTTCAGCTGTTCGACCAAGATACTATAAAGGAGCTAATGCAGCCATTTTGGTTTATGATATTTCCCGATTATCTACATATGAAAATATTCTTGATTGGATAGCAGAAATACGAAAATATATACCCGATATAGCATCAGTGATTTTGCTAGCTAACAAAATCGATTTACGACCAGCAATAACAACAGCTATTTCTAATAAAGAAGGGAAAGAACTCGCTAGAACAATTGCTTTTGAAGAATTTGAAGGAAGACTGAAAATACCATTTTTTGAAACTTCAGCTAAAACAGGAGAAAATGTTGAAGAAGCATTTCAGAAAATGGCTGAAGAAACGTATAGGAAATATGCAAATTAATGCGGATAACCCAAAAAATAGCAAATCATTCCAATAAAGAATCCATTTTGATAATTTTACTATATGAAACAATAATTTTGTAAAATTCTTCTAGATTTTCATGAAAATTAGTGCTTTTTCTCAGTACCCGGATAAATCCAGCCTCCCAAAACGTTTCATCAAAATCATTATTCCCAGTAGAAGCAATAATATCCGCGCGTATGTTATTACGTGTGATAAATTTCACGAGTTCAATTCCACTAATTTTTGGCATATGAACATCTGAAAAAATGAGGTGAAAAGGTGAGGAGGCATTAGAAAAACATTTGATAGCTTCTAAGCCATTTTTAGCTTTTTCAATTGTACTACCAGGAGTATATTACCCCACTTTCCTCAGGAACTGAGGAATAATATGCCTTTGGAGACGAGTATCTCTATTCAGGAACTGTGCCAATCAGTAGATAGATTGGCATTTGTGTCTGCACAAGTGCTGTCGATGAAGAGGGAAGCCCCATCCTTCAGGTTAGGGTGATTCACTGAGTGAAATTCCTACAAAATCAAAAATGAATGAAGGAATGTATTTAGGTTGAGGTAGTTAAATAATTTTCAAATTCCTCATGCAATTCTATTTATCTAATATGATCTAAAAAACAATTTTTGAGTAAAAACTTTCAAATTTTTTATTTGAGAATTAATTTCATTAAGAGAATGGTCATAAGAATTTAAATGTTTGTTGTATGAAGTAATATCAAAAAATTGTTGATCACAATGTTGACAGTTTTTCATAATCAAATAGATGGGTTTCGGAATTTTAATGCCTATATTACTTCATTAATATGAAAAATATAACCTTATAAAAATTTATTAATTGGGGATAAGTTAGTTGCTAAAGAGTTTAATAAATCTTCTGTGTAAGAGAAATAATTATTGGAACGTGAACCTGTACATTTAGGCCTTGAAATCGCGCAATTCCTGTTGAACAATATCATACTAGTAATCCATCAATATTATGGTTTTAATGAATTAAATCTATATGGTAATATCCATTTCAATTTTGAAGTGTCAGATATTTATCACGTTATAAAAACTCTTAAATCTAAAAATATCACAGTTATCAAAGAACCAAAGAATGAAGGATTTGGTTACATGGTTGCAACAATCAATGATTATGAAGGAAACGAAATTGATTTATTAGAAAAAATTGATATTTAATATTATATCAGAATTATCCTTTTTTTGGCCATTAAAATCCTAAACCTTTTTTATCGCCAATATTTAGAGTTATCTTCATATTCAACACTTTATCGAAATTCTTACCTATCATCACCATTGAAAACGACAATTGGTACAATTCATAAGTGTATACCATTGATAGTCATTTTAAATATACTAAAGAATGATAGAAAATTTGAAAATAACATTTATTAATCCTAATCAGAAAAAATTAGTTAGATTTTGGCCTACTTACAAGGAGGATAATTCCGCTGAGAAAGAAAAAGCCTCCGGAAAGAGAAAATGAGACAGTATAGCCTAAATTGCTATTTGAAGTGTAAACTATCCCAAAGATCATAAAAATGATTCCTAACAATAATAAAAACATTCCAAATCTTATAAAATTTTTCATGATATACAAATAACTTTTATCTAAGATTTCAGACATTAGATCACCGAATTAATGGAAAAAAAAAAGAAAATATAAATATATCCAATTTATAGAGGTATTTACAACATGAAATAAATTTGAAAAAAATCAGTTTACTTTTTAATTATATTTTTATAAAAATAAAATACTAATGATTGAAAAAAGAAAAATTCTTATAAAAAAGAGGAAAAAATCCAATCAAGCATAAAAATACTAATAAAACTGTAAATTTATGAGATTCTAAATTCTTAAATGGTAAAGACATAAACAATCCGTACTCATTTAATAGTAAAATTATTTCTGATAAAAAACAACAATAATACATGTCAACAGACCAAAAATCATGTGATTTAGTGATATAAAGACTCCTTGAAAAATATCTGATGATATAGTATTAAATAAAGAGGGCCACAAGAATAAGAAAGTAATTCCACCAATAATAAAGAGAAAAAATCCGTAAATTAGCCCGAAAAACGAAAAATAAATAATATTAAGTTTTCCTAATTTAAATAATTTATTATTACTATCTTGAACGACAAGCCAATAAAAAAAAATTCCAAAAATAATTCCATAAATAGAAGAAATTAGTAAATTAAGTACATGACTTAGAATGACATAATCAGGAGATGGAGACAATGAAATTATTGTGGGTAAATAATCAGTAAACAAATCAGGTAATATGAATTGTGCGAGAAGCCCTGTCATTATCCCTGAAATTTATCCAGCTCTTTGACCAATGATAATACTATTTGGAAAAGGTTTCATAATTTAAATCACATACTGGAAAGAATAAACCGAGATAACAGCTTGTACTAAACAATATAAATATCTTTTCGATATTTATCATCCATTTTTTTAGAAAAATTTGTGCTTCCATGATACTAATAAATTGTAATTGTATAATTTGAATAATGTCCTCTGCATCAAGTTCCAATAATCTTTGGATTATGTTAATTATTCGATTTATACTTGCTATTATTTTTATTGGATCAAGTACAATTTACATTTTCAATTCATCAATATTAATTGCTTTTCTGGATGAGATAGCTGGCAATAGTTTCCTGATAGGAGGGATTTTCAGAATTTTAAAAAGGGAAATAGTTTTCGTCTTATTTTTTCAAGTTTTTATTATCCTGATTGAAATTTATCTAGGATGGAGTCTTTTAGTTGGATTTCTAATCCGTCTAAGCGGATTAATTGGATCAATTTTTTGTGGAACCGTATTTCTAGTTCAATTACAAATTGAAAACTCTACAAACATTTTTTTGCCTCTTATTCTATTTTTTCTTTTATTATCTTTAGTATTATTTAATTCTAGCAAGTTCTCTTTAGCAGAAGGGCTAATTCCAAGTTCTTTACAAAAATTCCAAACCAAACCGAATTAAATGTTCCCTAAAGATAAGAAATTTTTGAACAGAATCTGAATTGTCAATCAAATTATCTTTATAATTTTATATTTTCTATTTAGGGTCACCTATCTTTTTTTCCTTACTACTAGAATGCTCTCGTCCTTTTGTGAGAAAGAGATCAAATAATCTTATATAATACAAAATAAAAAATCTTTTAATTTCAAAACTATTGTTTGTAGGTTTTTTTAATGAATAAAATTAAAGTATTCTTATTTCTTTTATTTTTACTTTTAGGATCTGCTTCCCAACTCATTAACTTTTCAGATTTTAATAATGATTCTCA